>OMZQ01000032.1 GCA_900315595.1 uncultured Eubacteriales bacterium | reverse complement strand
AGCCCGTCTTCACCTGGAGCGGCTATGAAAGCGCCAAGGCGACTCGGACCTGCGAGCGTGACGCAAGCCACACCGAAACGAAGGATGCCGCCGTCACGAAGGAGGTAACGCAAGCGCCGACCCCGACCACGAACGGCATCCGGACCTACACCGCCTCCGTCGTATTTGACGGCGTGACCTACACGGACACGAAGACGGAGACCATTCCCGCCACCGGCTACACCTGGGGCGAGCCGACCTGGGAATGGGCGGAGGACGGGAGCGCTGCCACGGCTACCTTCACGGCGAACCAGGACGCGTCCATCCAGCAAACGCTGGACGCGGAGATCAGCTCCGTCGTCAGGACCGAGCCCGGCTGCGAGACCCCCGGCCTGCGCGAGAACACTGCAAAAGTGACCTTCCGGGAACGGGAATACACCGACGTCCGGACTTATGAGATCCCTGCGACCGGTCACGGCTGGAGCGAGCCCGCCTTCACCTGGAACGGCTATAAAAGCGCGACCGCGACCCGCATCTGCGCCAAGGACCTGACGCACGTCGAGACCAAGGAAGCAGTTGTGACCGCAGAGGTGACGACCGCCCCGACCATGACCGAGGACGGCGTCCGCACCTACACCGCCGCCGTCGAATTCGACGGCGTGACCTACACAGACACGAAGACGGAAACCATCCCGGCGACCGGTCTGGTCAATCCCTTCGTGGACGTGAAGGAAGGCGACTTCTTCTACGACGCGGTCCTCTGGGCGTTCTACCACGATCCGCAGATCACCGCCGGCACGAGCAAGACCAAGTTCAGCCCCGCGAAGACCTGCACCCGTGAGCAGGTCGTGACCTTCCTCTGGCGGGCCAAGGGCTGCGAGGAGCCGAAGAACACCCAGAATCCGTTCAAGGACGTTCCGGCTGACGCGTACTACACGAAGGCCGTCCTCTGGGCCGTGGAAAACGGCATCACGAACGGCAAGAGCAAGATAAAGTTCGGCGTCGGCGACGCCTGCACGCGCGAACAGGTCGTGACCTTCCTCTGGCGCGCCGAGGGCAAGCCGGAGCCGACCTCCGCCGCGAATCCCTTCAAGGACGTCAGCGAAACAAGCTACAGCTACGATGCGATCCTCTGGGCCGTTGAAAAGGGCATCACCAAGGGAACCTCAAAGACCAAATTCTCCCCCGCGAAGACCTGCACCCGCGGCCAGGTCGTGACCTTCCTCTACCGCGACGTGGTGGGCGAGCAATAAACCACACACTGTAATGGCCGCGCACCTGCGCGGCCATTACAGGAGGATCAATCTGGGGAACACGGCGTTGGAGCGCATCGGCGGGCGCGTGGATACGCGCCCCTACGGCGTTGGAGCGCATCGGCGGGCGCGTAGGGGCGCGTACCCAGCGCCCGGTTTCGTGAAGCGAAACAAATCGCCCGGAGGGCGATGGGAGGTTCTTCCTTCCACCGCCCTCCGGGCGATTGTTTATTGTTGGGTGATCGGTCTCAGTCGGCGGAGACGGCCCAGGGGTGGGCGGCGTCCACGATGGCGTGCTCCAGCAGGTACTGGTGCCAATACTTATAGCAGCTTGCCTTCGGGTGGCAGCCGTCTCCGGTCCAGTCGGCGGGCATGTGGTTGGTGCCGTCGTTATAGGCCTCGGTCAGATCCAGGAAATAGCAGCCGTTTTCCTCCGCGAGCTGCTTGAGACGCTCGTTCTTCTCCATGATGCCGGAGGTGGCAAAGACCGGATTGCTTGCCTCGTGCTTCTGCGTCACGTAGAGGATCGCCTGGATATAGATGATGGCGTCGGGCTGAGCGCTGCGGATCTCGTTGAGCACGGACTGATACTGGTTAATGAACGCGTCCGTATCATAGCCGCATTCGTTGATGCCGAGCTTGATATAGATTTTGCCGAAGGTCTCGCCCTGGAGCAGGGCGCGCAGGCCGCGGTAGCCGTAGAACTCGTCGGTCATATCCAGGATGCCGAAGATCGTGGCAGAAGCGGCGGAGAAATGCTTTGCGCTGCCCATCGGGTCATAGAGGCAGAGGCCGTCGGTCAGGGAGTTGCCGATGAAGAGCGCGTCGGAGAAGTAGGATTCATCCACGGTCGTGAAGCCGATGGGATAGTCGGGCGCTTCGGTGGTCGGGACGTCGGTGACGGGAGCCTCGGTCGTCACGGGCACGGTGGTCTGAGCGGGCGTTTCGGTGGAGACGGGCTGGGAGTCGGGCTGGGCCGTGGTCTGGACGGGGGCCGGGGTGGTCACGACGGGCGCGCCGGGCTCGGCGGGCGTCTTCGGTTCGGACTTCGAGCAGCCGCGCAGGCCGGTGATGAGCAGGAAAAGCAGACCGGCGGCGATGATCGTCAGGATCAGCGGGCTTTCATTGAGGATGGCGGCAAGACCGCCGCGTTCGTATCTTTCTTTCATGGGATTCTCCTTTTTCAGAAGGCGGCGTAGCCCATCGGGTCGCTGCCCTTTTGGGTGAGCACGTAGACGGAATACCAGAACAGCGCTGCCAACAGCACGGACAGCACCCAGGATCCGATTTTGGATTTGCCGACGCGGCGGATGATCGTCTCCGGCAGGGGGAAGCAGAGGATGACGCCGGCGATGATCGCCGGGCCGACGCTCTTCCAGAACGTGGCAAAGTCGTTGGGGTCCATCCCGGCGGACTTGCCCGATGCCGGGAAAAGCCTGCTGAGATAGAGGGCAAGATCGTCCAGATCGCGGATCGTGAACATGACCCAGCTTACGATGATCGGGATCAGCACCCAGATATGGGCCAGGATGGAGACGAAGACCTTCCAGACCTTGCCGATCACGCCCTGATTCTCCAGGCGCTTGCCGATCTGGAAGCGGTTGACGACGAAGGTCCGCCAGAGCCGCTCGATCACGGCACAGACGCCGACGGTCATGCCCCAGAGGATGAAGTTCAGGCCGGGCGCGGGCTTCCAGAGGACGACGACCGTGACCGGAATCAGCAGGACCAGCCAGATATGACCGACGAGCCGACTTGCAAGCGTGGGTCTGCCCTCCGGGTCCGTCTCCAGGCTCCTGCCGTTGATCCGGCGGTTCCAGACCGGATCGACCAAAACGGCGGCTGCAAAGGCGACGCCCCAGAACAGATATTTGGGGGCAAGGCCGCTGCCGTGCCAGACCGAGGTCAGCAGCCAGACCAGCAGGACGTTCAGGATCGTCCGCAAAAGGCCCTCGCGGCTGCCGCCCAGGGGGATGTAAACGTAGTCGGTGAACCAGCGGGTCAGGGTCATGTGCCAGCGGCGGTAATAGTCGCTGACGGTGCGGGCGATATAGGGATAGTTGAAGTTCTGAGGCAGCTTGTAGCCGAGGGTCCCGGCAATGCCCATTGCCATAAAGGTGTAGGCCTGCCAGTCGATGAAGATCTGCAGACTGGTATCCACCGCGCCGAGCCAGGCCAGCTTGGTGGAGATCGCGTCATAGCCGATCCTGGCGAGGGAATAATAGCCGTTGGACCACATGACGCTCAGCTTGTCGGAGAGCAGGATCTTCATGGCGAAGCCCAGGATGAAGTAGGTCAGACCGAGCTGGACGTTCGCCAGAGAGTACTTCGGGCGGTCAAGCTGGCCGGACAGCTCGCCGTAGCGGGCGATCGGGCCCTGAATGTACTTCGGAAAGAAGAAGGTAAACGAAGCGAAGCGAATCGGATCGGTCTCCGCCTCGATCGTGCCCCGGGCCACGTCCGCCAGGTAGGCGATGAAGGAGAAGAGATAATAGCTCAGGCCGAGCATCGGCACACCAAGCTGCTTGAAGGTGACAAGGGCGATCACGTTGACCGCCGCGGCGCAGGCCAGGGCGGGCTTACGGAAGGCCGTGCGGGAAACGCAGAAGCCGAGCACGTAGTTGACCGCCGCAAAAAGCAGGGCAAAGAGCGCCGCCTGCCAGGAATTGACCGCCACAAAGGCGACGCTTCCGGCCAGCATCAGATACCTCCGCCAACGCTCCGGGCAGAAGGCGTATATCACCAGGAAGACAGCAAAGGCGATCAAAAAGGCAATACTGTTGAATTGCATCATAATGAGACCCCTTTTTTGTTCCTCAAAATCGTCCCTACTATACCACAGGAAGCCCGCAAAATCAATCCGAACTTCCCGAAAAAACGGATTTTCCCGAAAATTCCTTGCTATTTGCAGGCAACTGTGGTATCATCTCAAGGATTACAGAATCTTTCAGGAGCAGCAAATCATGGAAAACAATCTTACCTTTCAGGATATGAATCTCCCGGAGCCGATCCTTGCGGCCCTGGAGCAAAAGGGCTATGGCTGGCCCACGGCGGTGCAGGCGCAGGCCATCCCGCCGTTTATGGAGTGGAAGGACGTGCTTGCCAAGGCCCCGACCGGGACCGGCAAGACCTTTGCCTTCGGCATCCCGATGATCGTCCACGTGGATCCCGCCTGTGAGGACGTGCAGGGGCTGATCCTGGCCCCGACCCGCGAGCTCGCCATTCAGATCGGAGACGAGCTGCGCTCCCTTCTGCCCGGCTACCCCGATCTCCGCGTGGCCGTCCTCTACGGCGGGCAGAAGCTGGAGCCCCAATTCAAGCAGCTCAAGCGCAAGCCGCAGATCGTGGTCGCCACCCCCGGCCGGCTGATGGATCACTTCAAGCGGCACACGATCCGCCTGGACAAGGTCCGCACCGTCGTGCTGGACGAGGCCGACCGGATGCTCGACATGGGATTTTTCAAGGACGTGACCGGCATCGTGGACAAAACCACCGGGCGACGCAATCTCGGCCTGTTTTCTGCCACCTTCTCGCAGGAGGTGCTGACCGTCTCCTGGATGTACCAGCGCGACGAGGTGGAGATCACGGTCAAGCCGGACGCCGAAAACAAGCCGGACATTGACCAGTACTCCCTGACCGTCCCGGCCATGGAAAAGGCCGAGGCCGTGCTGAAGCTGATCCGTATGGGCAGCTTTGAGCGCGTGATGATCTTCTGCAACACGAAGGTCATGTGCCAGCGGCTTTCGGACGATCTGGCCCGCGCGAACGTGAACGCCGACTGCATCCACGGCAATATCGCCCAGACCCAGCGCGAAAAAACCATGCAGCGCTTCCGCGACGGGAAGCTGCAGGTTTTGATCGCCACCGACGTAGCGGCGCGCGGCATCGACGTGGACGACGTGGACTGCGTGATAAACTATGATATTCCCGAGGAGAACGAGTATTACATCCACCGCATCGGACGGACCGGGCGCGCCCGCAAGAAGGGCGTCTCCTTCGCCATCGTCGGTTCCTTCCCCGAGCAGATGAAGCTGAACGAGATCGCAAAATTCTCGCACTTCGAGATCCAGCCCGTGGCCTTCAACGAGTACGGTCTGGAAAAGGTGGAGAAAAAGCAGCCTGCGGCCCCTGCCCACCGCAGACGCAGAATATGACCGGCGCGGAGCGGGGCTGGCTGCTGCTCTGCGCCGACCTCGCGGACGGACTGCGTCCGATGACCCTGCCCCAGGTCCGGAGCCTGCGCGCAGCCCTGCGCCAGAACGATCCGGATCTGCGCGACCCGGATCGGGAGCTGACCGACGCAGACCTCTGCGCCGCCGGTCTGGACCGCGCCGCGCGCGAGCGCATCCTGCGGCTTTTGAGCCGCGAAGCGGCGCTGGACGCCTATCTGAGCACGGCTCTGCTGTTTGAGATCCATCCCCTGACCGTGGTCAGCCCGGACTATCCCCGCCGCCTGCGCGAGCGTCTGGGCGACGACGCCCCGGCGGTTCTGTTTTACTGCGGCGACCCGCATCTGCTCTCCCGACCGGGGGTGAGTCTGACCGGCTCGCGCAGTCTGGACGCGGCCTCGGCGGATTTTGCCCGAAAGGTCGGCGCGCTGGCTGCGCGGGAGGGCAAGGTGCTGATCTCCGGCAACGCCCTCGGCGCGGATCAAACGGCCCAGAACGCATGTCTGGACGCGGGCGGGTCGGCAGCCGCCTTTCTGCCCGGAGAGCTGAACAAGGCAAAGCCGCCGGAACGGGCGGTCTTCGTCACCGAGACCGGCTGGCACCTGCCCTTCGCTCCCTACCGCGCCTTGCAGCGCAACCGGCTGATCTACGCCCTGGCCGGGCACAGTCTGATCGCCCGGACGCATACCACCGGCGGGACCTTTTCCGGCGCGAGCGAGGCCCTGCGCCGCGGCAACGGGCCGGTCTCCGTCCGGGACGACGGCTCTCCCGGCGCGCAGGCGCTGATCGCCCGCGGCGCATACCCGGTTCGGTCGCTCGAAACGCTCGATCCCCCGCTCCCCGTCCAGCTTTCTCTGACAGACTGCGGCTGACGCCCGCTTGATGCGTGCTGGCGCGTGGACACGCGCCCCTGCAAGGCTGGCGGTTGTTCGTTGGGGGTCTGTTGTCGATCCGTCGGGCGCGTGGATACGCGCCCCTACAAGGCGACCGCCAATGGTCCCTGATCCCTAATCCCTAATCCCTGTTCCCTGATCCACGAATTCCTTTCCCGGCTCCGCAAGATTTCCTGTTGTTTTTTGTCCGGGCGTGTGCTATAATTGATTTTGGATAACTCCTTATCCGCTATCCAGTACATCATTGGAGGATCTTTTACTATGTGTGGAATTGTTGGTTATCTGGGCAACCGTCAGGCGGCGCCGATTCTGCTGGACGGACTTGCCAAGCTGGAATACCGCGGCTATGACTCCGCGGGCATCTGTGTTTTCTCCGACGGCAAGCTCAAGGTCGCAAAGGCCAAGGGCCGTCTGGCAAATCTCTCCGCCCTGATCGACGGCGGACGCGCGATCTCCGGCACCTGCGGCATCGGACATACCCGCTGGGCGACCCACGGTGCGCCGTCGGACGTGAACAGCCATCCCCATATGGCGGAATCCGGCAAAATCTCCGTCGTTCACAACGGCATCATTGAAAACTACCTCAAGCTCAAGGAGGAGCTTATCCGGAAGGGCAAGACCTTCTGCTCCGAGACCGATACCGAGGTCGTCGCAAACCTGATCGAATATTACTACGACCGCGAAAATGACTTTGCCGAGGCCGTCCGCGACGCAGTGGGTCAGTTGGAGGGCAGCTACGCCCTGGGCATCCTCTGCGAAGACTACCCCGACACGATGATCGCGGTCAAAAAGGAGAGCCCGCTGATCTTCGGCTTCGGCGAGGGCGAGAACTTCATCGCCTCCGACGTGCCCGCCATCCTGCGCTACACCCGCCGCGTGGTCTATCTGGACGACGGCGATATGGTGGTCTTTACGAAGAACGAGGCCAAATTCTACGACGCCTTCTTTGACCCCGTGGAAAAGAAGATCGAGACCGTGGACTGGGATATCTCCGCTGCCGAAAAGGGCGGCTATCCCCACTTCATGATCAAGGAGATCCACGAGGAGCCCAAGGCCGTCCGCGGCACCCTCTCCCCCAGGATCCGCGACGGACGCGTCGTTCTGGACGACATCGATCTTTCCAAGGAGTATTTGGAGAAGATCCGCCGGATCTACATCGTGGCCTGCGGCTCGTCCTACTACGTGGGCTGCCTGGGCAAGTACATTCTGGAAAAGACCTGCCGCATCCCCGTGGAGCCGATCCTGGCCTCCGAGTTCCGCTATTCCGAGCCCGTCCTGGGCGACGACACCCTCTGCATCATCATTAGCCAGTCCGGCGAGACCGCCGACACCAAGGCGGCGATGGAGGAGGCCAAGAAGCGCGGGGCGCGGACGCTCGCCATCGTGAACGTGGTCGGCTCCGCCATCGCCAAGGGCGCGGACGACGTGATCTATACCTGGGCAGGTCCCGAGATCGCCGTTGCCACCACGAAGGCCTTCACGACCCAGCTCTGCGTGATCTATCTGATCGCCCTCTACATCGCGGACATTCTGAACACCATCAGCCCCAAGGAGTACGCGGCCATCATCGACGAGCTTATGGTTCTGGACCAGAAGGTCGCCCTCTGCCTGACCGCCGAAAAGATTGAGAAGATCCGCTACTATGCCCAGCAGTACTTCTCCGTCCGCGACGCCTTCTTCATCGGGCGCAACGTGGACAGCGCGGTCTGTCTGGAGGGCTCGCTGAAGCTCAAGGAGATCGCCTACATCCACTCCGAGGCCTACGCCGCCGGCGAGCTCAAGCACGGTCCCATTTCCCTGATCGAAGAGGGCACGCTTGTGGTGGCAGTGGCAACGGTGGATCAGCTCTTTGACAAGACCATGTCCAACGTCAAGGAGGTTCGCGCCCGCGGCGCCGACGTCTTCGGCATCACCACGGAAAAGCACGCCGAGGAGATCAAAAAGACGGTGCCCTCCGTCATTCTCGTGCCCGAAACTCACCCCCTGCTCCAGCCGAGCCTGACCATTATCCCCCTGCAAACCTTCGCCTACTACGTGGCCCTGCTCCGCGGGTGCGACATCGACAAGCCCAAGAATCTTGCCAAGTCCGTCACCGTGGAATAACATGAAAAAGTGAGGTAATTGACATGGCAAAGCTCCCAAACAACACGATCTGGAGCGACCGCAAGCGCACGCTCTTCGGTCTTCCCTGGTCCTTCACCAAGTATATTCTCACTGACGACAAGCTCCTGATCCGAAGCGGCGTTCTGAGCCAGCGGGAAGAGGAGATCCGCCTCTATCGCGTCCGCGATCTGGAGCTCAAGCGCAGCTTCCGCGACCGGCTTGACCGCGTGGGCACGATTCACGTCTGTTCCTCCGACAACACGGCCCCGGAGATCGACATTCGCCGGATCAAGCATTCGCGGGACGTGAAGGACATGATCTCCGATCAGGTGGAGAAGATGCGCACGGCGCACAACGCCGTGGAAATGTACACCAACACGCCGCACTTCCACGACGATCCTGGCGACCTTTCTGACGCCCTTTAAGGCTCTGTTACGCAAAAAAGCACTTGCCGCGGCAAGTGCTTTTTTGCTGCCGATCGCTGAAAATCAGAGATCTTCAATGCTGTAGGCCTCCAGGGGAAGCTGCTCGGAGAGCAGGACCATGCCCGGATGCAGACTGCCCGCCACGATGGAATGGGGCTCGTGCAGGGTCTCGCCGGGCTGCGCCTCCATCCGGAGCGTGACCACCACGCGCACCGGGCCGTCCCGGTCCGCCGAAAGCAGGAGGCTTCCGCCGTGGAGCCGGGCCGCCATCGAGGCGATGCCAAGGCCAAGCTCACGCCGCCGCCAGGTGGAGGGGTCCTTCTCGTCAAAGCGCGGCAGGGTCTCCAGCAGATCGGGCAGGTCGCCCGTATGGTTCGGAACCGCAAAGGTGAGCTGGAGCTGGTCGCGGTGCAGACGGCGCAGACGGATCTGCGGGTCGCCGCTCTCGGTCTGGGCCGTCAGACAGGACAGCACCTCCCAGAAGATCAGCTCCAGCAGCTCTGTGTCCACGCAGCCATTCCAGCGCGCGCCGCCGTCGTCATAGTCCAGACGCAGGGCGCGGGTGTGGAGCAGGCCGTCGGCGTATTCGCTGAGCCGGCGTACGATCGCTGCCGGACAGCAGGTCTGCGGGCGGCAGGAGACCGCGCCGGTGGACAGGCGGTAGAACCAGTCCAGCCGGGAGGCCACGCGCTCGAGCCGATAGAGGCTCCGGCGGGCGAGCGTGGAAGCCGCCAGGGCAGGCTGCGTCGCGTTGATCGAATCGGCCAGGCCCTCGACCGCCGTATTCAGATCCTGAATGGATTCCCGGATCCCGCCCACCATGCCCGGCACGGCGGCATATTCCGGGGCGGCAGGCTCGGGCGGGACCCGAACCATCAGAAAACCGCCGCCGAGACCGCAGCAGCGAAGAACGACGGAAGCCCCGCGCAGCGCAGTCGGGCAGTCCACGGTCTCATCCGCGCCGCAGGCGGGGACCGGATGGAGGATCAGGTTCAACGGGCAGCCGACCTCCAGCCCGATCGCTTCCGCGGCGGGATTGACGGCGGAGATAAAGCCGCTCTCCGCGTAAAAAGCCGGTTCGGAGAAAACTGAAAGCAGGGCAGAAACGGAAAAAACCACGGAAGCGCCTCCTTTTGGGGATAGTATGTGTGAGATTTTTCTTTTGATTCCGTTTCTTATCATACGACAAAGCAGGATAAAAGGCAAGTGGGAAACTGCCTGATTTCGACAAAAATTCCGTCCTGCTCCGGGCGGCGGAATCGAAAAAAGTCGGGATTGTAATTTCCGGGCGGATGTGGTAGAATAAACCGTAATGATCCGGAAAGGGGGAATTCTGTCTATGCGGCGTTTGCTCTGTATCATGCTGCTGACCTCGGTCCTGCTGCTCGCGCTTGCATGCCCGGTTTTTGCAGATGGCACCGCGAAGGTGACGAGCATGGAGACGCAGTGCGACGTGGCGCGCGACGGCTCCTGCACCGTGACCCTTCGCTTTTGCCTGCAAACGGACGGCGTGACGGAATTCAATCTTCCGGTCTCCCCCAAAGCAGAACACGTTTCCCTGACCGGCGCGTCCTGGACCGCCAGCAACACCGGGAAATATACCGTCCTCTCCCTCTCTCTCCCGGCCTCGGGCACGACGGAGCTGACCGTCTCCTACCGTCTGGCCCAGACCGTCCTTGACGAGGGCGACGCCCAGCGCTTCCGTCTGGTTCTGCTCTATCCGAACTGGCCCTGCGAGATCGAGCGCTTCCGGCTGACCCTGAACCTTCCCGCAGCCTTTGAAGCCCTTCCCGCCTTTCAGTCGGAATACTACGGCAATCTGATCGAAAACTATATGGACATCCAGATCGCAGACGGCACTGTGACTGCGGAGGTGAACCAGGACCAGACCCTGCGCGACCACGAGGGCATCACGGTCTCCCTTGAGCTGCCCGCAAACTACTTCGATCTGCGTTTCCTGGCGGGCAAAACGGTCTCCACGGACCGTCTGCTCTTCGGTATGCTGCTGGCTCTTTGCCTGGTCTACTGGGCCCTGTTCCTGCGCGGACGGCCCGTTCTGCCCAAGCGGCAGACCATGCCCCCGGAGGGCGGCAACGCCGGAGAGATCCCTTATATTCTGACCGGGCGCAAACCGGATCTGGCCCTGATGGCGGTCCAGTGGGCCACGCTGGGCTATCTGACCATCCACCGGAACCGCAAGGGCCGGATCTGGCTCACGCGGGAGATCGACATGGGCAACGAACGCAAGGCCTCGGAGATCGCCGTGTTCCGGGCGCTCTTTGCCCACGGGCCGCAGTGCGACACCCGAAGCGCCGAATACCTGCACGCGAGGCGGCTGGCGAACGAGCGCGTGGTCTCCTATTGGAAGCCCCGCCTCTTCCGGGGCTCCGGGAGCACTGTCCTGCTGCGGCTGATCGCCGCGGCTGCCGGTTTGGCACTGTGCCTCGCCTGCTTTGATACGAGCGTCGCCCCGGAGAGCTGGCGCTGGTTTGCGATCATCCCCCTGACCGTCGTCGGCGGCCTCGCCTGCTGGCTGGTTCAAGGCTTAGGCGGCTGTCTGCTGCGCCGTCACCCGGTTCGCACGATCGTCCTGGGTCTGGGCGGGATCGCCTATCTCCTGATCGCAACGCGGAGCGGAGGACAGCGTTTCCTGATCCTCGTCTGCATTCTGTTCCAGCTGCTGGTCGGCTATGCCGTCCGCTGCGGCGGACAGCGGACCCGCCTGGGGCGTACGCAGGCTTCCGAGCTGCTGGGCTTCCGGCGCTGTCTGCTTTCGACCTCGGCATCCTCCTTCCGCAAGCTGATGAACGCCGACCCGCAATACTACTACCGCAACCTGCCCTATGCCGAGGCCCTGTGCATCGGCAGGCTGTTTTCGGGCAGCTTTGACCGCAACCGTCTGGACGACTGCGATTGGCTGATTTGGGAGGGCAAGCCCCGGAAGACCGCCCCAGGCTTCTACGCCCGCTTCTCCCGCCTGCTGATCGGTCTGCGCGGCGAGCGCGAGCCGCTCCGTCTGCGCCGCAGACAGAGCGCAAATCGAGGAGGTCGAAGATGAAAGCTCTGATTGCAATGTCTGGCGGCGTGGATTCCTCGGTGGCCGCCTGGTGCATGATCCGGGACGGCTGGGACTGTCTGGGCTGCACGATGAAGCTCCACGCGGAGGACAGCGAGCTTCCGCCCTCCGAACGCACCTGCTGCACCGCGGACGACGCCGCCGACGCCGCATCGGTCGCGCGGCGGCTCGGCTTCCGCCACTACACCTTCAACTATACGAAGCTCTTTCGTGAGCGCGTCATGGAGCCCTTCGCCGCGGACTATCTGGCCGGGCGGACGCCGAATCCCTGCATCGAGTGCAACACCTGGCTCAAATTCGGCGCTCTGCACCAGCGGGCGCGCGAGCTTGGCTGCGACTGCGTGGTGACCGGCCACTACGCCCGCATCGTGCGGACGGAGCAGGGATGGGAGCTCCGAAAGGCCGCCGACGCAGCCAAGGATCAGAGCTATTTTCTGCACACTCTGACCCAGGAGCAGCTTGCCCACACCGCTTTCCCCCTGGGTGGAATGACGAAGCCGGAGGTGCGGGCCATCGCCGGGGAGCTGGGCTTTGTCAACGCTCAAAAGACGGACAGTCAGGACATCTGCTTCGTTCCCGACGGAGACTACGCCCGCGTCGTCTGCGCGCAAACCGGCTGCCGACCCGAACCCGGCCCCTTCCTCGATCTCGCAGGCAGGCAGATCGGCACGCATCGCGGCATTCTCCATTACACCATCGGTCAGCGCCGGGGCCTCGGTCTCTCCTTCCCGGAGCCCTATTACGTCGTCGCCATCGACGCAGGCTCCAATACCGTGACCCTCGGGCCGAAGGCGGCCCTCTATGCCGCAACGGTTCGGGTTTCCGAATTCCACTGGATCTCCGGTCAGACGCCGACCGGGCCGATCCGCTGCCGCGCCAAGATCCGCTATCGTCACCCGGAACAGCCCTGCACCCTGACCCCGACCGCAGACGGCGGAGCGCTGCTCCAATTTGACGAGCCCCAGCGGGCCGTCACGCCCGGGCAGTTTGCCGTCGCCTACGACGGCGAGACCGTCCTGGGCGGCGGGCGGATCGTTTCTGAATAATATTTCGGAATTATATGATAATCTTTTACGGGCAGGTCCGTCGGCCTGTCCGTCTTTTCTTGCGCGTACGAACTTTTCTATTGCATTTTCAGCCGTTATGTGCTATATTGGGAGCGTTAAACCCATCCGGCCCGATCGGGTCGTCGTGTTTGAATGATTTTACAAAAAATATCACAAAAGGAGTTTATTTTTTATGTACATTGCCAAGATCGAAAAAGTATTCGCCCGTGAGATCATCGACTCCCGCGGCAACCCCACCGTTGAGGCTGACGTCTATCTGGACGACGGCACCATCGGCACCGGCGCTTCTCCCTCCGGCGCTTCCACCGGCGAGTTCGAGGCGCTCGAGCTCCGCGACGGCGACAAGTCCCGCTTCGGCGGCAAGGGCGTTTCCAAGGCGGTTGAGAACGTCAACACCGTCATCAACGACGTTCTCGTTGGCATGGACGCCTACGACATCTACGCCATCGACAAGGCTATGATCGACGCCGACGGCACCGATGGCAAGAACAAGCTCGGTGCGAACGCCATTCTGGCCGTCTCCATCGCCGCGGCCCGTGCCGCCGCTCTGAGCCAGAACATCCCCCTGTACCGCTACATCGGCGGCCAGAACGGTCACACCCTGCCCGTTCCGATGATGAACATTCTCAACGGCGGCGCTCACGCGACCAACACCGTTGATACCCAGGAATTCATGATCATGCCCGCCGGCGCGCCCACCTTCCGCGAGGCTCTGCGCTGGTGCACCGAGGTCTTCCACGCCCTGCAGAAGCTGCTGAAGGCCGACGGTCTTGCCACCTCCGTCGGTGACGAGGGCGGCTTCGCCCCCAACCTGAAGGACGACGAGGAGACGCTGCGCTACATCATCCGCGCCATTGAGGCCGCCGGTTACGTGCCCGGCAAGGACTTCGTCCTGGCGATGGACGCCGCCGCCTCCGAGTGGAAGAGCGAGAAGGGCATCGGCTTCTATCATCAGCCCAAGTCCGGCCGCGAGTTCACCTCCACCGAGCTGGTCGACCACTGGGCTTCCCTGGTCGAGGAGTTCCCGATCATCTCCATCGAGGACGGCCTGGACGAGGAGGACTGGGAAGGCTGGAAGTACATGACCGAGAAGCTCGGCGGCAAGATCCAGCTCGTCGGCGACGACCTGTTCGTCACCAACACCAAGCGTCTGGCAAAGGGCATCGAAAACGGCTCCGCCAACTCCATCCTGATCAAGCTGAACCAGATCGGTTCCGTCTCCGAGACCCTGGACGCCATCAACATGGCGCACAGAGCCCGCTTTACCACCGTCATCTCTCACCGTTCCGGCGAGACGGAGGACACCACCATTGCCGACCTGGCCGTGGCCCTGAACGCCGGCCAGATCAAGACCGGCGCTCCCAGCCGTTCCGAGCGCGTTGCCAAGTACAACCGCCTGCTCCGGATCGAGGAGGAGCTGGGCGACGCAGCCGTCTACGCCGGCTTCAACGCCTTCAACGTCAAGCGCTGATCTGTTCCGCAAGCACCCGGCGGCGGTTTTTCTCCGGAGAAACCGCCGCCGATTTTTATTTTTTCAAAAGGGCTTGTTTTTTCTGTGATTTTGGCATATAGTATATGATTAGAAAATTATTGGCCCGGTTTTCGGGCCTTGAAATCGCGAGGTATCGTTATGGTGAAAACAAACGTCTGCGTTCTGTTTGGCGGCGTGTCCCCGGAGCATGAAGTCTCTCTGCGTTCGGCGGAATCCGTTCTGAATCATCTGGATCCGGAAAAATACAACGTGCTGCCCGTCGGCATTACCAAGGAGGGCAACTGGGTCCTCTACGGCGGGAGCGACTATTCCAAGCTGCCGACGAACGAGTGGCTGCAATGCCCGGACAACCGCCGCGCCTTCATCTCCCCGATCCACGGGCAGGGGCTGGTCATCATCGACGGCGACCGGATCAGCAAGACTGCGGTGGACGTGATCTTCCCGGTCCTTCACGGCGAAAACGGCGAGGACGGAACCGTTCAGGGCCTGTTCCAGCTTGCGGGTATTCCCTACGTCGGCTGCGGCGTGGCCTCCTCTGCAAGCTGCATGGATAAATGTCTGACCAAGCTGACCGCAGAAAAGGCGCAGGTCCGCCAGGCCGACTGGGAGCTGGTCACCCGGCTTCAGCTCCGCACCGACCCCGAGGCTGCCCTCGACCGTGTGGAGCGGCGCTTCACCTATCCCGTCTTCGTCAAGCCCGCCGGAACCGGCTCCTCCGTCGGCGTGAGCAAGGCCCGCTCCCGCGCAGCCCTTCTGGCCGCGCTGGAGAACGCCGTCCGCTTCGACCGCAAGGTACTGGTGGAGGAATTCATCCGCGGACGAGAGGTCGAGGTTGCCGTTCTGGGCAACGAGCAGCCGATCGCCTCGGTCCCCGGCGAGATCGACGCAGGCGCGGAGTTCTACGACTATGAGACCAAGTACGTCACCTCGACCTCCCAGCTCTTTATCCCGGCGCGCATCTCTGAGGCGGCGTCCGAACGCGTGCGCTCTGCGGCGGTGAAGGTCTATCAGGCCATGGGCTGCCGGGGTCTTTCCCGCGTAGACTTCTTTGTCACCTATGAGGACGAAGCGGTCGTTTTCAACGAGATCAACACGCTGCCCGGCTTCACCTCCATCTCCATGTATCCGAAGCTGTTCGCCGCCAGCGGCATCCCCTACGGCGAGCTGCTGGACCGGCTGATCGCTCTGGCCCGGGAGGCCTTCTATGAAGCATGAATTTCTGCTGACCGTACACGGTTATCAGCACTATGAGAATCAGACGCCGGATCTGGTGGAGCTGACCACGGAGGCCGAGCTGACCGCAGAGGGCGGCGTCCTCTATCTGCGCTACAACGAGACCGAGCTGACCGGCCTGGTCGGGACGGTCACGACCTTCGAGATCCACCCCCATCGCGTCGTTCTGCGGCGGAGCGGGACTCTGGTCAGCGAGATGGAGTTCATGGTCGGAAAAACCCACCAGTCTCTCTACGACATGGGCCAGGGGACTCTGCTGGTTACGGTCCGGACCACCGAGATCGACGACCGCATGGGACTCAACGGCGGGACCCTGCGCGTTTGCTACAACATCACGATCGAAGGTCTCGGCACCGGGCGGGTCGTTTACGCGCTTGAAGTCAGAAGAAAGTAACGCCCCGGACAGGACCGGAAGCTGATACGCCCCCTCATTCGCCCCGGTCTGCAGACTGGGGCGCCTTCCCCCGGCTGGGAAGGCAGATAGGAAGTTGATTGTATGAAACTGATCCATTTGATTTCCGGCGGTGACGTCGGCGGCGCAAAGACCCACGTGTTCACCCTGATCTCCGGGCTGATGCAGACCGAAACGGTCCTGCTGGTCTGCTTTGTGGAGGGTCCCTTTGCCGAGAGTGCCCGCGCGCTCGGCATTCCGACAAAGGTTCTGAGCGGCAGCCTGACCGGGGCCGTTCGCCAGCTTGAACAGCTCATTCGGGCGGAGGGCTTTGAGATCATCCACTGCCACGGCTCGCGGGCGAATCTGGTCGGGAGCATTCTGAAATCCCGCCTCGGCCTGCCGACGGTCACCACCGTCCACAGCGACTACCGTCTGGACTACATGGGCAGGCCGCTGGCCGCCCTGACCTACGGCAATCTCAACAAGCGCGCCCTGCGAAAGATGGATTTCTGGATCGGCGTTTCCGACGAGACGACGGACATGCTGCACGAGCGCGGCTTCGATCCGAACCGCACCTTCGTCATCTCCAACGGCGTGCCCTTCCGCACCGATCCGCCCGCTCTGGACCGGGAAGCCTTTCTGCGCTCCGTGGGTCTGGAGCCGGAGGACGGACTGACGGTCTTCGGCATTGCGGCGCGGATCAGCCCGGTCAAGGATATGACCACGCTGATCCGAGCCTTCTCCGCAGCGGTGCGGGTCTGCCCGAAGATCCGCCTGATCGTGGCGGGCGACGGCGAGCAGCGCGAGCAGATCGAGGCGCTGGCAAAGCAGACCTGCCCCGCCGGGACCGTCGCATTTGCCGGATGGGTCTCGGATATGCACAGCTTCTATTCCGCGCTGGACGTCAATCTGCTGACCTCCCTTTCGGAGGGCTTCCCCTATGCGCTGCCGGAGGGGGCCAGCCACCGCTGCGCCACGATCGCCACAGGCGTAGGCGGTATTCCCGCCCTGGTGGAGCACGAGGTCAGCGGTCTGCTCTTTGCGCCGAAGGACGTGCAGGCACTGACCGACCATATGGTCCGGCTGGCCGAGCATCCCGACGAGATCCGCACCTTTGCGGATCGGATCTATGAAAAGACGAAGCGGCTCTATTCCGCCGAGGCCACGGTCAGCCGTCAGAAGGAGATCTATGCGACCATCCTGCGCCGCACCGCCCGCGCCGAGGCGCGGAAGCGCGACGGCATTCTGATCTGCGGCGCCTACGGACGGGGCAATTCCGGCGACGACGCGATCCTCTGCGCCATGATCAACCGGCTTCGTGCGATCGACCCGGACATACCCATCTGCGTCACCTCCCGCTCTCCCGCGCAGACCGCGCGGGAGGCCCGCGTCAAGAGCATCTATACCTTCCGCTTTCTCCCGCTCCGCAGGCAGCTCAAGCAGACCGCGCTCTATCTCTCCGGCGGCGGCAGCCTGATTCAGGATTCGACCAGCAGCCGCTCGCTTTGGTACTATCTCCACTCCATCCGGACCGCGAAGAAAACCGGCAACCGCGTCATGATGTTCGGATGCGGCGTCGGCCCGGTGCGTTCGAAGCTGAACCGCCGCTTTGCCGCCCGCATC
This sequence comes from uncultured Eubacteriales bacterium, assembly GCA_900315595.1. Taxonomy (GTDB): domain Bacteria; phylum Bacillota; class Clostridia; order Oscillospirales; family Oscillospiraceae; genus JAFRPC01. The sequence goes on along the minus strand of OMZQ01000032.1, from coordinate 20,271 downwards.
ATTCAAAACTGCGTGGACGCCATCACCCTGCGCGACAGCGACTCCGCTGACGAGCTGAAGGCGCTCGGGGTCACGGGCGTTCCGGTTCGCGTGACGGCGGACATCGCCCTCCTGGTCTCCCCTGCCCCGGAGGTTCAGGTGGATACCCTGCTTCGTCAGGCCGGCCTATCCCCCGATACGCGGTATCTGATCATCGCCCCGCGGCCCTGGCCGGGCCTCCGCCCGCATCTGACCGCCCTGGCCGCCGCAGCCCAATACGCTGCCCGGACCTACGGCCTGCATCCGATCTTTCTGGCGATGGAGCCGGGCAAGGACCTTGCGGTCTGCGAGACGCTCTCCGGCATGATGGGCGAGCAGCCTGCCACCGTCCTCAGCGCGCCGGACAAGGCACATCTGCTCGTCGGTCTGATCCACCGCGCCGACTGCATGCTCGGCATGCGCCTGCATTCGCTGATCTTTGCGGCGTCCGGGGGCGTTCCCTTCTGCGGCATCTCCTACGACCCGAAGGTGCGCGGCTTCCTGTCCGACGCCGGGCAGGGCGAGTGCTGCGAGATCGAGGATCTCAGCGAGCAGCTTCTTTGCGGGATGATCGACCGCATGCAGAACGACCGTGAGCGCTTCCACGCCGCCTCCGAGGCCAAGATCGAGCAGGCGGAGGAAAACGTCCGGCTGGCCTTCGAGCTGCTGAAATAAGAACCATCCCGCCGACGGACCGCTTCTTTCTCCGTCGGCGGGATTTTTGCTTGCTTTTTTCGTGCCGCATGCTATAATGAAACCATGAAAGACAAGAGAAGAAGCTTTTATACGGTAAAGCGATCCAATCCTTTGACCTGGCTGGCGGTCCTGGCGGCCCTGGCCGGTGCGGCGGGCTATATCGCCAATGTGACCTGCGGGAAAGGCGCAGGGGTCAGCGGCGCATGGATATGGCTCCGGGTGGTTCTGCCTGTGGCAGCCGCCCTCTATTTTGCCTGGCAGGTCCCGGTCCACGGACACGACCGGATCTTCCGTCTGGCGCTTCCCTTCTGGATGCTGGAGATCGGCTACGTCTTCGCCACCTTCCAGCTCGGTCTGGCGTGGTACTGGGTCGTGCTGTTGATCGCGGTCGATCTTGGGCTGGCTGTTTTGATGCACCGCGTTCTCTCCGGCACCCTGCCCTTCGACTGGCTGATGATCCCCATTGCCGGCGTCTACATGGCGGGCATTCTTTGGTTCAACCGTCCCTGCCTGCGCTGCGCCTTCGTCTTCACCGACTGGCTGGTCTTCCTGCCGGATCTGGTGATGATGCTCGGCTACGTCCTGGTCTGCTTTGCGATGAAGCGGGTGAACGACGACGCCTATCATCCCACGTGGGGCGACCGGCCCGACGGACGCAAGGTGCGCAGTCTCAGCCCGATCTCCGTGGTCGGGGGCTACGTCATGCCGGAGCGCAACCAGGCCAACGTCTTCTTCCACGACACGCTGGAGATCACCGAGCTCGAACGCTATATCCGCAAGAAGCGCGAGACCATGCCGGACTTCGGCATGACCGAGGTGCTGCTGGCCGCCTACGTGCGAACGGCCTCCAAGTATCCCGGGCTGAATCGCTTCATCTCCGGTGAAAAGATCTATTCCCGCGGCGACGATCTCCAGTTCTGCATGACCATCAAGAAGGAGCTGACCCAGGAGGCTCCGGACACCGTCATCAAGCTCCATCTGAAGCCCGGCGACGGCGTGGAGACCGTCTACGAAAAGTTCCACGACGCTGTGGCGGACGTGCGCAAGTCCAGCGAGCTGGATTCGAGTCTGGACGGAGCTGCGGCTTTCGTCGGCGCGATCCCCGGCGTCGTCCTGAAATTCGTCGTTTGGCTGCTCAAGCTGCTGGACTACTTCGGTCTGCTGCCGAAGGCGATCCTGGAGCTCAGCCCCTTCCACTGCTCCATCTTCTTCACCTCGATGGGCTCGCTGGGCATCGGCGCGGTGTACCACCACCTCTACAACTTCGGCAACCTGCCGATCTTCATGGCCTTCGGGCGGAAATACCGCAAGAACGAGATCGGCGACGACGGAACCGTGATCTCGAAGAAGTACATGGACTACACCTTCAACGTGGACGAGCGGACCGTGGACGGCTTCTACTATGCCACCTCGATCAAGTACATGCACAAGCTCCTCCTCCACCCCGACCGACTGGACGCGCCGGAGATGGAGATCAACGAGGACATTCCCTGAACCGGATATTCGAAACCCCGGCGCACAAGACGCCGACCGGGGTATTTGTATCGGGGTCGCTCAGCCCCAGAGGGCGGAGAGCATCGGGATGACCTGCTTTTTGCGGCTCATCACGTGGGGCAGGAAGAGGGTGTTCCCCTTTGGCTCCACGCCGAAGGCCTGACTGATGTCGTCAGCGCTGCCGAGGAAGATGATCTGCGTGCCCTCAAGCAGGACGTCGGTGAGCATGACGATCATCACGTCGTAGCCCTTTTCCGCCGTCGCACGGTGCATTTCAGCCAGGAATTCCTCCTTGCGGTCCAGCATCTCCACGCTGTCCACGCAGGTGATCTGGCCCACGCCCAGGTAGTGCCCGGCAATGTGGAAGTCCTTGAAATCGGCATACATCAGCTCCTTCGCCGTCTTTCCCTCGCCCAGACCGGCGGAGAAGATGAACTTTCCAAGCTCCTCCGTGGTGACGCCGCCGATGCGGGCCAGCCGCTCGGCAATCGCCCGGTCGCGGGGCGTGGCAGTGGGGGATTTGAAGATGACCGTGTCCGAAAGAATGGCGGCGCACATGAGTCCGGCCATCTGCGGACTGGGCATGAGGCCCTTTTCCTGATACATCTCGGCCACGATGGTGGTCGTGCTTCCGATGATCTCGTTGCGGAAGAAGATCGGGTTGGCGGACTGGATATCCGCGAGGCGGTGGTGGTCGATGATGCCGAGCAGCTCCGCCTGCTCCAGACCGGGCACGGACTGGGCTGATTCATTGTGATCCACCAATACCACCTGCTTGCGGCGCGGCTTGATCAGATGATAGCGCGAGAGCGTGCCGACCACCTTATCGTTCTCATCCAGAATCGGATAGCAGCGGTAGCGGCTCTTGGAGACGACCTCGCGCACGTCGTCGAGGTAGTCCGTGAGATGGAAGCATTCCAGCTTGGAATTGCGGCTGATGCGGGCGATGGGGATCGCCTGGAAGATCTGCCGCGCCACGCGGTAGGCGTCGATCGGCGTGGAGATCACGCAGGTCCGGGTTGGAATGGTCCGCAGCTCCTCCGGAAGCTCTGCTTCGCAGAGAATGAGGCAGTGGATATTCGATTCCAGCGCCCAGCGGATGACCTCCGGCTGGTCGCCGCAGACGGCAATGTAGTCCTCCCCGGCAAAGAGATGCTGGTTCGCGCCCTTCGGCAGGGCCAGAACGACCTCGCCGGTGATCGCGTCCACATCCTCGCCGGGATCGTTGAGAATCTTGCCCTCGATGGCAGCCAGCAGATTAAACAGCGGCACGTCCCGGATGAAGGGGTCGGTGACCGTCTGCATATCGTAGTTCGCCACGTCCCCGGACGAGAGCATCCCGTAGAGGGTGCCGTCCGCGTTGGCGATCGGAATGGCGGCGATCCGGGCGTCCCCGCTCAGGATGGACCAGGCGCGGGCAACGGTCACGCCGGCGTTCAGAACGGGCGGCGTGTCGAAGTCGAGGTCCCGGACCTGGGTGCGGACGTTCTTGATCAGCATCGGCGGCTCAAAGCCGAAGCGGTCGAGGATCCGCTTGGATTCGTCGTTGAGATTGCCCAGGCGGCCGGCCGTGTGGCGGCGCTTGCCCAGGGCGTTTTGCAGGGCGGCATAGGCCATTGCGGAGACGATGGAGTCGGTATCCGGGTTGCGGTGACCGGTGACGAAGATGGATTCCATAACAGACCCTCCTTGCTGGTTCTCTGGGTCTATTATGCTGGATTTTTCTCCGCTTGTCAATTCCAAAAACGAAAAAACTCCGTTGGGATCCATCAATCCCGCTCCGCTGCGTCCGGCGTTCGGTATTTCCGCCGGGTCGCGTCGCCGCCGCGCAGATGGCGTTCGGCCTTATTGCGGTCCAGGACCGCCCGCGCCTGACGGGCAAGCCCCGGATGCGTCTGGCTCAGACGCTCGGTCAGGTCCTTATGGACCGTGGATTTGGAAATGCCGAAGCGCTCCGCCGCGCTGCGGACGGTGGCTCCGGTCTCGATGACGTACACGGCGATCTCCTGTGCGCGCCGGTCTATGGTATCTGTCATATCCGCACCTCCCCTGCCGTGTGTCAAGACAGTCTATGCGGGCAGGGGCGGCGGAATGCGGCATTTCAGCGGAAGATCCAGTAGAGCAGGCCGTAGACCACCGAGGCGGAAAGGCCGTAGACCAACACGGGACCGGCAATCGTGAAGAGTTTGACAGCCAGACCCGTCACAAGACCTTCGGTTTTGAATTCGATCGCCGGGGCCGTGATCGAGTTGGCAAAGCCCGTGATCGGGACCAGCGTTCCCGCGCCGGCGAATTTGGCAACGTCGTCAAAAACCGAGAGACCGGTGAGCAGGGCGGACAGAAAAATCAGGCTCACAGAGGTCAAGGTCGCCGCGCGGTCGGCGGGAAGCCCCGCAGCCTGCCATGCGGTCAGAAGACCCTGGCCCAGGACGCAGATCGCTCCGCCGCAGAGAAAGGCCCGCAGGCAGTTTTGCAGGGATTTGGACTTTGGCGCAAGCCGGTCTGCGAGGGCCTGGTATTCGGTATCGGAGATTTGCATGCAAACGCCTCCTGATCGGTAGAATCATTTCCCGATCAGTATGCGCAGTTTTCTCCGTTCTGATTCACTGTCGCAGCAGAATCGGCTGAAGCTGTTCGCCCCGCAGGGCGGCGGCCGCAGCCTCGGGGATCTGGCTCATATCCGCGACGAGCGAGGTCGGCTTCTGCTCGGCGTTGTCCTGACCGAAGGGAACGAAGTACAGATGCCGCCGCGCGAGCAGGCTGCCGATGCTTGCGGCGTTTGCCGCAAGACCGTCGTTGGTCGAGACGGCGAGCAAAATCGGTCGGGCGTTCCGCAGATGGGCCTTGCAGGCCAGGGTGACGGGCGTATCTGCAATTCCGGCGGCGAGCTTGGCGAGGGTATTTCCCGTGCACGGCGCGACGATAAGCAGATCGAGGCGCTTTTTCGGCCCGATGGGCTCAACGGCGGACAGACTGTCCAAGGCGGGGCGGCCGCAGATCGTTTCGATCCTGGTGCGGAAGTCCGCCGCCGCGCCGAACCGGCTGTCCGTGGACCCCGCCGCAAAGGACAGGATCGGCACGACGGTTTCATATTGCAGGCTCAAGGCCTTCATGGCGGCAAGCACCGGCTCGAAGGTGCAGAACGAGCCGGTCAGGGCAAAGCCGACGGTTTTGGAGATCATGGTTCCACCTCCCAGTGGCGTAGGATGGCTTCAAAGAGGACGGCGGCAGCCGACTCCGGCAAATATTTTCCGGGCAGACCGCCGGCAGGCAGGCAGGTCAGATCCGCAGGGATCGGCGCGGGCAGGCCGCCCGGGGCGGAGGCCAGCTCGATCCAGAGGCAGTCGGGGCCGAGCCCGGAAAGCTGCGCCGCAGACAGGGTCTGCGCCGGGACCGTGTTGAACACGAAATCAAACGGGCCGCGCAGGTCGGCAAAGGACCGGGCGGCGTGCCCCTCCGCCTCCGCCGCGGCTCGGACGACCTCCCTTCTTGCCGCGACCGTCACCGCCGCGCCGACGGCGCGGAGCAGGCTGGACAATGGCCGCCCGATCCGCCCCCAGCCCAGGACGGCAGTACGGGCGCCGCGCAGACTGCGGCCCGCGCGGGGGAGCATCAGGGCGGCCTCGGCAGTCAGAAGGGCGTTGGCCTCGGCGGTCTTCTCGTCCGCCAGCAGGTCCACCGCCCGATCCAGCGGCGGCGGAAGCGGTTCCCGGAAGCCCCCGCCGAAAACGCGGGTATGCGGGCCAATCAGCGGCCCAAGTCGGAGCTCCGTCCGGTTTTCCGCCGCAGGAAGGGCGTCGGTTCCGGGGATGAGCCTCGTCGGGACCGGAAGAACGATCCCGTCGTACGACCCGCCATCCGGGACGGAATCCACCCGTCCGAGGGCGGACAGACGCCGCGCCAGAGCGGTCTGACGCGCGTCGCCGTTTGGCACAAGAATGCGTGGTTTCATGCGTTCATCTCCTCATGCCAGTATATGAACCGGGGCGCGAAGGGTGCTTCGCGCCACATTCCGATCGACAAACGGCAAAAAAAGAGGAAGCACCGAAGCGCTTCCTCTTGCAAACCTTAGTCTCCGCAAACGCTGTATTCATCATTTCTCCGGGCAGGGCGCGGATTCCTTCTGCATTTCCGGGCGGTTGATGCGCGGTGTCTCGACGCGCTTCATCAGATAGATGGCGTATGCCACACATACGACGAGGGAAACAACGTGTACGATCACGTTCAGACGCTGAGATCCTTCGTCGGGTGCAAATACGGAGCAAACATCGATGAAGCTGTGCGCCAGGATACAGGGCAGGAGGCTTCCGCCTTTATAATACACCACCGTGAAGGCAAGTCCGACGCCGATCGCAAAGAAAATCTGATTGAGCGTATCGACCAGATTCTGTCCGCTGAACAGATTCGTAAGATGTCCCAGCGCGAAGGTGACGGAGGAGACGATCACAGCCGCTTTGACGCTGCCGTCCTTCAGCATCGCTTTGAACAGGAAGCCGCGGAAGAGCTGCTCCTCCACGTATCCGACCAATACCATGGAAACAGCCGCATAGATCACGCCCGGCACAGGAGTTTTCAGCGTGAGGCCGCCGGAGAGATTGATGCAGGAAACGATCCACAGAGGGATGAGCCACAGCATGGCCTTGCTGTTCTTTGTCCAGCAGGACAGGCCGTACTTCTCCATAAGACCGTTCTGCTTCACGAACAGGAGCAAAGCCGCGGAGAGCACGATCAGGAAAAGCATCGGCCACAGCGAATCGAAACCGAACTTGCTTTTCAGGGTACCGGTAACCACGGTATAGATCACGATCCAGAGGATCGCAAAGGTGATCTCGCTTTTTTCATACAGTTTCTTCACGTTCATTCTCCTCCTGTGTGGCCGCGAGAAACGCGCCGTTCCAGGCCCGTTCCAGATGTGCTGCGACAAGTTTTTCATCATATTCCAGACCGTTGTTGGCAATGATGCTGGCATAGCCATGTGCAAACAGCGCAACGGTCAGAAATACCTGCCTGGTTTTTTCCCGGCTCAGGCCGGAGCCCTCCTGCATGGCGTCAAGAACCGGGGGCAGCTCCTCGGAATCGATCATTTCCGGCAGGCTGTGCTCCTTCGCGTATCCGGACTGAAACAGAAAGCGGAACAACTGCGGCTCCTCCACGGCGAACCGGATATAGTTCAAGCCGATCCCAAGAACCGGGTCCTGCTCCGGCAACACGGTCATCATATACGCTGAATGCAGATGCTCGACCCGTGCGTATGCAGCCCGTTTCAAGGCGTCGATCGTCGTAAAATGATACATGACCGGCTGCGTGGAACAGTGCAGCCGCTCGGAGACCGTCCTGGCGTTGATGCTCTCATATCCGCGTTGTTTTGCAATCTCAACGGCCGCATTTACGATCATGTCTTTCGTGATCCTTGTTTTGGGCGGCACGCACCGTTCCTCCCTTCCGTATTATAATCGTTGTTACATAACAACAATTATACACATTTTCCGGTCTTTGTCAATACGCTGCTGCAAAAAAACTTTGCGGCGTGCTCAAATCGTGAACTTCCAGAAAAGCCATCCCGGAGGATCACCCGACGATTCCCTTGCTGCATCTGAGCTGGGACACAAGCTTTTCGTAAAACTCAATCGAAAACGACAGTCGTTCACTCCAAATCGTCTCTGCTGTTTTCGTTCCCATCGGCAGGTCCTTCAATTCGTGCAGGCGGGCAAGCCGGTTTTCGGCAAATTCCAGCTTTTCAGCATAGCTTTTTTGGAGGAAGCCCTCATAGCACAGCCCCTCGTGAATGCGGTAGACGTCGAAGCGGTCAATGTTGTCGGCGTCGCCGATCGACAGGGCAAAGGGGGTTCTCTCTCCGGGAAAGTCCGCCTCGTCATCCACGTGGATGGCGATCCCGTAGCAGATCTCGTTGATCTGAATCTCCGGGAGTCCCAGCTCCGTCAAGAACGGGCGGGCGATCTGCGCCGCGCGTCTTCCGTGCTCCTGCCAGCCGTTTTCTCCGAATTCCTCACAGTAAGAAACGTCGTGCAGCAGACATGCAATCACCATCCCGGTCTCGTCAAAGCCTTCCTTCTGCGCAATTTGGCGTCCGATGTTTGCGACCCGATAGCTGTGCTCCAGACGATAGGCCTTGGCCTCCGGATGGGCGGTCAGATATGCGCCGCCTTCGAATTTTCGTTTTAAGAATTCTTCCGTTCTTCGGATCAATTCGACGTTCATCAGATTCTATCCTCCATTCACCGTGCGATCAAGCTGAAAAATATCCTTCTGCTGTCAGCAGCTCCAGCACCCTTGCTTCCCGTTCAAACATGATGGGGTTATATGGACTTGCGCCGACACTGCGGTTCTTTTGAATTGCCGTCAAGGGCGTAACATATTCCAATGTATAGGTTTCCTGCGCCTCGTAAGCGTCCAAATTCTGCCGAACTGCTTCCGGCTCCGTTTGGCACAGGTAGTAGTAATTGTCCTGAACAAAGCACTCGGAGGCATCCATGTCGCTCCGCTGAATCCGGTGAACGAAGCCGTATTCCCGTACCGTCTCAGGCTTGACCACAAGTCCGGCTTCCTCACGCGTCTCCCGGATCATTGCCTGAACCGGGTCCTCGCCGGGTTCAATCCCGCCGCCAGGAAACTTGTAGTAATCGTATTTCAGGCTGTGGATCATGGCGATTTTTCCATCCCTTATGATGATGCTGCGGGCGGAGTTGCGAACGAAACGGCGGGTGCAGTGTGCATAGTCCTTCTTATCCATCTCAAACAATAATCTCATAGCAATTCCTCAATCAGACATGGAATACTTAATATCTCTGAAAGGCTGTCCACTGTAAAATCCGGAACCTCTGCCGGACAGGAAGGCCGCATATAGACCGCCAGCCCTTTCCGGATTCGGATGGTTTTCATACCCAGCTCCTTAGCCGGGCGGATGTCGTTGTCCAGCCGGTCGCCCACCATGACAGCGTGATCCGGTGTGCAGCCCGCTTGCTCCAGCGCCCACCTGAAAATGGCCGGGTCCGGCTTTGCGCTACCCAGTTCCGCAGAAGAGGCAATCACCAGGAAATACCGACCCAATCCCCAGGCATCCAGGCGTTCCCTTGCTCCCGGCTCCTGATTTGCGATGATTCCGAGCCTGCAGCCTTGCTCGCAGAGCGCAGCCAAGGTCTGTTCACAGTCCGGGAACGGAACCTCGTCCTCGCTGTGCCATGGCGTTTTGTTGAGAGCGAAATACTCGATTGCCTTTTGATCTCCGTTATATCCCGCTTTGGCGTATTGGATCCGCTTGTCCCAAACCTGCTCGAAGGTGACGGAGGTGCCTTGGATCATGTCTCTGATTCGATGCTTATAGGCTTTTTCCTCGTCCACCAGTGTGGAACCGACGTCGAAGAAGATCCAGCGAATCGCGGGATTCGTATGGATGCTTTCGTTCATTATCTGCCCATCCCTTTTTCGTAGAATACGAGATCCATTCCATCTTTTATACGTTTTGTCTGCCCCGTTTTACGGTATCCCATCTTTTCATACAGGTGACAGAGCTTTGCTTCCTGTTCGATGGTATCCAACCTCCAGCGGGAAGCATTGGGATATGCGGCTTCCACCTGTCGGATCGCCTCCTGCGCATATCCCAGGCCCTGGTACTCCGGCAGAATAAAAATCTGCGAAAGAACGTAGATATCATCATTCCAGCGTACCCGAACAGCTCCGATCACCTCCGTTCCCAGCTTGACCAAATGATAAGAAACGTTTTCAAAGAGAAAGCGCTGTAACGTTCTTTCAAACGGTTCCGCAGCAGGGCTGGTTTCGTAATCCTTGTATTGATCCAACAACGGGCGAAATGCTGAAACCTGCATTTCATAAATCTGTTTCAGATCATTTTTATCCGCTTTTTCGACTGAGATTCCGGCCCTGAGATCCGATTTGGATCTTTTGTAATAGACGAAGGTATCATCCCGGCCGGTTTCCTGAAAGCCCGCCTTCTCCAGGACGCGCTGGCTTCTCAGGTTCTTGAGAACCGAGTCGGCGATCACCGTCTCCATTCCAAGCGTCTGAAAAGCATAATTCAGAATCAGCCGCTCCGCCTGCGTTCCGTAACCTTGATTCTTGACGGAATCGTTTTGCAAGTGGATGGACAGCTCGCATCGCTTCGCTGTTTCATCGATGTGTTTCAAGGCGATTTCTCCGATCGGCTTTTCGTCCAACAGAATCAGAAAATCCACGCGATCCTTCTGCGATCGGAGCTTGTCAAAATATGCGTCAACCCTCTCGGGGACGTAGGTGTACGCCTGGAAGCGGCTCACGTCCATAAAGAGATCGGCATCCATCACGAAGCCCTTATAATACTCGTGCAGGAGCGTCCGATCCATCGGCCGGAGGCGTATCTGCTGATTCATCTGCTTCTCCCTGTCCTTTCATCCGGATGATTCATTATAGCACGAAACGGGCAGAAATCAATAGATTTCCGCCGGTTTTGACGGGATCTGAAACGGCGGCGGGTAACGGTTCGGCCCATGCCGCAGGGCGGCCTGACCCCAGGCCGCCGCGCTGTCTGCCATTCGGTGGGACGGCGGCCAGAGGTCTGGCCGCCCTGCGATCCGGTACGACACCTCTTCCGTCGCCTGCGGCGACACCTTCCCCTCGAGGGGAAGGACCTGGGCTGAACAGTTACGGCGGCGGGGATCGCTCCCCGCCGCCGCGTGATGGGTTTCAGGCGTATTGTGCGTTGGTGAAAATCAGGCTTTCCCGCTTACTCATTCATGCCGTCGGCCCGCCAGAGGAAGGTCACGGCCTGGGCGCGGGTGCAGGGTCTGTACGGGCTGAAGGTGTTTGCTGAGGTTCCGGTGGTGACGCCGTTTTCGACCGCCCACAGAACCGCATCACGGTACCAGACGCCCTGCGCCACGTCCCGGAAGAGACAGCTCTGGGTTTCCGGTGCAGGGCTCCCGGCAGCCTGTCAGCGGCGGCTCCGTCCGCTGGGCAGTGGATCTGCGCCGCGTTTTCAGCCTGAATGAGCAGTTGGAAGAGGCGGCCCGGCAGACCGAGCACCGCAACGAGCTGCTGATCCGGGAAGGTCGGTTGAAAAAGGAAATGACCGAGCTGGAGACCCGCAACAGGCTCTATGAGCAGGTTTACGATCTGATCCAGCCGAAGCTGGAGCAGATTGAAACACTTTCTGCGGGAGACGACGCGGAATTCCTGGGCAATCTGCCCAGGATCTCCCTGCTCACCGCCTACATCAAGCGGCGCTGCAACATGGAGCTGCTCTCCGGCGGCGGAACCCTCCCGCTGGCGGAACTGGCCGCGGCCCTGACCGAGTCGGCAGGCTGTATGCAGCTCTGCGGCGTGGAAACCGCCGTCAACGTCCGGGGCGAGGACGAGCTGCCCGCGGCAGTGATTATCTCTGCCTACGAGCACGTGCATGCGCTGGCGGAGGAAGCGCTGGAGACCCTGAAGGCCTTTCTGGTCCGGATCTCTGCCGAGAGCGCGGATTCGCTTCTCGAGGTGCGGATCATGCTGAAGGTGGAGGATCTGAGCTGGGATTTCAGCAGCCCCGTCTACGGCGGCAGCGAGGCCCAGCCCCGAATCCGCGTAAGCAAGGAGGGCGGCGACCTGGTGGTCCTGCTGCGCTTCCCGAAAGGAGGCGCGGCATGATGGATCCGAGAATTCAGGCGCTGCCCATCGGGGTTTGGCTGCTTATGGCGTTTATAGCCATCGTCCTTCTCTTTACCGTGATCAGCCTGCTTTCCCTTTACGCCCAATACCGGCGCTGGCGGAGCTTTGCCGCCTGCCTGCCCCTGGCCCCGATCTGCTATTTCCTGGCCCAGGCCTTTCTGGTGCTGAGAACACCCAAGGATCCCAGGGGCCAAGCCTACTACGCCCTGCGGGAGCTGGTGCTGGCGCCGCCGCCCTGGGTCCCGGCAGCCGTACTCCTGGCCCTGACTTTGCTCACAGCCCTGCTTTGGCGGCGCATGCTCCGCTGGACGCACGGCCATATCAGCCCGACGTCTGTGAAGGAGGCTGTGGACAGCCTCCCGGTTGGGATCTGCTGCTTTCGGCCCTGGGGCCGGGTCGTCCTGGTCAATACGGCCATGGAGGCCCTGTGCCGCGCCGCTTTGGGCGAGGTGCTGATCAACGGGGAACGTTTTCGCCGGGCCCTGGCCGAGGGTGCGCTGCAGCCCGGCTGCAGCCGGGCGACTCTGAACGGCGAACGGCTGCTCCTGCTGCCGGACGGAAGCGTTTGGAGCATCTCAAAGCAGAGTCTGGACTGGGAGGGCGAGCCGCTGACGGTCCTGACGGCAGCCGAGGTCTCCGAGGCTTATCGGAAGACCCTCGCGTTGGAGGAAAAGAACCGCCAGCTCGTGGAGCTCAATCAAAAGCTGGCTGCCCGAAACCGCGAGATCGTGGATCTGACCATCCAATCCGAGATCCTCGCCGCCCGCGCCAGACTCCACGACGCCATGGGCGAGGACCTTCTGATGATGAAAAAGCTGCTGAGCCACGGCGGCAGCGCCAAAGATCTGGATACCCTCCGGCGCAGGCTGAAGCGAAACGTCTCCTTCCTCCGGGACGCCTCGGAATTCCAGGTGACGGACGAGTACGCTGTCCTGCTCCAGACCGCCAGGCGGCTGGGCGTCCGGGTCGAGCTCAGCGGCGAGCTGCCCCTGGAGGAGCCCATCTGCCGCGTGGCAGCCACCGGCCTCCACGAGTGCCTGACCAATCTGCTCCGCCACGCCCACGGCGATCTGCTGCGGATCGAGCTGCGAGAGACCCGGGACAGGCTTACGATCGTCTTCTCCGGCAACGGCGAGCCGCCCAAGGGCCCTGTCCGGGAAACCGGCGGTCTGCGCATTCTCCGCACGATCACGGAGCAGGCCGGCGGAACCATGCGCGTCAGCAGGTCGCCCTGCTTTACCGTGACGTTGAACCTGAACAAGGAGAAGCCTTATGCAGTATAGCGTATTGATCGTAGACGATCAGAGAATGTCCCGGCAGCTCTTTGAGAGCATCGTCTCCTCGGACAGCCGCTACAAGGTGATCGCCGCCATCGAAACGGCTATGGTGGCCGACGCCTGGTGCGCCAAGGGCGGGGTCGATCTGATCCTGATGGACGTCGTCATGCGGGACGGCTCCAACGGCCTGGACGCCGCCGCCCGGATCAAGGGCTCCTATCCCGACATCAAAATCATCGCCGTCACCTCCATGCCGGACCCCGCGTTCCTGAAAAAAGCCCGCGCCGTGGGCGTGGACTCCTTCTGGTATAAGGAAGTGGAAGCGGAGCCCCTGCTCTGGGTCATGGACCGCACCATCGCCGGGGAATCGGTCTGGCCGGATGAACCGCCGGAAATCTATCTTGGCCAGGCCAGCAGCAAGGACTTCACAGAGCGGGAGCTGGAGGTGCTGCGGCTTCTGTCCGAGGGGCTGACGGACCGGGAGATCGCATCCCGGCTCTATCTGAGCCCTCCCGCTGTGCGATACCACATCGGGAATTTGATCAGCAAGACCGGCCTGAGCTCCCGGACTGAGCTGGCCGTCCGGGCCGTCAGCAGCGGCCTAATCATCCCGGCGAACGTATAACGGTTTTTCCGCACGGATCGCGCAATTGCTTGCCGCTTTCAGAGCAAAGCCCCGATTTTCCTTGACTTTTCAAGGAAAATCGGGGCTTTAGAGCGCTTTATTCTGATTTCTGATTGCTCTTTCCTGCCGGAGCAAGCTGAACCTTCATCTGAGCATACGAAGGATCTCTCCTGCGTCTGCCTGAATACAGACAGACTGCTGTTCGATCTCTTTGGGGCATACCGCTTCGTCAAAATTCAGGCAGGCATAGACCGCCCGGCTGTTGTCTCTCGTCATCTGCCAGAACGGATACTTGATAATGACCGGCGTGTTGGCTCCCACGCCGATCTCCAGATACAGCACGTGCAGGTTTTCGTGTCTGCGCAGAAAATCGGAATAGGCAGCGGACGCTTTGCGCCAGCCGGCATCCTCAACAAAGCTTTCGTCCGAACGAAGATTCATCGTGACCGGGTCGCCGTTCGGAGCGGTGGGGATCAGCTCCGTCGGCAGCTTCATCGATACCGTGCCGTTCTCCGGGATCCGGAAGATACCGGCTTCATCCCGGACAAAGCCCTGCGCTTCCATGGCTCGCATCGTCCACGCCTCGTTGTCGAAGGTTTCCTGCACCTTGGGGTCGATGCTCTGGAATAGGCCGTAATCCCCCTGCGTATAGAACAGCCGCTTTTTGTCGAAGCCCGCATACTGGAACTGGTGATCCACGTTTGTCGTGATCACGAAATAGTCTTTGCCATCCAGCAGGGACAGCAGATCCTGATAAACGGGCTTCGGCGCACGGATAAATCGGTTGAAGTAGATGTGTCTTGCCCAATAGGCCCACGACACCTCCGGCGCCGCACGCATCACGACAAAGCCGCCGGTGTACATATCATGAAAGCCGAATGCTTCTTCAAAATCGGAAAAATTTCTTTTGAAACGATCCCCGGCGTAAGTAAACCCTGCCGCCGTGGAGAGTCCTGCGCCTGCTCCGACGACGATCGCATCCGCCGTTTCGAGTTCCTTCTTCAGTCTTGCAAGCTGTTCCGCACGGGTCCCGATCCCGTGGGAAAGGCGAAGATCATACGCGCGAACGGCTGCAAGGCCTTTCTGGATCGATTCCAGATAGCCGTTCGGCTGATTCGTGTAAGCGTTCTTCATAGTATGCTCTGTCCTCGTCTTTGAATACGTTGAAAATCACCCGGTCGATCCGCCCCTTGTGTTCGGCCAGCCAATGGCTTACGGTTTCGACCGCGATCTCCGCTGCCCGCTGATTCGGAAAGCGGAATACGCCTGTTGAAATACAGCAGAACGCCACGCTGCGCAGAGCGTTCTCCGCGCAGAGGTCGAGGGTGTTCCGGTAGCAGTCTGCCAGATCCTGCTCCAGCGCAGGAGTCAGCCGGTCTTCTACAATGGGGCCGACGATATGGACGATCTTCTTCGCCGGCAGGTTATAGGCGTCCGTCAGCATCGGAACGGCAGTCGGCTGCTCGTAGTCTCTGCCATAGCGGATCCGAAGCTGATTCATCTGCCGGCTGCATTCCGCCCGGAGCTGTACCCCGGCGAAGGTATGAATGCAGTTGTCGATGCAGGTGTGCATCGGGACAAAACAGCCGAGCATCTGCGAGTTGGCTGCGTTCACGATGGCGTCAACGGCAAGACGGGTGATATCCCCCTGCCAGATCGACATGCCGTCTCGAATCACGGGGATCTCCGAAAGCGTGACGATCCCTTTTTCGCGGATCCTCTCCCGCAGGTATTCATCCTGCAGGGCGAGAACGGAATCGTCCAGCTTCTTCGGCATGCGAACGTTCATCAGCGAGCGCAGGATCCGCCGTTTGCCCTCTTGATCCTCCGGCGTCTTTATTTGAACGGAATCGGCCTTGAACGCTTCGACCAGTGTGTCAAGCCGCTGCTCTTGTGTCATTTTCTCAGGCATGAAGCTACCTTCTTTCTACCGCCCCCATGGGGCACGCCTCCATGCAGTTTCCGCAGTGCAGACAATGCTCCGGTTCGATCACAAAGGGAATGCCGTCAGGATTGATGCAGTTCTGCGGGCAGACTGCCGCACAGCTTCCACAGCCGATACAGGCGTCCGTAATGAAGTAACCCTCCGGTCTCTCTGCCGCTCCCCCGAAGGTGAAGCCGGCGCGCTCGATCGGCTTCTTCGAGAGATCAAACCACTCGCCGGTCCCTTCGTAAACCCGAAAAACGGTCAGCGCCTTCCTGGAGTCCTCCGTCGGATAAATCTCCTTCATGTATGGATTCTTCGCAAACAGCGCCGGTATCCTTTCATACCCAAGCTCGCGCACCTTGCCCCTGATCAAAACCGCCGCGCTGCTCATCGTATCCTTGCCTTTCATGGCGGTCAGCGCAAGAAAGCCTCTCTTGAGGAGCCTGTCATAGAATCCCTTGCCCCTCGCCGTCAAAAAGTACAGGCTGTTTTCATCACAGTCCATCATGTCGATCGCGGCGGTGACGGGCAAGCCCGCATCATCCACCGTGGCAACGACCGTGGTGTGGATTTCATGCACAACGTAAGACAGATACTCTGCTGTCGTCATAAGCTCGCCTCCTATGAAAAGCTCCGGAAGAATGTTATCCTCCGGAGCCTTTGCTTTCGTTCTCCTTTTCCAGAAGCTCCGTCATGCCGCTGCGAAGATCGCGCAGGTTATACTTCCTCAATTCGTCTTCCATCGCGTTTTGAATTGCTTTCAGCTTATCATCCAGTAAGGCATGGATGTTCCGGCCGACCGGACAATCCGGGTTCGGACTTTCGTGGAAATGGAACAGGTCTCCGTTTTCGACTGCTCCGATCGCCTCGTACACGTCGTAAAAGGTGATCTCCGATAAGTCCCTCGTCAGCTCAATGCCGCCAGTGCCTCTTGCCACGCTGATCAGCCCGGCGTTTTTGAGCTGCGTCAGGATCTTGCGTATGATGACCGGATTGGTGTTGATCGATCCCGCCAGAAAGTCGCTTGTAACCTTGCGCTCATCCTTGAATACGTCAACGCAGGTAAAGATGTGCAAGGCGATTGTGAATCTGCTTGAAATCTGCATAAGATCCCCTCCGAGAGAGTATGATACCGCAGAATTCATGTAAAATCAACGGTTACATTAAAACTTTCCGTTCAAACCAAGAATTGCCGGAGAAAATCGAAGCATTCTTGCTTCAGCCATACTTGATATTCTGAAGCGCTTCCGCTATAATGAGTATAATCGTCTGCAGGACGTTTTTCCGATGGCGATTCGTGATAGAATCCGCTTGATCCGCAATCTGCAGGGTATGGCACAAAACGATCCCGGTACTTTGGTCAGGTTCCCGGAAAAAATGGAAGGGGCAAGTATGCTGCAATATCACAGAACAACGGAATCAGAAAAATACGAGATCGGCAACTGGAAATACGAAGGTGCGTACTCCATATACGACAGCACGCCCTATGAAGAGCAGAAGAAAGCAGGCAGAGGCTTTGCCAACCCCAAAAACAGCTTCTTTTCCTTCTGTGATGGTGAAAACCTGGTCGGGTATATCAATCTGTTTGAAGAAGCGTCAGAGGTCTTCCTTGGCATCGCAGCAAATCCAGCTTTCTGTAATCAAGGCTACGGTCAAAAGATGGCTCTTGCGGCGAATGAAATAGCCCGCGAGCTCTTCGGGAATAAACCGCTGTATTTAGAGGTTCGCACATGGAACAAACGCGCTGTAAGATGCTATGAAAAGGCCGGGTTTCATATAGACGGTGAAGCGTTTACGCAAAAAACAGCGATTGGTGAGGGTTCCTTTTATCGCATGGTAAAGCCTGCGGCTTTTTTTCATGGGAGCGTCGTGGGCGGGCTGAATCGGATTCTTGCAAACGCGAGGTCACACGCTGACGGGAGCAAAGTCGCCTATTTTACGACGGACCGGGTCTATGCACTGGTCTGCTGCAGGAGCAAAGAGGAAAACTTCGTCACGATGGGGCCGAGAGACGGGGTCCAGAACTATTTTGAACGTTTCCCGGACCAATTGAAAACGATGTACGAGGGAAAAGAAGGGTTCATCTATCAGCCTGTTTCTTCTGTAAACCTGAAAAACACCAAAGGCCACACATGGGAAAGCAGCGTTGACGTGCCCGTTGTCCTGGCGGAGCATATCCCGAACGTCTATGCGGAGATTCTCCGAGAAGAGGCCGCCGGAAACGTAATTGTTCACCGATACGCCGAGATCGACCCTGCCGAGCAGAAGCTGAACGCAAACTATATCAGAGATCATCTGGACGATCCGCTTTTCAAAGAATATCGAGCGTTCCTGATCCGGCACTTTTCATCCCTGTGGGACTGAAAATTCAGAACGGCGTAACAGCGGCAGGTTTTCGGATATTGTGGACGTGTGGCTGTTTCCGTATGACGGTCCGGTATCCTTGGAAACGGCCACGACAAACGAAGCGGCGCAGATCGCCTGGCTTGACAGGCAACAGATCAAAGAATTATTCGATCGGGGTGACTTTGTTGACACGCTGGGATATTTCTTCGAAGAAAAACAGCTCGGAGGAGAATGAATGATGCTCATCCATGAACTGAACCTGAAAGACTTACAGCCCTCGCAGTTTTATATTTCCGAAAAGAAGTTAAAGGATATTGAAGCCTGGCTGAACCCGGCAGAGCTTTCCTGCTTTGAGCCGATCCCGGTCAAGCTGCTGGACGGCAGACCGGTTATGACGGATGGACACACCCGAGCGGTGGCCGCACTGCGGGCAGGGCTCGAAGCGGTTCCATTGGTCTGGGATGAGGACGAGCTGTCTTGGGATATGTACCGTGCCTGCGTAGCGGCCTGCCGGGAGCAGGGGATCGAGTCGCCCCGTGATCTGATGACAAGAATCATTTCAGAGGAAGAATACCCGGAAAAATGGGACAAATGGTGCGACCGTATGCAGGCGGAGGTTGATCGAAACAGGATCATCGTCAAGCCGTATACCGAACAGGAGATCCCGGACGTTCTGGCATTTGAACGGGCGCTTCGGGCCGAAGAAGACTTCTGGGGCTGGGAGATCGACGCGGCGTATATCAAAAGCGTTACTGCCAGCTTCCACGACGAGCGGTTTTCCAATGCGCTTTCCTTTCTGGCCTATCAGGGGGAACGGGTGATCGGACGCATTGACGCTGTTCTGATCCCCTCGCATTTTGACGGTTCCGTAAAAGCCTATCTGGATTGGATCTGCGTGCTGAAAAGCTGCCGTCACCAGGGTGCGGCACAAAAGCTCCTTTCCACCTTGCGGGAAGACCTGAAGGATCGGCACGTTGACACGCTGATCGCTCTGACTGCCAGCAACGAGGAAGCGCAGAGATTCTATCACGCTGTCCCCGATTCCGAAATGCGGGATATCGGAATTTGGATCGATATCAAATAAGGTGAAAAAAAGAGCTGCCTGACGTTCAAAATCAGACAGCTCTATTTTTACTCGCTGAAAGCAAATATTTCAAGCCTTACCTGGATGCTTCAAAACTTGTTTCACCTGTGATTTCATCAATCTGCCGATACAGTTCCTCATACGCCTGATCTGATATCGGCTTTTTCGGCATCCAGAACGCATGGAGCTCCTGCAGTTCCGGGAAATCTCCCAAAAGTGCCTTCACCTTCTCATACGCAAAGTCATTCGCGTCCCGTTCATAGGGCTGTCCAAGATATAGTTCCGTGAAATACTCTATTGATCCATCGAGCTTGCATTCTTTCCATTCGCCGTCAACGAGTTTATAACAGGTGCCGTCATATTGGATGACATAGAGGCGGCTCCTGGAAATCAACTCGTCAAAGCGCTCCGGGTGCAAATACTGCAAGGCATGGCGAAGCTCATGAAACAGATAGAACATCTGCTCGTGCTCCGGTTTAGATTGAAGCATCTCTTTGTTGATAAACAGCGTATTGACAGTCAGGTCAAAGGTGCCGTTGGCCGTTTCATATCCCTCCGGCATGTCGAAGGAAAGATTGATTGACAAATTGGTATCTTCGCAGTATCTGCGAAAGTGTTTTTCATAATCTACCATGTTATCGAATTACCTCATATCGAAGCCGTATATAGGAATCTTGAAGCACAGAACAATCTATCAATGTGATAACAACGGCTTGCTTTGATTTCGCGCAGAAGTACCGGACTCCGTGCTCCGTCAGATGATGATTGTCCAGCAGAACAAAGGATACCGGCGTTTTATCCGGCAACTCCTTTTCATTGACGCCCATCTTAGCCTGCACCCGTCCCGTATTGAAAGACCACAGATCGGTTGTCTGCTCGATCTCATAGTATTGATGCAGACCTTCTCTGACACCGGGAAGCTTCGGAAAGTCCCGATCAACGTCCAGCTCGTCTGTAGAGCCAGTGCTGATCTTGCCATCCACCGACATCAGCATGAATAAGGTTGTAATTGGTCTATCCATGTGTCACCTCTACAAATATGAATTTGAAACCTCAAATTGTGTAGGTAGTTATACCGCCTCATAGGGATTTAATAAAGACCTCCGAAACCGTTGAAAATAAAGGATTTTTCGCACCCTGC
>OMZQ01000031.1 GCA_900315595.1 uncultured Eubacteriales bacterium | reverse complement strand
TGCCGATCACACGCTTGTCCTTGCATACGTAACAGCACCCAGCGGATCATTCCGTTATGCGATACAGGACATTTCTTATGGCGGATCAACTTTCTGCCTGGATGTCGTACAGACAAATGATCCGGAAACATATACAGATGATATGGCAGGCTGGTTTGTGATTGCGGAGGTTTTGGATTCGGACATAGCAGACGATATCTTATTTGATGCGCGGCTTGTCGAGCGTAAATGAGGGCATTGCCGTATTTTTGCCAAGTAATATGACGTTTCAATTCTTCTTCTTCGATACTGATCCGGGGTATTTCTTGCAGGCCATCTTATTTCGTATCGAGCATTTCTATTGTAAGGACTGATTATTTTTCGTTTACAAGCTTTCCAGGAACGAGTATAGATAAGACCGCCAGCCTGCAGTGCAGACTGGCGGTCTTATCTGAAATGAAGGCGTCAGAACCACTTTTTGAGTGTTCCCAGCAGGCCTCGGGTGAAGCTCCGGCCCACCTCGCGCCCCACGGCGTTCAGAGCAGAGTTTGCCACCTTCCGCCCGGCGGAGGTCCGCCGCTTGGAGGTCGCCTTTTTCTCTTTTTCCTTCTGCTGTTCGAGCTTTTCCCGCTCCTTTGCCGCCAGCGCCTCGGCCTCCGCCTTCGCGGCGGCCTCGCGGTCTGCGGTTATGATCTCATAGGCAGATTCCGGGTCCACGGGGGTCTCGTATTTCCCGTACAGCTCGTCGTAGGAGAGCTCAGCGCTTCGTCTGCGCTCGTCGATCGGCCCCATCAGCGACTGCGGCGGCAGGATCGTCACCCGCTCCACGACGGAGGGACGACCCTTTTCGTCCAGGAAGCTGACCAAAGCCTCGCCGGTGCCGAGATCCATGATCGCGTCCTGCGTATCGAAGGCCGGGTTTGCGCGGAAGCCCTGGGCGGCGGCGCGGACGGCCTTCTGCTCGGCGGGCGTGTAGGCCCGCAGGGCGTGCTGGACCTTGTTGCCGAGCTGGGCCAGAACCGAGTCGGGCACGTCGGAGGGCCGCTGGGTGATGAAGAATACGCCAACGCCCTTGGAACGGATCAGGCGGACGACCTGCTCCACCTTGTCTACCAGGGCCTTCGGCGCGTCGTCAAAGAGCAGATGCGCCTCATCGAAGAAGAAGACCAGCTTCGGCTGCTCGGGGTCGCCCACCTCGGGAAGCTGCTCAAAGAGCTCCGCCAGCAGCCAGAGCAGGAAGGTTGCATAGAGCAGGGGAGAGCGGTACAGACGCTCGCAGTGCAGGATGTTGATATAGCCCTTGCCCTTGTCGTCGGTTTGGAACCAGTCGCTCAGCTCAATGTCCGGCTCTCCGAAAAAGAGGTCGCCGCCTGCGTCCTCCAACTGGAGCAGGGAGCGCTGGATCGCACCGGCGGACTGCTTGGATACGTTGCCGTATTCGCTGCGGTATTCATCGGCGTGCTCCGCCACGTAGTTGACCATCGCCCGCAGATCCTTGAGATCGGAGAGCAGCCAGCCCTTTTCATCCGCAACGCGGAATACGATGGTCAGCACGCCCTCCTGCACGGCGGTCAGATCGAGCAGACGGGAGAGCAGGGGCGCGCCCATCTCGCTGACGGTCGTGCGCACGGGATGGCCCATCTCTCCGTAGACGTCCCAGAACCGGACCGGGAAGGGCTGATAGCGGAAGGACTCGGGGTCGAGACCCATCGCGGTCAGCCGCCGGTCGATGGCCTCGGTCCGTTCGCCGGTCCGGCAGCAGCCCGCCAGATCGCCCTTGACGTCCGCCAGAAAGACCGGAACGCCCAGGGCGGAAAAGGATTCCGCCATCACCTTGAGCGTGATCGTTTTGCCGGTTCCGGTCGCGCCGGAAATCAGCCCGTGCCGGTTCGCCATCCGGGGCAGAAGACAGACCGGCGTTTCACCCACGCCAATCAGCAGTTTTCCGTCCTCATTCAGCATGGTTGCTCCTCCTAACTGATGGAATCAGAGATGGATCAGGAATGTGCGGTCACGAATTGCTTCAGCCGACCCAGCGCGTCCTGCACGTAAGCGTGCGGGCAGGCGAGATTCCAACGGAAGAAGCCCTCGCCCGTGGGCTTGCCGTAGGCCGTGCCCGGGGTCACGAACAGACCGGTCTCTGCGCGCAGGCGTTTGCAGAAATCCTCTACGTTGTCCGTGACCGCAGAGACGTCCACCCACAGCAGATAGGTGGCCTCGCCGGGAACGAAGTGGATCATCGGCAGCTCCTTGGCCAGGAAGTCGAGGATCATCCGGCGATTCTCCCAGATGTAGGCGCAGGCCTCGTCCAGCCAGCGCTCGCCCTTCGTAAAGGCCGCCACCGTGGCGGGCACGGAGAAGACGTTCGGGGAGGAGATCCCGTCCAGAGAGAAGGCGGACGCCGCCTTCGCCCGCAGAACGGGGTTGGACGAGAAGGACGCGGAGGTGTGGATGCCGGCCAGATTGAAGGCCTTGGTCGGAGCCAGACAGGTCAGACTGATTTCCCGGCAGGTCTCGTCCACCGTGGCGAAGGGCACGTAGCGCTTGCCCGGCTCGGTCAGGTCGCAGTGGATCTCGTCGGAAATGACGATCACACTGTGCCGCTTGCACATCGCGCCGATCCGCGAGAGCGTCTCGCGGTCCCAGATCCGTCCGATGGGGTTGTGGGGGTTGCAGAGCAGGAAGAGATTCGTGTTCGGATCGGCCAGCTTCTTGTCCAGATCCTCCCAGTCGATGGAATAGTCGTTCCCGTCATAGATCAGCCGGTTTTCCGCGATATGGCGTCCGTTCTCCGCGATGATATATAAGAACGCGTTGTAGGCCGGGGTCATCAGCAGGACGTTCTCGCCGGGGGCGGTCAGCCGCCGGATCAGGGAGGCAACGGTTCCCACGATGCCGCCCGAAAACAGAAGCCAGTCCTTCTCGATGGTCAGACCGTGGCGGTTTTTCCACCAGTCGATATAGCTCTGATACCAGTCGTCGGTGAGCTTGGGATAGCCGAAGATGCCGTGGTCCAGACGGGCGCGAAGGGCGTCCAGGATTTCCGGCGGCGCCTCAAAGTCCATGTCCGCCACCCACATCGGCAGCTCGTTTTCCTTGACGTCCCATTTGAAGGAATCGGTCCCCAGGCGGGAGGCCGGATGGTCAAAATTGTAGTGGTATTCCATATCTGGAACCTGCCTTTCTGTATTTGCCGGGTCGTTGACCGGATCGTAGTTAAAGATATTTTAGCACAAAGCCGGCCAGGAAACAAGCCCTTCCGGGCTTTTTCTCGCGGGCAAACCGAAAATCAGCGCGCCGGAGCGGAGTCCGGCGCGCTGATTTTTCTCAGAAGGTTGCGACCTCCTGCTTCGGAGCGGAGGCGGGGGTGACGTCGATGGCGTTCAGGATCGGGCCGACGCCCTTGAACAGGGGATGGTGCTTGACCTGGACCTTGGCCTGAACGGTGACCCAGGAGCGCATCTCCAGCTTGCGGCAGTCCGCCCACTTGCAGGGCAGACCCATGAACTGAATATCGGCCTCGCAGCAGGTCATCACGAAGCGGCCCGGGGCAAACATACCGGGCTTGTCGCTCTTGAGCCGGGCGACCTGGCCCTTGAAGCGGATGATCTTGCCGTCGTATTTCTTCGGCTCCTCGGTGACGTCGCGGTAGAACAGGGCGTAGTCGTCGTCCTGGATCTCCACCACCGGGGCGTTCAGATCGAAGGGCAGGGGATCGGGGATGTCGTCAAATTCCGTCGTTCCGTCGGTGTAGTCGTAGACGATGTCGATCCGGCGGTTCAGCGCCCGCGCCAGCTTGTGCAGGGGCATCTTGTCGGTGGTCTTCTCCATGCGGTTGTAGACGACCATCTCCGCACCGGAGAGCTTGTCCACGACGAGGGAGCGCATGTTGGCGTTGTAGCCCAGGATCGTGGTCGCGTCGGCAAACATGACCTCCTGCGCCAGCTCCCAGTCCCGTGGCATTTTCTGGTAGAAGGGGACGATCATCTGCATCCCGTTCAGCTCCAGGATCACACGCTGGGCGTGATGCTTTTTCTGCAGGGCGTCCAGCTCCTCGGTGGTGACGGTCTCCTGGTCGATGACCTCCGGATACACGGCCTTGTGGGGGTAGGTCGAAGGATCGTACTCCTCCTCGCCCTCCTCGCAGATCAGAAGCAGCGTGCGTTCGCCGGAGTTGAAGCGCTCGTCCTCCAGGGTCTCCTGGATGAATTTCGTTTTACCGGAATCCAGAAAGCCGGTAAAGGTATAGACCGGAATGGGCATGGCTTCCTCCGTTTACACGCCGAACAGCTCGGCGATCGCAGCCTCGTCGATCTTGGAGCCGATCACGCAGAGCTTGCCGATCACGTCAGCCGCGCCGTAACGCACGTCGATCTCGCCGGGCACGTGGTCAAAGTGGATCCAGCGTCCGTCCGCCGCAGGCACGATGCCCTTCGCGCGGAGGATGATGCCGTATTCCAGCGCGTTGTCCAGCGCCTTGAGATCCTCGCGGATCTCATCCTCGGTGAAGGTCTTGGCCGTTTCGCGGCCCCAGGAGGTGAACACGTCGTCGGCGTGGTGATGGTGATGATGGTGATGCTCGTGCTCGTCGTGGTCATGCTCGTGCTCGTCGTGGTCATGCTCGTGCTCGCAATAGCCGTGTTCGTGGTCACAGTGGGAGTGGTCGTGCTCGTCGTGGTCATGCTCGTGCTCATCGTGATCGTGATGATGCTCGTGCTCGTCGTGATGGTGATGATGCTCCGCCTCGTGCTCGGCTTCCTCCTGCTCGTGGGCGGCGATCAGCTCCTGCATCATGTCGTCCAGCGTCGGGTTGGACTCCATGGCCTCCTTGAGCTGTGCGCCGGTCAGCTCGTCCCAGGGGGTCGTGACCAGCGTGGCGTGGTCGTTGTGCGCGCGGATCAGCTCCACGGCGGCCTTGAGCTTTTCTTCCTTCACGCTCTGGGTGCGGCTGAGCACGATGCAGCCGGCAGTCTCGATCTGGTTGTTGTAGAACTCACCGAAGTTCTTCATGTAGAGCTTGACCTTGGTCGCGTCAGCCACGGCGACGGTCGCGCCGAGCTCGGCTTCGCCCTTGACGGCCTTCTCCACGGCGACCATGACGTCGGAGAGCTTGCCGACGCCGGAGGGCTCGATCAGAATGCGGTCGGGGTGGTACTGGGAAATGACCTGCTTCAGCGCAGTACCGAAGTCGCCGACGAGGGTGCAGCAGATGCAGCCGGAGTTCATCTCCGTGATCTGGATGCCGGCGTCCTTGAGGAACCCGCCGTCAATGCCGATCTCGCCGAACTCGTTTTCGATCAGCACCAGGTTTTCACCCTTGTACGCCTCGGAGATCAGCTTCTTGATCAGGGTCGTCTTGCCCGCGCCGAGAAAGCCGGAAAAAATGTCGATTTTCGTCATAAAAGATGCCTCTTTTCTTAAAAATACAAATGAATGACAGGAGCCTGGGCTTACGCCTGGTCGCAGATCGCCTCGCCGGCCTTGTAGATGTCGCCTGCGCCGACGGTCAGGATGATGTCGCCCGGCTTTGCGATGGAGCGGAGATAATCCGCCACCTCGGGCAGGGTCTCAAAGCAGACCGAGCCGGGGATCTCGGCGGCGAGATCGCTGGAATGAATGCCGATGGTGTTCTGCTCGCGGGCCGCGTAGATCTCCGCCAGCACGAGCTGGTCGGCGAGCTTCAGAACCTCAACGAAGTCCCGGAACAGGGCGCGGGTCCGGCTGTAGGTGTGCGGCTGGAAGGCCAGCACGATCCGGTCGTAGCCCATCGTCTTGACGGCCTCCAGCATGGCCCGGACCTCGTGGGGATGGTGGGCGTAGTCGTCGTACACGTCCGCGCCGCGGCAGGTGCCCTTGAATTCCATGCGCCGCCCTGCGCCGCGGAAGCTGTGCAGACCGCGGGCCGCGGTTTCGCCGTCCACGCCCATCGTCCATGCGACGGCGCAGGCGCCGAGCGCGTTGATCGTGTTGAACCTGCCGTAGACCTGCAGATCCACGTGGGCGTAGAATGCTCCGCCGCAGATCACGTCGAAGCTGCGCCAGTCGTCGGAGACGTTCTCCGGGTGGACGTCGTTCTGCGTGCCGAGACCGAAGGTCCGGTATTCCAGCCCTGCCAGCGCCTCGCGGGTGTTGGCGTCGTCGCCGTTGGCGATCCGCACGCCGTCGGACGGGATCAGCTCTGCAAAGCGGCGGAAGGATTTTTGAATGTCTGCCAGATCCTTGAAGAAGTCCAGATGGTCCTCCTCAATGTTGTTGATGACCGCAACGGTGGGGAAGAAGTTGTGGAAGGAGTTGCAGTATTCGCAGCTCTCGGCGATGATCGTATCGCCCTGTCCGACGCGGTGACCCGCATGGAGCAGAGGCAGATAGCCGCCGATCATCACGGTCGGGTCCCGCTGCGCCTCCATGAAGATATGCGTCACCATGCCCGTCGTCGTGGTCTTGCCGTGCGTACCCGCAATGCAGATCGCATTCCGGTATTCCTGCATGATCACGCCCCAGGCCTCGGCCCGCTCAAAGACGGGGATGCCCTTTGCGCGGGCGGCGGCGATCTCGGGATTGTCGTTCCGCGCCGCGGCGGTGCGGATGATGCAGTCCGCGCCCTCGATGTTTTCCGCCCGGTGGCCGATGAAGACGCGGATGCCTTTCGCGATCAGCTCGTCGGTCGAGACGGAGGCGTTCATATCCGAGCCGGAGATCTCCAGCCCGCGATCCCGGAGCACCAGCGCCAGGGGCCGCATCGAGACGCCGCCGATGCCGACCAGATGAACCCTTTTGCCTTTCTGGAAAAAGGATTTGATTTTCTGTGATCTGTTGCGCACCATAATTATGCCTCACTTTTATGGGAAGCCTGTCGCAGGCTCTCTTCCAATGATTCTTTTAAACTTTTATATTATAGTATGCCGGAGCCGGAAACGCAAGCGTTTTTTTTCTTGTGCGCGGATTCTTGCGTTCAGATTTCGTAACCGTTCAGCCCCCCTCCTGCGTAGGGCGGAAGCGGCGGTGCGGCCAGCTTGCCAGGGCTCCGACAGAGCCTTCGCCCCTTTGGGGAGAAGGTTTTGGGGAGAAGGTGTCGAGCGCAGCGAGACGGATGAGGGGGACCTTCCGACAAGCAGACCGTCGGAATTACGAATCTGTCATCGATCCGCCCCCTCATTCGTCATCCGGCTTCCGTGAGACGCCGGATGCCACCTTCCCCCCTTGGGGGGAAGGCTTTGCGCTCGGCAAACCCCATTCCGTTGGGCTGCTGAACTGTTACTTTTTTCAAAACAAAGGGGTAAAGATCCGGCATAGACCGGCTTTCGCCGCATAGACATGGAACAGAATCCACCCCGGAGGCGTCTATGGAACAGACATTGCTGCATCTGGAGCGGGCGGTCTGGGGCTGGCCGCTTCTGCTTCTGATCCTCGGAACCGGCTGCTGGCTGACGGTCCGGCTCCGCTTTCTGCCGATCCGCCGTCTCGGTACGGCGCTGCGCCTGCTGGGGCGGTCCCGTTCCGGCTCCGGCGTGACGCCCTTCGGCGCCTTCTGTACGGCCCTGTCCTCCACGATCGGCACCGGAAACATCGTCGGCGTCGCCACCGCCCTGACCCTCGGCGGCCCAGGCGCCCTCCTCTGGATGGAGGTCAGCGCCGTGACCGGGATGGCGGTCAAGTATGCGGAGGGCTTCCTTGCGGTCCGCTACCGGCGCACGGCCCCGGACGGGACCCATTCCGGCGGCCCGGCGACCTATATCCTGCTCGGCCTCGGCGCGCGCTGGCGTCCGCTTGCGGTCTGCTTTGCCGCCCTTGGAGCGGCGGCGGGGCTGTGCGGGGTCGGCACCTTCGTCCAGGTCGGCTCCGTGATGAGCTGCTTCACCGTCTGGCTGGAGCGTGCAGTCCCCGCGCACCGCGTGATCCGCGTCCTCGGCCGGACGGTCCCGCTTGCGGTCCTGGTCCTTGGCTGCCTGTTCACCGTCGGCACGGCCCTCCTGGTCTTCCGCGACCTGCGTGCGATCAGCCGCTTCTCCGCCGTCCTGGTTCCGGTGATGGGCGGTCTCTATCTGGCCTGCTGTCTCTGGATCCTCTGCGCCAGAGCCGGAGCCCTTCCGTCCGTGCTGGGCGGGATCCTGCGCGGCGCGGTCTGTCCGTCCGCAGCGATTTCAGGCGGCCTGATCGGAACCGTCCGCGCCGGCGTCAGCCGAGGCGTCTTCTCCAACGAAGCCGGGCTTGGGACCGCGCCGATCGCAGCCGCCGGGGCGGAGGGCGTCCGGGCGTCGGAGCAGGGCCTGATCTCCATGACGGCCTCTGTCTTTGATACCCTGCTCGTCTGCACGATGACCGGTCTGGTGCTGCTCGTCACCGAAAGCGGCGGGCTCGGCGTTCGGGCTGCACAGGACGCCTTTGCAGCCGGGCTTCCGTTTCCGCCGTCCGTCTCGCGCGGTCTGATCGTCCTCTGTCTTGCCCTGTTCGCCTTTACGACTGTCGTGGGCTGGAGCTACTACGCCGTCCGCTGCCTGGCCTTTCTGACCGGCGGGAGCCGGATCGCGGAGCGGGTCTACCTCACCCTCTACGTCCTTGCCGTTGCGGCTGCCCCGTTTTTCCCGGTCCGGTCGGTCTGGATGGCGGCGAATATCTGCAACGGCCTGATGTCCATCCCGAATCTGCTGGCGATCCTTCTGCTCAGTCCGCGTCTCGCCCTTGACGCGCGTGATATAATGAAATCAACTCATACCACCCAACGGAGGCCTGAATTGTATGGATCTGCTCTATCTTGACGACCGCGTTCTGGTCTGTGTCAAGCCCGCGGGGATCCGCTCCACCGATGAGCCCGGCGGTCTGCCGGATCTGGTTCGCGCGGCCCTCGGGGACCCGAACGCGAATCTTCGCACGGTCCACCGGCTCGATCAGGTCGTCGGCGGTCTGATGGTTCTGGCGCGGACGGCCCGCGCGGCCTCGGACCTCTCCGCCCAGATCCGGGCGGGCACGTTTGAGAAGGAATACCTTGCCGTCGTCCACGGCGAAACGCCGGACCGCGGGCATCTGGAGGACCTGCTTGCCCGGGACCGGGAGCGCCGCAGGACCGTCGTCGTCACGGAGCCCGGCCCGAACGCCCGGCCCGCCAGCCTTGATTACGAGACCCTTGCCCGCGCAGACGGCTGCTCCCTGGTTCGGATCCGCCTGCATACGGGCCGGACGCATCAGATCCGCGTCCAGTTTTCCAGCCGGGGCTTCCCCCTTCTGGGCGACCGGAAATACGGCGCGGACGACGGGGAAGGGCAGATTGCCCTCTGGTCCTTCCGCCTTGCGTTCCGTCACCCGCGCACCGGGAAGCTTGCCTGCTTCCAGCTTCCGCCGCCCCCGCAGGGGCCGTGGTCCCGCGTCCGCCCTGCGCCGGACGCCCTCGAGACCCTGATCCCATCCGCAGAATTTGGCAGAATCGGTTGATTTTTTCGGGATTCCGGGGTAGAATAAAAGCATCTTTCAATTCAGAAAAGAGAACGCCTATGTTAGACAGAATCACAGAAATCGTCCGCCGTGCCGGAGCGCTCGTGCGCTCGGCGGACGCAGATCGCGGCGTCCGCGAAAAAACCGGCCCCCGCGACCTGGTGACCCGCTATGATACGATGGTGCAGGACTTCCTGCGGCGCGAGCTTCTGGCCCTTTTGCCCGGCGCGGCCTTCATGGCGGAGGAGGGCTTTGAGGAAAGCGACTACAACGCCGCGGAATGGCGCTTCATCGTAGACCCGATCGACGGCACCACGAACTTCATTCAGGGCTACCGCAACAGCGCGGTCTCCGTCGGCCTGATGCACCGGGGCGAGATGGAATACGCCGTGGTGTATAACCCCTTCGACGGCGAGACCTACACCGCCCGGCGCGGGGGCGGGGCCTTCCTGAACGGAAGACCCATCCGAACAGCGGACCGCGATCTGGAGCACAGCATTCTGATCTTCGGCACAGCCCTCTATTACCGAGAGCTGACGGAGCGGACTCTGACCGTTTTCAACCGCGTCTTCCCGCTGGTTCAGGACGTTCGCCGCTTCGGCTCCGCCGCCCTCGATCTTTGCTACGTCGCGGCGGGGAAGGCAGGCGTCTTCTTTGAATGCCGCCTGTGTCCCTGGGATTATGCCGCCGGCTCGCTGATCGCTCGGGAGGCCGGCTGTCTGGTGACGAAGCTGGAGGGCGGTCCGCTTGATCTGGACCGCAAGGGCTCCCTGCTTGCCGGAAGTCCGCTTGCATATCGACAGTTCGTGGAAGCCCTGCAAAAAGAGAAAGGAGCGAACGCATGAAACGAATTCTTGCCCTGATCCTGGCGATCTCTCTGCTGACCGGTCTGAGCGCCTGCACCATGCAGGGAACCGTTCCCAAGACGGAGACGACCCAGTACCCGACGACGACCGCCCCCACCGACCCGACCGGGACCGTGCCCGCCACTGACGAGCCCGACCCGATCCCCACCGAAACGGACAGCCCTGCGGACGACGAGGCGTTGATCCGTTGGCAGAACGGCGGCTTCCGCGACTACCGGGACGACGTGCCCGTGGACATGGTCGCCTTTGCTGAGATGGAATACGTCCGTCCGGATACGGAAGCCCTGTACGCCGCCTTTGACGCGCTGATCGAGGACGCCGGGGATTCCGACGACTTTGAAGCCCTTCTGACGGATTACTATGCGGTCTACGACCGGTATCTGAGCTTCTATACGATGGACACGATCGCCAACCTTCGCCACAGCCTGGACACGACCGATTCGTATTACGCCGAGGAGTACGACTGGTGCGAGGCCGAATCCCCGAACGTGGAGGAAAAGCTGGAGACGCTCTACAAGGCCTTTGCCGCAGGGCCGGCCCGCACCGATCTGGAGACCGCCTACTTTGGCGAGGGCTTCTTTGAGACCTACGACGACTACGAGGTCTACACCAACGAGACCTTCCTGGCCTTCTCCAAGCAGGAAAAGGAGATTCTGTCCGAATACCGCGAGCTGACCGCCGATCCGGACGGCAACTTTGACACAGACGCGGTCACGGACTGCTTTATCCGCATGGTCAAGGTGCGCAAGCAGATGGCCGAGGCGCTCGACTACGACAGCTACGCGGCCTACGCCTATGACGTCACCTATGGCAGAGACTATACCACGGAGGAGGGAAGCGCCTTCCTCGATGAGATCCGGACGGAGATCGTTCCGATCCTGAACGAGCTTCTTTCCAGCGACGGGCTGTATGGGCTGTATGGCGTCTACACGATGCGCGTCTCGGAGCAGGAGGTTGACCAAATGGTGCAAAGCGCGGCGCAGAACATCGGCGGCGCCGTCTATGACGCCTTCCGCTTTATGAAACGGTATGACCTTTGCGACATCCACCAGGACGCCAAGAAGCTGGACGGCTCCTTCGAAACCTATATCTACGACTATGAATCCCCGTTCGTCATGGTCAACGCGACGGGCGACTACAGCGACTATACGACCTTCGCCCATGAGTTCGGTCATTTCACCGACGGCTTCTACAACTACGGCGCGGATGAGGATCTGGAAACGGCGGAAACCTTCTCGCAGGCCATGGAATTCCTCGCCCTGCAATATACCGACACCCTGAGCGACGAACAGAAAAGCGGCCTCACGAAGCTGCAGATCATCGACCAGCTTCAAGCCTTCATCACCCAGGCGGCCTTTGCGAAGTTTGAGGAGGAGGTCTATCAGCTCCCGGACGAGGAGCTGACCCCGGAGCGGGTTAACGGCGTCTTCATGCAGGTCTGCGTGGACTACGGCTTTGTGGACGAGGCGGAGAAGGAGTATTACGCTTCCTACTGGACCAACGTCCTGCATTTCTTCGAGGTGCCCTTCTACGTGATCGCCTACTGCGTTTCGGCGGACAACGCCCTTCAGGTCTGCCGGCTGGAGACCGAGCATACGGGCGACGGCGTGGACGCCTATTTCCGGATTCTGGATCGGGACCACGAGGCCCGCGTCCAGCAGTTCATGACCGACGCCGGACTGGAAAACCCCTTCCGCGAGGGCGGCGTCCGCGAGTCTGCCGACTTCATCCGCGAGCAGCTTGGTCTGAAGACCTGAAGGACCCGGTATATTTTTCCTAATAAACGGGCATCCTCCCTTGGAATCAATCATTTCAAGGGAGGATGCTTTTTATGCAGGTACAATCCGTTATGTCGTCGCACTTGATCACGGTGGACAAGGAGGAGACCGTTGCCGCGGCTTCCCGTCTGCTCAGCCGCCATAACATCGGCGCTCTGCCAGTCACCTCGCGGGAGGGGAAGCTCGTCGGGATGTTGACGGACCGGGACGTTGCCGTCCGCTGCGTCGCCGCAAACTTTGACCCGAACGTCACCCGTGTCCGCACGATTATGTCAACCGGTCCGGTCACGGTCCCCGCCGAGGCAACCACGGAGGAGGCCGCGAAAACGATGGGCCGCCATCAGGTCCGACGCCTGCCCGTCACGGCAAACGGCCGCCTGGTCGGCATGGTCTCCCAGGCCGACTTTGCCGCGGCTGCCCCTGCCTCGCCCGAAACGGCCAAGGCCTTCTTCGACGTCTTCGACAGCGCGCGGGAGGTCTGAGGGGGAACGGCGGAGGCTGACCCGGACGGAGAAGGCGCTTGCGCATTTACGCCCGCTTACAGGTAGATCTCCGCCGTCACGTACGTCCGGCCCTTGCGCGATTCGCCGCCGATTTCCGTCACGGCGGCCTTGCCGTGCCCCTTCAGCGAAAGCACGTCGCCCTCGGAGATCGGCGCGTCGTTTTTCAGACATTGCAGGTGGTTCCGGCTTGCAGCGCCTGCGGCGATCAGCTTGACCGTGCTGCTTCTGGAAAGCCGGAAGATCTCCGACAGCACCGCGTCCAGACGCGGGCTCTGCACCGTGAAATGAACGGTTTTCCGCTTCTGCTCCGGGGACGGGACCGCGCTGAGCGGTACCTCCCGGGCCTTGACGCTGACGCGCCCGGCCTGCTCCAGCCCCGAGAGCTGCCCGGCTACGCTGGGCAGGCAGAAGACCCAGGCCTCCTGCGCGCGCACCCAGATATCCCCAAGCCATTCCCGGCGCACGCCGAGCGCCAGAAGGGCGCCGAGATAATCCCGGTGACCGGGCGTGCCGTAGTAGGCCGTGATCTGAATACAGCGGATGAACGCGCCGGGATCGAAGTCCGTCTCCTCCATCCAATCCGGGAGGAAGAAGGCCGCCCGCCGCTCGCATTCGTCGTGTCCGCCGCAAAAGACCGGGCGCAGGGGTCGGCGGCTGTAGTACTGCGCCACCTGCGCCTGCTCCGCGGGCGTCAGAAAGGCGGTTGCGGTCACAAGCCCGGTGCGGTCACAGCGGTCGCAGAGATCCTCCGTCCGCCGCAGCAGTGCTTCAAATTCCATTGCTTCCGCCCTCCGTCCGCGCCGTCAGATTCTCGCCCACGGTCCCCATCCGCTCGCGGTTGTGGCTGCGCAGATAGGCGTCGATGTCGCCGTATACGCGGTCCAGCTCCTCGCCGAACTCCCGCGCCGAGACGCGCAGCACGCCGGAGCGCAGAGCGGAAACCTGGATCAGATTGTCCGAGGTCACCACGCGAACCTGTTTGTTTTTCCCGATGTCGTGGCAAAGCTGCTCAATGTAGGCGTCGCCGGTCTCGTTTTCCCGGGTATAGACCACGTGGACGCCGTGGAAATCGAAGCGCTCGCCCTTGCCGCCGGGCACGCGGTAGGCGTCGAAGACCAAAATGGTCTCGGTTCGGGTGAAGGAGCTGTAGTTTGCCAGCAGCTCCATCAGCTTTTGCCGCGCCTGTTCCAGATCGCGCTCCGCCAGCGCGGACAGCTCGTCCCAGGCGAAGATCACGTTGAAGCCGTCCACGATCAGATACTTCGTGACCCGCTGCTCCGGCAGCGGCCGCTCCGGCTCGTGCGCCCGGAATTTGGCCGGAGCGCTGTAAACGGGCCGCTTGATCGGGCCAAATTCCCGATCCATGATGGCCTGAAGCTCCTTCTCGTCGATGGAAAGACGGCGGCGAGGCCCGGTGATGGGCCGGGGCTTCGGCTTCGCCAGCACGCTTTCCAGATGCATCTGCGAAAAGACGAGATTCCACTTGACGAATACCGCTCCGCCGTGGGCGCAGAAGACCGAGTCGGGGGAGTTGTCCAGATCCGCCTCCGGGTCGTAGGCGGTCTCGGATATGACCTGATCCGCGTTGTGGCAGAGGTCGTAGCCGTCCAGCTCCACGCGGAGCTTGCCCTGCCCGCGGGTGTAGGAGGCGACCTCGCGGGCGTAGTCGTTCAGGGAGGAGACCGGAGCCCGCCCGGTCAGCACGCTCATCCCGCCGAGGGCTTCCGGGGTCTCAAAGCTGCCGCTTCGGGCTTTCACGTCGGTGATGGCCCGCCCGATCTGTGCCGCCGGGACCTCCAGGCGGAAGCGGTACCAGGGCTCCAGCAGGACCGGCTTCGTCTGCATCAGACCCTGCCGGACGGCGCGATAGGTCGCCTGCCGGAAGTCGCCGCCCTCGGTGTGCTTGACGTGTGCTTTACCTGCGGCGAGGGTGATCTTCACGTCGGTGAGCGGCGCGCCGATCCCGACGCCCAGATGCTCCTTTTCGGCCAAATGGGTCAGGATCAGGCGCTGCCAGTTCCGGTCCAGACTGTCCTCGCTGCACTTGGTCGTCAGGACCAGACCGCTGCCCCGGGGCAGGGGCTCTAAAATCAGATGGACCTCGGCATAGTGGCGCAGGGGCTCGTAGTGCCCCACGCCCTCCACGGTCTGGGCGATGGTCTCTTTGTAGAGGACCCGCCCGTGATCGACCTCCACGGCAAGGTCGAAGCGCTCCAGGATCAGGCTTTTCAGGACCTCTGCCTGCACCTCGCCCATCAGACCGACCTGGATCTCCTGCAATCTGGGGTCCCAGCGCAGACGCAGCATCGGGTCCTCGTCCTCAAGCTGCCGCAGCCTGGGGAAGACCTGACGCGGATCGACGCCGACGGGCAGGACCAGACGGTAGCGCATCACAGGCTCCAGAACCGGGGAACCGGCGGCGGCCTCAAAGCCGAAGCCCTGCCCGTTCTCGGCGGCGGTCAGCCCGACGGCGGCGCAGACCTGACCCGCGAGGATCTCGTCTGCGGCGGTGAATTTCCCGCCGTTGTAGCGCCGGAGCTGGGTGAGCTTTTCCTCCCGCCCGGCGCAGCGCAGAACGTCCCGGACCCGCAGCACGCCGCCCGTGACCTTCATGTGGGTCAGACGGTTGCCCTGCGCGTCGTGCGTGATCTTAAAGACCCTTGCTCCGAATTCCGGGATTTCCGGCTTGGGCGTCAGCAGGGAGGTGAGGGCGTCCAGAAAGGCCTCCACGCCGTCCAGACGCAGACCGGAGCCGAAGAAGCAGGGGAAGATCTCCCGGCTGGCTGCCAGCTCGCGGAGGCTCCGTTCGCTGACCGCTCCGGTGGAAAGATATTCGTCCATCACGGACTCGCGGCACATTGCGGCCTCCTCGTCCCGCGCTTCATTGTCCGGGGAAAAGTCAACGCAGCCGTCTCCCAGCTCTGCGCGCAGATTCTCCATCAGCTCCGCGCGGCTCCGGCGGGCGAGATCCATCTTGGTGACAAAGAGGAAGACGGGAACCTGATAGTGCTCCAGCAGCCGCCAGAGAGTCCGCGTGTGGGCCTGTACCCCGTCGGTCCCGCTGATGACCAGGATCGCGCAGTCGAGCACGCGCAGCATCCGCTCGGTCTCGGCGGAAAAGTCCACGTGACCCGGGGTGTCGAGCAGGGTCAGTTCCCAGTCGCGGTATGAAAAATGCGCCTGGCTCGCGAAGATCGTGATCCCGCGCTCGCGCTCCAGGGCGTTGTAATCCATCGCCGTATCGCCGTGATCCACGCGGCCCGGACTGCGCAGCAGACCGGCGCGGTAGAGCATGGCCTCGGCCAGGGTCGTCTTTCCGGCGTCCACGTGGGCCACCAGCCCGACGCAGAAGCGCCTGTATTCCTGTTCCATAGCGTCTCCTCAATTTGCGTTTGCGCTATTATATCATAAGCCGCCCGGAAAATGCAAGCCCCGCCCGAAAACCACTTGACAGACTCCCGAAAATCTGATAGGATAGGGGCAATTAAAGATTTGCTGTGATCGGAAAGAGTACCGGAATTCCGCCGGACAGAGAGTGCCGCCAGGGCTGGAAGCGGCGCACGGCAGGACCCGCGAACGTGCGTCCGGGAGCAAAGGGGAGACCCCGTGAGGCCGCGTCAGCGCCAAAGTCATAAATCAGAGTGGAACCGCGAGCATCCGCCCGCCTCTGGATCATCCGGAGGCGGGCGTTTCGGTTTCGCCTGCAGCATAGGAGGAAGCATCATGTATCTGTATAATTCCCTGTCCCGCAAGAAGGAGCTTTTCGTCCCCAATCACCCGGAGCTCGTCAAAATGTACACCTGCGGACCCACGGTGTACCACTATGCCCACATCGGCAACCTCCGCACCTATATCATGGAGGACGTGCTGGAGAAGTACCTGCGGTATCTGGGCTACAACGTCAAGCGCGTGATGAACATCACCGACGTGGGCCATCTCTCCTCCGACGGCGACACCGGCGAGGACAAGATGCTCAAGGGCGCCAAGCGCGAGCATAAGACCGTCATGGAGATCGCGAAGATGTACACCGACGCTTTCTTTGAGGACTGCCGCAAGCTGAACATCAAGCGGCCGGACGTGGTGGAGCCTGCCACCAACTGCATCCAGGATTATATCCACATCGTGCAGACCCTGATCGATAAGGGCTATGGCTACCTGGCCGGCGGCAACGTCTACTTCGACACCTCCAAGCTGGAGCGCTACTACGTCTTCAACGATTTCAACGCCGAGGACCTGGACGTCGGCGTCCGCGAAGGCGTGGAGGAGGACGTGAACAAGCGCAACAAAAACGACTTCGTCCTCTGGTTCACCCAGTCCAAGTTCGAGGATCAGGCCCTCAAGTGGGACTCTCCCTGGGGCGTGGGCTATCCCGGCTGGCACATCGAATGCACCGGCATCTCCCTGAAGCATCTGGGCGAGGACATGGACATCCACTGCGGCGGCATCGACAACGCCTTCCCGCATCACACCAACGAGATCGCCCAGTCTGAGAGCTATCTGGGCCACAAGTGGGTCAACTTCTGGTTCCACGTCCACCATCTGAATACCGCGGACGGGAAGATGTCCAAATCCAAGGGCGAATTCCTGACCGTCAGCCTGCTTGAAAGCAAGGGCTACGATCCCCTGGTCTACCGCTTCTTCTGCCTCCAGGGTCACTACCGCAAGAATCTGGTCTTCACCTGGGAGAATCTGGACAACGCCGCCGCAGCCTACAACAAGCTGGTCGAGAAGATCGCCGCCGTCGAGCCGGAGGGCGAGGTGGACGCAGCCGCGCTGGAGGAGCTTCGCGCCCGCTTCCGCAAGGGCATGGACGCCGATCTGAACACCAGCCTCGGCATCACCGCCGTCCTGGACGCGCTCAAGGCCAAGACCAACGGCGCGACCCGTCTGGCTGCCGTGGCAGATTTTGACAAGGTTCTGGGTCTGGATCTGATCGCCGCCGCCGAGCGCAAGCGCGAGGCCGCGCGGAAGGCAGAGGCCGAGACCGAGCATGACCCGGAGATCGAAGCGGCCCTTGCCGCCCGTACCGCCGCCAAGAAGGCGAAGAACTTCGCGGAAGCCGACCGCATCCGCGACGAGCTGAAGGCCCGCGGCATCGAGATCATCGACACCCCCCAGGGTCCCAAGTGGAAGCGCATCTGATTCAGAAATATAAAAGAGCCGTACCGCCGAAGAAGCGATACGGCTCTTTTTGAATGGATTAAATCTTATACTGGCTGTTGAACAGCTCGTAATAGAAGCCCTTTTGATCCAGCAGCTCGCGGTGCGTGCCCTGCTCCACGATCTGTCCGTCCCGAATGACGAGAATGCAGTCGGCGTCTACGATCGTGGACAGCCGGTGCGCGATCACGAAGCAGGTTCGTCCGCCCATCAGACGGTCCATCGCCTTCTGGATCAGCAGCTCCGTGCGGGTGTCCACGTTCGAGGTCGCCTCGTCCAGGATCAGCAGGGAGCGGTCGGCCAGAAGCGCGCGGGCGATGGTCAGAAGCTGCTTCTGCCCGGAGGAAACGGCGGTGCTGTCCTCCGAGATCACGCTGTCGTAGCCCTGGGGCAGACGGCGGATGAAGTGGTCGCAGTAAGCCAGGTCGCAGGCCCGTTCGATCTCCTCGCGGGTGGCCTCCGGGCTGCCGTAGGCCACGTTCTCTGCCACGGTCCCCTTGAACAGCCAGGTGTCCTGGAGGACCATTCCAAAGCGCCTGCGCGTATCGGCGCGGGAGAGCTTGGAGATATCCTCGCCGTCAATCAGAATTTGTCCCTTTTGGATGTCGTAGAAGCGCATCAGCAGATTGACGATCGTGGTCTTGCCCGCGCCGGTCGGGCCGACGATTGCGACCTTCTGTCCGGGCTGGACGGAGAAGCTCAGGTTTCGGATCAGCGGCTTTTCGGGATCGTAGGAGAAATCCACGTTCCGGAACTCCACCCGGCCCTTCGTTGGCGCCTGGGCGGTCTCGGCGGGGTCTTCCTCCTCCGGCAGATCCAGCAGGTTGAACACGCGCTTTGCCGCAGACTTCACGTGCTGCACGTAGCTCAGACCGAAGGCGATGCGCTCCAGCGGAGCGGAGAGCTGCCGCGCAAAGAGGATGACCGTCACGACGGTTCCGATGGGCATGCCCCGGTGGACGATCAGCCAGCCGCCCAGCAGGGCGACGGCGATATAGGCCAGCGCGTCCACGAAGACGATGACGGGCTGGACGATCGAGGACAGGAAGTTGCCGAAAATACCGTTGCGCTGGTGGCGCTGAGAGAGGTCGTCGTACTTCTCCTGCAGATAGGCCTCCCGGTTGAAGGCCTTGGTTGCCGGATAGTTCGTGTAGGCCTCCTCAGCCAGCGCGGTCAGCTCGCCGCCGAGATTGAAGTGCTTGTCCCAGTGCTTTTCTCCGAGCGTCGCCATCTTGGCGGAGAGCCAGACGGAGAGCGGGGAGAGCAGCACGACGGGGATCGCCATGCGCCAGTCGGTGAGAAAGAGGATGAGCGCAATGACGAACATCTGTAAAAAGCCGGTGAGCAGGATCTCCACGATGCCGTAAATGGAGTCGGCCATGTTGCCGACGTCCTCCATCATCCGGTCGATGACGTCGCCCGCCGGGGTTTGATCCACGTAGGAGACGGGCAGGCGGCGCAGCTTATCCGAAAGGCGGATCCGCAGCTCCGCGCAGAAATAGCGGCTGACGACATTGTTGAGCAGGTAGGAATTGCCGTAGGTGACGCCTGCCTGCACGGCGTAAATGCCGAGCAGCAGACCGAGACCGGGCAGCAGACTCCGGGCAAGACCGGGGGTGTGGTCCTTCGTCCAGGCGTAGAGCTTGTCCACCAGGCCGCCCAGCAGCTCCGGGGCCGCCACGGCGCAGCCGATCAGGATCAGACAGAAGAAGGCCGAGAGGGCGATCCAGCCCCGCAGCGGGCGGATCTCCCGCACCAGGCGCTTTCCGGTGGCGTCGAACAGACGCCGCTTTTCCTTTGCTTCGCCCTTCTTTTCCGGCTCGTTCTTGGTTTGCGTACTCATGCAGCCCCACCTCCCGTCTGGGAGAGGTAGATCTCCCGGTAGATGTCGCAGCGCTCCAGCAGCTCCGCGTGGGTCCCCGCGCCGACCAGAGCGCCGTCGGAGAGGACGAAGATCCGGTCCGCGTGCATGGCGGAGACGACGCGCTGGGTAATGACGATGCGGGTCCTGCCCGCAAGATGCTTGTTCATCGCCATGCGGACCTTTGCCTCGGTCAGAAAGTCGAGGGCGGAGAAGGAGTCGTCAAAGATATAGATCGGCGCGTCCTTCAGAATGGCCCGCGCAATGGTCAGACGCTGCTTTTGTCCGCCGGAGATGTTCGTGGCGGCGGGCTCCAGCTTGAACGCCAGCCCCTCGGGCTTCTCGCGGAGGAAATCCGCGATCTGGGCCAGCTCCAGAGCCCTCCAGAGCTCGTCGTCGGTTGCGTCGGGCTTGCCCATGCGGAGATTATCCGCCACGGTCCCGGCGTAGAGCATGGACTTCTGCATCGAAACGCTCACGTTGGCGCGAACGTCGGCGGCGGAGAGCGCGGCGGCGTCCCGTCCGTCAAAGCGCAGGGTCCCGGCGCTCGGCGAGCGGAAGGCCAGCAGCAGCTCGGCCAGGGTTGTCTTGCCGGAGCCGGTTCCGCCGATGACGGAGATCCATTCTCCCGCGCCGATGTGCAGATTCAGATCCGAAAGCGCCGGGAGCTTTGCGCCGGGATAGGTGTAGCTGACCTGCTCCAGGTCGATACTGCCCCGAAAGCGCAGACCCTCGGCGGGGCGGTCGTCCTCCAGACCGGTGGATTCCGTCACCTGACTCAGACGCCGGGCCGCCACGCGGACGTGGGGCAGCATCACGATGGCAAAGGAGGCCGAGACGATCGCGCCAAGGATGATGTTGATGTACTGGATGATTGCAAAGACGTCGCCGGGGGTGAGACCGCTGCCGCGTTCCATGCGCGCGCCGCTGAGCCAGACGATTACCAGCGCCGCCGCGTTGAGCACGAAGGCCGCCATCGGGTCAATGATTGCCATGCGCACGTTTGCGCGGATGATGTTGTCGGCCATGACGCGGGTGGCGTCGGTGATCCGGCTGTGGGCGAAGCGCTCGCGGTCAAAGGCACGGATGACGCGGATGCCGCGCAGACGCTCGCGGACCAGATCGTTCTGCTTGTCGCAGTAATCGTCGGAGATCTCCCAGAGCTTGTCGATCTTCTTGCTCATGGCAAAGACCGCGGCCAGCAGCAGCGGCACGGTGCAGAGGATGATGAGCGAGAGCTGAACATCCTTGCGCATGCAGAGGAAGACGCCGCCGAGGAAGGTCAGCGGAATGATGATGATGCTGCCGCAGAGCATGGAGACGACCCAGTTCAGCGTGCCCACGTCGTGGGTCGAGCGCGTCACAAGATTGGAGGTACCGATGCGGCTCACCTCGGAGAGCGTCATGCGGTGGACCTGACGGAACAGGGCGGAGCGGAGGCTCCAGGTGTACCCCGAGATCACGTGATAGACCACCCAGTAGCCGCCCGCAACGGAGGCCAGACTGAGCAGAGAGACGCCGAGCATCCACGCGCAGGTTTTGAGGATATAGCCAAAGGTATCCGCTTCCGCCGCGCCGTAAACGCCCTTGTCCAGGACGTTGGACATCAGGGTGGGCAGAAGCAGGTTGCAGATCGCGGAGACCGCCATCAGGAGCGTTGCCAGGGCGATCCTGCCCCTGTAGGGCTTGAGATAGGATAAGAGCTTTCGCGTAGGGATCCCCTCCTTTCCGGGGGTTTATGGTTCATAGTTTATAGCGCATGGCTTACGTCTTAAAATGTTTTTTGCAAATGTTGACGGCAGGCTGAAAATAGCTGTATCTATCTTCCTCGACTGTCTTTTCGGTTTCATCGGTGGCCTCGTCGGAGGCTTCCTCGTCGTTCCCCGGCCAGCAGGTCAGCATTATGAGATACATTCGATCCGACGAGGCATGGAATACAGCATTCAGGCAGTAATAGCTGTTGGTCGCGCCGCTATGGCTGACACAATTCTCATACCCGGCAACCTGCTCCCAGCCGCAGCCGTAGCCGTCCACAAAGTTCAGAATTCCCGCCTTGGCAGCGGGGCTGACGATACGCTCCAGGAAAAAGGCCCGATCAAACCTCAGCTGATCCAGGACGTTGCTGTGGATATCCCCGGCGCCGCGTGCAATCATAAACTCCTTCATATACCCTGCCTTGTCCTCCGGTACACTGGTTACGTCGCCGAAGGTGACAGCGGAAGATGCGCGCATGCCCGCAGGAACGAAAACCAGCTCCGAAACAAGCTCCCGATAGGATTTTCCGGTGATTTTCTCCAGGATCATCGCCAGAAGCACATAGTTTGTATTGCAGTATTTCATTTCCGTCCCCGGCGCGAAGCGGAGATCCAGCCGGTACAGATGCTCCAAAAGGATCTCATCGGTGATTTTTCCCTCATCCAGCGCCTCCGCCAGCTCCGGGCTTCCAAAAAACGCTTCGGCATCATTGGCAAAGTCCACGATCCCGGACCGCATGTGCAGGAGGTCGAAGACCGTCATAGCACCCGCTTTGGTGTACGCCGGGAAAAACTGCGTGACTTTGTCGTCGAGGCGGAGCATCCCCGCGTCTATGAGTTTGAACACACAGACCGCAGTGTGCATTTTGGTGATCGAGCCGATCTCATAAGTGGTAAGCGGCGACACGGTCCCGCCGTCAGCTTCTCTGGATTGGGCGCCGGCGGCGAAAATGACGTCGCTGTCCGTTGCCACCATAATACTGCCCCGAATGTGATTGTTCCGCAGGGCTGTTTTCAGCTCCTCAACCAGAGGGGCCCATTCCGGCTTCCGGCTGTACCAGGCGTTTTCTTCTTCATATCCGAGGTCCGTTTTACCGCCGTTCAGGGCAACCAGGGCCCCTTGTATTTCGTCATGTTTCATGTTGATATTCATAGCTGTTAGCCTCCAAATAATCATTTTTTCGCGCCCCGGGCCTTCCGGGACAGGGCCACGTTTTTGCTCCATTCCTTCTTGCGGCGGAGGGCTTCCTCGTGGCTTTGGGCCTCCGTCCGGAGCTTCCGGTACCGCTCCCAGCGGGCGGGGTCCAGCTCGCCGCGCTCTATCGCTGCCCGGATGGCGCAGCCCGGCTCTTGCGTGTGGCTGCAGTCGGAGAAGCGGCATCTGCCCAGGTATTGCTCCACATCCGCGAAGGACGCAGTCAGGCCCTCGGATGCCTCCGCCATGCCCAGCGCCCGCATGCCCGGTGTGTCGATGATCAGCACGCCGGAGGGCAGGCGAAGCATTTGTCGGTGGGTGGTGGTGTGGCGGCCTCTGCCGTCACCTTCCCGGATGCTGCCCACGGCCATCAGCTCCTCCCCGGCCAGGGCGTTTACCAGGCTGGATTTTCCGACGCCGGAGGAACCCAGAAATACGATGGTTTTCCCTGGCTGGAGCCAGCGGGCAAGGCCGTCGAGGCCGAAACCAGTGGCGGCGCTGACCGCGTGGACCGCCACGCCTGGGGCAAGCTGCTCCGTCCGGGCCACGAATTCCGCCCAGGCGGGCGTCAGATCGGCCTTGGTCAGCACGATCACCGGCGCCGCCCCGGACTGCCGGGCCAGGATCAGATAGCGCTCCAAACGCCTGGGATTATAGTTCTGGTTCATCGATTGCAGCACAAACACGTAATCGAAATTGGCTGCTACAGCCTGATCCCTGGGGATCGGGCCGGGCTCACGCCGGGAAAAGCAGC
This sequence comes from uncultured Eubacteriales bacterium, assembly GCA_900315595.1. Taxonomy (GTDB): domain Bacteria; phylum Bacillota; class Clostridia; order Oscillospirales; family Oscillospiraceae; genus JAFRPC01. The sequence continues at coordinate 42,133 of OMZQ01000031.1, read as the reverse complement.
TATGGCGGGGCAGGGTGGAGAGGATCTGACTGTCCCCTCCGGTCAAATAGTTCACCGCCACGTAATCGCCGACGGTGGGGAAGACGGCGTCCTCCCAGTAGTAGTCCTTTGTTTTCAGCCTGGCATAGGCCGCGCCGTATTCGCAGACGATCTCATACCGATCCCGGTGCTGGGCGACGACTCTTGCCGGAATGCCGGGCAGATTTTCGGTATTCGGCACGATGCCGTAATCTTGTAAGGTCAAGTGGTATCTCCTCCATCTTCAGTGTCATGGGTTGCAAAAAGAGCTTTCGGAACCATTCATTTTTCATTGTAGATCAGCCTCTCTTTCTGTGTTACCGAACCTGAAAATGGGCAGAAAAATACCGCAGCGAAGCAGCTCCCATCATGGCTGCGTCCTGCGGTTGCCATATCAATGAAAGTCACCCAAAGCGGCGTACGAAATCCCGGGGCATAGATCCACCGTTTCGTTTCGCCCGATATTCAGTTCACTCGGTAACGAACATACGCACACGCATCGGTATGACTCCTTTCCCGCCCGATCCTTCGGGCGCTTCCTGATGGAATATAGCATGCCGCATGCGGTTTGTCAAGCCTCTTAGGAGCCTTTTTCACGAAAATTGACAACATTTTTTTCAATATGGACATTCTTTCGACTTTTGCATAGGATATAAAGAGCAGCGTCAGCTGCCGAATCCGGGAAAACGGGAGGAAATACTATGCACGCAGCCGAATCATACCAAAGCGGGAGGAGCCCTTGAGCCCCGCCCTGACGACCGCCCTCGGCCTGCTTCTGCCCTTTGCGGGAACAGCGGCGGGGTCCGCCTGCGTGTTTCTGCTGCGCGGGAGCCTGCGCCTGTCCGTCCACCGATTCCTGCTCGGCTTCGCGGCGGGCGTTATGACCGCGGCCTCCGTCTTTTCCCTGCTTCTGCCTGCGATCGAGGCCTCCGCCGGGATGGGGCGGCTTGCCTTCGTTCCGGCGGCGGTCGGTACGCTCCTCGGCCTGCTCTTTCTGCCGGCGATCCGGGCGGTCACGCCGACTCAGGCTGAGGCTGCGCCGGTCTCCGCCAGACGGCGGGCGGCCCTGCTCTGCCTGGCTGTGACGATCCACAATATCCCGGAGGGGATGGCCCCGGGCGTCGCCTTTGCAGGCGCGCTGAACGGCGGCGGCGTTTCGATGGCTGCGGCCTGGTCTTTGGCCCTTGGCATTGCGATCCAGAACTTCCCCGAGGGGGCTGTCATCTCGATGCCGATGGCTGCGGCAGGGGAGGGCAGAGGCAGGGCCTTTGCCCTTGGCGTGCTCTCCGGCGCCGTGGAGCCCGCTGCAGCAGGGCTCAGCCTGCTTCTGACCGGCGCATTCTCGGCTGCCCTGCCCTGGGCCCTGTCGTTTGCGGCGGGAGCAATGCTCTACGTTGCCGCTGCCGAGCTGATCCCCGAAGCAGGAGAGACGGACGGAAGGCTGGCAGGACTGAGCTTTGGCGCGGGCTTTCTGGTGATGATGATTCTGGACGTCTCGATGGGTTAGGCAAGGAATATTTCGAAAACCGCTTGACAAATGTGTTAGCGTGTGCTAATATACTGATGGTTAGCAGAAACTAACCAATGCCTTTCCGGTAGCAGCGCCCGTTTTCGATCCGCTGGCGCTTCTCTCCTGACTGCCGGGAAGGCATTCTCAAGCCCTGTTAGTTAGTTTGCGCTAACTGCGAATGAAACGCCTGCTTTCGGGGCAATATCCCAAAAAGGAGGGTTCTGTATGGCAGATGAGATCTGGCTTCGCCAGTGCGCGCCGACGCTTGCCGGCATCAAGACCGCAAGCCTCTTTGGGCATCCGGTTTCCAGTCTGGCGGAGGCCGTTGCCGAGGTTCGCTCCGTGGATCGGCGGCTTGCGTCCAAGGGCGTTCGCGCCTTCCTCTGCAGCTACCGGAACGGACGGGCTCTGATCTACGTATATCGGCCTGAAGCCCTCCGCGCCGATTTTGCCGACGCCGAGGTCCGCGAGATGCTGCGCCGCTTCGGTTACCGCCCGGAGCGGGAAGCCTCCTGTCTGGCGGAGCTGAGCCGTCGGCTCCGAACCGGCGGGGAATTTCCGCATGAGATCGGCCTGTTTCTGGGCTATCCCTCTGCGGACGTGCGGGGCTTTATCGAAAACCGCGGCGCAAAGGCCAAGCTCGTCGGAACCTGGAAGGTTTATTCCGACCCCGAGCGGGCGGAGCAGACCTTTGCGCGGTATCGCAAATGCGTTTCCCTGTATCTGGCCCAGCACGCGAAGGGCCGCAGTCTGGAGCAGCTTACCGTTGCGCCGAGAAAGACCAGCCAACCGTCGTATGACACAATTTTAAATAGAAGGAGTGTTTCAGAATGAAGAACATTGCAATCGTCTATTGGAGCGGCACGGGGAATACCGAGGCTATGGCAAACGCGCTCCGGACCGCCGTCACCGAGGCCGGAGCCGAGGCTGCGCTGATCCCGGCCGAAGCCTTTGCAGCCGATCAGGTCGCCGCGTTCGACGCCCTTGCCTTCGGCTGCCCCGCGATGGGCGCGGAAAATCTGGAGGAGGACGTCTTCGAGCCGATGTTCGCTTCCGTCGAATCCGCGCTGGCAGGGAAGAAGGTCTTCCTGTTCGGCTCCTACGGCTGGGGCGACGGTCAGTGGATGCGCGACTGGGAGGACCGCTGCCGTGCGGACGGAGCCGACCTGGCTGCCGAAAGCGTCATCTGCACCGACGCGCCGCAGGAGGATACGCTTGCAAGCCTGCGCAGCGCCGGGGCTGCGCTTGCCGAATCATAAAAAAAGAAAAAGACGAAAATAATGCTTGACAAATCGGTTAGCGTATGCTAATATAATGACAGTTAGTCAAGGCTAATGACCTCCTGATCAATTGCTTCCTTCCTGCGGACGCCTCGCGCCAGGGCGTCCGCAGGGAAGGGGACGCGTGAACGATCCAAACCGATTTCCTCCCAAATTGTCTTGCTGTCAATCGCTTCCCTTTTCATTTCCTCGCGCGGCAAGCTGCCCCTGCCAAGGGCGGCTTGCCGCAAAATTTTTTTACATTTAATCTGACCAATTTGAGAAGTGCACAATTGTGTAGATTGTTTGGGGAATTTCAAAAAGGAATTGAAGTTTTTCCCCGCTTGTGCTATAGTTGAAAAACAATTATCAGGGGGGAAAAAACAATGGCAGATCAAAGTCATTCCTTTATTTCTTATTATAAGCGCGCAACCAGCCCGCTCGTTGTTCTTTTGCTTCTGCAAGAGCGCCCGATGTACGGCTATGAGATCTCAACGGAGATGGCAAATCGGAGCAACGGCCTGTTTACCATCGTGGTGCTCTATCCGGTGCTCTACCGTCTGGAATCCCAGGGCTATATCGAGGCCGGGCAGACCGAGGTCATCGAGGGCCGCGCCCGTACCTACTACCAGATCACCGAGGCCGGCAAAAAGTACCTCAAGCAGAGCCTTGCCGAATACCGGGAGATGGACAAGTTCCTCAAGGGCCTGACCAGAAACGGCTGAATCCATCCGGCGCAGAAAAGCCGCTGACCGAATAAACGGTCGGCGGCTTTTCGTCTATTTTGCGGCGCTGTTCTGCTCAAACTGCCGGTCGATCTGCTGGCTGAATTCGATGGCGGCGTTGTAGCCCAGACGGCGCTGGCGGTTGTTCATGGCTGCCACCTCCAGAATGACGGCCAGATTTCGTCCGGGGCTGACCGGGATCGTCGTTAGCGGGATCCTGACGCCCAAAAGCTCTGCGTAGTCCTCCTCCAGACCGAGACGGTTGTAGTGCCGTCCCGGCTCCCAGGGCACGATGTTGACCACCTGATTGATGACGGTCTCCTCCTTGATCGAGCCCACGCCAAAGAGCCGCGCCACGTTGATGACGCCGATGCCGCGCAGCTCCACGAAGTTGCGGATCAGCTCCGGCGCACTGCCGATGAGCTGGGTGGAGGAGGTCTTTTTGATGACGACCGCGTCGTCCGCGATCAGACGGTGACCGCGCTTGAGCAGCTCCACGGCGGTCTCGCTCTTGCCGATGCCGCTCTCGCCGGTGATGAACAGTCCCTCGCCGTAGACCTCCACCAGAACCCCGTGCCGCGTGATGCGCGGAGCCAGCGCGTTTTTCAGCGAGGTGATCAGACCGGAGATGATATAGGAGGTGGACTCCTGACCGAGCAGGATCGTGATGTCGTGCTTCTGCGCCATCTCGATGCACTCCGGGTGGGGGTTCTGCCCGCGCGAGATCACCAGGGCGGGGATCTTGTAGTCAAAGAGACGGTCAAAGATCTCCAGCCGCTTTTCGCGGCTCTGCGCGTCTAGATAGGTCATCTCCACGTAGCCCAGAACCTCCATGCGAAGGGCTTCAAAGTGCTCAAAGAAGCCGGTCAGGGGAAGACCGGGGCGGGAGACCTCGTCCACCAAAATGCGGATCTCGTCGTAGTCGGTGGCCCGGTAGGCGACGGTCAGATTGAATTCCTCCACGAGCTGTTGGAGGGGAACGCTGTATTTGTTCATAGCTGCCTCCGCGCTGATTTTTTCTCATTATACATCATTTTCGCCGCGCATGCAAGCCGGAAAATCAGCCCGCCGGGGCCGCGCAAAGCCGCCTTTTTGGGGAAAAGTAACTGTTCAGCCCTGCGGAATGCGAGTGGTCAGAGTGACCAGTCAGGTTTGGGGAGAAGGTGTCGAGCGCAGCGAGACGGATGAGGGGGACCTTCCGACAAGCAGACCGTCGGAATTACGAATCTGTCATCGATCCGCCCCCTCATCCGTCATCCGGCTTCCGTGAGACGCCGGATGCCACCTTCCCCCCGAGGGGGGAAGGCTTTTCGCTCGGCAAAGCCAAATCCGTTGAGCTGCTGAACTGTTACGGGGGAAAAACGCCCGAAAAAAATTTTTGAATTTTTGTAAATTTCTCTTGCATTTTCAGATGAAATCTGCTATCATATAGCCCGATGCTCGTAGGAGTGTCGGAATTTGGTATCTGACCATTGGATTGGAGGTGCAGTTGATGGCAAAGTGTGATATTTGCGGCAAGGGTGTGACGTTCGGCATCAAGGTCTCTCACTCCCACAGACGCTCCAATAGAATGTGGAAGCCCAACGTCAAGCGCGTCAAGGCGATTGTCGAGGGTACTCCGCGCCATGTATACGTTTGTACAAGATGTCTCCGTTCCAACAAGGTTGAACGCGCCATCTGATTGACGATACGGAATCAGGCAGTGTGCTGAGCACACTGCTTTTTTCTGCCTTTTTTTCGATTTTGCAATTTTCTGTTTGACGAACGGGACCTTGTGTTGTATAATACCGTGGTATTTTGACAGGAGGTACTGCCATGAAAAAAGGTATCATCCAATTTCTGATCGTCATTCTGGTGGTCGGAGCTCTCGTCTACGCGGCGCTCTGCGGCGTCGGCGGCGTGATCAAGCCGGTCCGGGAGGGCGTCGTCCTCGGTCTGGACCTGGTGGGCGGCTCTGAGATCACCTATGAAGCCGTCGTGCCTGAAAAGCTCTCCGCTTCGGAGCTGCAGTCCGGCATGGAGGTCGCCCGCACGATGCTCCAGCAGCGTCTGGACTTCCTGGGCTACACCGAGGCCAGCGCCTACATCTCCGGCGAGCGGAGACTGGTCGTGGAGTTCCCGTCGGTGAACGACCCCGAGGCCGCCGTGCAGAAGCTCGGCGCGACCGCCGTCGTCAACTTCGTGGACGCCGACGGCAAGGTCTGGCTGTCCGGCAGCGAGATCGACAGCGCGGCCTATGAGAATTCTCCCATTGACGACAGCGGCGTTATGGTGCCCCACGTCGTTCTGGAGCTGACGGACGAAGGCCGTCAGAAGCTCCACGAGGCCAGCACTGCCATCGTCAACCGGGTCTCGGACGGGACCAACTACCTCGCCATCCAGCTCGACGGAGAGGAGATCAGCAAGCCCTACGTCAACACCGTGCTGAATTCAAGCTCCGTCGTCATCGAGATCGGCAGCGCGGAGGACCCCGTCTCCGAGGCGAAGTACCTGGCCGACATCATCTCCGCCGGACGCCTGCCCTTTGAGCTGACCACAGCCAAGCAGCAGACCATCGGCGCGAGCCTCGGCGAAAAGAGCCTCTCCACCAGCCTCAAGGCCGGTCTGATCGGCCTGATCCTGGTCATGCTCTTTATGATCGTCTTCTACCGGCTGATGGGTCTCTATTCCTGCATCGCTCTGGTCTGCTACACGGCCCTCTTCGGCGTTGCGATCTCGGTCTTCCACGTGAACCTCAGCCTGCCCGGCATCGCGGGCATCATCCTGACCGTCGGTATGGCCGTGGACGCGAACGTCATCATCTACGAGCGCATCAAGGAGGAGATCCGCGTGGGCAAGACCCTGCGCTACGCCGTGGTCTCCGGCTATAAGCGGGCGCTGCTTGCCATCATCGACGCGAACGTCACCACGATGATCGCCGCCGCCGTCCTGCTCTGGCAGGGTACCGGCACCATCCTGGGCTTTGCTACGACCCTGCTGATCGGCGTCGTTCTGTCCATGCTGGTCATGCTGATCCTGACCCGCATTCTGCTCCAGGCGGGCATTTCCGTCGGCCTGGTCAATCCGAAGCTCTACTGCGTCAACAAAAAGGAGGAAGCGTAATGGATAAGTTCAGATCGTTCTCCTTCACGAAGCACTTCAAGGTCTTCGCAATCATCTCCGCCGTTCTGATCGCCGCGGGTCTGGTCGGACTGATCCTCTCCCTGTGCGGCGTTCCCAACGTCTTCAACTTCGACATCGACTTTGTCGGCGGCACCACCTTCGAGTTCCAGCTTGACCGGACCGCGGACAAGGCTGTGACGGATCACGTTGCCGAGCTCTACGAGCAGGCCCTGGGCAGGAAGCCCTCCTCCGTCACCTCCACCGGCGAGACGGGCGTCCGCATCAAGGCGCTGGAGCTGACCGACGCCGAGGTCGAGGCCGTCCGCGACGCTGTCGTTCAGGCCTACGGGGTGGACGTTGAAAAGGGCTATCAGGTCGAGCGCGTCTCCGCCTCCGTGGGCAAGGACCTGACCCGCTCCGCCTTCCTCGCCTCCGGCGTGGCGGTCCTGCTGATCCTGATCTATATCGCCATCCGCTTTGAGTTCCGCTCCGGCATCGCCGCTGTGATCGCGCTGATCCACGACCTGCTCGTCATGCTGAGCGTCTACGTGATCTTCCGTATCCCGTTCAATATCAACTTCATCGCCGCGGCGCTGACGATCCTCGGCTACTCGATCAACGCGACCATCGTCGTCTTTGACCGCGTCCGCGAGAACCGGAAGACCATGAAGACCGGCAGCTTCCCCGTGATCGTGGATACCAGCATCTGGGATACCATGAGCCGCTCGATCAACACCACGGTCACGACCCTGATCGTGATGCTGATGCTTCTGATCTTCGGCGTGAGCTCCATCCGCAACTTCGCTCTGCCCATCTGCGTCGGCGTTCTCTGCGGCTGCTATTCCTCCGTCTGCATCTCCGGCCCGCTGTGGAACCTGCTCAGCCGCGCCGGGAAGAAGGCGTGATTTCCCCGGCGAAACAAATCCGATCTTATAAAACGAAGCGACGCATCCGCGCCGCTTCGTTTTGCTCATTAGAAAAGAAACCGTACTTATCCGCGCATCGGCCCAAGCTCCACGGGCATTCCGCTCTGCAGACGGGACTGCTCCGCGGCCAGGGCGGCCAGGTGGCTCTCCACAGAGGCCTCCAGGGTCGTCACGCTGTCGCCGACGTCCTTGCCGTCCAGATCGTCCAGGAAGGTCTCGATCAGGCCGCGGTCGCCGCCGGCGTGGCCGTCCTTCGCACCGAGGCCGTCCAGGGGGAGCATCTCCGGCTGCTTGCCGAATTCGCAGACCCGGATCGCCTCGTCCCTCAGCTCCGCGCGCAGATCGCCCATCGTGCCGAGGATGCGGATGCTCCGCCCGCCCACGCTCGTAAAGGCGCTCATGGTCAGGGTCAGGGCTGCGCCGCTCTCCATTTGCAGGTTCACCACCTGGTTGTCCACCACGTCGTTGTCGCAGCGGTAGACGCAGCGCCCGTAAGGACCGGTGCGGATGGCGTCCAGAATGGTCTCCCTTGTCGGATGCTCCGAAAGGACGTCCACCGGCCAGCCGACCTGCCCCCTGCAGACGCCGGTGCCCTCGTTGGTCAGATAGATCTTTTCCGCGTCATAGGGGCAGGCTTCCTTTGCCGCGCAGCCGTCCAGACAGCGCAGGGCGCTGCCCGCCGGGGCGTTCTCCGGCCGGAAGTGGAACAGCGAGCCAAAGGAGGACACCCGCTCCACGCGGCTGCCGCAAAGCCAGATCAGGTAGTCCAGATCGTGACAGCACTTTGCCAGGATCATCGGGCTGGTCTCGTCCTCGCGCCGCCAGTTTCCGCGCACGAAGCTGTGCGCCTGGTGCCAGTAGACGACGTTCTCCAGCGCCTCAATATTGACGATCTGACCCAGCCTGCCCTCGTCGATCACACGCTTGACCGTGCGGAAAAACGGGGTGTAGCGCAGCACGTGGCAAACCACCACGCGCCGCCCGGTCTGGCGGGCGACACGGACGATCTCCTGCAGCTCGGAAAGGGAGGGAGAGATCGGCTTTTCCAGCAAAACGTCGTAGCCCTTGCGCATGGCGGCGATCGCCTGCGGCACGTGCTGCCGGTCCTGGGTGCAGACGCAGGCGACCTCCGCCAGACGCGGCTGGGCGAGCAGCTCCTCGGCGCTGGAAAACCGCATCCCGGGGCGGACGCCGAAGGCCTCGCCGCCGATGGACAGCCGCTCGGGGTCCGGGTCGGCAATGGCCGTGATCTGTGCGCGGTCCGGCATCCGGGCCAGCTCCGCGCCGTAGGCGTTTTTCCCGCGGCTGCCCATGCCGAGGATCACGAAGGTGTGCTTCCGGCTCATGCCTCCGGCTCCTCCGGCGCGGCGGGGGGCTGCTGCCCTTCCACCTTCACGCTGATCTCGGGCAGACCGTTCAGCGTGACCTCGCGCTTGACCTTCGCGTCATAGGTGTCTGCCTTCATGATCTCCGAAAGATCCACGCCGGTGGCTTCCTTCATGCTGGCAAAGAGCTTTGCCATCACCTGGGGCACGCCGTCGGCCAGCCCGGTCACGGCGCTGCCGCCGCCCTCGCCGCCGCCGATGATCGTCACCTTGTCGATGGCGCTGAGCGGCTTTGCGATCTCCGCCGCGACCTGCGGCAGGACCTTGATCATCATTTCAGCCATTGCGGCCTTGTTGTACTTGTTGTAGGCCTCGGCCTTCTTTTCCATGCCGTCCGCCTCTGCAAGCGCCTTGGCGCGGATGGCTTGCGCCTCCGCCTCGCCCTTGGCGCGGATGCCCTCGGCCTCCTGCATGGCGACGTACTTTGCGGCGTCCGCCTGCGCCTTCTTGGCAAGGGCGTCCTGCTCCTGTTCGTACTTCTGCGCCTCTGCGACCTTCTGGCGGCGCGTCAGCTCTGCGGCTGCGGACTGCTCCACGCGGTAGCGCTCTGCATCGGCCTTCTTGTTGATCTCTGCCGTCAGCGTCTGCTGCTGCACGTCGACCTCCTGCCGCTTGAGCTCCGCCTCGCGCTCGGCTCTTGCGATCTGGGCGTTCACGGTCGCGGTCTGGATGGTACGCTCCTGCTCCTGCGACTGGATCTTATAGGCCGCGTCCGCCACTGCCTTTGCGGTCTGGGCTTCCTTTTCGAGGGCGGAGCGCTTCAGCGCCAGCTCGTTGTTTCGTTGGGCGATCTCCATGTCGGAGCTGACCTTCGCCTCGTTGGCAGCCTTGGCGGCCTCCGCCTGGGCGATGGCAACGTCGCGGTCGGCGTTGGCCTTGGCGATGGAGGCGTCCTTCTGGATCTGGGACATATTGTCCTGACCGAGGGCGTTGATCAGACCGTTTTCATCCTCCACGCGCTGAATGTTGCAGGAGATGATCTCCACGCCGAGGGCGTTCATATCCTTCTGCGCCTTCTCCTGGACCTCGTCGCCGAAGCGTTTGCGGTCGGTGTTCAGATCGCGCAGGTTGATCGTGCCGATGATCTCACGCATATTGCCCTGCAGGGAATCGGTCAGCGCCTGGATGATCTGCGGCTCCCGCATGTTCAGGAAGTTCCGGGAGGCCAGCTCGATGCCGTTGATGAACTTCTGCTCTCCGGTCGGCCCGATGACGCTGACCTGCTGATCCGTCATGATCCGGACCTTCGCCACGGCGTCGATGTCCACGCCGATGAAATCGTTGGTCGGAACGTAGCCGTTGGTTTTGATGTCGATGGAGATCTGCTTGAGCAGGAGGGTATCCTTCCGCTCCAGGAAGGGGATCTTGATGCCCGCGCGGCCGATCAGGATCTTCTTTTTCCGGCCCATGCCGGAAATGATGTAGGCCATGTCGGGCGGGGCCTTGACGTAGCCGGTGACGATGATGACGAGGATCAGGACGGCGAACGCCGCGATCAATCCGATTTTCCAATCCATGCGAAAATGCCTCCTTGTGTTTGTTTTTATAAAGCAAGCATTGTTTGCCGTGCTTTCATTATACCATTGCCGGGATGAAAATGCAAGACGGCTGTCCGCCGATTCCGATCAGCCCCAAGTCCTTCCCCTTGAGGGGAAGGTGTCGCCGCAGGCGACGGAAGAGGTGTCGTACCGGATCGCAGGTTGTTTCGACGAATGAGCCGGAGCCGTTTTTTGCCCGCTTTGCATCCCCCGGGGGGGCTTGCGGCGGCGGGGCGGAATACGCTATAATAGCAGTATCCGATCGAAAGAAGATGATTCTATGCACATGGCGGATGCGCTTCTGGCTCCGGCGGTGGCTGCAGCGACGTTTGCGGCGACCGGCGTGACAGCCGGCGTTTCGATCCACAAGCTGCGCAAGGACGACGACACTGCCAAGCTGCCCACGATGGCAGTCACGGCTGCCCTGGTCTTCGCGGGCCAGATGATCAACTACACGATCCCCGGCACCGGCTCGTCCGGGCACCTCTGCGGCGGCATGCTGCTCTCGACTCTGCTCGGGCCTCAGGCGGGCTTCCTGTCGATGATCGTCATTCTGACGATCCAATGTCTGCTCTTTGCCGACGGCGGCCTGATGGCGCTCGGGGCGAACTGCTGGAACATGGCCTTTTACGGCTGCTTCGTCGGCTACTATTTGATTTGGCGGCCGATCATCCGCAGCGGCCTGTTCTCCAAGCTCGGGGAGAAAGCCGCCGTGCGCGCCCGGATCATCCTGGCCTCCGTCCTCGGCTGCACGGTCACGCTGGAGCTCGGCGCCTTCTCCGTCGTGCTGGAGACCACGCTCTCCGGCATCACGGAGCTGCCCTTCGGCGCCTTCTGCGCCCTGATGCTCCCGATCCACCTTGCCATCGGCCTTGTGGAGGGCTTGGTCACGTCCGCTATCCTGATCTTCGTTTTCGAGGCCAGACCGGAGCTCCTGCAGGAGGTCTCCGCCAGGGAAAAGGGACTTCGCGGCAGGCAGTCGCTCAAATCCACGATCATCGTCCTTGCCGTTCTGGCGGCTGTGATCGGCGGCGGTCTGTCTCTGCTGGCCAGCTCCAACCCCGACGGCCTGGAATGGGCCCTGTTCGGCAACAAGGACGCGGGCTACGCGGAGAATATGGCGCTCGACGAGGAGAGCTACGGCGTTCAGAGCGGCGCTGCCGATGCTGCGCAAACGATCCAGGATAAGACCTCCGTCCTCCCGGACTATGCCTTTCCGGACAGCGAAAGCGCAGCCGGAACGACGGTTTCCGGTCTGGTCGGCGCGGCGGTCGTGGCTGCCGCTGCCGTGGGCGTCTGCGCCCTGGGCGGCTTCTTCCGGAAGCGGAAGCAGCGTTCTTGATCGTATGGACGAAGCGGAAGCGGCGGAGTTCCGCCGCTTCCGCTTCGTTTGGAACAATTTTTTGCAGGCAGCCCGGTCTGCGAAGGAAGAGGAGCCGAACCGATGGCAAACGCCGAACGGGCAAGCGCAGAGCTGCGGCAGATGGACGACCTTGCGTCCTCCGTCTCTCCGATCCACAGCCTCCACCCGCTTGCCAAGCTGATCGTGACAATTTCATACGTCCTGGCAACGGTCTCGTTTGACCGGTACGAGCTCACCGCCCTGAGCGGGATGATCCTGTATCCGGCGGCCCTTTTTGCCTTGAGCGGGATCCCGGTGCGGACCTGTCTGCATAAGCTCCGCTTCGTCCTGCCCCTCGTCCTTGCCGTCGGCCTGTTCAACCCGCTTCTGGACCGGACGCCTCTGTTCCGTCTGGGGACGGTGACGGTCACGGGCGGCGTGGTCTCGATGCTGAGTCTCATGTGCAAGGGCGCGTTCTGTCTGGCTGCTTCCTTTCTGCTGGCTGCCACCACGCCGATCGACGCCCTCTGCGCGGCGCTCCGCCGTGTTCGCGTTCCGTCCTTCCTTGTGACGCTGCTGCTTCTGACCTACCGCTACGTCTCCGTGATGCTCGACGAGGTCTCCGTGATGACAACCGCCTACCGTCTGCGCGCCCCGGGGCAGAAGGGAATCCACATCTCCGCCTGGGGCTCCTTCCTCGGTCAGCTTCTGCTGCGAAGCATGGACCGCGCCCAGAGCCTCTATGAAAGCATGCTCCTGCGCGGCTTTACCGGGGAGTTCCGTTATGCCGAGGGCCGCCGCGCCGGACTGCGGGACTGGATCTTCGTCCTGATCTGTCTTTCCGCCTTTGCCCTCTGCCGCTTTGTCGATCTGCCCGCCCTGATCGGCGGCCTGCTTGTGAGGTGAGCCAATGCTGCGATTTGAATCCGTCCGCTTCTGCTATGAAAAAAACCGTCCCGTCCTGGACGATCTCTCCTTTAGCGTTGAGAACGGCGAGAGCGTCGGCCTGATCGGGGCCAACGGCGCCGGAAAATCCACGCTGATCAAGCTCCTGCTCGGTCTGCTCTCCGGGGAGGGTCGGATCCTCGTGGACGAGCTTCCGGTGGAGAAACGCAATCTGCCGGAGATCCGCCGCCGCGTGGGCGTCCTGCTGCAAAGCTCCGACGACCAGATGTTCATGCCCACCGTGCTGGAGGACGTGACCTTCGGCCCCGTGAACTACGGTCTGAGCCGGGACGAAGCAGAGCGCCGGGCCGACGAGGTCCTTGCCCGTCTCGGAATCCCGGAGCTGAAGCACCGCCACAACCACAGGCTCTCCGGCGGTGAAAAGCGGATGGCCGCCCTGGCGACCGTCCTTGCGATGGAGCCGGACGTCCTGCTGCTGGACGAGCCGACCAACGCCCTCGATCCCTATAACCGCCGTCTGGTGATCCGGACGATCCTCTCCCTGCCGAATACGAAGCTGATCGCCTCGCACGATCTGGATATGATCCTCGATACCTGCACCCGCGTCCTGCTGCTCTCGAACGGCAGGCTCGTCGCAGACGGCCCGGCGGAGGAGATCCTCCGCGACCGCGCCCTGCTGGAGGCGAATCGGATGGAGCTTCCGCTTCGGTTCGCCCGCTGACCGAGGGGAACCGGGGGAACAGTCCAGCCCTCGGAGGAAATTGGGATTTGCCGAGCCGACGCATCCACGCCGTAGGGGACGGGTTCCCCGTCCCGCGGTACCGTCTCGCCGAGTCGTGACGTGCGGGCCGGGAGACCCGGCCCCTACGGGCGAGCGTATCATTCTCATTTGTATGGGCTGAACTGTTACAAAACGGGCAAAAAAAGTTTCGGGATTGCGGCGGAAATGATTGTAATTTCCGGCGGCTTGTGATAGAATAAGCGGAGAAAGCCCAATTCAGAGATTGCGAGGGAGAATTATGCCGGAACTTACGAATGAAATGCAATTCAGATCGGCCCTCAACGGCTTTAACCGCGAGGACGTCGTTGCCTATATCGAAAAGCTGACCCAGGAGCACGAGACGGAGCTCGCCGTGCTCCGTGAGCGGAACGCCCAGCTCAGCCATGAGCTGGAGGCCGCGAACGAGAATCTGGCCCGCCTCGGCGACAGCCAGATCACGCAGGAGGAGATGGAAGCCGCCCGCGAGCGGATCGGTCAGCTTCTGAACGAAAACCAGGCGCTGGAGGATCGCGTTGCGGAGCTTGAGGGCAGCCTGTCCGCGAACGAGGCAGGCGAGACCGAGGCCCCTGCCGACGTGACCGAGCAGGATCTGACCGCTCCCATCCCCGAGATCTCCGAAGTCCTGCCTGCCGACGTCGCGCCCAGCCGCGACTATACCGAGATGGAGCTGGCAGCCTATCGCCGCGCCGAGCTTGCCGAGCGCGTCGCCCGCGACCGTGCCGCAGACGTTTACCGTGAGATCTCCTCCGTCTTCCAGCATGCCGATACGCGCTTGGGCGTCGGCAAGGCCGATCTGGCCGAGATGACGAAGGCCGTCCAGAGTGACGTCAGCCAGCTTCTGCACGTGCTCGAATCCATCCGCAGCATCTACAGCGAGGCCGAGGTCTCCTTCAACGCCGTCCGCGAAAAGAATCAGCCGTTGGAGCCTTGAGGCAGGGATCAAAACGGAAATTCAGCGCCGTCGAATCAAGGTTCGACGGCGCTTTTGCAAACGCGCCGTCCGAAGCGGCGCAAAAAGGAGGAAGCCCATGCAAACCATGATGATCGGGCATAGACCCTGCACGGTCGAGCTCTGCCGGAACCCGGAATACCTGCTGATCCAGCCGGTAGACGAGCACGACGCCGGGCTCCTGCCCGCCGAGCTTGCCCTGCTCCGGTCAGCCGGACGCAGTTTCACGCTGGTCGCCGTGCCGATCGCGGACTGGAACGCGGAGCTCTCGCCGTGGCCTGCGGCCCCGGTCTTCGGCAAAACGCCCTTCGGCGGCGGAGCAGGGGAGACCCTGCGCTTCCTTGAAACCGAGATCCTGCCGCGCTTCCCGCATGAAAAGGCGGTGCTCGGCGGCTATTCCCTCGCGGCACTGTTCGCCCTCTGGGCCGGGTATCGGACGGACGCCTTTCATTCCATCGCCGCCGCCTCGCCCTCGGTCTGGTTTGACGGCTGGGAGGACTTCGCGCAGTCGCATCCGATGCTTGCGCGGCGCGTCTATCTCTCCCTGGGTGACCGGGAGGACCGCTCCAAGAACCCGCGGCTGCGCGCGGTCTCGGCGGCGATCCGGTCTCAGGACGCCCTTCTGGAATCCGCCGGGCTTGCCCATATTCTGGAGTGGAACCCTGGCAATCACTTTGTCGATTCCGAGCGCCGCACCGCCCGCGCCTTCCTCTGGTGCATGCAGTCCGGCGCGGTCTGCTCAAGTCCTTCCCCTTGAGGGGAAGGTGTCGCCGCAGGCGACGGAAGAGGTGTCGTACCGAAAAGCGCTCTGCTTCGCCGGATGCGAAAGCGGAACGACGCCCACCTCTCCCGACATCCGGCTTGCGGGATACGCCGGATGTCACCCCCCGCAAGGGGAGGGATCTTTCGCGCGTCGATCCGTCCCCGCTTCCTTTCAAATCCGGCATATACCCGCCGCGCCGCTTGACATTGTTCGATCTCTCGCTTATACTAAGCAAAGATCATACGTTGAGAGGTTTCTTCCATGCGCCGCATCCAGCTTTCCGACCACTTTACCAATCAAAAACTGATCCGGTTTACCCTGCCGTCGATCCTGATGATGATGTTCACCTCCATCTACGGCATGGTGGACGGATTATTCGTATCCAATTACGTGAGCAAGACCGCCTTCGCCGCGGTCAATCTGATCATGCCCGCCATGCAGATCCTCGGCGGGCTCGGCGCGATGCTCGGCGTCGGCGGCTCTGCCCTGACGGCCAAGACCCTCGGCGAGGGCGACCGGAAGCGCGCCGGGCGGTATTTTACGATGATGATCTGGCTCATGGTCATCACGGGCGTGATCTGCATGGTCCTGGGCATCGCCTTCATCCGGCAGATCTCCTATCTCTTCGGCGCGGACGACACCATGATCGAGGACTGCGTCACCTACGGCTCGATCTGTATGGCCTTCAACCTGGCCCTTCACGCCCAGTACACCTTCCAGGGCTATCTGGTCGTGGCGGAGCGGCCCAAGCTGGGCCTGCTTGCCACCGTTGCAGCCGGTGTGACGAATATGATCCTCGACTGGCTCTTTATGGGCGTCTTCGGCTTCGGCGTCTCCGGCGCGGCCCTGGCAACCGGTCTGAGCCAGTGCGTCGGCGGCGGCATCCCGCTGGTCTGGTTCCTGAGCAAGCGCAATACCTCCAACCTCCACTTCGTCAGGACCCGGTTTGAGCGCAAGCCCATGCTCAAGGCCTGCGCCAACGGCGCTTCGGAGATGCTCTCCTCGGTCTCCGCTTCCATCACGGGCATCCTCTACAACCGCCAGCTGATGTTCTATGCTGGCTCCGACGGCGTTGCCGCCTACGGCGTCGTCATGTACGCGGCCTTCGTCTTTATCAGCATCTTCGTGGGCTATTCCTCCGGCACCTCGCCCATCGTCGGCTACCACTTCGGCGCGCAGAACCACAAGGAGCTTCGCAACGTTCTGCGCCGCAGTCTGATCCTGCTCGGCTCGGTCTCCCTCGTCCTCACGGCGATCGCGGTCGGCTTTGCACGGACCATCTCGTCGATCTTCGTCGGATACGACGCGGACCTGCTCAAGCTGACCACGCGGGCCTTTACGATCTGCGCCCTGCCGTTTCTGGTCATGTGGCTCAATATCTACGCCTCGTCCTTCTTCACGGGGCTCAACGACGGCGGGGTGTCGGCGGCGATCTCCTTCCTCCGCGCCCTGGTCCTGCCCGTGGCCTGCATCCTGACCCTGCCCCGCATCTGGCAGCTTGACGGCGTCTGGTTCTCCCTCGTCGCCAGCGAGGTCCTCGGCGTGCTCGTCTCCGCCGGCTTCCTCCTCGGCAAGCGCCGGAAGTATCATTATTAAGATCCGTCCTCGGCTGCGTGACCAATCCTCACGCAGCCGAAGCTTTTCCACAGCGCCTGTAAACCGGTGACCCGCGAAAAATCATTTCTCATTCTGAACCTTTTTACGGCTGGCGGCCGTCTATATCAGTGAAACCGGTTTTCAAAGCGAACGATTCAGAAATGAGGCGATGGGATGGAGGATTTTGAAACGATGCTCAACCGCGAGCGCATTTCAGTCGAGCGTTACGTGCGCTTTCGTCTGCAATCGCGGGCGGACGCAGACGACGTTTTACAGGAGACCTGGATTGCGGCCTACCGGAATTACGACAAACTGAAAAGCCCGGAAGCCTTCCGCGCCTGGGTGCTGAGCATCGCGCGCAGAAAATGCGCGGACTATTTCCGCCGCAGGAGCGTCCAGCTCGAGATCCCGATCGATGCGCTCAAAGAGGACTGCCTCGTGTACGGCGTCCGCGGCGTTACGGTCGGGAGCGTGGTGGAGGAGACGCTGGAGAAGCTCGGCGATCAGGAGCGCCAGATCCTGTATCTGTACTTCTGGAAGGAGCTTCCCCAGGCGGAGATCGCAAAACGGCTTCATATCCCGGTGGGTACCGTCAAAAGCCGCCTGTTTTATGCCAAGGAGCATTTCCGCAAGGCCTATCCCATTCCGCCAACCAAGAAAGGAGACTTATCCATGAAACAACTGCCCGATTATCTGCCGGAGTATTCCATCCGCGTCACCGGAGGTCCGGCCGAAATACTGTGCGAGGAGCTGATGGGATGGTTCACCGTTCCGCGCATCGGAGAAAAGCTGTCCTGGGCCATGTACGATCAGCCCTCGCGAAAACGCACATATTCATACCAAATCGAAGTCGTCGGCAAGGCCAGTGTTCACGGCATCGAGGGCGTTGAGATACACGCCGTTGGAAGAGGCGTTGATCCCACGGGCTGCAGCGATCCCTCTGACCCGGGCGAACAGACCAGCTTTATCGCGCAGCTCACCGATACCCATTCCCGCTTCCTGGCGGTCTCCCGGAACGCAAACGGCGTCCACGTGCTGACCACCTTCCTTGACGGCGAGGATTTCACGATGAACTGGGGCTTTGGGGAAGACAACGTCGGCGCGGAGACCCACCTGGTCCCGAAGGGCGAGATCGTCCGTTCCGGCGATCAGATCCGCTGCCCGGCAGGGCGCGCCGTTCTGGACGTCGTAGACCGCTGTGCGTTGACCTTCGGAGACAAGACCTACGACGTGCTTCGGGTCATGGACATTGAGGACTACGAAACCGGCGTCGTCTCTGAGCAATACCTGAACGCCGAAGGCCGCACCGTGCTATGGCGACGCTTCAACCGCGACGACTGGCAGCAGGGGAGATGGGGCAAGCCCTGGCATGAGCTCCTTCCGGAAAACGAACGGCTTTGGGTCAACGGCAAGCTCTACGTCCACTGGTACGACTGCATCACGGACCACAGTCTGTAAGCGTGAAAAACCCGGCTCCCGGAAAGCTCCGGAAGCCGGGTGTTTTCGTCAGTCCCGCTCAGCGGGGGAGGGGATCACTGGATGTCCTTGTCGTCAAAGGGGTCGCCGCACTCGGGGCAGAACTTGGGCGGATGCTTCGGGTCCTCAGGCTCCCAGCCGCACTTGTCGCACTTGTACAGGGGTTCGCCTGCGGGCTTCTTCTCGCCGCATTCCATGCAGAACCGGCCCTTGTTCACCGTGCCGCACTTGGGGCAGGCCCAGCCGTCGGCAGGCTTGGGCTTTCCGCACTCGATGCAGAACTTGCCGGTGTTCTCCGCGCCGCAGTCGCACTTCCAGGTGTTGGCTGCCGGGGCGGGAGCGGGCTGGGCGGGCTGCTGGGCCGCCTGCTGCTGACCCATCGCAAAGAGGTTGGCAGCGTTCGCGCCGCCGGCCTGCTGGGCCATACCCATGCCCATGAAGCCGGTCATTGCACCGGCGGAGTTCTTGGCGGCGTCCTTCATGGCCTGGCTCTGGGCCTCGACCAGGGTGGCGGCAGCCATGTTGGGATCGCGCATGATGGCAGCGTGCTGGGCCTTCTTGATGAGCTCCGCATCCTCCTCGGAGAGGGTGATCGGGTTCATCGCGATGGAGACCACCTGCAGGCCGCGCAGCTCGC
This sequence comes from uncultured Eubacteriales bacterium, assembly GCA_900315595.1. Classification (GTDB taxonomy): domain Bacteria; phylum Bacillota; class Clostridia; order Oscillospirales; family Oscillospiraceae; genus JAFRPC01. The sequence goes on along the minus strand of OMZQ01000031.1, from coordinate 23,220 downwards.
CCCACTTCTTGGACAGGGCGACGTTCATTGCGTCGCTCAGCTCCTCAGCGTGGCCGGGCAGGGCGCTGGGCCGGACCTCCAGCTCGGAGATTTTGGCAAAGGCGGGCTGGAGGGCGGAGACGAACTCCGTCTTGAGCTGGGAATCGATCTGGTCGCGGGTGTAGTCGCGCTCGACGTTGCCGCAGACGTTTGCGTAGAACAGCAGGGGATCGGCGATGCGGTAGGAGTACAGACCGCTGCACCGGACGGAAACGTCGATGTCCAGATGGATGTTGCGGTCTACGACGCGGAAGGGGATGGGCGTCGGGGTGCCGAACTTGTTTTCCACGATCTCCTTGGTGTTGAAGTAGTAGACGCGCTGATCCTTGCCGGGGTCGCCGCCGAAGGTAAAGCGCTTGCCGATCAGCTTGAAGGTGTTCTTGATGCCTTCGCCCAGCTTGCCGGTGAAGATGCTGGGCTCGGTGGAGGTGTCATAGACGAATTCGCCGGGCTCGGCGCAGACCTCAACGATCTTGCCCTGTTCCACGATGATCATGCACTGGCCGTCGGCCACGGCGATCAGGGAGCCGTTGGAGATGATGTTGTCGTTGCCCTTGGTGTTGGAGGAACGGCCGGAGATGCGCTTCTGGCCCTTGACGACCAGCACGTTCTTGTCGATCGCGTCGCAGTAGAAAAACTCCTTCCACTGATCAGCCAGCACGCCGCCGATTGCGCCGATGCCCGCAGAAATAAGACCCATAGTAGTTGCTCCTTTCTGTTTTTCCGGTTCAGTCCAGATTCGAACTCAGTCCAGATTCGAACGGGACGCACGCGCCCACATTTCTAACTGTATTATATAATACCTTTTCCGATTAAGCAAGTGGATTTATGCAAATTTGCCGCAGTGGATTTATGCAAATTTGCCGCAACTTTTTCCGCGCATATTTGCCGCAGCTCCGATCGAAAGGGGAAATCCGCAATCTTCCGTTTTCCCTCTTGACGAACCCTGCCTCTGCGGAGTACAATAAGCTCAGTCTTACCCCCGCTCATTTTCAACAGAAAGGTGAAAACGAACATGGCTGAAACCAAGAAGATTTTAGAACGCAGTGAGATCGCTGCCGCCGACCGCTGGGCCGTCGAGGATATGTACCCCACCGACGAGGCCTGGATGGCGGACCTCGAGAAGCTCAAGGCCCTTTCCGCCGAGCTTGCTGCCTTTGCCGGAACGCTCGGCAAGGACGCCGCGACCCTTCTGACCTACGCGACCAAGACCGAAGAGGCCAACGTCCTGCTCAGCAACCTGCTCAACTACTCCTCCCGCCGCAACGACGAGGACACCCGCGTCGCCAAGTATCAGGAGATGAACGGCATGGCTATGTCCGCCTACGTCGGCTTCTCCTCCGCCACGGCCTTCGAGACCCCCGAGATCATGGCGATCCCCGAGGAGACGATGGAACGCTTCTACGCCGAGGCCCCCGGTCTGGAGCGCTACCGCCGCTACCTGTTCAATATCCGCCGCCACGCGGCCCACGTCCTCAGCCCCGCCGAGGAAAAGCTGATGGCCATGACCGGCGAGATGATGCAGGCGCCCGACGACATCTACTCCAAGTTTGCCGACGCCGACCTGACCTTCCCCGACGCCGTGGACAAGGACGGCAACAAGCACCCGCTCTCCCAGGGCACCTACATCTCCTACATGGAGAGCCCGGACCGCGAGCTGCGCAAGTCCGCCTTCCAGAACACCTATCATACCTGGGCCGCCAACAAGAACACCGTCGCCGCGATCCTGAATTCCCAGGTCAAGGCCCTGCAGTTTAACGCCGACGCCCGGCATTATGCGTCTCCGCTCGAGGCCTCTCTGGACAACACCAACGTCCCGGTCAGCGTCTATCACAATCTGATCGAGGCCGTCCATCAGAACATGGACAAGATGTACCGCTACGTGGCCCTGCGCAAGAAGCTGCTCGGCGTGGACGAGCTCCACTTCTACGATCTCTATACCCCGCTGGTCCCCGGCGCGGATGCGAAGATCCCCTTTGAGCAGGCCAAGCAGACCGTCTATGAATCCCTGGCCCCGATGGGCGAGGATTACCGCAGAATCCTCAAGGAGGGCTTTGAGAACCGCTGGATCGACGTCTACCAGAACGTCGGCAAGCGCAGCGGCGCTTACTCCGCCGGCGCTTTCGTCCATCCCTACGTCCTGCTCAACTACACCGGCACCCTCGACAGCCAGTTCACCCTGGCCCATGAGATGGGCCACGCTCTCCACTCCTGGCACTCCAATAAGTACCAGAACCCCGTGGACGCCGACTACGTGATCTTCGTCGCGGAGGTCGCCTCCACCTGCAACGAGGCTCTGCTGATGGAGCATCTGCTCTCCAAGACCACCGACAAGAAGGAGCGGGCCTACCTCATCAACCACTTCCTCGAGCAGTTCCGCACCACCCTCTACCGTCAGACCATGTTTGCCGAGTTCGAGCTGATCATCGGCCAGCTCAACCAGCAGGGCGTCGCGCTGACCGCCGAGCGGATGTGCGAGGAATACAAGAAGCTCAACCACCTCTACTTCGGCGACGGCATCGTGCTCGACGACGAGATCGCCTACGAATGGGAGCGCATCCCGCACTTCTACTATAACTACTACGTCTTCCAGTACGCCACCGGCTACTCCGCCGCGATCGCCCTGTCCCGCCGCATTCTCCGCGAGGGCGAGAAGGCCGTCAAGGACTACGTCGGCTTCCTCTCCGGCGGCTGCTCCAAGGATCCGATCGACCTGCTCAAGGGCGCAGGCGTGGATATGTCCAGCCCCGAGCCCGTCAACCAGGCCCTTGCCCTGTTCGGCGAGCTGATCGACGAGATGGAAGCGCTGATGGCGGAATGAGCGCCGGGATCTGGCTTCCCGTCTTCCACCATTTTGAAAACGGGAACGTCTTCACCGGCAGCGCCGGAGACTTCCGCTTCAAGATCACGCCGGACGTGAAAATGGCGACCCAGAAGGAGGTCGACCACGCGGCAAGCTCCGTCAAGGCCGAGTACTGGCACGGCCCGCTGTGCTATGAGCTCAGCCCCATCGAGGGGGAGAAGACCTTCCCCCTCACGCCGGAGGGCCGGGAAGAAATGATCTGCTGGCTTGAGGCCGCCCGCTCCGCGCGCGAATCGAACGCTGAATCTTCTTTATGAGGTGTAATGAAAATGTTTGACGTTGAAAAAGTGACCGCTCAGTGCGTCCGATGGGTCCGGGACTTCTTTGCGGAAAACGGCCCCGACTGCAACGCCGTCCTGGGCATTTCCGGCGGCAAAGACAGCTCCGTGGCCGCCGCCGTCTGCGTTGAGGCGCTCGGCAAGGACCGGGTCATCGGCGTTCTGATGCCGAACGGCGAGCAGTTCGACATTGATATGGCCTATCTGCTCTGCGACCATCTGGGCATCCGGCGCTTCGAGGTCAATATCCGCGACGCCGTCGAGGGCGTCAAAAATGCGATCCCGGCGGGACTGACCCTCTCCAACCAGAGCATCGTGAATCTCCCCCCGCGCATTCGCATGGCAACGGTCTATGCCGTCAGCCAGAGCTGCAACGGCCGCGTGGTCAATACCTGCAACCTCTCCGAGGACTGGGTGGGCTACTCCACCCGCTACGGCGACGCAGCCGGCGATTTCAGCCCCCTGTCGCATCTGACGGTTCAGGAGGTCAAGGCCGTGGGCCGTTATCTCGGTCTGCCCGAGGTCCTGGTGGAGAAGCCTCCGATCGACGGCCTCTGCGGCAAGACGGACGAGGACAACCTCGGCTTCACCTACGCGGTTTTGGATCGCTATATCCGCACCGGCGAGATCGACGATCCCGAGACGAAGGAAAAGATCGACCGTCGCCACCGCCAGAACCTCTTTAAGCTCCGCATGATGCCGAGCTTCGACCCCGAGATCCCCACCGCCGCAGCGGAATAACAGACAAGACCACCGGCTGAGCCGGTGGTCTTGTCTTATACCGTACCCGCCAGGGATTCGCGCTGCTTGCAGATCGCCTGCAGGTAGTCGCGGAACTGGCGGACCTCCGGGCGCTTGAGGGTGCTTTTCAGGCAGACGAACTGCAGGCTGACCCAGAGCTCCGGATCCAGCGGCACGGCTGCCACCTGGTAGTAGTCGGCAAAGGAGGCCGGGCCGAGGGCCACGCCGGTTCCCTCGCGGACCAGGCGCATATTCGTATCGATGCCGTCCGAGCGGTAGATCCGCCCGATCTTGATATGGAAGCGGCGGCAGACCTCGCGCATATTCCGGTCCTCTGCGGAGTCCTCCAGACCGGACATCATCGTGCAGCCCTGCAGCTCCGGGACCGTGATCGAGGGCTGTCCGGCGCGGGGGTCGGAGCGATTCATCAGGACGCACTGCCGCTCCCGGATCAGCGGGCCGTAGAAGAAGCGGCTGTTGTCGCCTGATTCCTCGCCCATCGGCAGACGGTCCAGCGCCAGATCGAGCTCGCCCCGGCGCAGGGCCTCCAGCACGTCGTGGCCCGCCTCTGTGTACAGCGTGACCTCCAGCCTGGGGTTGGCCTCAAAAAAGGCCATCACGTGCGGAAACAGTCCGTTGGAGTAGACGCGTGAGCCGATGCCCAGGCGCAGGCGGATGTGCTCCCTGGAATGATCCTGCTCCACCTTGCCGCAGAAGCTCCGCCACACCTCTGCGACCTGCGCCCCCTCCCGGCAGAATAACGCTCCGCCGTCGGTCAGCTCCAGACCGTGGGCCGTGCGGGAAAAGAGGGGATAGCCCAGCTCCTCCTCCAGCTTGCGAAGCTGCTGCGAGAGCGCGGACTGCGAAAGATAGAGCCGCTCCGCCGCCCGGGAAACGCTCCGCACCTTTGCCACCTCCAGCACGTAGAGCACCTGCTGTACCGTCATAACGCCTGCCTCCCGAAAAAGTTAAATAAGAAAAACTTATACTGCTATTATAAGTTTAATCTTTACAGTTTGCAAGTCTTATTTTATAATTTTCTTGTAGACAATGCCAAAATCTACCCACGTCCAACCCCCAAAAACAAGAAAGGTGGTCATCAAATTGGATCGAAAACTGCTTTCCGGCAATGAAGCCATTGCCAGAGGCGCCTATGAGGCCGGCGTCAAGGTTTGCTCGGCGTATCCCGGCACCCCCAGCACCGAGATTTTTGAGAACCTGCCCAAGTACAAGGATTCGCTGTACTGCGAGTGGGCCCCGAACGAAAAGGTCGCAACGGAAGTCGCCTACGGCGCAAGCATCGCCGGCGTCCGCAGCCTTTGCGCCATGAAGCACGTCGGCGTCAACGTCGCCGCCGACCCCATCTTCACCGCTGCCTACAACGGCGTCAGCGGCGGCATGGTCATCATCTCCGCCGACGACCCGAGTATGCACTCCTCCCAGAACGAGCAGGACAACCGCTACTATGCCAAGGCTGCCAAGATCGCTATGCTCGAGCCCTCCGATTCCCAGGAATGCCTGGACTTCATGAAGGCTGCCTACGATCTTTCCGAGCAGTTCGATATGCCCGTCATGGTCCGCACCACCACCCGCGTCGCGCACTCCAAGAGCCTCGTTGCTTTCGGTGAGCGCACCGAGCACGCGGTCCCGGCCTACAAGCGCGACACCGGCAAGTACATCTCCTCTCCCGCCAACGCCTACCGTCATCATCCCAAGGTCGAGGAAAACCTCCGCAAGCTGACCGAGTACGGCGTGACCAGCCCCCTGAACCGCATGGAGCTCAACGGCACCAAGATCGGCGTCGTCACCGCCTCCATCGCCTACTACTACGCGAAGGACGCCTTCCCCGAGGATACTTCCTTCCTCAAGCTCGGCCTGACCAACCCGTTGCCGATGGACCTGATCCGCGAATTCGCCGCGAAGGTTGACAAGCTCTACGTCATCGAGGAGCTCGACGGCTTCATGGAAGATCAGATGAAGGCCGCCGGCATCGACTGCGTCGGCAAGGAGCTCATCGGCAATATGTACGAGCTCAACCCGCAGATCGTCAAGGAGCGCGTCTTCGGTGAAAAGCCCCAGGCGACCGACGTCGGCGTGACCGCCGTCTCCCGTCCCCCCGCTCTCTGCCCGGGCTGCCCGCACAGAGGCTTCTTCTACACCATGTCCAAGCACAAGGACTTCGTCATTGCCGGCGACATCGGCTGCTACACCCTGGGCGGCTCCGCTCCGCTCAACGCCCTTGACAGCGTGGTCTGCATGGGCGGCGGCTTCTCCGTTGCGATGGGCATGGCCAAGGCCTTCGAGGCTGCCGGCGTGACCGATAAGAAGGTCTTCGGCGTCCTCGGCGACTCCACCTTCTTCCACAGCGGCATGACCGGCGCGGCTGAGATCGTCTATAACAACGGCAACCTCATCCCCGTCGTCCTCGACAACTCCATCACCGGCATGACCGGCCACCAGGACAACCCCGGCAGCGGCTTCAACCTGGAGGGCGACATTGCCGAGAAGCTGGCCATCGAGGATATTCTCCGCTCCTACGGCTACAAGAACGTCATCATCGTTGACCCGCAGGATCTCAAGGCCATGGAACAGGCCATTCAGGACGCGCTCAATTCCACCGAGCGCGCAGCCATCATCGCCCGCCGTCCCTGCCTGCTGATCAAGCGCATCAAGCACGACATCGGCAAGTGCAAGGTCGATACCGACAAGTGCATCGGCTGCAAGCGCTGCATCGGTGTTGGCTGCCCGGCGATCCTGGTTGAAAACAAAAAGGCAAAGATCGACACGACCCAGTGCGTCGGCTGCACCGTCTGCGCGCAGGTCTGCCCGATGGGCGCGATCAGCAGAGAGGAGAAATAACCATGACGAACACGAAGAGCGCGCTGCTTGTCGGCGTTGGCGGTCAGGGCGCCATCCTCACCGCGAAGGTACTGGTCAACGGCCTGATGGAGGCCGGTTATGACGTGAAAATGTCCGAGGTCCACGGCATGAGCCAAAGAGGCGGCTCCGTCTCCACCCAGGTCCACTGGGGCGAGAAGGTCAACTCTCCCGTCATCGGCAAGGGCGCGGCTGATATCATCGTTGCGTTCGAGAAGATGGAAGCGGTCCGCTATGCCGACTACCTCAAGCCCGACGGCATCGCCGTCATCAACGACTACGAAATGGCTTCCTCCAGCATTGCCGCGGGTCTGGCCCAGTATCCCGAAGGCTGCCTGGAAGCCATGCAGGCCCACTTCAAGTGCCACGTGCTCAAGGCCGGCGAGATCGCCCAGAGCCTGGGCTCCAGCAAGTGCATGAACATCGTCCTGTTCGGCTCCATGGTCAAGGCCCTGGGGATGGACGGCGTGGTGGACTGGGAAGCCGTCATCGCCCGCACCGTTCCCGAAAAGTTCCGCGAGCTGAACCTGAAGGCCTACCGCGCCGGTCACGAGGCCGTGCAGGCGTAAGGAGCGGCCCATGTTAAAAGACTTCAACGCCCTGCGTGAGCGCGTCGGCTCCGGCGCGCCCAAGACCGTTGCCGTGGCCTGCGCCCATGACGCCCACACGCTCGAGGCCGTGTTCCACGCGGCCTCCGAGGGCATCCTTCGCTATATCCTGGTCGGTCACCGCGACGAGATCGTCCGCATCGGCAAGGAGCTTGGTCACGACGTGCCCGCCGACTGCATCATCGACGCCGACACCGACGAGGACGCCGCCTTCAAGGCCGTCCAGCTCATCCGCGAGGACAAGGCCGACTTCCTGCAGAAGGGCTATATGCAGACCTCCACGATCCTGCGCGCCGTGGTCAATAAGCAGACCGGCATCGGCATGGGCGGGATCATCTCCCACACCGCCATCATCGAGATCCCCGGCTACCACAAGCTGCTTGGCGTGGCCGACGGCGGCATGGTCCCCCATCCCGATCTGGAGCAGAAGAAGGGCATCCTCCGCAATGCGGTCGAGGCCTTCCGCGGCCTGGGCTATGAGCGTCCGCTGGTCGCCGCCGTCTGCGCGGCGGAGACCGTCAGCCCCAAGATCATCGAGACCGTAGACGCCGCCGCCCTCAAGGAGGCTGCTCTGGCCGGTGAATTCGGCGACTGCTGCGTCGAAGGCCCCATCTCCCTCGACCTTGCGATGGATCTCGAATCCTGCAAGATCAAGAAGTACGAAAGCCCGGTCTCCGGCAACACCGATATTCTGCTCGTGCCCTATATGGCCGTCGGCAATATCATGGTCAAGGCCCTGCTGCTCTACGGCGGCGCGCGGATGGTCGGCGTCGTCACCGGCGCAAAGTGCCCCATCGCCCTGAATTCCCGCAGCGCCAGCTTCGAGGAGAAGTATTACTCCCTGATGGCCTGCGCGGGCATCTGCGGCAACAAATAAGGAGGCTCCCATGTCCTGCTTGCAGCTCATCATCAATCCCGGCTCCACCAGCACCAAGCTGGCGATCTATGACGGGACGGAAAAGAAGCTCCAGTACAGTCTGGATCACAACAAGGAAGACCTCCTGCAGTTCGAGCAAATCGCGGACCAGGTCCCGTACCGTCTGGCTCTGATCCGCGACTTCATGGCGCAGAACGGTATCAAGCCCAGCGACCTTTCCGCGGTCGTCGGGCGCGGCGGTCTGGTCTTCGGTCTGACCACCGGCGGCTACGTCGTGGACGATAACCTCTGCACGGCCCTGGTCGATCACCGCTGGAGCCAGCCCCACGCCTCCAACCTCGGCGGCCTGCTTGCCAAGAAGATCGCCGACGAGGCAGGCATCCCCGCCTTCATCTACGACGCCGTGACCTCCGGCGACCTCAGCCCCGTGGCAAAGATCACCGGCATGCCGGATATTCAGCGCCGCAGCTTCTGCCACGTGCTCAACAGCCGCGCGATGGCATTCCGTTACGCCAGGGAGCAGGGCAAGCGCATCGAGGACATGAACCTTATCGTCATGCACCTGGGCGGCGGCTGCTCTGCCTGTGTCCTGGAGCACGGCCGCATCATTGATTCGGTCGGCGACGACGACGGCCACTTCTCCCCGGAGCGCGCCGGCAGCTTCCCGTCGCTTGCCCTCGTTCCGCTCTGCTTCTCCGGCAAGTATACCGAGAAGGAGCTGCTGAAAAAGATCCGCGGCAAGGGCGGCATGTACGCCTATCTCGGCACCAGCGACGCCCGTGAGATCGAAAAGCGCATCCAGGCGGGCGACGAGCAGGCGGAGACGATCTACCGCGCCGAGGCCTATCAGATCTCCAAGACCATCGGCATGCTCTCCGTCGTCCTCGGCGGGCGATACGACGCGATCATCCTGACCGGCGGCATGGCCTATTCCAAGCTGCTGACCGACTGGATCCGGGAGCGCGTCGGCTTCATTGCCCCCGTGGTCGTCATGGCAGGGGAGAACGAGATGGACGCTCTGGCCCAGGGCGGTCTGCGCATCCTGAGCGGCCAGGAGCAGGCAAACGTATATCATTTTCCCGAAAGGATGTAAGAATATGGTAGTAGAAAAGTTCCATCAGATGGGCGTCGCCAAGAGCCGCATCCGCGTGCTTTTTGAGTACGGCATGGCCCAGGCCAAGATCGTCGGCAAGGAAAACGTCTTTGACTTCTCCATCGGCAACCCCTCGGTTCCGGCTCCCGCCAAGGTTGCCGATACCGTCCGCGAGCTGCTTGAGACGGTCGATCCCATCACCCTGCACGGCTATACCCCCGCCGGCGGCTGCGCCGAGGCCCGCGAATCCATCGCAGCCGACCTCTGCAAGCGCACCGGCACGAAGATTCGCCCCGAGAACATCTTCTTCACCTGCGGCGCTGCTCCCGCGATGACCTCCGTGATGAACGCCCTCGCCGTGGACGGCGCGGAGTTCGTCCTTCTGGCCCCGTACTTCTCCGAGTACCCCGCCTACGCGAAGTCCACCGGCGCGACCTGCGTCGTCGTCCCGCCCGATACCGAGAACTTCCAGATCCGCTTTGACGAGCTGGAAAAGCGCATCACGAAGAACACCCAGATGGTGATCGTGAACTCCCCGAACAACCCCTCCGGCGTCATCTACAGCGTCGAGACCCTGCAGAAGCTCGGCGAGATCCTGACCCGCAAGGGCGAGGAATTCGGCCATCCGATCTATATCGTCTCGGACGAGCCCTACCGCGAGCTGGTCTATGACGGACTGGATTCCGCCTACATCCCGGCGATCTACCCGAACACCATCATTTGCTATTCCTACTCCAAGATCCTGTCCATGCCCGGCGAGCGTATCGGTTACGTCTGCGTGCCCGATTGCTGCGCGGACAGCGAAGCGGTCTACGCCGCCATTGCCGGCGCGGCCCGTGCCGTCGGTCACGTCTGCGCCCCGTCCATGTGGCAGCTCGTCGTCGCCCGCAACACCGAGCTGCGGCCCGACCTCAAGACCTATGACGCCAACCGCATTACCCTCTACACCGAGCTGACCAAGATGGGCTTCCGCTGCGTCAAGCCGCAGGGCGCGTTCTACATGATGGTCGAAGCGCCGGACGGCGACTCCATGGCCTTCTCCGACCGCGCCAAGGCGCTGAATATCCTGACCGTTCCCTGCGACGGCTTCGGCTGCCCGGGCTTCACCCGGTTCAGCACCTGCGTTTCCCCGGCGATGATCCAGCGCAGCCTTCCCGCCTTCCGCAAGCTCGCGGAATCCTACGGTCTCAAGGCACAGGCTTGATCCGAAAACAGCATACTTCTCTGAAAGGGGCTGCCCGGCGCAGCCCCTTTTTCTTGTCCCTGTATGGCTCAATATGCAGGGTTACAGGAGAAATATACGGAATAGTCTGGAACTGCCCTTCATCTTTTACAAAATCGTGCCATGCTGTTTCGTGCAATTTTGACGAAAATTATTGTGAGTATTGATTATTCTTTGGACATCATTTATAATATAACCGTGCTGCAATCGCGGTGCAAATTTTATGTGATGGGGAGAGTTTTTATGAAACACTCGCTGAAAAGAATCCTCGCGCTCGCACTTACCCTCCTTCTGGTGATCACGATGTTCCCGACCGTCGCCCTCGCCGGAAGCCCCCAGTACGAATTCCGGATCGACAGACGCGTCAACGACTACATCCCCTTTGAGCGGCATGGCAGCAGCGCCGTCAGCGACGCCTATGCGCGCGGCGACATGGCGACCTACAGAAGCCTCTCCGGCCGCACCAGTACCCGCGCTACCATCCCCTCCAGCTACGACAGCCGCAATTACGGCTACATCACCTCCGTCAAGAATCAGAACCCCTACGGCACCTGCTGGACCTTCGGCACCATGGCCCCCGTGGAGGCCTACATGATCAAGCACGGTATCATCAACAAGGATACCGGCGCCGCTGCAACTACCGGCATGGACCTCTCCGAGCTGCATCTGGCCTGGTTCACCTACACCAGCGCCTATGACGCCGAGGGAATGCTCACCGGCGACAAGACCACCCCCGCCACCGACAGCAGCGCCTCCACCTATCTGGACCGGGGCGGCAACTACGCTCTGGCTACCTACACCCTGATGCGCTGGGAGGGCGCGGCCTCCGAGTCCACCTCCGCTCTGGCCTACAGCAAGGCCAGCTCCTCGACCTCCGGTCTGAACTCCCAGTACGCTTACAACTATAACGTGGCCCATATCACCGACGCTACCTGGATCAACGTCTCGGATCAGCAGGCGGTCAAGGAAGCCATCATGGAGTACGGCGCAGGCACCATCAGCTACTACCACAGCGATTCCTACCTGAACACCTCCACCTACGCCTACTACTATAACGCCGGCACCTCCTCCAACCACGCCGTTACCGTGGTCGGCTGGGACGACAACTACGCCGTTTCCAACTTCAAGTCCGGCAAGCGCCCCTCCAACCCCGGCGCATGGATCATCAAGAACTCCTGGGGCAGCTCCTGGGGCAATAACGGCTACTTCTACCTCTCCTATGAGGACACCTCCGTCGCCAACGGCGCCTGCTGCTTCTACAAGGTCGCCGCGGAGGACAACTATCAGCACTGCTACCAGTACGACGGCACCGGCAACGTGGTGAACTATCAGAGCATGGGCAACAATTGCCAGATCGCCAATATCTTCACCGCCAAGGGCACCCAGAGCCTCCAGGCCGTTGCCCTCTCCCCCTGGGATGAGGCCACCACCTACACCCTGTACGTTTACACGGGTCTGACCTCCGATACCAACCCCACCTCCGGTACCCTGGCTGCCACGCAGACCGGCTACCTGCCCTACTCCGGCTACTTCACCATCCCCCTGGATCAGAGCGTGTCTTTGACCAACGGCGAGAAGTTCTCCATCGTCTTCAAGCTCAGCACCCCGGAGCCCGATCCCGATGAGAACAACACCTACGTCCACATCCCCTACGACGCCACCAGCAGCGACGTGAGCTGGGTCACCTTCACCCACACCAACCACGGCAACACCTCCTATTATAAGGAAGCCAACGGCTCCTGGACCAACGTGCCCAACAACGGCGACTTCCGCATCAAGGCCTACACCAACGACGCCAGCTACACCGTGACCGCCGTCTCCAACAACACCTCCTACGGCACGGTCTCCGTCAACGGCAACAAGATCACCGCCTCGCCCAAGAGCGGCTACTACGTTTCCGATGCCCAGGTGACCTCCGGTACCGCCACCTGCACGATTAACGGCAACGTCATCACGGTTAACGCCTCCTCCGACTGCACCGTCAAGGTCATCTTCGCGGTCAAGCCCCAGTACACCGTGACCTACAAGGCGCTGGGCTCTACGCTGAGCACCGCCACCGCCTACGTTCAGGATACCGTCACCCTGCCCGCCACTGCCACCGCGGTGGACGGCTACAGCTTCGTCGGCTGGGCCGAGGCTCAGGTCGCTGAGACCACTGCGAAGCCCGCCTACTACGCGCCCGGCGCGACCTACACCGTCACCGGCAACGCCACCCTCTACGCCCTCTACACCCGCACCGAGGGCAGCAGCGAGGTCATCTATGAGGTCGTGGCAGAGCCCATCACCGACTGGACCGGCAACTACGTCATCACCTGCGGCAAGGATACCGGCATGTACGTGCTGAAGGGCCTGTCCGGCAACACCTCCTATGAGAGCGCCTCCGCCGGCGGCACCGTGACCTTCGCCAGCTCCGGCATGACCCTGGACAACGGCGTACTGAAGAACGTCGGCAGCGCCTACGTCTTCCAGGCGGAAGCGGCCGGCACCGGCTACAGCCTGAAGAACGCCTCCACCGGAACCTATCTGGGCAGCTACAACAGCTACCTTTACAGCCGCTCCTCCTACTCCTCCAGCTACTGCGTCTGGGGCCTGGAGTACGACACCTACAACATCTGCATGAAGGTGAGCAACTCCGCCAGCTCCAACTATCCCTACATGGTGAAGGGCTCCAACGCCTACTTCGTCATCAACAGCAGCTACACCACCAACAAGACCCAGCTCTGGAAGCAGACCACCGCCTCCACCACCTACTACAACACCAACCCCTCTGCGACCCACACCCATACCGCCGCCTCCGCCGTGCAGGAGAACTATACGGCTCCCACCTGCACCGCTGCCGGCAGCTATGACGAGGTCGTCTACTGCGCCACCTGCGGCGAAGAGATGAGCCGCACTTCTAAGACCGTGGCTGCCCTGGGTCACAATGCCGGTTCTCCGGTCCAGGAGAACTACGTCGCTCCCACTGAGACCGCCGACGGCGGCTACGACACCGTGACCTACTGCACCCGCTGCAATGCGGAGCTCAGCCGCGTCCATACCACCCTGCCTGCCACCGGCCCCACCGTCTACTACACCGTGACCTTCTCCGTGCCCGACGGCGTGACCGCCCCCGCCGCTCTGTCCGCCGCTGCAGGCAGCTCCGTCACCCTGCCCACCGCCGGCGCTCCCGACGGCTACACCTTCGTCGGCTGGGTCACCGCATCCGTTGAAAACGCAACCGCCAAGCCCACCGTCCTGACCGGCTCCTACACCCCCGCCTCCAATCTGACCCTCTACGCCCTGTATTCCTACACCGAGGGCAGCGGCGGCGCCGTGACCTACGAGCTTGTCTCCTCTGCGCCCTCCGACTGGAGCGGTAACTACGTCATCACCTACGGCACCGCCTCCAGCTCCATGTATCTGCTGAAGGGCGTCACCGTCAGCTCCAACGGCGCACAGATCGAAAGCACCGCCAACGCCGCCTCCTACGCCAACTCCGGCGCCAGCCTGTCCGGCTCCGTCCTGTCCAACGTCGCGGAGGATTACGTCTTCACCCTGGCTCCCAAGGGCAGCTACTACACCCTCCAGAGCGTCAAGACCGGCGTCTACATGGGCCTGGCCTCCAACTCTTACATGGGCGGCTACAGCACCTACACGGCTTCCTACTGCGACTGGACGCCCGGCACGGGCACCAACGCCAGCAGCCTGAAGTGCGCCTACAGCGGCAGCTACCCCTACTTCGGCTTCAACACCAGCAGCAAGTACTTCTGGACCAACAGCTCCGTCAACACCGGCGTCCGTCTGTGGAAGGGCACGAGCAGCGGCGCCACCTATTACACCACCGTCATTGGGGAAACCACCCATACCCATACCGCCGGCTCCGCCGTCCGGGAGAACGAGACTGCTGCCACCTGCACCACCGCCGGTCACTATGACGAGGTCGTCTACTGCACCACCTGCGGCGAAGAACTGAGCCGTACCGCAAAGACCGTCGCGGCCCTGGGCCACAGCGCCGGTTCCGCCGTCCAGGAAAACTACGTTGAGCCCACCGCCACCACCGACGGCGGCTATGACACCGTGGTCTACTGCACGCGCTGCAATGCTGAGCTGAGCCGCGAGCATACCACCCTGCCCGCCACCGGCAGCACCACCTACTACACCGTGACCTTCTCCGTACCCTCCGGCGTGTCTGCCATCAGCCCCATGACCGTGGAAGCCGGCGGCACGATCACCCTGCCCACGGCCGGCGCTCCCTCCGGCTACACCTTCCTCGGCTGGGTCACCTCCACCGTGAGCGACGCCACGGAGCAGCCCACCACCTACTCCGGTACTGTGACCGTCAACGGCAGCGTCACGCTGTACGCGCTCTACTCCTACACCTCCGGCTCCGGCACCGGTGAGACGGCCTACGTCCTCCTGGGCTCCGCGCCGTCCAACTGGGAAGGCAACTACGTCATCACCTACGGCACCTCCACCTCCAGCCTCTACGCGCTGAAGGGCCTGTCCGGCAACAAGTCCTATGAGTCCACCTCCGCCGGCGGCTCCGTCCTGTACAGCAACACGGGCATGACCTATGCCGACGGTTATCTGACCGGCGTCAGCAGCGCCTACGTCTGGAAGGTCTCGGCCACGGGCAGCTACTACACCCTCCAGAACGCCTCCACGGGCGCCTACCTGGGCAACTACAGCAGCTACCTCTACAGCCGCAGCACCTACAGCTCCACCTACTGCCGCTGGAACCTCTCCATGGACAGCAGCGGCAACATGACCGTCAAGAGCACCCGCAGCACCAGCTATCCTTACCTGAGCTTCTCCTCCAGAAAATACTTCATGGTCGGCTCCTCCGTGCCCACCGGCCTCTACTTCTGGAAGGAGACCACCACGGGCGGCTCCGGCACCACCTACTTCACCACCGGCTGATTCATACGAAATCGCAAAACGCATCCAATAAAACCAGCGCCCGCCGCAAATTGCGGCGGGCGCTTCGTCCGATTATCATTTGCTTCCCTTATTCCGTTGCCGGCTCCAGGAGGGTCAGCGTCTTTTGATCCGCGTCCAGGCGGCAGCGTGCGCCGATCGGAAGAATGCCGATCGGCTCCGCGTGACCGAAGTTCACGTTGCAGAGGATCGGCAGATCGGGCCGCCCGGCCTCAAAGCCGACCACCTTCCGGTAGACCTCCTTGTAGGGCTCGTATTTGCTCCGGCGGGCAGGCTTACCGACCAGGATGCCGCAGATCTCGTCAAAGATCCCCTGCGCCGCCAGACCCCGCAGCAGCCAGGTCAGCATGTGCGGCTCCATGTCCGCCTCACTGGTCTCCAGAAACAGCAGCTTGCCCCGCCACTGCTCCCGCGCGGGCCAGATGGGGCAGCCCATGAGCTCCGGAAAGACGTCGATGCAGCCGCCCAGCAGCTCGCCCTCGACGACGCCTCTGCCCTGAAGGATCTCGTACCCGATCTCCTCCGGGTGATACTGCCGCAGCACGCCGGCGTTTTCTTCCTTCCACCAGATCTTCTCGTCCTCGTCGTCGTACCAGTAGGGGGCAGAGGGGATCTCCAGCTCCGGCTTCGGCGCAAAGAGGGTGTCGCGGATCGCTGCGGCGGTATAGTCGTTGATCCTGACGTACTCGGAAAAGTTGGTCATGACGCTTGCGCCGTAGTAGGATATGACGCCGGCCTTGTACATCATAAAGTGGTTGGACGTCGTGTCGGAGAAGCCGGTAAAGATTTTCGGGTTCTGACGAATCACGCCGAAGTCGATATAGGGCAGCAGACGAATGGTGTCGTCACCGCCGATGGCGTTGAAAATCGCCTTGATCTCCGGATCGCGGAAGGCGTCCATCCAGTCGGCAGCGCGGGCCTCCGGATGCTCGTAGACGAATTGCCGCCCCTTCAGGGCGTTGGGCATGGCCTTGACCTTCAGACCGTAGTCCCGCTCCAGCCGCTCCTTGGCAATGTAATACTTGTGGATCGCCCAGCTCTCGCCCAGCGTTCCGGCGGAAAGACTCACAATGGCGACCGTGTCGCCCGGACAAAGATGCTTCGGCTTAATCATGGGAAATACCTCATAGATTTCTTGTTCAGATGATCGTGGAACAGGGGACCGGCTCGCCCAGACGCTTTCCCGCGCAGGCAGGCTCGACGCGCAGCGCGGCGTCCGACTGACGAGAAAGATCAATCAACAGCTTCGATCCGTATTATAGTCGATTGCCGCCGGAAAAGCAACCGATTTCCGTCCTTTTTCCGGCGCGTCATCTGACGACCTGTATCTGTTCGCCCTGCGCAGGAGGGAGGGCTGAACGGTTACGACTGCCTTGACAGTTTTTTCAAAGAGCTGTATAATAACAGTGACCAATGCATACAGGCGGAATACCCATATGTGTTTCTGTCTGATTGCTTCCATGACAGCAGTTGATGGGAGGCGTGAAATGAACAATCGGATTGCGTTCGAATCGAGTTTCCATGATGAAGTGTTGGAATATTTGGAGAAGAGCAGTGTGTCGAAAAAACGGCTTCTGATTCCGGTAAAAGCCCAACATTTTCCTGCGACAATTCCAGAAAAGATGTATTTTCATTGTTCAATAGAGAAAAACACAGACGAATCCACTTTGACATGGAAACAATATTATACCCTGGGGCATACAGCTGCCTACTGCTTTCTTTTCTTGATGTATATTGCTGTATTGATCGGCTTTATCACAAAGCGATTCGTTTTTCAATCGTCAAATGCTGCTTATTTTGCAGCATTGGTCGGCTTTGCTCTCGCAGTTGTCACGTATGATTGCTGTCTTTGGCGATCTTGCAACAAACTGTTTCGGAAAAGGATTACGGGAATCATCCATCACGGTCAGTCACGGGGCGCTGCTCCGATTGACCCGTGAAGCGCCGGTTTTGTGACAGCGGGGTCGGTTCTTCGCGACACACAAGTTAACATAAAAACATGACAGCAGAAACACGGGGACGGTTTTCTGTGTTGACAAATGGAGCAGAATCAACCTTCCCCTGATTGACTGGATTGAATTTGTTCATTCGATAGCTTTTCAAAAGGAATGATTTAGATGGATTATGCAGAGCAAATATCAAAATGGATCGAATGGGAAAGAAAGAACAAGGGCTATCTGTGCGACAAAAAGCTTGTAAAAAAAGAATACCCGGTGAACGATTCGCATGAACATTGTGAGCTCTGCTGGGCCAGATTCGGAGCCTACGCAGGAGACTTAAAGCAAGGCTATTTTGAATGCGAAAGCCAAAGCTGGATTTGTGAAGATTGCTATCATCTGTTTCTGAAATACTTTAACTGGACTGTTTCGTAGGCAGCACGTATGACAGTCTGTAAACCAGCGGCCGGCCTACGGCTTCGCCGGGCCGCCCGTGCGGCGAGATTGAAATACAAGAGGCCGCTGGTTCACGGGCGCTGGCAAAAAAAGAAAGGCAGGTACTTGTCATACCTGTCTTTCTTGGTCCGAGTGACTGGATTCGAACCAGCGGCCGGCCTACGGCTTCGCCGGGCCGCCCGTGCGGCGAGATTGAAATACAAGAGGCCGCCGGTTCACGGGCGCTGGCATAAAAAAGAAAGGCAGGTACTTGTCATACCTGTCTTTCTTGGTCCGAGTGACTGGATTCGAACCAGCGGCCTCTTGAACCCCATTCAAGCGCGATACCAAACTTCGCCACACCCGGATCTCTTGCGGGCATTATAATAGCACACTTCTTTTGAAAATGCAAGCCTTATTTTCAAAAAATGAAAAATATTTTTGGAAGATTGCAACCCTTTCGGCTCTGACGAACGAAACTGCGATCCGGTACGACACCTCTTCCGTCGCCTGCGGTGACACCTTCCCCTCAAGGGGAAGGATATGGGGGGTGATCCTGATTCGGTTTCCCTGATCTGGCTTCCCCGATCAGGCTTCGGCTTTGCGCAGGAACCGGACCAGCGCGCGGTCCGCCGGGCAGAGCGCAAAGCGTTCAAACGCGGCAGGGGAGACCCACCGGAGGTCTGCATGCTCGGTCTTCTGCGGCGTGCCGTCCCGGATCACCGCGTCCAGCAGGGTCAGATGGATCGAAACGTCCGGGTACTCGAATTGCACGTCCGCCAGCTCAGCGCCGACCTCCAGCGTGACGCTCAGCTCCTCCATGCACTCGCGGATCAATGCCTCGGGCTTCGTTTCGCCCGGCTCGACCTTTCCGCCGGGGAACTCCCATTGCAGGGCGCGGGATTTCTGCGGCCCTCGCCGGCAGAGCAGGACCTGACCGTTGTTTTGGATATAGGCTGCGACGACTTCAAGCATGACAGACGCTTCCTTTCGTGTTGCTTGCTTCATTTTAACGCTGCTTGCTCCGGAATGCAAGCAAAGTTTTCCATCCTTGCGTTCCGTACGGAATTGTTATATACTGATACCCGCAGAAGGGAACCAAACGGGTTTTCGTTCGTCTGATTCAACAGACGGACGCCCGGATCATCCGGGCAAAAACAAGGAGGCATTCTTATGAAAACGATCAAAACCAAGCGCCTGATTTCTGCGCTTCTTGCGCTGACGCTGCTGTGTGCATCGATGCTCAGCGGCTGCACCGCCAGGGGCGACGTGCCGGCCGCGGCGAATCCCGCCGCGCAGAACACTGCGCCGGAGCAGACCAACGGCTCCGCGCCGGTCGAGACGGGCAGCGCGCCGGTTGCAGAGGTCCTCAGGTACGCGATCAACGGCAGACAGCTCCAGGACTTTGACCTCGGCTTCCTGCAGATCGAGAACAAACAGGAGAACGTGGTCTACAGTCCGCTCTCCGTCAAGTACGCCCTGGGCATGCTGAACGAGGGCACCGGCGGCGAGTCGCACAGGCAGATCGCAAATCTGATCGGCGAATACGTCCCCAAAATCTACCCCAACAGCGCAAACCTCTCCTTAGCCAACGCGATGTTCATCCGGGACAGCTACGAGGCGAAGGTGAAGCAGACCTATCTCCAGGCCCTGACGCAGAAATACGGCGCGGACGTCTTCTACGATTCCTTTGCCGGGGCGGACAAGATCAATTCCTGGGTCGAGGAGAAGACCCTCGGCCTGATCAGGAACCTCGCGCAGGACAGCGACGTGACCCCGCTCGACTTCGCTCTGGTCAACGCGCTTGCAATCGACATGGAGTGGGAGCAGAAGTTCCTCGGCCGCGAGATGGGCTTTGAATATCCGCACGAGAAGTACTGGCTCAGCGTTGCGAGCAACGTCATGTCGTCGCGCTTTGCGGGCATGGACGAGGAGATCTCCGGCATGGAGATCGTTGCTTCCGTCAACAACTACGATATCGTGAATGCGCTGGGCGAGGACGCCATCCGCCAGACCGTCGGCGACGCCTTTGACGAGTACGTAAAGGAGAACCCCTATTCCTGGTATCTCGAGGGGAATGGGACCTACGAGGAGAAGAAGGAAGCCTGCCTCGACCAGTATCTCAAGGAAATCGGCATGAACTATCACCGCGCCGATGCCAGCACGGACTTTTCCCTGTACGTGGACGACGAGGTCAAGGCCTTTGCAAAGGATCTGAAGGAATACGACGGCGTCGCCCTCCGCTACGTGGCGATCATGCCGCAGGACGGCGATTTGGCGGACTGGCTGAAAAACGCGAACGCCGCACAGATCAACGACACGATCTCCAAGCTCAAGGAGATCAGGAGCGAGAACTTCCCCGAAGGCGTCGTGACCAAGATCGTCGGCTTCATCCCGAAGTTCCACTTTGACTACAGCCTCGATCTGATGAACGATCTGGCCGGGATGGGCGTCACGGACGTTTTTGATTCCGGGAAGGCGGATCTCTCCGGCATCACCGATGGCCCGGCCTATATCGGAAAAGCCCTGCACAAGGCGAATATTGAGTTTACCCAGGACGGCATCAAGGCCTCTGCGGCGACGATGCTCGGCGGCGCAGGCGCCGGGTCGGACTTCGACTATTTCTACGACGTCCCGGTGGAGGAGATCGACATGACCTTCGACAAGCCCTTCGTCTTCTTCATTCAGGACAAGGATACCGGCGAGGTCTGGTTTGCCGGTACGGTCTACGAGCCCCTGCTGCTGAGCGAGGAGCCGGAGACCCAGGGCGAGAACGCAAACTGGATGCAGGAATATTCCTATCAGGATTATCCCTGGTCCGGCAAGCTGGACTGACCGGCTTTCCGGGCGGATCGAAGAAACCCGGATTCAAAGAACGGAGGGCTCCCTATGAAGAAAGTGATTTCATTCCTGCTTGCAGCCGTTCTTCTGCTGACAGCGTTTTCCGGCTGCGCTTCGTCCCAAAAACCGAAGGCCATTGCCACGAAACCGGTTTCGATCGACGGAACCGAAGCCGTCGGCTTCACGGATTTTGACGGCAAGCTGATCCGCTATCTCCGGCAGACCGGTCTGGAGCAGGAGAACTTCACGGTATCTCCGCTGTCCTTCAAGGCTGCGCTTGTGCTGCTGCTGGAGGGCGCGGATGGAGAAAGCAAGCGGCAATTACTGGACGCGCTTGGCTTCTCGTCCGTGGAGGAAGCGGAAAAATGGTATGCGTCCGTGCTGGAACAGGAAAAGGCGTTTGCCGAGCGGACAGACGATTCGGAGGAATCGGCCTATCGGGTGATCAATTCCATCTGGCATAACACCTCGCTGCCGGGCGCGTGGATCGACGAATACGTAAGCGCCGTATCGGAAAAGCTCCGGGCCACTGCTTACGAGAAACCGGCGTCACAGATCACGGAGGCCGTCAACGACTGGGCCAGGGAGCAGACAAACGGTCTGATCCCGTCCGTGATCGACGACGCATCCCAAGCCGCCGTCCTCCTGGCAAACGCCCTGTACCTGAAGTGCGCTTGGCTGGATGAATTTTCCGACGTCGGAGAGAAAGACTTTACAGACGTGAGCGGAAAGACCGTCCGGAAAGCGTTTATCAGTACGCAAGCGTATTACAGGTACTACGAAGACGCAAACACCCAGCTTGTTGCAGTACCGTTGAACGGCGGGATCATGATGATCTACGTGCTGGGAGACAATACGGACCTGCCCTCCAAACTGAAAAAGGGGAGCAGCGAGCTGGTCCACGTTCAGGTGCCGAAGCTCGATCTGGAAAGCTCGTTTGACAAGAAGGAGCTTTGCAATTATCTGGCTTCCGTCGGCTGCGACAGGATCTTTGCGGAAGGCAACGGAGATTTTCGGAGCATGTTCACCGAAGACCTGTTCGTGAGCGACATCATCCAGAAGGCGAAAGTCAAAACGGATGAAAAAGGTCTGGAGGCGGCAGCCGTGACGGTGATCTCGATGGTAGAAGGCTGCCCCATCCAAGAGGAGCCTCCGGTTCCGAAGGAGTTCGTTGCGGACCGTCCGTTTACGTTCTACGTGATGAACGGCAGCTTTGATGCGCCGGAGCTGCTGTTTTACGGTCAGGTCATGAAATAGAGCGGGGCTTCCTTCCGAAAACCCTGCTTTCCTCCACCGACCGTTCGCCGGTCATTCGCCAAACAGGACCGTCAGAACGCCGGCAACGATGAACGCTGCGGCAAGCAGAAGACCCCACCACAGCCTGCGCTTCTGCTTCGTGTGCGAGACGGCGTAGAGACCCTCGTCGCAGAAGTGGATCCAGTAATGGGCGCGCAGCCCATCGTAATAGTTGGCGCTGTTCCGGTCAAAGGTCTCTTCAAAGGGCCAGTAGTACACCCGTTCAACCGCACCGGGCTTCGGCAGATGATAGCGCTCCGCATGGAACACGCTCTCGGCAAATCTGTCGTCCATGCCGAGACATTCCTCGCCCGCGGCGTTGACAAAACGCACGAACCAGTGCTGCTTGCTGCCTGGGATGCCCTGCACCGTTCCCGCTGCGGTCGGGCGGGCGGCGTACCCGTCTCCCGAAAGGCTCTCGCGTTCTTCCCGCAGCCGCTTGAACAGGAAGCGGGCAAGCAGGATGCCGATCCCGATAAACAGCGTCCCGAAAATGATCCCGGACGGGCTCAGCTTGATATGATCCATCTGTATGATCTCCATTCACGTTCTTCCAAAGGTCCGTTCGCACGGTTGAATCTTTCGGCGCCGCCCGAACGGCGGCGCAGCCGGCCCTGCACGGATCGGCTAATCCGCTTCTCCGATCACGCCGAGATCGTATCCATAGGTCTCGCAAAGCTCCCGGAGCCCGCTGAGGATCTCGTCGCGGGGGAAATTGCAGCGCAGCAGGGTCTCGTCTGACAGAAGGTTCAGATCGTTGTAGAAGCGAAGTCCGGCGGTCAAAGCCTCCGGGTCGCCGTCCTCCACGGCGGAATACAGCAGATCCTCCGCCTCGCACAGCCGCTCCGCATCGACCAGCCGACCCAGGCGGAAGCTGAGCGTGTTGGCCGCTCCGCTGGTCTGCTGCTGCGCTTCGATCCGGATATCGCTGGTCAATTCGTCTTGCTTTCCCAGCACAATCGAGAAGACGTACCGGGTGATCGTCTCGATCTGCCGCATCAGCCAATCCTGATGATACATGATGATCCCTCCGAATGCTCCTCCGGGCAGAAAGATGATCGCACCAAATCGTGATTTGTCGGTCAGGCAATAAGCAACAGGCAATAGGTAATAGGGGACGAGGGATGGGACGGGCAGCTTGCCGGGGCTCCGACAGAGCCTTCCCCCCTCGGGGGGAAGGTGGCATCCGGCGTCTC
>OMZQ01000030.1 GCA_900315595.1 uncultured Eubacteriales bacterium | reverse complement strand
GTCCACGTAGCTGTCGCCGCAGCGGGAGCAGGTGTGGGTGGTGTAGCCCTGCGTGGTCTCGGTGGGGGCGGTCACGACGTCCACGTAGTTGTGGCCCAGGGCGGCGATGACGGTGGAGTCCAGGGTGATCTCGTTCTCGCCGTTGGCGTCGGAGAAGCACTTGCCGCAGGTGGTGCAGCGGTAGTAGGCAATATTGCCGTCCTCGGTGCAGGTAGGCGCAACCGCGGCGACCTGCTCGATCTCATGCTCATGCTCGGCGTCAACCGGCGTGGTGGAGTAGTAGGTGGTACCGGCAGGCTCCTCCGCCCAGAGGTAAACGCCGGTGCTGTTGCGGACGGTATCGAACGCGTTGTAGGTGGCGTTCAGCTGGATCGCGTAGTTGCTGTACTGCTCGGTGGCCATGGTGAAGACGCCGTTGCTCTGCGCCACGCTCCAGCTGCGAAGCTGCGCGGAGGAGGTGCCGTCGTTCGAGACCAGACCGCTGGAGGAGTCCGCAACGTAGGTGTTGTTGGAGACGGAGGTAAGGAAGTAGTAGCCGCTCTCCGTGCTGGGGGCAAGATGGAACACGTTCGCCGTGGGAACGTTGCTGGCAACGCCGTCGGCGATCGTTGCGCCAAGGGAGGTGAAGGTGGAGGCGCCGGCGGTGTTGCGGTAATAGGCGGAGCCGGCGGACAGGGTGTTCATCAGGTAGGCGGAGGTCGTCGTACCGGAGGAGATCAGGTAGTTGCCCTCCACGGGATTGGGCATCGCGGTGAGCAGGCGGTAGACGTTGCCTGCGTTGCCCTCGATGCGGGTGTAGACCGCGTAGTAGGCGGTGTCGTTCATCGGGTTGACCGTGGCGCCGGGTGCGTAGAAGGTCGGAACGTCAGAGGTCTCTGCGATGGTCGCGTCAGACCAGCCGACAAAGGTCCAGCCGTCAAACTCGGTGGCCGTCATGGGAAGGGTCACGGCATCGCCGGAATAGCTGGAGACGGTGCTCATAACGGAGCCGCTTGCCATATAGGTGACGGTGATGGCCTGCTTGGCCTCGAAGATGATGCGGATCGTGCAGTCGGAGGAGGCGTTGACGGTGAAGCTGTTGCCGCTCTGGAGAACGGAAGCGGTGCCGCTGACGACCTCATAGCCGGCAGCGTAGTAGCCCTCGGCGGGGGTCGCAGTGATGACGTTGCCGTTCACGGAGGCGGTGCCCCAGGCGTTGTTGTTGGAGACGGCAGTGATCGAATACAGGTTCTCAGTGGGGGCGACGGAGGTCTCGTTGGAGGCGTAGTCGCCGGCCAGGACCTTGTAGCTGCCGGTCGCAAGGTTGAGAGAGGAGATATCGAAGGTGTAGTTCACGGTCTCGCCCTTGGCGGTCTGGTCGGGAACCACAGAGGCGTAGGTGGTAGTGCCGTCGGAGTTCGTGATGGCGAGCCATGCAACGTAGCAGTTGTCGCGCACGGTCACGGTCACCTGGCTGCCGTTCGTGACGGCGGAGAGGATCTCGGGAGCGGTGTTGTCAATGAAGAAGTCATAGCCGATCATCGCGCCGCGGCCCAGAACGTTCTGCTTGAGGACGGTCTGGAAGGTGCTGGAGGTCAGGTAGCCGGCGGTGTTGGAGGTAATGTCGGCATTGACCTTCATCGCGTTGTACTCGGGGATTGCATAGAAGCCGACTCGGATGTGGTCGCCCTCGGAGCCGTAGGTGGAAACCGTCTTGTTGACGCTGTAGCTCTTGGCGGAGTTGTTCTTGATCTCGTAGGCCGTCTGGGCGGAGTTGATGCCCCAGTACAGGCCGAGGACGTTCGTGGAGCTCACGGTCGCGCTCAGGACGCTCGTGACCTGGTCGCCGTCGTCGAGCTTGCAGGCCGCAAAGCCCGTGGTGCCGGCGGCGCGGAGCAGCATGTAGTTGATCGTCTTAATGGTATCGGTGGAGCGAAGCGCCAGCTTCTCATAGGGGAAGGGCTGCTCGGCGGTGTAGGGGTTGCCGGTGACGTACTTGGTGGAGCTGGAGCTGCCACGGGTGTAGGTCATATAGTTGGTGTTGCTGACGCCGGAATAGGGGGTCCGGGTCACGCCGTAGACGTTCGCATCCACGTAGGACATATTGTCGAACATGGAGGGATCGGTCCAGGAGCCGTAGTAGCCGAGGATGGGGATGGAGTGCTGAACGTCCAGCTTCTCGCCGTCGGAGGAGGTGGTGCTGCTTTCGACGAAGGTGTAGCCTTCCAGGTAGCAGCCGGCGGGATAGATGGCGTCAAAGGCGCTCATGTCGCTGGGAACCGTGATGGTGACCTTGACGGTCTTGGAGGAGCCGGCGGCGACGGTGACGGAGGTCGCGGAGGCGCCGTCCACGGTATAGGTCACGGGCCAGTCAAGGTTCGTGGTGGACTTGGACATCAGGGGGTAGTCGCCGCTGTTGTCAACGTCCTGGGTGAAGAGGTCGGTGCGCAGGGCGTAGGTCTGAGCCTTGGAGGCCATGTTGTTGATCTGGAAGGTGTAGCTCCAGGAGCCCTGCTTGGCGGGCAGATCGCCGAGCTCAGCCTTGACCTTGCCGTCGGCATAGGAGGCGGTGGCGTCGGAGCCCATGAAGATCACAGAGGAAGCGTGGACCGCGTTGTGAACGTTGGCAAGGCCAGCGCCGACCTGGATGGTCGGATAGTAGGGTCCGGTCTTGGAGCCGATGTGCATGGGCACGGCGGTGGACATCAGAAGGCTCTGGGCGATCTGACGGGTGGTGTGGCCGGAGAGGGTCACGTTATTCTCACGCAGGTACTGGCCGAGGGTGGCGGTCAGGCCGGTGATGTGGGGGGCGGCCATGGAGGTGCCGGACATCAGCTCATACTTGTCGGAGCCGCCGACATTGCCGCTGGAGGTCTTGTTGGTACCCCAGAGGGAGTAGATGTTGCCGCCGGGCGCGGTGATCTCGGGCTTCATAAGCAGAGAGCCGGGAACGCCCCAGGAGGAGAAGTCGCTCATTTCCGCATTGTCCGTGACCTGCATATGAGAGACTTCGGAGCTGACGCTCACGGTGCCGGTATAGTAGGTGATGGAGCCCGCAGTGTGGGCGGTGGAGTTCGCCTTGATCGTGTTGGCGTCGGCCAGGGTGATGGAGACCATCGGGAAGGTGCCGGTGTAGTCGTCAAGGGACATGTTGATGGTGCCGGCCGCATTGTTGGCGACGATCAGGGCCTTGGGGTTGTAGGATTTCAGGTTATTGCCCTTCTCATAGAAGGAGATGTCGCCGCGGTTGCAGATGACGATCTTGCCGGAGAGGCTGACCGCGCTGTTGACCGTGGAATAGTCGCTGGCGTTGCCCGGCGCGTCCACGTAGACGTAGCTGTAGCTGCCGCCGATGGTGGTCATCTTGGCGCCGGTGGAGTCGGTCTCATTATAGAAGACCTTCTGGCTGCCGTTGAAGGTCAGCGGGCTGCCGGTGACGCCGGTATTTTCGGCGGAGGCGACGCAGAGGCTGTTGGTGTAGGAGCCGGGGCTGCCGCCGGTGTGCATGTAGGCGTCCTGAATGTAGAGCTCGCCGTTATCCAGCCAGTAGGGGAAATCGAAGGCGTTGCCGGCGGAGATGGACACCACAGTCTTGGTGTTGGAGCTGGCGTTGGCGATCTTGTTCAGCGTGGCCTGATAGCTGGTGGAGTAGGTGAAGCCCTGGCTGGAGGAGCCCAGAGACAGGTTCACCGCGTCGCAGCCCAGAACGATGGCGTCCTCGATGGCGACCATGTAGTCGGAATCGTAAGCGCCGCCGGCGGAGCCGAAGACCTTCATGATGAAAAGCTGGGCGTCAGGGGCCATGCCGACGACGTGGACGCTGTCCGCAGCTTCCACGTAGGAGCTGCCGCTCTTGATGTAGCGGTTGGCCGCGGCGATGCCGGCCACGTGAGAGCCGTGCTCGCCCTGGGTGTCGCTCAGGTGGTTGATGGTGGTGTTCTCATCCACGTAGTTGTAGCCGAACGGGATCTTGGCGGAGACGTAGGTCGCGCCGGAGCCGTTGAGCTGGCTCTTGATGGAGCTCAGGTTGGCGGAGGTGAAGAGGCTGACGTTCTTGCCGGTCTGTTGAATGGCATAGTTGAAGGCGTCGGCATTCATGGACTGGTGGGTGGTGTCCAGGCCGGTGTCGATAATGGCGATGCGGGAGCCCGCGCCGGTGTAACCCTCGGCCCAGGTGTCGGCAGCGCCGACCATGTAGGTGGAGGTGTTGGCGGTGTTCGGCCGATCGCCTTCCTCGCCTTCCACGGTCGTGGGGGGATCGTAACGGTTTTCCAGGAAGACGTCCTTGACGCCGGGGATGGACTTGATCTTCGCAATGTCGCCGTAGCGGACGTTCGCAGAGATCGCGTTCATCGTCAGGGTGATGTTCCACTTGACGTCCAGCGTGGAGCCAACGGCAGCCTCGATCTGATTGGTCAGGGCGGCTTGGCTGCTGCGGAGGCTCTGGCGGTAGGAAACAGCCGCGGCGTTCTCCGCGACGTTGTTCATGCTGTAGCCTGCGTCAAAGGTGGAGGGCTGGTCGAGCTCGATCGTCACACGGACGATATCGCTCAACGCGTGTTCTTCCTGTTCGATCTGCCGTCCGTCGGCAAGCGGCGTTTCCGCGGTCTTGTCGGTCAGGGGGTTCGCAAATGCGGGAACCGTGACGGACAAAACCATCGTCAGCGTCAGCAGCAGGCAGAGCAGCCGTCGAAGGGCGCGGGATGTTGTCATTCGAATCGCTCCTTATAATAATATAGAATCCGGAGAATCAGTCTCCGATGCATTATTTAATCATAATGAACGGAAAAAATCAATTGCCGGGTTTCATTTTTTCGCAAAATAACACAAACGGCATCATCTTCGCCTGCCCTGCCACGGGCGGATGAACGCTCGCCTCTCCCCCGCTCGTCCCAAACGTCCGTGAAATTTGCGAACGATTCGCAAATTGTTCTTGACAAGCGCGGAGCAGCCTGCTATTATAATTTGCGAATCATTCGCAAATTGGAGGAGCACCATGAACGCCTATCGCACGCAGCCGCGGAAACGGCTGCTTGAATATCTATCCGCCCACGCGGACGAATCCCTCTCCGCCGGACAGATTGCCTCGGCTCTGCCGGAGATCAGCGTCAGCGCGGTCTATCGCAACCTTGCCGCCCTGGAACAGGACGGGTCGGTCCGCCAGGTGACGCGCACGGATTCCCGGGAGCGCCTGTATCAGTTCGCCGCCGCCGGCCAGTGCCGCCGTCATCTGCATCTGAGCTGCAAGCGCTGCGGCAAGACGTTCCACATGAACGAGGCCGAGACCGAGGAGCTGGTCCGCAGCATCGCTGCGCTGGACCGCTTTGCCGTGGATCGCAGTGAAACCGTGCTCTACGGCGTCTGCGAGGACTGCCAGCTCTGCAAAAAATAGGGAGTGGATCACAATGAAAAAGAGAGTATTCGCCTGTATTCTGGCCCTTTGCCTGTGCGTGGGCCTGTTCGTCGGACTGATTGCCGGCTGTTCCCATTCCGAAAACGCCCCCGACCCAAGCAAGCCGCAGATCGTGGTGACGGTCTTCCCGATCTATGACTGGATGCAGAATCTGCTCAGCGACCGGGCCGGGGAATTCGGTCTGACCCTGCTGGAGAACTCCGGCGCGGATCTGCACAACTACCAGCCGACCGTAAACGATATTTACGCCCTGTCCAACTGCGACCTGTTCGTCTATATCGGCGGCGAATCCGATCAATGGGTGGCCGACGCCCTGACCCAAGCCGCAAACAAAGATATGATCGTGATCAACCTGATGGACGCGCTCGGCGGCCTTGCCCGCGAGGAGGAGCTGCCCGAGGGCTTGACCGAGGATGAGGACGGGCACGACGGGCCGGAGTACGACGAGCATATCTGGCTCTCGGTCAGAAACGCCGCCGCGCTCTGCCGGGTCCTGACCGACGCGCTGGCAAAGCTGGACGCCGCAAACGCGGAGGAATACCGCGAGAACTGCGAAGCCTACACCGCCCAGCTCGATATGCTGGACGCCGGCTTTACCCGCGTGGTAAACGACGCGCCGACGAAGACCCTGCTCTTTGCCGACCGCTATCCCTTCCTGTATCTGGTGAAGGACTACGGTATGACGGCCTACGCCGCCTTCTCCGGCTGCTCGGTGGAGACGGAGGCCTCGTTTGAGATGATCCGTTTCCTCGTGGGCAAGGTGGACGAGCTGGGGCTGAAGCACGTGATCGTGCTGGAAAGCGGCGATCAGCGGATCGCCACGACGATCATCTCGGAATCCCGCGACAAGGACGCGGATATCCTGACGCTCAACTCCATGCAGTCGGTCACGATGGACGACGTCAAAAACGGCGTCTCCTACTTTGGGCTGATGCAGGAAAACCTTGCCGTTCTGGAAGCGGCACTGGCGAATTGAGGGGTGCAAGATGGCGCTGTTGACCTGTGAAGACCTCTCCCTCGGCTACGAGGGAAAACCGATCCTGGAGCACGTCAGCTTCCGCGTGGAAGCCGGCGACTATCTCTGCATCGTGGGTGAGAACGGTTCCGGCAAATCCACCCTGATCAAAACCATCCTCGGTCTGCGGCGGCCCCTGCACGGGAAAATCTACGCCGGAGACCGGCCGTCCGGAACCGGCGGCGGGAAGCTGCCGCCGTCGAAACGGCTGAAGCGCAGCGAGATCGGCTATCTGCCCCAGCAGACCGTGGTGCAGCGGGATTTTCCGGCGAGCGTGCTGGAGATCGTCCGCTCCGGCTGCCAGGGACGGCAGGGGCTGCGGCCCTTCTACTCGAAGGCGGACAAGCAGCTTGCCATGGAAAACATCCGCCGGATGGGACTGGAGAAGCTGGTCAAGCGCTGCTACCGGGATCTCTCCGGCGGACAGCAGCAGCGGGTTCTGCTGGCGCGGGCGCTCTGCGCCACGCGCAGGCTGCTCCTGCTGGACGAGCCGGTCTCCGGGCTGGACCCCCGCGTGACCGCGGAGATGTATCAGCTCATCTCCGATCTCAACCGCAAGGAGGGCGTCACGATCATCATGGTCTCCCATGATCTTGGCGCAGCCCTGCAGTACGCGACCCACATTTTGCACGTCGGCGCACACGTCTGGTTCGGAACGCGGGACGACTATCTGCAGAGCAAGGTCGGCAGCAGCTTTTTGAAGCAGGGAGGGATGCCGGAATGAATCTTGCGAATTATATTCAGCTTCCCTTCGTTCAAAACGCTCTGATCGTCGGCGTTCTGGTTTCGCTCTGCACGGCCCTGCTCGGCGTGACGCTGGTGCTGCGGCGGTTCTCCTTCATCGGCGACGGGCTGAGCCACGTGGCCTTCGGCGCAATGACGGTCGCCGCCGTGGTCGGGCTGACGAACGACATGGTTCTGGTCCTGCCCGTGACCGTCGTCTGCGCGGTTCTCCTGCTCAGCGTGGGGCAGAACGCCAAGGTCAAGGGCGACGCCTCGGTCGCCATGATCTCGGTGGGTGCCCTGGCCGTCGGCTATCTGCTGATGAACCTGTTTCCGCCCTCCGGCCGGTCAAACATCTCCGGCGACGTGTGTACGACCCTCTTCGGCGGCACCTCGATCCTGACCCTCCGTCCGGAGGAGGTGACGATTTCCATCGTCCTGTCCGCCGTTGTGGTGCTGTTCTTCATCTTCTTCTATCATAAAATATTTGCAATCACCTTTGACGAGAGCTTTGCCGGCGCGACCGGCGCGCGGACGAAGCTCTACAATCTGCTCCTGGCCGTTGTGATCGCGGTGGTGGTCGTCCTGGCGATGGACCTGGTCGGCTCCCTGCTGATCTCGGCCCTGGTGGTCTTCCCTGCCCTGTCGGCCATGCGGATCTTCAAGAGCTTTCGCTCCGTGACGGTCTGCGCCGCGATCATCAGCGTGACCTGCACGATCGCCGGGATCCTCTCGGCGGCCCAGTTCAATACCCCGGTCGGCTCCACCATCGTGGTTGCGGATATCGTGGTCTTCGCCGTATTCAGTCTGATCGGCTGGATCACCCAGAAATAGGAGGTACGTGCATGAAAAAACGGATCATCATTCTGCTGGCTCTCTGTCTGCTGCTCTGCGCCTGTCAAAAGCAGGACGGCGCCCCGGAAAGCGCTGACAAGCTCCCCACCGTGATCAGCCAGGCGGAATACGTGGAATATCAGAACCTGTTTTTCAACAAGCAGGCCGACTCCTTCGTCGGACAGCACGTCACGAAAACCGGGACGCTGGTTCTGCTGGAGGACAACTGGGCGAACGTCACGCGGTACTACGTATGGGGCTACTACGACCAAACCAAATGCTGTGACTGGCAGTGGGAGTTCGTGCCGAAGGACCCCGACGATCTGCCGCCGGCCGGCTCGCTGGTGGAGATGACCGGAACGCTGGAGCATGACGAAGCCGCGCTGGACAAGTACTGGTATACCGGCGCCGAGGTCTCGGTCAAGACGAGGTACGCGGGCGAAAGCTGCGACGTGGATCTCTCGCTGATGGACGGGACCCTGGAGCGGGTTCAGCTCCTGAACCTCCTCCACGCCCCGGAACGGTACAACGGCAAGACCGTCCGCCTCTACGGTCGGGTCCAGACCACGACCTCGATCCAGCACCCCTACTATGACAACGTCTGGTCCCTGCAATTTACCACGGACGGCGCTGTCCCCGCGACGGGCGTCTGCGTGATGGTCACCGGTACCTGGCAGGACGGCGTTCTGACGAACGCGACCGTGACGGAAACGAAGGATTACTGATCCGGCGGACGCGGCAAACCCCCGTGATAACAGTTCGGGCGGCAAGGAATGGCCTTGCCGCCCGATGCTTGTATGGATTAAAAAAGGCAGGGGCTTTGCGGTCACGCAAGGCCCCTGTTGGCTGCGGGAGAGCGGTCAGTCTCCTTTTTTGAGAAAGACGCGGAGCAGAAGTCCGGCGCCGACGGCGGCCGGGACCAGCATCAGAAACAGATCCAACACCGAGCCGACAAAGGTCAGGCTCGTGCCCAGGATCACGGAGAGGACCAGCATCGCGATCAGCACCGGCAGCGCGATCTTTGCCGCCTTGTGACCGGTGGATACCAGAAGGATCACGTCCAGCAGGATCAGCGCGATCAGGATCCCGCCCGTGGAAACGGACCCGAACCGATAGAAGCCCCAGGAATAGACCCGGACGCTCTTAAAAAACATGAAAACGCCTACAGCGATCAGGGCGGCCCCGATCAGCAGCAGCTTATCTCTTTGTCTCAGCATGGCAAGCGCCTCCTTCTGTGAGATCCGATCCTGCAAAGCCCGAACCTGCTTTGCCCTTACAGGAGCGCCCGTCCGGCGCCCCAGGCCTTGCCGACGACCTCGCCGACCAGATTGTATTCATTGTTGAACGGGTCGAACGCAATCGGGCGGACCTTGGCCAGATCGACCTTGCCGTCCGTCAGCGCCGCCTCGTCCACACTGACGTTGACGATCTCGCCCTTGAGGATGCAGGTCTCTTTGTCGTATTCGATGACCCTGCACTCCATGCAGACGGCCAGCTCGTTGATGATCGGCGCGTTGACCAGCTCGCTCCTGGTCGCCGTGAAGCCGGCGCGGGCGAACTTGTCGGCAGCCTTGTCGCCGGAAACGATGCCCACGTAGTCGCAGGCGGCCACGTGATCGGCGTCGGCCATGCTGACGGTAAAGGCTCCGGTTTTCGCAAAGTTTTTGCAGGTCCTGTGACCGGGAGACAGGCAGATGGAGACCTGATTTTCCTCGCTGATCCCGCCCCAGGCCGCGTTCATCGCGTTCGGCATGCCGTTTTCATCGTAGGTTGCAAGGATCCAAACCGGCTGCGGGCTGCTGTAGGGCTTGGCTCCGAAATTCTTTCTGCTCATGGCTTTCGTCTCCTGTTCGTCAGTTTTCCGCGCGGGGAAGGCTCTCCCCCTCAGATTCGCAAAGGCCCGTATGCCTTCTGAAAGACAGTATAGCACGGAAACCGAAAGAAATCAACACGGAATTCCCGCCATGGCCGGTCGGCTCAGATCACTTTGATCAGGATCAGGAACAGCAGGACGAAGGTCGCCAGGACT
The DNA here is from genome assembly GCA_900315595.1 of uncultured Eubacteriales bacterium. Taxonomy (GTDB): domain Bacteria; phylum Bacillota; class Clostridia; order Oscillospirales; family Oscillospiraceae; genus JAFRPC01. The sequence goes on along the minus strand of OMZQ01000030.1, from coordinate 12,864 downwards.
GCGGCGGCAGCCAGGGTCGAGCCGAGGCTGAACCTGCCTTTTTTGCCGGAGCTGCTCTGGGCGACCAGTCCCACGCGGCGCAGGGCGCCGACCACCGGCTTGTAGAGCAGCATGGCGAGCGCCGCGTTCAAGCCGCCCTTGACCAGATTGAAGGGCAGGAAGACCGGCAGCAGCATCCCCGCCACCGTCCGGCGCATCTGCGCGACGGAGACCCGGTCATTGCTCATGTAATAGGGCGTGATGATGTAGTTCCAGGCCACCATGCAGATGGCCATCGTCAATACGCCCGACAGAAGGCCGATCACGGCTCCCTTCTGCGAGCGCATTTTGGCGTAGACCCAGGCCGCCGGGACCGTAAAGGCGCAGGTGGCGATGGCGTTCATCAGAAAGCCGTAGACGCCGGTGGAGGAGATCGTGACCATCTCCAGGAAGGCCGATAGGATTGCAAGGATCACGCAGGTCATCGGCCCGAAGATAAAGCCGGCGATCACGATCACGGTATCCTTCGGCTCGTAGCTCAAAAAGCCCTGCACGTTCGGGATGCCCCGCGCCAGCAGGACGGCAACGAAGCTGAGGGCAAGGAACATTGCCACGCAGGTGAGATAACGGACGTTCATGTTTTGTTTCATATGCTTCCTCCAAAAACAGAAAAATTTGCCTGAAGCCCCGTAGGTCTTCAGGCAAATCCACGAAGAAAGCCGTGATTTGCGCGTCTTCTTTCATCCAGACTATACTGTCGGTCCCGGAGTTTCACCGGGTCAGCCCAAAGGCTCGCGGACTTTACCGCCGGTCGGGGATCACACCCTGCCCTGAAGAGATACCGGATTCAGTTACCGCTATTATAATACTGCCTCCCGGAAAACGCAAGCGGTTTTTTTCGAAAAATCCTACAAAAATCTTTCAAACTGTAACAATTCTGTAATAATTATGTGCTATATTAAGCCGTAGGCTGCCGGAAGCCGTGCATGGTCCCGTCCGGTGCGGTGTTTGTGATATCCCCGCCGACGACGGTCCCCTCCGAGACCAGGAGGGTCGCATAGACCGGCTGATCCGCGTTCGGGTAGTTCAGGACCTCGTAGACGTACCGCGTCAGGGTCTTGCCCCGGTACGGGGTGAGATCGTAGCCCTGGCTCTTTTGCAGCTCGTTGTAGCGCGAGAAGACCTCGGAATCCTTCGTGGGTACGGTGACGCTCTGCGTCTGGTTCGGCTCGGCAGAAACCTCCCAGCCGAAGCCGCGCAGGAAGGCCAGACGGCCCTCGTTCGTGTCCGCCCCGCCGCCTGACGGCGCATCGTTCCGGGAGGCCAGCAGGACCGCCACGGCGACGACCAGCGCAATCACCAGCGTTACGATCGCCGCGATCTTCGTCTTGGAAACCTTCGCTGTCAATACAAACATTTGATTCCCTCCGAATCATCGATTTCACACTGTACTCTATGCCCGTCCGGGCGGAATTATGAGGTGAACATGCAGAGACTGGACAAATATCTCTCCGAGGCCGGCGCGGCGTCCAGGCGTGAGCTGAAGGATCTGCTCCGGGCCGGAGCGGTCACGGTCAACGGGGCAGTCGTGCGCGACGGGGCCGTCAAGATCGACGAGACCGCAGACCGCGTCTGCCTGCACGGGCAGACCGTGGAGGGCCTGCGCCGCGTCGTCCTCCTGCTCTACAAGCCTGCCGGATTTGTGACTTCCACCGACGATCCGCGCGACCGGACCGTGATGGACCTCCTGCCGGAGCGGTGGAGGAAGCAGCGGGTCGCCCCGGTGGGGCGGCTGGACAAGGCGACCGAGGGCCTGCTTCTGCTGACGAACGACGGGGTCCTGGCACACCGTCTGATCTCCCCGAAATACCGGATCGAAAAGGACTACTACGCCGAGCACGAGGGCGAGGCCGGGCAGGAGGACACGGAAGCCTTCCGCGCCGGTCTGACGCTGGGAGACGGGACCGTCTGCCTGCCGGCTGAGCTGGAGCCCCTCGGCCCCGGAAAAAGCCGCGTGCGCGTCGTGGAGGGAAAATACCATCAGGTTCGCCGCATGCTTGCCAGCCGCGGGATGGCCGTGACCTATCTGCGGCGCGACCGTGAGGGCGGTCTGACCCTGGACGGCCTTGCCTCCGGCGAGGTCCGGGAGCTGACCGCCGCGGAGGTCGCTGCGCTGGACCGGGAAACGGGAATGCAGACTGCGGGAGAATGAATCCGGAAGACCGGGCAGCGGTTTTCCCTTGCCTTGTACAAATTCCACAAATTCCTGTTTTAGTGTTTTTTGGGTTTACACCCCTTGTTTCCTTGCTTTCATTTGGGTACAATGCCAGTTTTTTTGTGGATTTGCATAAAAAGACCATGAAGTTTTTAAGAAAAACAACAAAAAGGTCTTGCAATACTCCTTGAAATCGGTTATAGTATCGGGAAGAAGCACAAAATTGATCCGATTTCAGAATCGCGCGATCAATCCAGAGAGCGAGGATTATCATGAACCATATTTTTACAGACGTCATTCAGCAGCTCAAGACCGCCACGGATCGGGAGATCGGTCTGATCGACGCGGACGGAAACGTCGTTGCAGACAGCGACCCGGAGCAGATCGGCGCCAAGCTGCTCAAGCTGGCACGCGTCGTCTCCCTGTCGGAGGACGGCCCGATCCATTTTTCCGGCAAGACCGTTCGGGCCCTTTCCGCCTTCGCCAACGGCTTCGACTACGCCGTCTTCGTTGACGGCGAGGACGAGATGGCCGACACCCTCTGCGCCATGGCCCAGGTCACGCTGAACTGCGCCAAGGTGTTCTATAAAGAAAAGCACGACAAGGCCAGCTTCGTCAAGAACATCATCACCGACAACATCCTGCCCGGCGACATCTATATCCGGGCCAAGGAGCTTCACTTCCCCGCCGACCAGAACTACGTCGTCTATCTGATCCGGCAGAACGGCAGCGCCGACATTTCCGCCGTGGACGTTCTGCTCGGCCTCTTCCCGGACCGCCAGCAGGACTTCGTGATCTCCATCAGCGAAACCGACATGGCCCTGGTCAAGGCCGTCACGCCGGAGACCGAACCGAGTGAGATCCTGGAGCTCGCCAAGACCATTGATGACAGCCTCAAGAGCCAGCTCTATCTCAAGACCACCATCGGCATCGGCACCGTAGCCGAGCATCTGCGCGAGCTGGCCGACTCCTACAAGGAGGCCCAGGTCGCCATCGAGGTCGGCAAGGTCTTTGACACCGAGAAGACCATCATTACATACGAGAATCTCGGCATCGGCCGGCTGATCTATCAGCTTCCCACGACCCTGTGCGAGATCTTCCTGACGGAGGTCTTCAAGAAGAACTCCATCGACACCCTCGATCAGGAGACCCTGTTCACGATCAACAAATTCTTTGAAAACAACCTCAACGTATCCGAGACCTCGCGCAAGCTCTTCGTTCATCGGAACACGCTGGTCTACCGTCTGGAAAAGATCAAGAAGCTCACCGGTCTGGACCTGCGCGAGTTTGACCACGCGATCATCTTCAAGGTGGCGCTGATGGTCAAGAAATATCTTGCCTCACGGGACAACAAAATGTTCTGAGGCGAAGGAGAGCCCTTATGATTGATTTCCAGAACGTCACCATGGTCTATGACGCGGGCAACCGGGCGCTGGACAGCATCAGCCTGCACATAGACGACGGCGAATTCGTCTTCCTGGTCGGCCCGTCCGGCTCCGGGAAGTCCACCATCATCCGGCTTCTGACCGCCGAGCTGATCCCGACCTCCGGGTCCATCAACGTCAACGGTTACCAGCTCGAGCGGATCAAAAACCGCAGCATCCCCTATCTGCGCCGGACCGTCGGCGTCATCTTCCAGGATTTCCGCCTGATCGAGAACAAGACCGTGTTCGACAACGTGGCCTTCTCCATGCGCGTCGTCGGGGCGAGCGCCAAGCAGATCAAGAAGCGCGTGCCCTACGTGCTGGATCTGGTCGGACTGGAAAACCGCGGACGCCGGTATCCCAACGAGCTCTCCGGCGGCGAGCAGCAGCGCGTGGCCATTGCCCGCGCTCTGGTCAACAATCCGGCGATGATCATCGCCGACGAGCCGACCGGCAACCTCGACCCGGTGCGCTCCTACGAGATCATGATGCTGCTCGAGCGCATCAACGCCCTGGGGACGACCGTCATGGTGGTCACGCACGAGCGCGAGCTGGTCAACCGCTTCACGAAACGAGTCATTGCCATCGACGAAGGACGCGTGATCAATGACGGAATGGATGGGTACTACATACATGAAGAGAATTAGGAAAATCGGGTATCTGTTCAATGAGGGCGTCCACAACATGTTCACCCACGGCTTCATGTCCTTCGCCGCGATCGCGGTCACGGTAGCCTGTCTGGTGATCGTGGGCTGCTTCTCCTCCATCCTCTATAACCTCTCCCGCATGGTGGATACCCTGCAGCGGGAAAACCGTGTCGTCGCCTATATCGAAGAAAGCTACGACACCCAGACCGCAAAGACCGTGGAGACCGCCATCCGCCGGCTGGACAATATTCAGGAGGCGAAATTCGTCTCCCGCGAGGAATTCGGCGAGCGGTTCTTCGAACAGCAGGGCGGCTCCGAAAACTTTGAGGGCATCAGCGCTTCCACCTTCCTCAACAGCGTGGAGATCACCCTGATCGACAACTCCAAAATGGACGAGACCGTGCAGGTCATCTCCCAGGTGCAGGGCGTGGACCACGTGAACGCCAGAACCGAGCTTGCCAACGGCTTTACGACGATCCAGCGCGTGCTGAACATCGCCTCGGCCGCCATCATCATCGTTCTGCTGATCGTCTCGCTGTTTATGATCTCCAACACCATCAAGCTGGCGATGTACGACCGCCGCGACGAGATCGGCATTATGAAGATGGTCGGCGCAACCAACCGTTTCATCCGCTTCCCCTACTTTGTGGAGGGCTTCCTGATCGGCGTGATCGCCGGCGCGCTGGCCTTCTTCATCACCTGGGGCATCTACGATCTGATTGCCAGGGAGATCCACCGCGTGGACGCGCTGCAAATGTTTGATATCGTGCCCTTCACGACCCTGCTGATCCCGATGGTCGTCACCTTCGGCGCAGCCGGTCTGTTCGTGGGCATCTTCGGCAGCGTAATGTCCATCCGCAAATTCCTGGACGTGTAAAGGAGGCTGTTATGTACAAGTATCGACGTGTGATCGTGGGCGTGATTGCGGTCCTGCTGGCGGCAGTTCTGCTGCTCGGCATCGTCCTCACGGCCTTCGGCGAGACCTCTGCGGACATCAAGAAGAAAATCGACGATCTCAAGGAGCGCGAGAGCGCCATTGCCGCGCAGCAAAACGCGCTGGCCGCGGAGATCAAGGAAAACAAGTCGGATATGCTCGATCTTGTCGGGCAGAAGAGCCAGATCGACAAGCAGGTCAAGCTGACCCAGGATTCCATTGCCAACAAGAACGAGCAGATTCAGGAATACAATCTTCTGATCGCAGAAAAGCAGAACGAGCTTGACGCCGCTCTGGCCGAGCGCGACGCGCTCAACGAGCGTTATCAGGCCCGCATCCGCTCCATGGCGGAAAACGGCAAGATCACCTACTGGTCGATCCTGTTCAAAGCCAGCAGCTTTGCGGATATGCTCAACCGCGTGGACACGATCAACGAGATCGCCCTGGCCGATACCCGGATGCTCGAAAAGATGGAGCAGACCGCGGAGGAGATCGAACGCGCCCGTCAGGATCTGGCGGAGGAGAAGGTCTCTCTGGAGGAAGCCAAGACGGAGCTTGCCGCTGAGGAAGAAAACCTTGCCGCCCAGCGGGCTGAGGCCGACGCTCTGCTGGAGGAGCTGATCCAGAACGACGACGCCCTGCAGGCCGCCGCCGCAAAGTACGACGCAGCCAAGAGCCAGCTGGAGCAGCAGATCGCTCAGCAGCAGGCCAACTACACCGAAAAGGTCGCCGAGGAAGAGGAAGCCCGCCGCAAGGCCGCCGAGGAAGCGGCCAGGCGCAAGGCCGAGCAGGAGGCCCGCGAGGCCGCCGCCCGCCAGCAGGCAGCCATGGCGAACAACAATAACAACAGCAGCAACACCACACCGAGCGGCGGGTCGGGCGGTTCGAGCGGCTCTGGCGGTTCGAGCGGGACCGGCGGTTCTGGCAGTACCGGCAGCTCCGGCGCAATGTTCAGGTGGCCGTCCTACACCCACGTGATCACCAGTCCCTTCGGGATGAGAGTCCACCCCGTGACGCATCGTTATACCCTGCACAACGGCATTGACATCGGCGCTTCCTACGGCACCGCGATCTGGGCAGCCGCCTCCGGGACTGTGACGGCGGCCGGCTGGAATGACGGCTACGGCTACTACGTGACCATCAACCACGGCAACGGCTACACCACCCTCTACGGCCACATGAGCCAGATTGCCGCTTCTACCGGCGATTACGTGACTGCAGGGCAGACCATCGGCTACGTCGGCAGCACCGGCTGGTCTACCGCCCCGCATCTGCATTTTACGGTTTATAAAAACGGCGTCGCGGTCAATCCGCTCGCCTATCTGCCTTGATCGGCGCCGGGGCTGGCTCGGAAAAGGGTTCCGAGTCAGCCCCGGTTTTATTCTGGAATTGAAAGAGGTCTCAATATGGACGAACTGGAACAATTTGAGCAGACGGAGCGCCCCGCACGGCGCGATTCCCTGCTGCCCGTGGTGCTCGTCACCGTGGCGCTGACCGCAGCGGTGGTCGTTGTGATCTGCTGGCTGCTCATGGGGCGCGGGCGTGAAGCAAAGGGCTTTGATCAAAAGCTGACCGAGATGAAGGGCGTGATCGACGAATACTACATCGGTGAGATCGACGAGCAGAGGATGTCGGACGCTCTGGCCGCCGGAATGGTGGAAGGACTGGGCGACGAATGGAGCTACTACATCCCTGCCGACCAGTATGCTGCTTATGTGGAAGCCTTCCAAAACGCCTACGTGGGAATCGGCGTGACCATTACCACGGAAGACGCGGAAGACGGCGTGCGGATCACCGAGGTCGTTCCGGACGGCCCCGCGGATCAGGCCGGGCTCCTGGCCGGGGACCGCATCATAAAGGTGGAGGGCGAGACCCTTCCGCGCCTGAACGACGGCAGCGTGGATCTGACGGCGGTCAAAAACCGTGTGACCGGCGAGGCTGGCACGGACGTTTCGCTGACCGTTCTGCGCGACGGCAGCGAGAAGGAATTCACCGTCACCCGCGCCTCGATCCAGACCGTCAACGTGACGAGTCAGACCCTGGAGGACGGGCTGGTCTATATCAAGATCCGCAACTTTGACGAGCGCTCCGCCGAGGAAACCATCGCCGCCATTCAGGCCGCCGTGGACGAAAAAGCGCCGGGGATCATCTTCGACGTCCGCTACAACCCCGGCGGCTATAAGGACGATCTCATTCAGATCCTCGACTATATTCTGCCCGAGGGACCGCTGTTCCGCAGCGTGACGTACGACGGACGGGAGTACGTGGATCAGTCCGACGCCGCACACGTCGAAGTCCCGATGGCCGTCCTGGTCAACTACGATTCCTATTCCGCCGCCGAGTTCTTCGCCGCCGCGCTGCAGGAATACGACTATGCCAAGGTCGTCGGGATTCAGACCTATGGCAAGGGCTACTTCCAGAGCAGCATCCGGCTCTCGGACGGCTCCGCGATCAACCTCTCCATCGGCAAATACACCACGCCCAAGGGCGTGAGCCTGGTCGGCAAGGGCATCACCCCCGATCAGGTGGTGGAGCTGTCTGCGGAGAAGGAAGCAGCGCTCCGCTCCGCTTCGCTGGACCAGGCAGAAGACGACCAGCTCCTTGCCGCCATCCGGCTGCTGGATCCCGCCTACGAGCCCACCGTCGCCGCGCCGGAGGCAAACGACCCGCAGAGGAACGCCGGCGTGCAGCGGCATCCCTATATCGCCAAGCTGGCGGAGCTTCAAGCGGTCATTGACAAGTATTACGTCGGAGAGCCGGACGAGGAAGCGCTTGCAGATACGCTCGCATCCAGTCTGGTGGATGGCATCGGCGACGAGTGGAGCTACTACATCCCCGCCGCCCAGTACCAGAATTATCTCAACACGATGGAAAACGCCTACGTCGGCGTTGGTCTGACCATCACCGCAGAAGACGCGGAGACCGGCGTCCTCGTCACCGACGTGACGCCCGAAGGCCCCGCCTACCGGGCCGGCATCGAGTCCGGTGACTGCATCGTTGCCGTGGACGGGACGCCGGTCCTGGACGGGAGCGACGAAGCCCTGGATACCAACGAGACCGCCAACCGCGTCCGCGGCGAGGAGGGCACGGACGTTACCCTGACCGTCGTACACGACGGTCAGACGCGGGACGTTACGATCACCCGCGCTGCGATCCGCATCGTCAACGTGACGAGCGAGCCGCTGGAAAACGGCCTGTACTATATCCGAATTCGCAACTTCGAGCGGGACGCGGCCACAGATGCGATCGCCGCCATCGAGGCCGCGCAGGCAAACGGCGCGACCGGCATCGTCTTTGACGTCCGCTTCAATCCCGGCGGCTTTGCCTCCGAGCTGGTCCAACTGCTTGACTATCTTCTGCCCGAGGGTCCGATCTTCCGCAGCATGACCTACGACGGGGATGAGAACGTGGACTACTCCGGCCCCGAATACCTGGACCTGCCGATGGCCGTTCTGGTCAACTACGATTCCTATTCCGCCGCAGAATTCTTTGCCGTCGCCCTGCAGGAGTACGGCGCAGCGGAGATCGTCGGTGCGCAGACCTACGGAAAGGGCCGGTTCCAGACCGCCTTCCAGCTTTCCGACGGCTCGGCGGTCAACCTCTCCTTCGGCACCTATACCACGCCGCAGGACCGCAGCCTGGTCGGCAAGGGCGTAACGCCCGACTACCCGGTGGAGATCACCGACGAAGAAATGAAGGATCTCTACTACAACCGCCTGGACCGTTCCGACGACAAGCAGCTTCAAACTGCAATTTCTGTATTGACAAGCGGCGAGGGCGAGTAGTATAATAAGTCGGCTAATTTGGCAGAAGTATTATTTATAATGAAAGGCGGTAGTTCTATGGCAAAGGAATTCAAGCTGACCAGCATCCGGCTGGCGGAGCTCGAACAGGAGCTGCACTATCTGAAGACCACCCGCGAGCTTGAGGTCGCGGAGCATCTGAAGGAGGCCCGCTCCTTCGGCGACCTTTCTGAAAACAGCGAATACGATGAGGCAAAAAACGAGCAGGCCCAGCTCTACGGCCGCATCGCCGAGGTTGAAAACATTCTCGCTCACGCCGTCATCATCGACGACGAGGAAGACGAGCACGAGGAGCTCTCCGGCCGCGTCGGTCTGGGCTGCACCGTCAAGGTCCACGATATGGAAGCGGATGAGGATGAGACCGAGATCTATGCAATCGTCGGCTCTCAGGAAGCCAACCCCGCCCAGGGGCTGATCTCCGACGACTCCCCCTTTGGCCGCGCCATGCTCGGCAAGACTGTGGGCGACATCGTAGACGTGGAAGCGCCGATCGGAATGCTCAGATTTGAGATCCTTTCCGTGGAACGAAGCAGCTGATACAGGAGGAAACACGCGTGGCAAAGTTTGTACCCCAGGCGGAGCTGCCGCTGGTGGACCAGGTTCGCGTCCGCCGCGAAAAGCTCCGGGATCTGCAGCAGGAGGGCAGGGATCCCTTCGTGCGCACCCGCTTTGACGTGACGCATCACGCCGAGGAGGTCAAGGAACAGTTTGATACGCTTGAGGAGCAGACCGTCCGTCTGGCAGGCCGTCTGATGAGCAAGCGCGGGATGGGCAAGGCCATCTTTGCCGATCTCCAGGACCGCTCCGGACGCATTCAGCTCTATATCAAGGTCGATGAGATGGGCGAGGAAGAATTCGCCCGCTGCCGCAAGCTGGACATCGGCGACATCGTCGGCGTTGAGGGACCGGTCTTCCGTACCCAGAGGGGCGAGATCTCCGTCCGCACCCGCGCCGTCACCCTGCTGTCGAAGTCTCTTCTGCCCCTGCCGGAGAAGTTTCACGGTCTCCAGGATAAGGAGCTTCGCTTCCGCCAGCGCTATCTGGATCTGATCGTGAATCCCGAGGTGAAGCGGAACTTCGAGATCCGCTCCCGCTTCATCCGCTTCATGCGGAACTATCTGGACGGTCAGGGCTATATTGAGGTCGAGACCCCCGTCCTCAATACGATCGCCGGCGGCGCAGCCGCCCGCCCCTTCATCACGCACCACAACACCCTGGATATTGATATGTACATGCGCATCGCAACCGAGCTGCCGCTCAAGCGGCTGATCGTCGGCGGTATGGAGCGCGTGTATGAGATCGGCCGGATTTTCCGCAACGAGGGCATGGACCCCAAGCACAATCCGGAGTTCACCACCGTGGAGCTCTATGAGGCCTACGCCGACTTCCACCGGATGATGGACATTGCCGAAGGGATTCTCTCCGGCGCAGCCAAGGAAATCCTCGGCACCTATCAGGTCTCCTGGATGGGTTACGACATCGACCTGACCCCCGGCTGGCCGCGGCTGACCATGATCGACGCCGTCAAGCAGTACGTCGGCGTCGATTTCGGAGCCATCTCCGATGATGCAGAAGCCGTCGCAGCGGCAAAGGCCGCAGGCGTGGAGCTGAACCCCGCGTCCGAACCCACCTGGGGCAACGCCCTCTACGCCTGCTTCGATCAGAAGGTGGAGGAGCATCTGATCCAGCCCACCTTTATCACGATGTACCCCGTCGAGGTCAGCCCGCTGACCAAGCGCAGCCCCGCAGACCCCAGACTGACCGAGCGCTTTGAGTTCTTCATCGCCCACTCCGAAATGGGCAACGCCTATTCCGAGCTCAACGACCCGCTGGACCAGCGCGCCCGCTTCGTCAAGCAGATGGAGCAGCGTGACCGCGGCGACGACGAGGCCGAGATGATCGACGAGGATTTCCTGACCGCGATGGAATACGGCATGCCCCCCACGGGCGGCATGGGCATCGGCATCGACCGCTGCGTCATGCTCCTGACCGGCGCCGACACCATCCGCGAGGTCATCCTCTTCCCGACCATGAAGCCCTTAGATACACCGAAGGACAAGAATGGTGTACAGAAATCCGAGGATGCTGCAGCAACAGAAACGGCGTCTGAAGAGGCTCCGGCGGTGAATGCGAACGATCCTTCCATGCCGATCTTTGATGCGAAAAAGCCTGACTTAAACAGCCTCGTGATCGAGCCGCTGTTTGAGGATCTCGTCGATTTCGAGACCTTCAGCAAGTCCGATTTCCGTGCCGTGAAGGTTCTGGCCTGCGAGGCCGTGAAAAAGTCCAAAAAGCTCCTGCAGTTCACCTTGGACGACGGCAGCGGCACGCCCCGCACCATCCTCTCCGGCATCCACGCCTATTACGAGCCGGAGCAGCTCGTCGGCAAGACCTGCATCGCCATCGTCAATCTGCCTCCCCGCAAGATGATGGGCATCGATTCCTGCGGTATGCTGATCAGCGCCGTTCACAAGGAAGGCGAAGAAGAAAAGCTGCATCTTCTGATGGTAGACCCGAGCATCCCGGCAGGCGCAAAGCTGTACTAATCAGTACACCAACTTACATATTCCGGTTTGTCGAGAGGAATCGGATATAAAACTGAAAAAGCATCAGAGGCTGGGGAGTCTATTCGTTCCCCGGCCTCTTTCTCTACGTTGACGCCTGCAACCGTCAACATGCCTGTCCGTAGGCAAGAAGCATATACGCAAAATAACGATTGACTAACGAACGTACGTTAGGTATAATAGGCGATGTAATTCAGCATTACTTCTATTATGGAAAGAGGGCGAAAAGTATGGAAAAGAGCAACACACGGGAAGAAATACTGGAGGCAGCGCTGGATCTGTTCGCTGTCAATGGATACGAAGCAACCAGTATCTCGCAGCTCGCCGATGCGGTAGGTATCCGTAAGGCATCCCTTTACAGCCATTTCGCCAATAAGCAGGATATTCTGGATACTGTCATCGAAACCGTTCTGAAAGGATATGCTGACCATTCGATTTTTGTACGTGCTGACTGGGACAGTGCTGAATATACAAAAGATAAGACCGGCATGACTGCAGAAGATGTGGCAAAGCTCATCCAGGGACAGCTGCGCTACATCCTGCATGACCCGCACATCAGCAAGGGCAGGAAGATGCTCATGATCGAGCAGTTCCGCAATGCAGAGCTGGCAGAGCTTCAGACGAAGCAGAATTATCGGGATGTCCTGAACTATTTCATGGGAATGATGAGATTTCTGATCCGCGAGGGTGTTTTGAAGGATGAGGATCCTGAGATTATGGCCGCGCAGTTCTCGTCACCGATCACCGTCTGGATCAACCTGTGCGACCGGGAACCGGAGCGTGAGGACGAAGTCATGGAACTGGTCAGGAAACATGTGATGCAGTTCTTTAAGATCTATCGGAAGTAGATCCTTTTGAATGGGGATTTCGATGGCCGGTCAGATCGGAGACGGCTGACCGGTTTTCTTTCGGGTATAAAGCTAACGAACGATAGGACGCCAAGGAGAGATTGACGATGAAGAATCAAGCATTTCCAATCTGAGAGTCTGCAGAAAGAAACGAATGATTTGAGGAAGCGGCTATGAAAGAACTGATATTGTATATCCACGGCAAGGGCGGCTGCGCCGGGGAGAGCGAACACTATAAGCCGCTGTTTCCTGAATGTGAAGTCATAGGATTGGATTATCAGGCCTTTACACCATGGGAATCCGGGGAGGAAATCCGGGAGGCGGTTACAAAGCTGAATGACGAATATGACAGTATCGATCTGATCGCCAACAGTATCGGCGCATTTTTCAGTATGAACGCCGGGATCGATGAGATGATCCATCGAGCATACTTCATTTCTCCTGTCGTTG
>OMZQ01000026.1 GCA_900315595.1 uncultured Eubacteriales bacterium | reverse complement strand
ACTACATTCCAACAACTGAACAAATGCCTCAGAATTCCTTGAAAATTCAAGGAATTCTGAGGCATTCGCTTTTTCCAACTGTCAAAGTCGCGATTATATGCACTTTCGCGGAAATGTCAAGAAGAATTTTTGATTTTCTGTTTTTCTTTTTGAATTTCTTTTGGATTCCGATTTTTCTTTTACGAGGATCTCTTTTAATTTTTCTGTTGATTTTTGGCGCGGCATGGAGTATGATAGGCTTGGCTCTCGGAGAGTAGAGCGCGCGCGTCGGGTTTTCCCGGTAGTGCCGTCGGATGGGAGGTTGCCGACGGACGAAGTGGCCTTGTCACGCGGTGCGCGCTTGCAGCCGCTCCGAAATATTCAGGGCCGTACAACCTCCTCCCACTGGAGGATTTTTTATGCTCAATACCCGCCGCATCGCCCTGGATGGCGTTCTTGCCGCCGTCTACTTTGCCCTGTCCTATCTGGCCTTTTACGTCATCCCAAACGAGTTGAAGCTCACCTTCACGTCCCTCACCCTCGTCCTCGCGGCCCTGCTGTTCTCCTGGTACGACGCCTGTCTGGTGGCGCTGGTGGGAGAATTCCTCGCCCAGCTTCTGAACACAAAGTACGGTCTTTCCGTGACGACCCCCATCTGGGTTGCGATCCCGGTGCTTCACGCCCTGGCTCTGGGCCTTTGCGCCCTCCTTCTGGGCCGGAAAAAGCCGCTGGCCGAGCGGACGGTGCCCTGCGTACTGGCTGTTCTCGGCTGCGGCGCGTTTAACGCCCTGCTGAACACCGCCGGCATGTACTTTGACAGCAAGATTTTCGGCTATTACGAGTATCACCTTGTCTTTGGACTGGCGCTGGCCCGCATCGGAATCGCGATTGCGACCGCAGCAGTGATCGCCGCGCTGATCATCCCCATCGTCCGCGCCATGCGCAGACAGCTTCCCCAACTCTGATCCCCTGGAGGCAGCTATGACCTACGAAGAAGCCCTGCAATTCATCTCCGCCGTTTCCTGGAAGGGCTCTGTGCCTGGCTTGAGCCGGATCACCGAGCTGATGCGCCGGCTTGGCGACCCGCAGAACGGCATGAAATTCATCCATATCGTCGGCACCAACGGCAAGGGCAGCACGGCCGCAATGCTGAGCTCCATCCTGACGAAAGCCGGATACAAAACCGGCCTGTTCATCTCTCCCTACGTGATCGACTTCCGCGAGCGGATGCAGATCAACAACCAGATGATCTCCCGCCAGGCTCTGGCGGATATGACGGAGCACGTCCGTCCCTTTGCCGAGGCGATGGCGGATGCGCCGACGGAGTTTGAGCTGATCACGGCTGTCGCCCTCTGCTGGTTTGCCCGCGAGGACTGCGACCTCGTGATCCTGGAGGCCGGCATGGGCGGTGAATTCGACGCAACCAACGTGATTCCCGCGCCGGAGGCCGCCGTCTTTACGAACATCGGTCTGGATCACACCGAGTTTCTGGGCGACACCGTGGAGAAGATTGCCGCCACGAAGGCGGGCATTCTCAAGCCCGGCTGCGAGGCCGTCCTCTATCCGAACGCTCCCGGCGTCGAGGCTGTCATCCGCGAAAAATGCGCGGCCCTGGGCGTTCCCCTGACCGTCGCCGACCCGGACGCAATCGAGACCCTCTCCCGCGATCTGGACGGACAGCGCCTGCGCCGGGGCGGCCTGGAGCTCTGGCTGCCCCTGCTGGGCGATCATCAGCGGTACAACACCGCCGTCGTCCTGGCCGTGGTCGAGGTTCTGCGCCGCCGGGGCTGGAGGGTTTCGGACCGGAACGTGCAGGACGGGATCGCCGCGGTCTCCTGGCCGGGCCGATTCGAGCTGCTGGGCCGGGACCCGCTCTTCGTTCTGGACGGCGGGCATAATCCCCAGTGCATGGAGGCGCTGCTGGCAAGCGCCGAGACCTATCTGGCCGGCAGGCCGCTGACCGTGATCACCGGCGTGCTGGCGGACAAGGACTACGCCGACATGTATGACCGGACCGCTGCGCTGGCAGACCGATATTTCACGGTCACGCCGTCCAATCCCCGCGCTCTGTCGGCAGAGGACCTGGCCGCCTGGCTGAGCCGCTACGGGAAGCCCGCCGAGCCCTGCGCAAGCGCGGCAGAGGCGGTGAACCGCGCGCTGTCCGCCACGCCGCGGGACGGGGCTGTGCTGGCCTATGGCTCCCTGTATCTGGCGGCGGAGCTTCGCAAGGCCTATTTGGAGCGCTGACCGCTTTACAGCTATCATCCACATAATCATCTGAGGAAGGGGGGCGTCTGTGTGCGTCGGCTCTGGAATGCTGTTACCGAGTTTTACCGCAGGGGCGATCTGCTTCTGCTGCTTCTGTGCGTGATCGCCTCGATCTTCGGCATCGTGGTGATCGCCAGCGCCACAAATTCCATGGGCTCCTCCCGATTTCTGATCGTCCAGGGTGCGAGCCTGGTGATGGGGATCGCCCTGTACGTTGCCGTTTCGATGGTGGACATTGAGGTTTTGGCGGAGCACCGTCTGCTGCTGCTGTTTTTCAGTACGGGTCTGATGGCCCTGCTGCTGCCCTTCGGCATTGAGGTCAACGGCAACCGCGCCTGGCTCAAGCTGCCCGGCATACCCTTCAACATTCAGCCCGCAGAGATCTGCAAGCTGACCTTCATCATCATTCTGGCCAAGACGCTGAGCATCCGCCGCGACCACATTTCCGCGCCCAAGACCGTAGGACTGGTCGCCGCTCTGACCGTCTACATGATGGGCTTGATCGTCGTTCTCTCGAAGGACGTCGGCTCCGCTCTGGTCTTCCTGCTGATCTTTCTGATCGTGGCCTACGTCAGCGGCATCCGGGGCTGGTGGTTCCTGCTCGGCGCCGTTGCAGCGGCCTTGATCCTGCCCGTGGTCTGGGAGCATTTTTTGCAGGATTATCAGAAGCAGCGCATTCTGGTCGTCTTTGATAAGTCCATCGACCCGACCGGCGAGGGCATCCGCTGGGATACCAACCGCTCGATCGCCATGCTCTCCGGCGGCGGGCTCTCCGGTCAGGGGCTGTTCCACGGCATGATGACGCAGTCCCACGCCATCGACTCCCAGTATTCCGACTTTGTCTTCTCCGCGATCGGCGAGGAGCTGGGCATCCTGGGCTGCCTGTTCACGATCCTGCTGGAGGTGCTGATCATCGTCCGCTGCGTCCACGTGGGCTTGAAGACGCCGAACTTCATGAACCGGACCGTCTGCTTCGGGATCGCGGCAATGATGGTCTTCCAGGTTCTGACCAATACCGGCATGTGCATCGGCGTATTCCCGGTCATCGGTCTGACCCTGCCCTTCATCAGCTACGGCGGCTCATCGCTGATCACGAGCTTCCTGGCAATGGGCCTGATCTCCGGCATCCACATGCGCCCGGACCCGGAATCCAAGTCACCGTATATCCAGCCGAGGTATTGAACCTGCGCGTCAGGTTTTCTGCCCTGCAAAACGGGAACAAAAACGACCGCCCGGAGGCGTTGGGAAGGCTTTTGAAAGCCTCCCATCGCCTCCGGGCGATTTGTTCTGCGCTTGCGTGGTCAGGCGGGGCGCTCGTCGCCCCAGAAGAACAGGGCGACCGTGCCGGGACCGGTGTGGCTGCCGATGGTGGCGCCGATGGAGTAGATCTGCACCTTGCCGTTCAGCTTTGGAAAGGCTTCCTCCACGAGACGGGCAACGGCCTGGGCGTCCTCGATGCAGTCGGAGTTGCTGATAAAGCATCTGCCGCTGTAGTCCGCGCCGTTCTGCGCGTGGACCTGCATCATCTCCACGATGCGCTTGATCACCTTTTTCTTGCCGCGGACCTTCTCCCGCGGGATGAGCTTGCCCTCGTTGTTCACGTTGAGCAGGGGACAGATCCCCAACAAGCCGCCGAAGAAGCCCGCCGTGCGGCTCACGCGGCCGCCGCGGATGTAGAAGGTCAGGTCCGTTGAGAAAAACCAGTGATGGAGCTTGTTCCGGTTCTCGTTTGCCCAGGCGTAGATCGTGTCGATATCCATGCCTGCGTCGCGCATGTCGGCCACGGTATCCACGAACAGGCCCTGTCCGCTGGAGGCGGCAAGGGTATCGACCACGTAGAGCTTTCGGTCCGGGAATTGGGGGCGCAGCTCCTCGGCGGCCAGTCGGGCCGCGTTATAGGAGCCGGACAGGCCACTGGAAAAGCCCAGATGAAGAACGTCGTGACCCTGCTCCATCATTTCCCGGAAATAGGTCAGGTACTCTGAGACGCTGACCTGGCTGGTCTTGGTCTCCTCGCCGGCGACCATGCGGCGGAAGAGCTCCTTCGGCGGTACGCTCTTGCCGCAGTCGTCCTGGTATTCGTTGACGCCGAGCGTGAAATGGAAGAACTGCACGTCTACGGATCGGCGCTGGAAATACTCCATCGACAGATCCGCCGTGGAATCCGTGGAAAGGATGAACTGGCTCATATCCGATGCCTTCTTTCGTACGGGAAGGTCCGCCGGGAAGGGCGGCTCCCTTCATTTTCCCCTATTATAATATGCGTGTATGGAGAATGTCAAGAACAATATTACGTGCGTAAGCCCCGGCTATAAAAGAAAGCGTTCGGCTCTGCCTGCTCGCGCCGCCGATTGCAGCCGCGCTTTCCGAAACTCTTTTTCAGGAATTCATTGACAAGCCTCACCGAAGCGTATATAATAATGGAGCAAAAGCGGCCGCCTGTCCGGCGGTCGGAAAAATACAAAAACTCTTGGAGGAAAACTGTTATGTTCGATATTCTGGAAGCCAAGCTCCGCGCCAATCCCCGGAAGATCGTCTTCACCGAGGGCCACGACGCCCGTATCCTGGAAGCCGCTGCGAAGCTGAAGCAGGGCGGATTCCTGACCCCGATCCTGATCGGTCAGGTTGAGGTCGTTAAGGCCAAGGCCGCTGAATGCGGGTTTGACATTGAGGGTCTTGAGATCATCGACCCCGCCACCTACCCCGAGATGGAAGCGATGGTCGAGAAGATGGTCGAGCTCCGCAAGGGCAAGATGACCCCCGAGGACTGCCGCGCCAACCTCCAGAAGGGCAACTACTTCGGCACCATGCTGGTCAAGATGGGATATGCCGATTCTCTGCTCGGCGGCGCTACCTACTCCACCGCCGATACCGTTCGCCCCGCGCTCCAGTTGGTTAAGACCCGCAAGGGCGCCCATCTGGTCTCCTCCTGCTTCATTATGGCCCGCGAGGGCAAGGACGGCCAGGAGCTGCTCGCGATGGGCGACTGCGCCATCAACATCGACTATCAGGACACCGTGGACAAGGAAGGCAACGTGACCTTCACCGCTGCTGAAAAGCTGGCGGAGGTCGCCATTGAGACCGCCAAGACTGCCAAGGTCTTCGGCATCGACCCGAAGGTCGCCATGCTGAGCTTCTCCACCAAGGGCTCCGGCAAGGGCGGCACCGTTGCGCTGAGCCAGGCTGCCACCGCCAAGGCCAAGGAGCTGGCTCCCGAACTGGCCATCGACGGCGAGATGCAGTTTGACGCTGCCGTTTCTCCCACCGTCGGACAGCTCAAGTTCCCGGGCAGCAAGGTCGCCGGCTACGCCAACACCTTCATTTTCCCGAACATCGAGGCCGGCAACATTGGCTATAAGATCGCCCAGCGTCTGGGCGGCTTCGCTGCCTACGGCCCCATCCTGCAGGGCCTGAACGCCCCCATCAACGACCTCTCCCGCGGCTGCAACGCCGACGAGGTCTACAAGATGGCCATCATCACTGCCGCGCTCGCCTAAGATCGAGCCTTGCACAGCAAAGGCCCCTGCCGAATGGCAGGGGCCTTTGCGCAGACCGGCCAGGAACGATCTCATATCTCCCCGGAGCATACCGCGTTGAATTTTTCTTCAAAATCCTTGAACCTTTTGCCCTCCTGATGTGACTAAGAGACAGAAGCCCCACAGACAAGAAATCGCCGGGGCGGAAGGGAGCCTGCCATGCAGCAGAATGAACAGATCACCGATCTGGTGAAACGCGCAGTGAAGGGGGACCGGGATGCCATGTCGGACCTCTATACCCACACCTGTCAGCGCACCTATCGCACCATCCTCGGCCTGGTCCGGGACGAACAGACCGCCCAGGACCTGACCCAGGAGACCTATATGGCCGCCTTTTCCGGGCTGGACCGGCTGGAGGACCCGGCCCGTTTTCAGCCCTGGCTCATCAGCACCGCTGTCCATAAGTCCAAAAATCAGCTTCGAAGCGCTAAGCCGCTGCTCTTTTCCGAGCTGGAGGACAGCGCCGCCCTGGAAGAGTTTCCCGACGCCCGGGCGGAGGCCTCCCCGGAGATCAGCCTGGACCGCGCGGAGACCGCCCGGATCGTCCGGGAGCTGTTGGGGGAGCTGAACGAGTCGCAGCAGCTTGCCGTGGAGCTCTTCTATTACGATCAGCTCAGCACCACGGAGATTGCCCGCAGCCTGGACATCCCCCAGAGCACCGTCAAGACGCAGCTCCACTACGCCAGAAAAAAGCTGGAGGCAGGGCTGCGCCGCCTGCAGAGCAAGGGCGTGGAGCTGGGCGGCCTCACCGCCATGGGATGCTTCGGTCTGCTGCGGACCCTGCCCGAGGAGCCGATCCTTCCCCGTGCGGAAGCGGAGGCCATTCGCTCGAAGATCCTGTCCCAGACCCCCGTCAAGGTGGCCGCCAGAACCGGCGGTCAGCTTCTCCGGGGCGCTCTGGGGAAGGTGCTGCTGGGCGTTCTGGGCGTGGCTGCCGCCGGCGGACTGATCCTGGGCGGCGCGAAGCTCCTCAGGTCCGCTCCGGAGATCGGTGACGAACAGCCCGCGCAGACCAGCTCCGCGCAGGAGACCGGGGAGACGGAAGCCCTGAGCATCGACTATGGGAAGGATTTTGACGGACTCTGGACTGTCCTGGAGCGGGATTACCCCTTCCTGCCCTTCCTGGAGACCCAGGGCTCCAATCTGGAGACCGTGCGGGGCTACTACCGGGATCAGGCGGCAATGGCCCAGACGACGGATGACTATGTGACGGTGCTCGGCGGCCTGTTCGATAACGGGCTGAAGCGTACCGGGGCCATTCGGCTCATCACCCCGGAGGAGTAT
Organism: uncultured Eubacteriales bacterium; assembly: GCA_900315595.1. Taxonomy (GTDB): domain Bacteria; phylum Bacillota; class Clostridia; order Oscillospirales; family Oscillospiraceae; genus JAFRPC01. The sequence goes on along the minus strand of OMZQ01000026.1, from coordinate 18,512 downwards.
CCATATTTCTTCCTGTTTGACGAGTTTGCGGAGGCCGAGAGCGCCGCTGCGGCTGCCTGGGCAGCCGTGCTGGAGGACCCGAATCTCTCCCCGCTGTACCAAAAGCCGGAGCCGGGCTCCGGCGAAGCCGCTGCCCCTTATGGCGGCAAGCAGCCATTCGTGCGCTGGTATGAGGCGGAGAAGACCGTCAGTATCTCCTTCTTTGACTGCATTCTCAGCAATGCGGAACGGGATCGGGATCTGGTGCGCATGGCCCTTGCCGAGCACCCGGAGGCCGAGAATCTGATTGTTGACCTGCGGGGCAACGCCGGCGGCGACTTCGAGTACTGGAAGCCGGTGCTTCTGGAGCCCTTGGGCGGAGATTGGAGCTGGTCTGCCCGAGCCTTCTACCGGGATACGCCAATCACCGCTCCCTTCTACGCCGACTTCGATGCGATTCCGGTGTCCGCGCTGGACGAGGCTCCGGCCTGGGCCGCAGACCTGCGGCTGGACCGCTGCTTTTCGATGGAGCTGGAAAGTCACAGCAATCTGCCGGAGACGGCGCTGAAGCGCTGGGTGCTGACCGACAACCAAAGCTGCGGCGGAGCCGCCTGGCTGGCAGCCTTCTGCCGGGGCACCGGCTGGGCCACGGTCCTGGGCTCCCATACCTCCACGGGCTTTGGGCTCGGCGCAGTGGGCGTGCTGGAGCTTCTGCCGGAGAGCGGGCTGCTGCTCCAGTTCGGAGAAGCGGTGGAGACGCCGGACGGCGGTCTGGACGCCGAAACCGGCGTGCTCCCCGACGTTTCCTGCAACCCCAAGCAAGCCCTGGAAACCTGCCTGAGTCTGATCCGGGAGAGCAAATAAATCCGTTCCGTTGATTGGAATGCTCGGATCACATGGCGAAAGAGCCGCTTCCCGGTTTTGGGAAGCGGCTCTTTCGCCGTGAAGTCCTTGGTCGATCTCTTACCGGAGAACATCCGGCAGCGCGTGAATGGCGGTTATCCCCGATCGTTTCAACCGGGCCGCCGCTATGTCAGGTATCGAAGAGCTTCTTCATCTTGTCGAAGAAGTTCTTTTTCTTCGGCTGAGCCTTTTCGGAGGTGGCGGAATCGAACTGGCGGAGGAGTTCCTTCTGCTGCTGCGTCAGCTTGGTCGGCGTCTCGACCACGACGGTCACGTACTGGTCGCCGCGGTTTTTGTAGCCGACGTAGGGAATGCCCTTTCCCTTGAGCCGGAAGGTCGTGCCGGTCTGTGTGCCTTCGGGCACGTTGTAGCGGACCTTGCCGTCCAGGGTCGGGACCTCAATGTCCGCGCCGATGGCCGCCTGTGCGAAGGAAATGGGCATCTCACAGTAGACGTTCGAGCCGTCGCGGGTGAAGATGGCGTGCGGACGGATGCGGACCGTGACCATCAGATCGCCGCTCGGGCCGCCGTTTGCGCCGGCATTGCCCTGACCCGAAATGCGGAAGGCCTGGCCGTTGTCAATGCCCGCCGGAATATCCACGTTGAGCTTGTGTGCGCGCTTGATCCGGCCCTTGCCCTTGCAGCGGGTGCAGGGGGTCTTGATCAGCTTGCCTCTGCCGCCGCAGGTGGGGCAGACGGCGGTGGACTGCATCGTCATGCCCATGAAGCTCTGCGTGGTGCGCACCTGGCCGGAGCCGTGGCACTGGGGACAGGTCTCGGGCTGGGTGCCCTCGGCGCAGCCGGAGCCGCCGCACTTGTCGCAGTTTTCAATCCGGGTAACGTTCAGCTCCTTCTTGGTGCCGAAGGCCGCCTCCTCGAAGGTGACCTCCACCTGGGAGACGATGTTTTCGCCGCGGGCCGCGCGTCTTGCGCCGCTGCGGCTGCGGGAGCTTCCGCCGCCGAAGAAGTCGCCGAAAATGTCGCCCAGATCTCCGAAGCCGCCGAAGCCGCCGAAGCCCTCAAAGGGATTCCCGGCGTTGGGGTTGAAGTTGGGATCGACGCCTGCAAAGCCGTACTGGTCGTATCTGGCCCGCTTATCCGGGTCTGAGAGGACCTCGTAGGCCTCGTTGATCTCCTTGAATTTATCCTCTGCGTCGGCCTCGTGGTTGACGTCCGGATGGTATTTCGCCGCGAGCTTGCGGAAGGCCCGTTTGATCTGGTCCTCAGCGGCGTTTTTTTCCACGCCGAGAACCTCGTAGTAATCTCTCTTGTTTTCGCTTGCCATATGGATCACCTCACAGGTGAAGTAAGGCAACGGTTGAATCGGCATTCGGCAACAGGAGTGCGAAATCGCCGCTTTCTCCTATTGCCGATTGCCTGATGCCGATTGCCTGATCAGTCCTTGACTTCCTCAAAGTCGGCGTCTACGACGCCGTCGTCGGGCTTGCCGCCCTGCGCGGCGTTGAAGTCGCCGGGGTTGAAGCCCTGACCGCCCTGCGCGCCCTGGGGGTTGGCCTGCTGGTAGAGCTTCTCGGCCATCGGATAGAAGGCCTTCTGGGCTTCCTCGATCGCGGTCTTGATGGCGGCAACGTCGCTGCCCTTGTTGACTTCCTTCAGCTTTTCGATCGCGGCCTTGACCGGAGCCTTTTCGGACTCGGAGACCTTGTCGCCCAAGTCGTTCAGAGACTTCTCGAGCTGGTAGGCGGTCTGGTCGGCCTCGTTGTGGGCGTCAACCTCTTCCTTGCGGGCCTTATCCTCGGCGGCAAACTGCTCGGCTTCCTTGACGGCCTTGTCGATGTCTTCCTTGGACAGGTTGGTGGAGGCGGTGATGGTGATGTTCTGCTCCTTGCCGGTGCCGAGGTCCTTGGCGGAGACGTTCACGATGCCGTTGGCGTCGATGTTGAAGGTGACCTCGATCTGCGGCACGCCTCTGGGGGCCGGAGCGATGCCGGAGAGCTGGAAGCGGCCCAGGGTCTTGTTGTAGGCAGCCATCTCACGCTCGCCCTGCAGGACGTGGACCTCGACCTGGGTCTGGCCGTCAGCGGCGGTGGAGAAGATCTGAGACTTCTTGGTGGGGATGGTGGTGTTGCGATCGATCAGGCGGGTGAACACGCCGCCCATCGTCTCAATGCCCAGAGACAGCGGGGTGACGTCCAGAAGGACCATGCCCTCGACGTCGCCGCCCATGACGCCGGCCTGAATGGCCGCGCCGACGGCAACGCACTCATCGGGGTTGATGCCCTTGAAGCCTTCCTTGCCGGTGATGGACTTGACGGCGTCCTGCACGGCGGGGATTCTGGAGGAGCCGCCGACCAGGAGGACCTTTGAAATGTCGTTGGCGCTCAGCTTGGCGTCGGACATGGCCTGACGGACCGGGCCCATCGTGGCCTGAACCAGATGCGCGGTCAGCTCGTTGAACTTCGCGCGGGTCAGGGTGATGTCCATGTGCTTGGTGCCGGTGGCGTCCGCAGTGATATAGGGCAGGTTGATCTGGGTGGAGGTCACGCCGGAGAGCTCGACCTTTGCCTTTTCGGCCGCTTCCTTCAGACGCTGCATGGCGACCTTGTCCTTGCTCAGGTCGATGCCGTCGGACTTCTTGAACTCGGAGACCAGATAGTCGATGATGCACTGGTCGAAGTCGTCGCCGCCCAGGTGGGTGTTGCCGGAGGTGGCCAGAACCTCGACGATGCCGTCGCCGATGTCCAGGATGGAGACGTCGAAGGTGCCGCCGCCCAGGTCGTAGACCATGATCTTCTGCTCGGCTTCCTTATCCACGCCGTAGGCCAGGGCCGCGGCAGTGGGCTCGTTGATGATACGCTTGACATCAAGACCGGCGATCTTGCCGGCGTCCTTGGTGGCCTGACGCTGGGAGTCGTTGAAGTAAGCGGGAACGGTGATGACAGCCTCGGTCACGGGGCCGCCCAGATAGGCCTCCGCGTCGGCCTTCAGCTTCTGAAGGATCATTGCGGAGATCTCCTGCGGGGTAAACTGCTTGTCGTCAATGCTGACCTTGTAGCTCTCGCCCATGTGGCGCTTGATGGAGGCGATGGTGCGGTCGGAGTTGGTGACCGCCTGACGCTTTGCGATCTGACCGACCATACGCTCGCCGGTCTTGGAGAACGCGACCACGGACGGGGTCGTGCGGTTGCCCTCCGCGTTGGCGATGACGACAGGCTCGCCGCCTTCCATCACGGCCACGCAGGAATTGGTGGTGCCAAGGTCGATGCCGATAATCTTACTCATTTTGAATTCCTCCTATATATGAAAGTAAATGGTTTACAAAGGGATTAGGGATTAGGGATTAGGGACTAGGGATTAGGGACTAGGGATTAGGGATTAGTTCGCAACCTTTACGACGGCGTGGCGGATGACCTTTTCGCCGATGCGGAAGCCCTTCTGGAAGACCTGCGCAACGACGTTCTCGCCGAGGCTCTCGTCCTCCACGTGCATGACGGCGTTGTGGGCGTTGGGATCGAAGGGATCGCCGGTCTCGCCGAATTCCTTGCCGCCGAGCTCTTTGATGATCTTGCGGAACTCGCTCATGATGAGCTCTACGCCCTTCTTGTAGGCCTCGTCGGCGGTCTCGTTGGCGAGGGCACGCTCAAGGTCGTCGAACACCGGGAGAAACTTGCCCGCGGTCTCGGCCTTGACGTCGAGATAGAGGGCTTCCTTTTCCTTGCGGCTGCGCTTGCGGAAGTTGTCGTACTCCGCCGCCAGGCGGAGGTAGAGATCGTGTTCAGCCGCCAGCTTCTGGCGGAGCTGCTCGGTCTCATCCGGCTGGGGGGCTTCCGTCTCCGGAGCCTCCTGCTTGGGCGTCTCGGGCGCTTCCGCAGCAGGAGCTTCCTGCGGTGCGGTCTCGGGCTCGGTTTGCTCGACGGGCTCCTCGTTCACCGTCTCCTGCTTGGGTTTGGGATCGTGTTGATTCTTGTTTTTCTTCGACATGGGGGTTCATCCTTTCGTCCACGGAGGCGTGCCTCCGAATGCTATTTGGTATTGTCGCCGCTGCCCTCCGTCAGGGCCGGGGGCATGGACTCGCCGCCGTTCTTCTGGAACATTTTGCCCAGATTCTCGGCAAAGTAACCGAGCTTTGCGGTGATCTTCGCATAATCCATGCGGGTCGGGCCGACCACGCCGACGGTGCCCTGCATCCCGTCGCCGATGTCGAAGCGCATCATAACGACGGAGGTGTCCTTGAGCTCCTTGGCGATGTTTTCCGGGCCGACCAGGAACTGGACCGGTCCGTCCTTCGGCAGAACGGCGGGCAGGTTGGAGAGCATCTCCTCGTCCAGCGTCTCGAAGACCTCCTGGGCCTTGGCCGCGTCGCGGTACTCGGGCTGATCCAGCAGACGCATCTGACCGGCCATGTGGAGATCGCCGTGCTGCTGGCGCAGGCAATCCTGCGTGAAGTCCATGACCAGCGGTACCAGCGGGGCAGCCGCTCCGGCGGAGCGGGTGACCTTTTCCAGCAATTCCACAGTGATGGCGTCGCCGGAGAGGTCGGTCAGACTGGTGTTCAAAATGGCGGACAGGAGCTTGAGATCGGCCTCCGAGACCTTCACGGGCAGGCGGATCAGCTTGTTTTTGACCTCGTCGCCGGAGAGCATCAGCACCAGGATGATGGAGCCGGGTCCCGCCTGGACCAGCTCGAAGTGCTTCACCACGGCCTGCCCTTGCCGGGAGGCCATCGCGTAGGCGGGAAGGTTCGTCATCTTGGAGACCAGCTTGCCGACCTGGGACATCATTTCATCGAATTCCTGGCTCTTGAGCTCCAGGGCCTCGTTGAGACTCTTAGTCTCGTCGATGCTCAGACGGTAGTCCTGCATCAGCTCGTCGATGTAGAAGCGGTAGCCGGCGGGGGAGGGGATGCGTCCGGCGGAGGTGTGGGGCTGCTCCAGCAGACCCATCTGCGTCAGCTCTGCCATCTCGTTGCGGATCGTGGCGGAGGAGAAGCTCACGTCCGGAAGGGCGGCGATCGCCTTGGAGCCGACGGGCTCCGCCGTGGAAACGTAGATATCCACGATTGCGCGAAGAATCTGTTTCTGCCGCGGGGTCAGTTCCATGCTGCCGCCTCCTTTGCACTGGCACTTTCTGTCTGAAAGTGCTTAGCACTCTTTATCCCTGAGTGCTAAAGCAACTATACACCCCATCGGGCGAATTGTCAAGGGAATTTTTGAGAATTCATAATCTGTTAATGTTTGCGCCGCCGGGTTCTCCTTTGCTTTGCGGCAGCGGCGCAAAGCAAAGGCGAAGGCTCCGCAGAACGGTCGTTCTGCGGAGCCTTCCGGGATCCGTATGTGTATAAAATCATTCGTCGATGCCGAGCACGCCGAGCTTTCCGTCAACCTCTACCACGTAAATGTCGACCTTGTCCTGGAAGTCGGTGTCGTCCGTGCTGACGGAAACCAGGAGCGTGACCTTGTACATTTCCTCCACGTCCTTGCGGTAAACGCCGAGATACCTGTCCTCGTCGCCAAAGTCGTCAAAGACGGCGGCCCATTTCGATTCGGAGAGCTCCTTCGTGTCCTTGACGGTGATCGAGTATTCCACGTCCTCCAGCTCGTCATTGGCCATGTCCGTGTAATACTTCTGAACGTCGTCGAAGCTGTCAAAATCGCCGTCCAGGTGTTCATTTGCCCAGTCGACAAGCTCATCTTCGTCGCTGACGTCGAACTTCAGCTTCAAATAGTCATAGGCAGTATTGTCGATCAGACCGCGGAGATCGTGATGGATATAAGCCTCGAAATAATCCTCCGCAACACCTTCGGGGCTGCTGCCGCCCAGCACCAGGATCAGGACCACGGCGACGGCGGCCAGAACCACGCCGCCCAATACGAACCAGAGCCAGGTCTTTTTCTTCTTTGGGGCAGGAGCCGCCGCATAGGGCTGGCCGTAAACCGGCTGTGCGTACGTTTGCTGGGGGAAGGGCTGGGAATTTGCCTGCGGAGCGCGCTGGCTCGCATTGAGCTGAGCGCCGCAGGCCGGGCAGAAGGCGCTGCCGTCAGCGATCTGCGAGCCGCAATTGGAACAGAACATAGATTTCTTCTCCTTTTCATTATAATTCGAGCTGTTTATATTATAGCGCGAAGCCCCGGCGAATGCAAGCGTCCCGGCAAAAAAACTGCCGAGCCGCGCAAAAAACTGCCGAGCTGCCCTCTGACAGGAACTGTTCTGCCCTCAGCCCGCCGCGCTGTCTGCTGTCCTCCCGCATTCCGCAGGGCTGAACAGCTGCTTCCGACACGTTTCCCTTGACAAAGCCCGTTTGGGAGGCTATTATATTATTGACTTATGTCAGAAACGGAGGCGCTTATGCCAAGACCGCACCGATGCCGCTGGATCGGCGGCTATCCCGACTACTGGGGCTTCACCCCGGACGATGGGGGAGACGGTCAGACTGTCACCCTGTCGCTGGATGAATTCGAGACAATCCGTTTGATCGACCGGGAGGGGCTGACGCAGGAGACCTGCGCCGCCCGGATGGGCGTCGCCCGCACCACGGTCACGGCGATCTACGAGCGTGCCCGCCGCAAGCTGGCGGAGGCTCTGGTGGACGGCAGGCGTCTGGAAATATCCGGCGGCAGCTACCGAATCCGCCTCCCGGAGGAACAACGCATCACGCAGAAAGGAAGCAATCAAATGAGAATCGCATGCACCTATGAAAACGGAGAAATCTTTCAGCACTTCGGCCATACGGCCCAGTTCAAGCTCTATGACGTGCAGAACGGGCAGATTGTCGCCGCCCAGCTCGTGGATACCAACGGCAGCGGCCACGGTGCCCTGGCGGGCTTCCTCCGTGCGGCCGGTGTGGACGCCCTGATCTGCGGCGGCATCGGCATGGGCGCGCAGATGGCCCTGGCCGAGGCCGGGATTCAACTCTACGGCGGCGTTCAGGGCAGCGCGGATGAGGCCGCGCAGGCGCTTGCAGCCGGCAGACTCAACTATGATCCCAATGCCCGCTGCGACCATCACGAGGGCCATGACTGCGGCCACCACAGCGAAGGCCGCTGTCACGAATAAGAGCTAAGTCAAGACCACCGGCTATGCCGGTGGTCTTGCCTGCAAAAATATGACCGGTTGTTATCCGAAGATGCCCTTGATGCCGTCCACTGCGGTATTGAGCGTCTCGCTGACGCGGTTCAGACTCTCAATGGCCTGGTCCAGCGACGAGATGATCCCGTTCAGGGAATTGATATCCAGATCCTTGAGCGTATCCGCAGCCTTGCCCAGCGAGGCGACTGCGGTGTTCAGCCCGTCCACGTCTACTGCCGCCAGCGAGTCCGCCGCTCCCTCGAGAGCGGAAATCGTCTGGTTCAAAACGTCCACGTCCACGGCGGAAAGCCGGGTCGCGGCCTCGCGCAGGGCAGCCACGGCGCCGTTCAGCTCGTCCAGATCGACCCCGCTCAGACGGTTCGCGGCGTTCGTCAGCGCTTCCACGGCTCCGTTCACCTGATCCATATCCATCGCTGCCAGATCCTGCTCAACCAGATCGAGACTCCGGTCCATCCGGTTCAGCGACCGGGCCGTCAGAATCACGAAGACCGACAGGGCGGCCAGCAGCAGGGCGATCAGAACGGTCTGGACCCGGACCAGGCGCAGGAGCTTCTGCTCCTGCGCGGTCCCGGTTTTTTGATCAGTCATTGTAAACTGCCTTCATGCCCTTCATGGTCATGTAGCAGTCGAGCTTGGAGACGACCTCCATCGGGGCGTGCATGGAAAGCACGGGCACGCCGGCGTCGAGGGTGTCGATGTTGCGGTTGGCCATGTAGGCAGCCACGGTGCCGCCGCCGCCCTGGTCCACCTTGCCGAGCTCGGCAGTCTGCCAGACGACGCCGTTCTCGTCAAAGAGCTTGCGGATCCGGCCCATGATCTCGCCGGAGGCGTCGGAGCAGCCGCCCTTGCCGCGGGAGCCGGTGTACTTGCAGAGGGCGATGCCGTAGTTGACCTGGGAGTTGTTGCGGCGGTCGCAGGTCTCGGCGTAGATCGGGTCAAAGGCGTTGGAGACGTCGCAGCTCAGGCAGAAGGAGCGCTCCAGGCAGCGGCGCAGGCTGCCCTGCTGAGCCTCGCAGATGTCGGCCATGAAGGTCTCGAAGAACTGGCTCTGCATGCCGGAAACGCCGACGGAGCCGATCTCCTCCTTGTCGGCCAGGACGCAGACCGCGGTGTGGCGCGGGGTGTCCATGGTCAGCAGGGGCTCGAAGGAGGCGTAGGCGCAGACGCGGTCGTCGTGGCCGTAAGCGCCGATCAGGGAGCGGTCCAGACCGATCTCGCGGGCGGGGCTTGCGGGCACCATGGTCAGCTCGGCGGAGAGGAAGTCCTCCTCAACGATGCCGTACTTCTCGTTGAGCAGCTGCATCACAGCCAGCTTCACGCGGTCAGCGCCCTCGTCGTCGGCGATGGGCTCGCTGCCAAAGAGAATGTTCAGGTTTTCGCCGGTCACGCCCTCAGCCAGGGTCTTCTTCATCTGGTCGGCGGACAGGTGGATCAGCAGATCGGTCACGATGAAGCAGGGGTCGGTGGGCTCGTCGCCGATGCGAACGGTGACAACGGAGCCGTCCTTCTTGGCCACGATGCCGTGGATGGACAGGGGAATGGTGGTCCACTGGTACTTTTTGATGCCGCCGTAGTAGTGGGTCTTCAGATAGGCCATCCCGGCGTCCTCATACAGGGGGTTGGGCTTGATATCCATGCGGGGGGAGTCGATGTGAGAGGCAACGATCTGCGCGCCGTCGTCAATGTGCTCCTTGCCGATGACGGCGAAGATGATGCTCTTGCCGCGGTTGTTGCGGTAGATCTTCATGCCGGGCTTGAGCTCCATGCCGGGAACGAAGGGCACGAAGCCGGCGTCCTCCGCCATCTCGATGGTGTAGCTCACGGCCTCGCGCTCGGTCTTGGCGGCGTCCATGAACTTCATGTAGTCGCGGCAGTAGCGCTCCAGCTCGACGCGCTCCTCGGCGTTGATGCGGTCATAGCCGTTCTTGGGCGCGCGCAGCAGGGCCTTGCGCAGTTCTTCGGTTTTTTCACTCATGGGTTGTGTCCTCCTTGTTTCTATATCGGTGGGGTTTGATGCCCCCGGATCCCGTGTTTGCAGCCGCCCGACAAAGGCCCGGCGGCAGGCGGCGGAAAATTCCGCCTCGGTGCCGTTGTTTTCCAGCACCAGATCGGCGCGCGCGCGGAACCAGTCCGCCCCGTGCTGGGCGGCGATCCTGGCGCGCGCAAATTCCTCGCTGACGCGGTCGCGCGCCATCAGCCGGCGGACGCGGATCGCCTCGTCGGCCACCACGGCCACAGTCAGATCGCAGGTCTCGCCAAGACCGCTTTCCAGCAGGGCGATCGCGTCGATGACGGCGAAGGGCGCCGTCGAGCGGGCGATCCCTGCCGCGACCGTCCGCGCCACGTAGGGGTGGGTGATGGCAGAGAGCCTGGCCAGGGCCTCCGGCTTCCCGTAGACCCGGGGAGCCAGCCGCTTCGTGTCCAGCCGCCCGTCCACGACGGAGCCGGGGAAGACGGCCTCGATCTCTGCCAGCATGGCACGGTCGGTTTTCAGCAGCCCGTGGTACACGGCGTCGCAGTCAAAGACCTCCCCGCCCATGGCTTCCAGGACGCGGAGCGCCGTCGTCTTTCCGGCCCCGGTCGGGCCGGTGATCCCAATGACGAACATCTCAGCCGCCCACGCCGCCCACGGCGACGGAGAAGCCGATCAGATAGTAGACCTCGTTCTCCACGTAGTAGAGCATGTCGATCGACCACGAACTGCCGTCGTCGATCAGGCTGTCCATCTGATAGCTGCAAATGCCGCTCTCGTCTACGTAGGTGTTCTCCGGGCGGTATTCGCATTCCAGCGTTTGGAAGTGTTCCAAATCGGAGTGGAACAGCTCGAACCGGGCAAATTTGCGGAGCTGCTCCAGCGCACCCTCCAGATTAAAGACGGTACCGTTGGCTGCCGCATTCTCGAAAACCTCCGGATAGTGGGAAATGACGTAATCCGCGCCCTTGTCCCAGTCAGCCAGCATGGCGGAGTAGGTTTCGTAGTTGGGGTTGTCCTTGTCGATCTCGCCGCTGCGAATAGCTTCCCGCAGCTCGCTCATGCAATCGTTGAACGCCTCGTCTGGGTCCTCAACGTCCAGCTCCTCCAGGATCGCCGCAGCCAGCGCCGGGTCGGCTTTTTCCAGCTCGTCGGCGCTCCCGTAAACCAGAGCGGCCTTCTCGCGGGCCTGCGCAAACGTCAGATCCTGATCGTCGCAGACGTCCTCCATGAAGAAATAGGCCAGATAGGCAACCGGGTCGTGGACATCGGCGATCTTGCTGTAGTCGCCGCTGTGCAGATAATCCAGCGACTTTTCCAGCAGGGCCTGCGCGGATTCCGCGCCGGTCGGATGGGGCAGGGCGGTCTCGGTGGAAGCCGGAATCGAGGAAGAAGCGCCGTTGGCGTTATTCTGCGTCTTGCCCTCCGCGGAGCAGGCGCAGAGGGTGAACAGAACGGCGGCGATCAGAAGAACGGAAAGAACAGAACGGCAGCGCATAAGTAACCTCCAGAATATAATTCGTATCATTTTATTGCTCGGTGTCGGCGTCCACAACGTGGAAGCCGGCGGATTTGCGGAGACGGTTTTGTACGGCCATCGCCAGCCCGCCCCCCTCCGGACAGCGGGCGAAGATCGTCCCGATCTCCGCGTGGTCCAGGGTTCGCAGGGCGGCGAACAGGTTGTGCGAGAGGGATTCCACGTCCCGCTCGAAGCCGTAAACCGTGGGATTCAGATCCTCGTACAGGGGAAGCTCTTCTTCAAAGCACAAAACCGCGTTGGGCCGGACGAAGTGCCTGCGGATATAGGCCGCGGCGTGCTCGCGCGTTCCCGCCACGATGACGACGTTGGCCGCCGGGGCATAGTGCTTGTACTTCATGCCCGGGGCCTTGGGCCGCGTGCCGGGCGGCACGGGGGCGACGACAGCCGGATCGACGGCGACCTCGCCGAGGATCTCCCGGAGCGCTTCCAGCGTCACGCCGCCCGGACGGAGCAGGCGCGGCGGGGTCACGGTCAGGTCGATGATCGTGGATTCCACGCCGACCTGGCAGGGTCCGCCGTCGATGACGGCCTCGATCTTCCCGTCCAGATCGTGCAGAACGTGCTGCGCGGTTGTGGTGGAGGGCTTGCCGGAGAGATTGGCGGACGGCGCGGCGATCGGCACCCCCGCCAGACGGATCAGCTCCCGCGTTGCGTCGTTCTTCGGGCAGCGTATCGCCACGGTGTCATGCCCGGCGACGGTCTGTGCCGGAACGACGTCCTGCCGAACCGGGAGCACCATCGTCAGCGGCCCCGGCCAGAACCGTTCCGCCAGCGTCCAGGCAGCGTCGGGAACGTCCCGGCAGAAATCGCGGAGCTGCTCGGCGCGGTGGACGTGCAGGATCAGGGGATTGTCCTGCGGCCTGCCCTTGGCCTCGAAGATGTGCCGCACGGCAGCCGGGTTCAGCCCGTTCGCCCCGAGTCCGTAGACGGTCTCGGTCGGGATCCCGACCAGCCCGCCGTTTTTGATGATCTCCGCCGCGCGCTCCAGATCCGTATGCGCGGTGGAGAGAAGGATCGTTTTCATTCTATGACAGCCTCAGTTCTGCGTATTTACGCTTCCTCGCCCTTTCCCAGCTTTTCGGCCTGGGCGGCGTTCGTCAGCGCGTCGATCATCGCGTCCAGATTGCCGTCCATAAAGCCCTGAATGTTGTGCAGGGTCAGACCGATCCGGTGATCAGTCACGCGATCCTGCGGGAAGTTATAGGTGCGTATTTTCTCGTTGCGCATCCCGGAGCCGATCTGGCTGCGGCGCGCGCCGGTGACCTCGCCCTCAATCCGCTCCTGCTCGATCTCATAGAGCTTGGAGGCCAGCATGCTCATGGCCTTTTCGCGGTTCTGGAACTGGCTTCGCTCCTCCTGGCAGGCCACGACGATGCCGGTCGGCTTGTGGATCAGACGCACGGCGGAGGAGGTCTTGTTGATATGCTGACCGCCCGCGCCGGAGGAACGGTAGACCTGCATCTCCACGTCCTCGGGCCGGATGTCCACCTCTGCTGCCTCCATCTCCGGCAGAACGGCCACGGTGGCCGTGGAGGTGTGGATGCGTCCGCCGGATTCGGTCTCCGGCACGCGCTGGACCCGGTGGACGCCGGATTCAAATTTCATCCGGGAGTAGGCGCCCGCTCCGTCGATCACGAAGTCGGCCTCCTTCACGCCGCCAAGCTCGGTCTCGCTGTAGTTCAGCAGCTCCACCGTCCAGCCCTTGGAGGCAGCGTACATCGAGTACATCCGGAACAGGCTGTGGGCAAACAGGGCGCTCTCCTCGCCGCCGACGCCGCCGCGGATCTCCACGATGACGTTCTTCCCGTCGTTGGGGTCCTTGGGCAGGAGCAGGATGCGGAGCTCGTCCTCCAGTGCCTCGCGCTCCTTCTTGGCGGTTTGATACTCGTCCTGCAAAAACTCCTTCATTTCGGGCTCCTCGCCCATCATGGCCAGCGCCTCGTCCATCGTGGCCCCGGCCTGCTTCCAGGTACGGAAGGCCTTCACCACGGGCTCCAGCTCCCGCTGCTCGCGCAGATACCTTGCCGCCAGCTTCGGGTCCGCGTAAAAATCCGGCTGCTCGCTTCTGGCGCAGAGCTCGTCGTATTTGTTTTCCAAAAGGGTCAGTTTTTCTTCCATGCCCGATTCCTTTACCGTGTTTTGCCGCCCCATGCGGGCCGGACATACATTATATCATAAAGAACGTGCAACTTGCAATCATTTTGTGAAATATTCTTCGATTGCCGTCCGCGCGGCCCCAACGCGGCCCTGTGCAAAGCCGGGCTTTCCGCCGCCGCGTCCGTTCAGCGCCGCGTTCATCTCCTTGACGAAGGCGCGCAGATCGCCCCCGGCCTGTCCGATGGCATAGGCGTAACCGTCCCGATCGCTGCCGGAGAATACTGCGCAGCGGCCTCCGCAGACCTCCAGGATCTCGGCGCAGAGCTTGCGCAGGCTGTCCGGGGAAAGCTCGTCCTCAAAAAGCAGCAGATCGCCCGCACCCCTGCAGGCTGCGGCCCGCGCTGCCAGCCAGCGGTTTTCCCACGTTCCGCGCTCATACCTGACGGTCTCCAGCTCCTTTGCCGTCCGCTCCACTGCCTTCGCCGTCTCAAAGGGCTTGGCCGAGAGCAGGCCGGAGACCGCCCGGTTCTGTGCGGTCACGGCTGCCAGATATTCGTAGGCGCGCCGTCCGCAGACCAGCTCCACGCGGACGCCCTGATGGAACCGCACCACCGAGAGCAGCTTGATCACGCCGATCTCTCCCGCCCTGGCCACGTGGGTCCCGCAGCAGGCGCAGACGTCCGCGCCCGGGAACTCCACCAGACGCAGCGGGCCGGAGATGGCCTTTTTGCTCCGGTAGTCCTCCGGGCAGGCGGCCTCGCTTTCATAACGGCGCACCAGGGTCTCCCGGTCGGCCCAGACGGTCTCGTTCGCCATCCGCTCCACCTTCGCCAGATCGTCCCAGTCCAGCGGCCCGGAGAAGTCGATCGTGATCACGTCGCTCCCCATGTGGAAGCCCACGTTCTCCCATCCGTAGAGCCGGTGGACGATGCCGGAGACGATATGCTCGCCGGAGTGCTGCTGCATCAGATCGAAGCGGCGGTCCCAGTCGATGCACCCGTCCACGCGTCCTTCGAGCGGGGCCGTCACGGTGTGGAGGATGATCCCGTCCGATTCCTGCACGTCCACGACCTGCGCCCCGCCCAGCATGCCCAGGTCGCAGGGCTGACCGCCGCCCTCCGGGTAGAAGGCCGTCCGGTCGAGCACGACGGTCCAGCGCTTGCCCGCGGGGACGCATGAAAGGACGTTTGCGGAAAATTCCCGCAAATAGGGCTTGTTGTCGAAGAGTTTTTCTGTTATCATAGTATTACCGCGCCGGTGCGGCGCCGGCAAAACGGGGATGAAAACGGAATCCGCAAATTTTCCCGTTTTCCCGTATGAATAATTTCGGGGAACCGGGTTGTCCGGCGCTCCGTCTAACTGCCGAGGACAGACCGTCCATCCTATTCAAAGGGAGGAAGATCGAATGAATGGCAAATCCAAGTGTAAGCTTCTGAAGCAGATCCGCCAGCGGATCGCAGATGAGAACGACATTCCCTACGTCACCCGGGAATGCACCTATCAGGGCGAATGCAGGGGCACCTGCCCGAAATGTGAGTCGGAGCTTCGCGGTCTGGAGGAGGAGCTGGAAAAACGCCGCGCAATGGGCAAAAAGGTTGCGGTGGCAGCGGTCGCCGTCGGTCTGAGCGCCGCCCTGACCGGCTGCGTGATGAAGGGCGTCGTTTCCAACAAGGCGAAGGAGACGCAGGCACCCGAAACGGTTGAGACGACCGACGAGCCCGAAGAACTCCAGGGCGAGCCCATCGTGCTCGAGGGCGAGATCACCGCTCCGCCCGACGAATCGGAGGAGCCCCCGGAGCTTCTCGGCGACGTTGCCGAGATCCCGGAAAGCGGCGAAACCGATGAATGATCCTTCTTTTCCGCTCCTGGCCCTCTCGCGGCATCGCATCGGCATCGACGGCGTCGGCGTGACGACGCTGGTCGCCGGCGCGGGCTGCCCGCTTTCCTGCGCCTATTGTATCAACAAAAAACTGCTTTGCCAAGCCCCAAAGCGGATTTCCCCCCAAGAACTTTTTGACCGCGTCAAACAGGACGACCTCTATTTCCGCGCCACGAACGGCGGCCTCTGCTTCGGCGGCGGGGAGAGCCTGCTCCATCTGGATTTCATCGAGGCCCTGCGTCCGCTCTGCGCCGGCTGGCGGCTGACCGCCGAGACCAGCCTGCACGTTTCCCCGGCGGAGGCCAGCCGCGCTGCGGATCTGTTTGACGATTTCATCATTGACGTCAAAACGACGGACCCAGACTGCTACCGCCGATACACAGGCCGGACCCCGGACCACGTGATGGGGAATCTGTGCTGGTACGCGGAGCACCTCGATCCGGCGCGGATCCTCGTCCGCATTCCCCTCATCCCCGGTTATCAGGACGAGACCGCGCAGGAGCAATGCGTGCGTGACCTCCGCGCGCTCGGATACTGCGGGGAGATCGACACGTTTCCATACATCGTTCCGAAACAGGAGGCGAACCAATGAATCTGACCCTGGAACCCGGCTGCGCTGCAGGCGTTGTGACGGCGCCGCCGTCGAAAAGTCTTGCCCATCGGGTGCTGATTTGCTCCGCCCTGAGCGGGCAGCCCTGCATTGTGGAGAATATGGCCTGGTCAGACGACTTGCTTGCGACCCTTGACTGCCTGACTGCCCTTGGCGCACGGGTCGAGAAGCTGGCGGATCGGAAGCATAACCAGGTGACGATCGACGGCTCCGGCATCCTGACCGGCTCCGGACCGGTCCGCCTGCCCTGCCGCGCCTCGGGCAGCACCCTGCGCTTCCTGCTCCCGGTGGTCCTGGCTCTGGGCCGTCCCGCCGTCTTTACCGGCGAGGCCTCGCTGTTTACCCGTCCGCTGGATTACTATGAAAAAATCTGCCGGATGCAGGCGATATCCTGGGAGAAGGGCGAGGGCGAGCTCCGCGTGGACGGTCAGCTTGAATCCGGGGCCTTTGAGATCCCCGGCGACGTCAGCAGCCAGTTCGTGACCGGGATGCTCCTGGCCCTGCCGCTTCTGGACGGACAGAGCGAGATCCGCATTCTTCCGCCGATCACCTCCCGCCCCTATATTGAACTGACGCAGGCTGTGATCCGCGATTTCGGCATCCGCGCCATCTCCGTCGGAGGCGACCGGTTCCACGTTCCCGCCAATCAGAGCTTCCGCCCCCACCGGACGAGCCTGGAGGGAGACTGGTCCAACGGCGCGGTCTGGCTGGCATTGAATCTGCTGGGCAGCCGCATCACGGTCCGGGGCCTGGCTGACCGCACGGTCCAGGGCGATAAGATCTGTCAGACCTGGTTCCGCTCCCTCGGACGGGGCAGCGTGACCATCGACGTCACCGATCACCCCGACCTTGCCCCGCTTCTGATGACCTGTGCCGCCGCCCTCCACGGGGCGGTGCTGACAGGCTGCGGCCGCCTTCAATATAAAGAGTCTCCCCGCGGGGAGGCGATGGCCGCAGAGCTCCGGAAATTCGGCGCGGAGATCATCGTGGACGACGAACGCATCTGGATCGGGAGCGCGACCCTCCGCCGCCCGTCCGAGCCGCTGGACGCCCATAACGACCACCGCATTGCGATGGCCCTGGCCGTACTCTGCACCCTCTACGGCGGGACGATCTGCGGCGCGGAGGCCGTCCGAAAGAGCTATCCCGAATTCTTTGACCAGCTTCGCAGCCTCGGCATCGAGATCGCAGCGGAGGAGGCCCCGGCGCTTCCCGCCGGAGAGGATACACAGACATGAACCTGGATTTTGAACGCAAGCTTCCCATTCCCATGCGGACGAAGGAGCTCTATCCCGTCACTCCGGATCTGATTCCGCTCATCACCGCCCGGGCGGAGACGCTTCGGAACATCTTCACCGGCAGGGACGACCGCCTTCTGCTCGTCATCGGCCCCTGCTCCGCCGACCGGCCCGACAGCGTGATCGACTATCTGACCCGCCTGCGCTGCGTCCAGGACGAGGTCGCGGACAAGATCTTCATCGTTCCGCGTATCTATACGAACAAGCCCCGCACGACGGGGGAGGGCTATATGGGTCTGCTCCACCAGCCGGAGGCGACCGGCCGCCCCGATCCCTTCAAGGGCATCATCGCGGTCCGGGAGCTGCACCTGCGCGCCCTGCGCGAAACCGGCTTCACCAGCGCCGACGAAATGCTCTACCCCGAAAACCACCGCTATCTCGACGATCTGCTTGCCTACGTCTCGGTCGGCGCGCGTTCGGTGGAGGATCAGCAGCACCGCCTGACTGCCAGCGGCCTGGAGATCCCGGTGGGCATGAAGAACCCGCCCTCGGGCGATCTTCAGGTCATGCTCAACGCGATCCACGCGGCCCAGACGAAGCACACCTTTATTTATAGAGGCTGGGCCGTCCATTCCGCGGGCAACCCGCTGGCCCACGCCATTCTGCGCGGCTATCTCGATCCCGCGCGCCGCAGCGTCCCGAACTATCACAAGGCCGACCTTCAAAATCTGGCCGAACGATACGCCGCAGCCGGTCTGGAAAACCCCGCCCTGCTGCTCGACGCCAACCACGCCAATTCCGACAAGGATCCGTTCCGTCAGCCGGAGATCGTCCGCGACGTACTCAAAAGCTGCGCCGAAGACCCTGCGGTGAAGCGGCTTGTCAAGGGCTTTATGATCGAGAGCTACATTGAGGACGGCTGCCAGCCCGTCGGCGGAGGCACCTGGGGCCAGTCCATTACCGACCCCTGTCTCGGTTGGGAAAAGACCCTGCGCCTGCTGTACGAGCTTGCGGAAAAATGGACCGGCAGATAACCCTGCAGCGTCCGCGCGATCCCGGTCAACCGCCCCGGATCGCTTCTTCCCGCAAAAAATGAAACCGCCGAAAACCTACAAATAGTAACGAAAACTGGCGCATGCCACAGGATATAGTGGGGTCCAAAAAGCGGCAAAAAAACTTTGAAAAAAGCAGAAAAAAGTTCTTGACAAAACGTGGGGCGCGTGGTAATATATCGAAGCGCTCGCGAG
>OMZQ01000020.1 GCA_900315595.1 uncultured Eubacteriales bacterium | reverse complement strand
ACCCCATACTACAAGCATTGTTTTCAAATTTGACAAAAAATATTAGGCCACACAAGCCTTTCCGGCCTCTGCGCCTGTTTACAACTGTCAAACTCCCGAGCCCGCCTTGTCCTGTCTGCGCCGGAAAACCGTGATTTCGGGGAAAAATCCGTTGAATTCACGATTGACAAGCGCATAAACATTGTATATAATAGTGCTAATTGTGGCGTAAACGGCGTTTGTGCCGCACGAAAGGAGAAAAACGATCTATGTACACTGCGAAGGATATCCGCAACATCGCATTGCTCGGCCACGGCGGCGACGGCAAGTCCGCCCTCTGCGAAAGCATGCTCTTCAACACCAAGGCGATCACCCGTCTGGGCAAGCGCGCCGACGGCACCACCGTCTCCGACTTTGACGACGAGGAGAAGAAGCGCCAGTATTCCATCAAGACCTCTGTGATCCCGGTGGAATTCAACAAGACCAAGCTCAACGTTCTGGACAACCCTGGCTACTTTGACTTTGCCGCTGAGGTCGTGCAGTCCCTGCGTGTGGCCGACTCCGGCATCATCGTTCTGACCGCCAAGTCCGGCATCGCCGTCGGCACCGAGAAGGGCTGGAAGGCGCTTGAGGACCGCGACCTGCCCGTGATGTTCTACGTCTCCAAGCTCGACGAGGAGCACGCCAACTACTTCGGCACCCTTGAGAGCCTGCGCGAGACCTTCGGCGCCAGCGTCATCCCCTTCACCTTCCCCATCCTCAAGGGCGAGGAAGCTGTCGGTGTGGTGGATCTGGTCGAGAAGAAGGCCTACGACGTGAGCGGCAAGGAGATCCCCCTGCCCGCCGACGCCGAGGAAAAGATCGAGGAATACATGGCCGAGCTCAACGAGCAGATCGCTGAGACCGACGAGGCTCTGATGGAGAAGTTCTTCATGGAAGAGCCCTTCACCGCCGAAGAAATGGCCAAGGGCATCAAGGACGGCATTGCGACCCGCACCATCGCCCCCGTGTTCTGCGGCTGCTCCATGACCGGCCTGGGCGTCAACGCTCTGATGGCCAACCTGGTCAAGTACGCTCCCTCTCCCCTGGAGGGCAAGCCGATGACCACCGTGGACGAGGAAGGCAACGAGGGCGAGTTCAAGCTGGATCCCGCCGGCAGCCCGATGGCCTTCGTGTTCAACACCATGGCCGACCAGTACGGCAAGAACTCCTACTTCAAGGTCATCTCCGGTGACATTGAGGACACCATGACCGTCGTCAACGTCCGCACCGGCGACAACGAGAAGCTGGGCAACACCTTCTTCCCGCGCGGCAAGGACAACACCAAGACCGGTAAGGTCTGCTGCGGCGACATCGGCGTGTTCACCAAGCTCGCCTCCGTCCGCACCGGCGACACGCTGGGCATGGCCGGCAAGACCGTCCGCCTGGCTCCGATGCAGTACGACGTTCCGAACTACCGCATGGCCATCTACGCCAAGACCAAGGGTCAGGAAGACAAGGTCGCGGCCGGTCTGGTCAAGCTGAACGAGGAAGACGCCTCCTTCACCTACGGCAACGATCCC
This sequence comes from uncultured Eubacteriales bacterium, assembly GCA_900315595.1. Taxonomy (GTDB): domain Bacteria; phylum Bacillota; class Clostridia; order Oscillospirales; family Oscillospiraceae; genus JAFRPC01. Next base: position 30,840 of record OMZQ01000020.1, on the reverse strand, counting down.
GAGACCAAGGAGCTGATCATCGCGGGCGTCTGCGACATCCACCTGAACGTCATCATCTCCAAGCTGGCCTCCAAGTACAAGGTCGAAGCCGAGCTTCGTCCGGCGAAGATCGCCTACCGCGAGACCATCAAGAAGAAGGTCGAGCAGCACGGCCGCCACAAGAAGCAGTCCGGCGGTCACGGCCAGTTCGGCGACGTCTATATCCGCTTCGAGCCGCAGCACGAGCAGGAAGACATGATCTTCGTGGATGAGACCGTCGGCGGCTGCGTGCCGAAGAACTTCATCCCCTCCGTTGAAAAGGGCCTGCGCAACTGCGTCAGCAAGGGCGTTCTGGCCGGCTACCCCGTGGTCTTCCTGAAGGCCACCCTGTACTTCGGCTCCTCCCACCCGGTCGACTCCTCCGATATGGCGTTCCAGACCGCTGCCGGCATCGCCTACAAGGAAGGCCTGCCCCAGGCCGGTCCCACCATCCTGGAGCCCATCGCCGAGCTGAAGGTCGTTGTGCCCGACGCCAACATGGGCGACGTCATCGGCGACCTGAACTCCAAGCGCCGCGGCAGAGTCATGGGCATGAACCCCTGCGGCAAGGGCCTGCAGGAGATTGAGGCTGAGGTCCCGATGGGCGAAATGGTCTCCTATGCGATCGACCTGCGCTCCATGACCCAGGGCCGCGGCTCCTACTCCATGAACTTCGTTCGCTACGAGGAAGTCCCGCAGATGAATCAGCAGAAGATCATCGACGACGCCAAGGAAGCGGAAGAATAATCCAAACAAAGCCCAACGGGCCGACTCAAACGAGCCGGCCCGTTGTTTTTTATGGAATTCTTCGGCTACGAAACCGCCGTCAGAACGTGGGCGTTTCGCAGGGCGGGGTCCGCGATCCCGTCGTTGACGGAATAGGCGTGCTTTTCCAGGTCGCCGCAGACGGCCTCGGTCAGATCCTGGTCCTGGAGGACGGTGATGATGCGGGAGGAAAGGTTTTCGGTCATATCATACTTGGCCCGTGCCATCGTTGCGCCGTTGTCGGTGGTGAGCAGGAGCTCCAGCGTCTCGGCCTCGTCGCCGAGCAGGGGCAGGTCCCGCAGCGCCCGGAACTGCCACTTGTAGAAGGGCAGATAGCGCCGGTTGAGCAGGAAGATCACCGCAATCGCATGGCGCACGAACTCGTTCATCGCAAGCTGGGCGGCGCCGGTCTCGCCGTGGCGCAGGCAGCGGGGATAGTTGTACTGCCCCGCCTGGGCCGCCAGAAGGAGTCTGCCCGCGAGCTTTTTCTTCCGCACGTCCTCGGGCTGAACGGCAAGCGCTGCCCGGATGCGGACAAATTCGCCGTCACCCTCCCGGAAGAGCGCGCCGTTCGTGACCCCGGCCAGATAATGCTCCGGGATGCGGAGCCACTGATCCGTGGTCAGGACCCCGTCCCGCGTGCCGGTCCGGGCCTCCAAAAAGTCACCCAGCCGGATCACGCCCCGGCGGTTTCCGCCGACCGGGGAGAGCTTGGATCGGGTGAAGCCCTCGAACTCGGCGGGCAGCTTTGCATAGGCCCGCTCAAGCTGAAAGGCCGTGCGCCGGTCCAGAACGTCCTCCTCCGGAAGGAAGATGCAGAAGCCGGGTTCGAAATCATGATCCTGGGAAACCTCGTCGTCATAGCCGAGGCACTCCGAGCCGCTTCCCACCAGACCGACGGCAAGCCGGTCCTCCCATTCCGGGAATTGCGCGTGCAGCATCGGCGCGCCGCAGGCCTCAAAATAGGCCCGTGCCAGCTCAAGCCCGCGCATAGATGGCCTCCGATCGCTCCTTCAGCTCCTGCGCGTCGGCAAAGCGGCCATAATAGCCGAAGGTCGGCGCGCACTTCTCGCAGACGAATGCAAGGTAGCCGTTTTGCGGCAGATCCGGGCGGTCGAGCAGGGCCTTCGCCCGGTCCAGACGGGCCTCGATCTCATCCTCGGCCTCCAGCAGGCCGCGCTCGGCCTCGGCCAGATTTGCCAGATTCAGCTCGGTGATCGCCGCGTCCGGCGCGCCGTTTTCGGCCTGCTCCACGATGGCGAGGGCTTTCTCATAGAGGTCGCGGGCCTCGGCAAAGCGGCGCAGATCGACCAGCACCAGAGCGAGGTTGTTATAGAGCCCGGCCAGACGGGGATCGTCCGGCGCAAGCTCCCGCTCATAGATCGTCCGCGCCTGCTCGTACCAGGCCAGGGCCGTGCCGGACTGCCGGAAGCACTTACAGACCGTTCCGACGTTGAGATAAGTCGTTGCGGCGGTGACCGTGTCCTGCAGGCCGGTCTGATCGACCAGCGACAGGGCGGAGCGGACGGCAGCCTGGGCGTCGGCCTCCCGGCCGAGCTTGCGGTAGAGGCCCATGCGCTCGTTTTCGATCGTAAGCAGGCCGCGAAGGTCCCGGCCCGCCAGAGCCTCCTCCTTCCAGTAGTTGAGATGGCGCTCCGCCGCGGCGGTGTCGTTGCGGCCCAGGTATTCGTCCAGCCGCCCCAGGCAGCGGCGCAGGTCGATCGGCTGGACCTTCTCCTGCTCCGGCGTGCAGAAGATACATGCGGGCTCCAAATAGTCTTCGGGTTTCAGACCTTTCATGCTTGCGCCTCCTTAATCGTTCGTATGCCAGGGATTGTTCGGGTCGGGGTCGGTGGGGTCCCACCCTGCCCTGGGGTCGCTTGGGTCAATGTGGATGGGCGTCGGCTTTTCCACCGGGAGCTCCGAGACGTCATAGATGTGGATCGGGGAGCCGACCGGGCAGAAATCATAGATCCACTTTGCGTCCTTCACGGCCAGGCGGATGCAGCCCATCGAAGCCTTGGTTCCGAGCTTGTTGTATTCCGCCGTCTCCAGATTGCCCTTCGAGCGGGAATAATAGGGGACGGAATGGAACAGGATATTGCCGGTGATGTGGCAGGTATACTGGCCCCAGACGCCGCCGAACAGCGCCCGCCAGGGCGTCTTCCAGCCCAGAGAATAGTTGCCGCGCGGCGTCGCGGAGCCGGTGGAGCAGACGAAGACCTTGACCGGCATGGTATAGCTTCCGCCGCTGTCCTTGCCGTAGACCACGACGACGTTTTCGTTGCGCAGAATGTCGATGGAATAGGGCCGGGGATCGCCGCTGGCTGCGGCATAGACCTCGTCCGGGTCGTTCCGGATCTCGATTTCGGTTTCGATGATCCTGCTTTTCTCGCCGCAGCGCAGGACGACCGTCACCGGGATGGGATCGGTGTTCATGTAGCGGGTCAGCCGGAAGGGCATCTTGCGGAATTTGTATTCCGTCCCCGGGAGCGGATCGACGTTCTCGATGCGGTCAAAGAGGACGCCGCTGCGCCAGCATTCCAGGGTGCAGGACTCGCCGCCGGGCGGGAGGAAGCCCTCCTCTCCGGAGAACTTGACCTTGAGATAGACGGTTTTATGATCGGACGAGACGTAACGCTTGCCGGAGAGCTTCATCTCCACGGCCTCCAGTCCCGGGTCCGGCTCTGCGCGTTCCCAGGTGATCACCGGAGGCGGCTCCGTTGGGGCCTCGGTCGGCGGCTCGGTCGCCGGGGCGGCGGTGGATTCAACGGCGGGCTCGGATTCGTTTGCGGATCGGAGCATGGCAGCCGCCTGTCCGTTCGGCTGGTACAGCCAGAAGAAGCCAAGCCCCGCCAGAACGATCAGCAGGGCGGCGATCCCAATTGCACGATGTTTCATGTTTTCGACCTGTTTCTCTGTATAGTCTGATTATTATACAGGAAAATCGTCCCCCTGACAAGGGGGACGATCAGAAAAATCACGGATTTTTTACTTGACGAGCTTGCCGCCCACGTAGAGATGGAAGCCGTTCGGATCCACGCTGTCCAGGTCGCCGTCAAAGGCGCTGACGTAAGCGTCCGCAGTCAGCTTCCAGGTGCAGCCCTCCGCCAGCTTCACGCTGACGCGGCCTGCCGCGCCGTCCGGATTCACGGTACCCTCCCAGCTCGAGCCGCCGGTGAGGTTCAGATTCAGGGTGGAGATCTCGTCTACGACGACCGTGCCGACCAGCTTCTGCGCGTCCGCCGTCATCGTCGCGCTGCCGCCGTTGCTGCCGGCTGCGCCCCAGCCCCGGCTGCCGTCGTTCCCGGCGACCCGCAGAAGGACGCCGTTTGCAAGGTTCAGCGTCACGCCGGAGAGGCTGATCTCCGCGTCGGTGTTCGTCACGTAGAAGCAGTCGCCCGCCTCTGCAGTCAGACTGCCGCCGGTCATGCGGAAGCTGCCCTTGCCGACCGAGGCGTCACCGGACATGGACTGGTAGATCATCACGGCCTGCAGGTTTTCGGAGGAGCCCTTGCCGTAGGTGCCCTGCATATTGCCGGAGAGGTCGCAGTTTTCGAGGGTCACGGAGTTCTTGCCCTCGACCACCACGCCCTCGGAGGCCGTGGCGGTGAGCGCCGCGTCCCGCACGGTGATCTCCGCCGTGCAATAGATCGCGGGCGAGCCTGTGCCGTGGGTGACGTAGGTCCCGCCGGTCACGTCCACGGTTCCGCCGCCGCGGTCGGAGCGGATCGCCGCCGCCGATGCGCCGGAGGTTTCAACGTCCAGGTTTTCCGCGACCGTCGTCGCGCCGCCGGTGGTCTGGATGCCGCCGGAATTGTTGGACGAGGTGCGGATCGCTGCGTTTTTCACGGTCAGGGTCGTGCCTTCGCCGTAGCTGAACAGGGCGTTGCCGCCCGCTGCGTCGGTGGTGAAGCTGCCGCCCTCGACGGTCACGGTCGCGCCGTTCGCAGCGAGCAGGCCGGCGTTGACGCCGTAGAAGTCGCACGCTTCGGTGCTGGTGCCGTCGCCGGTCTTGGTCAGGGTCAGATCCGTCAGGGTGACGGTGCTGCCGTCCACGCGGAGGGCGTTTTCATCTGCGGTTTCGGAGGTAAAGGTCTCGCCGGAGCAGTCGTCCGCGACCGTGGCTGCAGCCGTTCCGCTCGCCGCCGCGCCGCCCATCCCGCCGGGACCGCCCATGCCGCCGGGACCGCCCATCTGGTTGTCCATGCCGCCGGGGCCGCCCATCTGGTTGCCCATGCCGCCGGGGCCGTCCATTCTGCCGAAGGGCTCCGCAGAGACGAATGCGCCGCTTTCATCGAAGAAAACCATCATGTAATCGCCCACGGAGAGGCCGGACGCCACGCTTTCCTCCAGGGTCACGGTCAGGGTTTCGTCGCTGAAGGTCAGACCGTCCGGGCCGAAGCCGCCCTTCGGACCGTTCTGCCCCGGCTGACCGCCGGACGGCAGCTCAGGCGGCTGGCCGTTCTCACCGCCCTGATTCTGACCGGGCTGACCGGGCATCTGGCCGTCGGAGGGCTGGCCGCTTTCCCCGCCCTGGTTCTGGCCGGGCTGACCGGGCATCTGGCCGCCGGAGGGCTGGCTGTTCTCGCCGCCCTGGTTCTGGCCGGGCTGACCGGGCATCTGGCCCATTCCGCCGTGCCCGCCCATGCCGCCGTGCATCCCCGGCTCCATGCTCTCCTCGGAGAGGACCAGAGTCACACTCGTTCCGTCAACGGCAGTGATTTTTCCGGCGCGGATCGTGCCGGAGGCGGTCTGCGCCGGGGCAGTCTCCGGCCCGTTTGCCGGGGTCTGCGCGGAGGCGCTCTGTGAGGCCGCCGCATCGGCGGCTGCCGTCTCCCCCTTGGAGGCGGTCGTGCAGCCCGACAAACAGCCGACCGCAAGGGCAGCCGCTGTCATCAGGGCGAGAATGGTTTTGATTTTCATGGTAATCGCTCCTTTTTGATTGATTCTGGAGCCATCATAACGCGGATAGCTTAGAGATAGCTTAGGGAAAAGAAAACAAACTATGAACGCAGGCTCCGGTTGAACGCGCCGACGGAGCGATCGCACGAAGCAGGGACCGGCGTCCTACGCAGCCGCTGCAGCCGATCGAAACGCGGCAGCGGGGGGCGAGGGCGCCGGCCTTGCGGTCAGTTCACGCGGGAGACTGCGTAGAGCAGGTCTGCGAGGGCTTGGCGGGTCAGCGGGGCGGAGCTGTAGCGGGACTCCGTCCGAACGCCGCGGTTGGAGCGATCCCCGGCCTCCTCCGGCTGCACGGGCCGGTTCAGGGTTGAGACCGGAAGCTCCGCGCCGCCGGTCACGCGGCTGACGATCAACGCGGCCTCGGCCTCGGTGATGGGGTCGTTGGGCCGGAAGACCAGGCCGTCCCCGGAGCGGCTGCCGCGGATCAGACCTCTGCGCAGAGCCGAGGCCAGATAGGGGCGCTGCCAGGCAGCGGCAGCCTGCTCGTCGGCAAAGCCGGTGCTGGGCAGGCCGGGCTCCGGCGCAATGCCGAGCAGATCCATCAGCATGGTCAGAAAGTCGGCGCGGCTGACGGTCTTCTCCGGGCCGAAGCTGAGCTGGCCGGAGACCTGCTCGCCGCTGAAGAGTCCGCTGTCACGCAGCCAGAGGGCCGTGAACTGTCCGTTCCGGGGCAGATCGGCGAAGGTCTGGGCGTCCTGGGGCGTGAGGATTTTGATCCGCACCGTAGCCGGTCCGGATTCGTGTCCCGCCGCGTCCGCAGCGATGAAGGTGAAGCTGTCCTCCCCCACCTTGTTCCGCTTGGGCGTGTAGGTGAAGGTCCCGTCAGCCTCCAGCTCCACCGTGCCGCGGCGGGGCTGATTCACGATGCGAAAGGTCAGAGGCCCCTCGCGGTCGTCCTCGGCCCGCAGCGTGCCGGTGTTGGGCAGGTTTCGCCAGGTTTCCAGCTCGCCGTTTCTGGCCTGAGGGGCGGCGTCCTCATCCTTCTGCACGTGGAAGGTGACGACTGCCTCGGGCTGCACGCCCTCGTTGTAGAAGGGCAGGAAGGTCAGCCTGGCCTCGGCTTCGGGGTCGATCCGGAGGACGCGCAGCCGGAGCAGGTCCTCGCGGAGCAGGGCGTCGCCCGCACAGAGCTGCCGATCTCCCAGCACGAGCCGGACGGAATCCGGGACCTCGGTCAGAAACAGGCCGACGAGCTTTGCGTCGTTGACGTAGCGTTCGGCAAAGACGCTCTCGTCCGTCTCGTCCGGCGCCGGGTCCGCGCCGCCGGCAAAGACGGGCAGAGTCAGGCAGAGCATCAGGCAGAGCGCGAGCGCCGCCCGAAACAGCGTATAAATTTTCCGCTTCATGAAAAACAACCTCCTTTTTGCTTCGGTGGTAGTCTTTGCAGGAAGCGGAAAACTTATGCAATCGCAGCGAACAGATTATGACAGGTCGCAAACGCCCTTGGCAGGCAGGACGACGCTGCTGTCATTCAGGCTCAAACAAGGCTCCCAGGTGACGTCGCCGTTGCTGTTGCTGGCAACGACCAGCGCATTCGGCACGACGTCGGAGACGTTGCAGCGGATCACGAATGGCGCACCGTCAACCTCCATCAGAAGCGGAATATTAGAGGCAAACGACACGTTCTCGTCCGTCACCTGGAAATAGGCGGTCACGTTGGTGGATTCGTCCATCGGAACGATGCAGTAGACCTCCGTGCCGCCCGCGTCAAGGATGTGGGAGGCATCGATCTGGCGGAGGAAGGGGTATTTTTCGGCGTATTCGGTATTCGTCAGGAATTTGTCGAATACGACGCCTTCGCGGTCAAAGGGCGGGTCCTCCGGGTCCGTGAAGCCGAGGAAGATCACGCCGAACACCGCGCCCTTTGCCCGGACCACGCTGCGGGCAGTCTGGAGCGAGGCGTCCTGACCGGGGACGGGGATCGCAGGATTTGCGGACGAGGGCTGAGGCGCGGCATGCTCGCTCGTTGCAGTCGGCGCAGGCGGCTCAATGGTCTGCGCCGTCGTTTCCGGCGCGGGCGCGTCGGTAGCCGGGGCAGGCAGGTCGGTGGCAGGAGCTTCGGCGGACGGGACTGCGGGGACGGGTTCCGTGCCGGAGACGGGCAGGCCGGTCGTCTCGCCGTTCGCCGGGGTCTCGGAGCCGACGGGCGTATGCAGGCTGGGAAGCGCGGGTTCTCCCGTCGGCGTCGCGGGCCGGACAGAGCCGGAGCAGGCCGTCAGCGTCAGCAGAAGCGCGGCAGTCAGAAGCATTACAAGCAGTTTTTTCATAGGGTTCATCCTTTCCGGGGTTTACAGGTCCTCAAGCCGTTTTGCGCCGCGGGTCTTCAGCCAGTACCAGAGGTAAAGCGCTGCTCCGGCGCAGACGGCGATCCAGACGCAGAGATAGACGACGGCGTCCGGCTTGAGCAGGAAATACAGGCCAGCCAGAATGCCCGCAGCAGCGAAGCCGCCTAAAACCATGATGGTCACGGGCGCGGACTGCTTGAGCACGTAGGTCTCGTTGGTCCAGGCAAGATTCGGCAGGCGAATGGACAGAGCCATCGCCCCGATGCCGGTCAGGGCGTTGAAGGCCAGGACGAACAGGGCCAGCGTCAGGCGCTGGATCGGCTCGAACGGGAAGGCGATCTGCATGCAGATGAGCAGGATCAGATTCGTCACGACGGAGAGGAGAAGCTGCTCGCGGAGCTTGGCGCGGAGGGTCTGCCAGGGCGTGACGGGAAGGCTCTTGACCAGCCAGAGGGTCTTCGCCTCCAAAGAGACCGAGGGGGCGGCGGTATCGACCATAGAGGTCATTGCGGCGGCCATGGTGCAGAGGATCACAAGGGCGATTTCGAGCCAGTTCTCCCCGGCCATGACGGAGAGGACGCCGCGGATATCGTTGCGGAAGACCACCATTGCAATGCCGAACGCGGGGATCATCAGCACGCCGAACCCGGAATTGAGCATGTAGTTGGCGCTTGCGCCGAGGCGGCGGAACTCCTTGCCCAGGAGGGCGGCGTCCGGGGTCCTTTGGACCGTCTTTCCGGCGCGGGTCTTGACGCGGGCGACCGCGCGGGAGGCCGTGGCGATCTGGAGGAAGCTGCGGGCAAGCACCCAGAAGGTCAGCGCGCAGAGGGCAGCCGCGACGGCGGCAAAGATCAGCAGCTCCGCCCAGCTGCCGGTCCCGGCCTTGCCGAAGCCGTAGAGCAGAGAGGACGCGCCGCGGATCCGCTGACCGTAGGCGGCAGCGTTCCGGAGCAGATCCCGGATCAGGGAATTGGCCTTGAAATACACAAAATAGTAGAGGGCGAAGCCGAGCACGGCGAGCAGAACCGTGACGTAGCTCTTGTTCTTCAGCTTCAGGCTGAGCTTTGCCACCGCCCAGCCCATGACGCAGGCGAGCACCAGCACGACAAGGGAGACGAGCAGGCAGAAGATCAGGCCGCCGAGGACGTTGGAGACCGTCGGCCCGACCGTGATCCAGTAGACGATCACCGTCGGGATCGTGACCATCCCGGAATAGAGCAGGCTCATCAGCCAGGTCGCCGTCAGGCGGGAGATCAGGATCGCCCGCACGGGGATCGGCATGGATAGCAGCAGGTCGTTGTCGGAGGCCAGATACAGACCGTGGAAGGTGTTGAACACCGAGCCGAAGCAGCCGAATACCAGGGCGAGCAGGCCGAGGATCAAAAACAGGAGCCAGTCCATTCCGACCGCGCAGAACGGCCCTGCAAGGGTATAGGCCAGCATGCCGAACATCCCGCCCGAGAGCAGGAGGGTCAGCAGGATGAAGCCGACGATCATGGCGGTCGTTGCCTTGTGGCTGCGCGCCTTATTCTTCTTCGCGTTGTAGAGATAGCCTCGGAAGATCTCCACAAGCTGTTTTTTGACCAGAAGCCGAATCATTTTTCCGCCTCCAGCTCCAGGAAGACCTCCTCCAGCGACTCGTCGCCGCGGACCTCGTCCATCGTCCCGGCGCGGACCAGCTTGCCCTGCCGGATGATGGCGATCTTGTCGCAGAGCTTTTCCGCGACCTCAAGCACGTGGGTGGAGAAGAAGATCGCGCCGCCCTCGTTGCAGACCTCGCGCATCATATCCTTGAGCAGCCGGGAGGCCATGGGATCCAGACCGACGAAGGGCTCGTCCATCAGGATCAGACGCGGGCGGTGCAGCCAAGTGGCGACGACGGCCAGCTTCTGCTTCATGCCGTGGGAATAGGAGGCGATCGGCTGGCCGAGGTCCTTGGTCAGCTCAAGCCGCCCGGCGACCTCGTCGATCCGGCGTTTGCGGTCCTCGGCGGAGACGCCGTAGACGTCTGCGATAAAATTGAGGAAGCGGATGCCGGTCATATAATCGTAGAGGTCGGGATTATCGGGGATATAGCCCATCATCTGCTTGCAGGCCAGCGGATCGGTGCGGATCGAGCGTCCGCCGATCGTGATCTCGCCGGAATCGAAGCTCTGGATCCCGGCGACGGAGCGCAGGGTGGTGGTCTTGCCCGCGCCGTTGTGCCCGATGAAGCCATAGATCTCACCCGGCGAGATGTGCAGGGTCAGATCGTCCACGGCCTTCTTGGAACCGTAGGACTTGGTCAGATGGTCAATGTGCAGCATAGCGTACCTCCTTGCGGATTGTTTTGCAGGCTTTGGACGAAGCCGGCGGCGAAACGGTTCCTTCTTCCGGGGCGTCGTCCTACCTTATTTATATAGCCTTTGCGGCCCGTTGTCAACCGCGATCTTCCCGCTGCGGGGAAAAGGCGGAAACGGGAGCCGCCCCGGACGGAGCAGCTCCCGTTTCTGCGATTGTCTGTCACTTGGCACTCGCGCTGACCAGAATGACAGCCAGAAGGCTCAGAACCACGAAGGCCAGGCCGATCCACTTGGTCACTCTGGCAAGTCTGGCGTCCATGGTCTTGCTGCCGCCCTTCGACAGGAAGGACTCGGAAGAACCGGCGATCGCGCCGGACAGGCCGGCAGACTTGCCGGACTGGATCGTGATGACGAGCGTCAGAAGCACAGCGACGATCAGGTCCAGAATGATGACAATCAGTTTAGCAGTTTCCATATTGTTTCCTCCCAAAATGCCGTAGTTCACGGCACACGGCAGCCGGAATATCTAACATAGCATCGGTTATATTAGCACAGGCCGTCCGAGATTGCAAGCATTATTTTTTGATATTTTGAAGTTTTTTTGCGGAAAAACGGCTTAAATGCCCTTTCCGGGCCAGTTTCCGGTGGCCGCGCAGGTCAGGTAGGCGTTGATGAAGCCGTCCAGGTCGCCGTCCATGACCGCGTTGATGTTGGTGTTTTCAAAGCCGGTCCGGGCGTCCTTGGCAAGGGTGTAGGGCATGAAGACGTAGTTCCGGATCTGGGAGCCCCATTCGATCTTCTGCTGGACGCCCTTGATGTCGGAGATCTTCTCGTAGTGCTCGCGCTCCTTGATCTCGACCAGCTTGGAGCGCAGCATCCGCATACAGGTCTCACGGTTCTGGAACTGGGAGCGCTCCTCCTGGCAGGCCACGACGATGCCGGTGGGCTTGTGGATCAGGCGCACGGCGGAGGAGGTCTTGTTGATGTGCTGGCCGCCCGCGCCGGAGGAACGGTAGACCTGCATTTCAATATCCTCGGGGCGGATCTCCACGTCCACGTCGTCGGTGATTTCGGGGATGACCTCAACGGCGGAAAACGAGGTGTGGCGGCGGGCGTTGGCGTCAAAGGGAGAGATGCGGACCAGACGGTGCACGCCGTGCTCGCTCTTGAGGAAGCCGTAGGCGTTCTCACCGATGACCTCGATATCGGCGGATTTGAGGCCGGCCTCGTCGCCGTCCACGTAGTCGAGAATCTTATAGGTAAAGCCGTGCCGCTCGGCCCAGCGGGTGTACATCCGGTAGAGCATCTGGCACCAGTCCTGGGCCTCGGTGCCGCCCGCGCCGGCGTGGAAGCTCATCAGGGCGTTGTTGCGGTCATAGTCGCCGGTCAGAAGGGTCTCCAGACGGGCGGACTCCATATCGGCTTCCAGCTCGGCGTAGCCGGTCTTCATCTCCTCGAGCATGGAATCGTCGTTCTCCTCCAGCGCCATCTCGCAGAGGGTCAGAAGGTCCTCGCGCTGGCTCTGTATTTTGGCAAAGCGGTTGCATTTTCCCTCTAACTGCTTGGTCTGGACCATGATCTTCTGCGATTTTTCCGGATCGTCCCAGAAGCCCGGCGCCTCGGCCATCGCGTGCAGGCGCTCCAGCTCGTCCTTCGCCCCGTCGACGTTCAGCGAGGCGCGCAGAGCATCCAGCTTCGGCTTCAGGTCGCCAAGCCTGACCTTATACTCTTCAAATTCAATCATAACAGTTCTCCAAAAGGCAGTCGATTTTTTAACTGTTTTATTATATAGAAAAAGCCCCCGCTTGTAAAGAACTTTTTTTGTTGTTTTTTGGGCGTCCGGCAGCCCGCCTGCGGCGCCGGCGCGGCTTTTTTCCGTTCTTTTTCATTCGCTCTTGCGAAAAAGCGAATCCTGTGGTATAGTATAAATGTATACGTGTTACTATATCCTCATGGAGATTTTTTATGAACGCATTGTCAAACTGGTTCCACGGCATCAACGCGGCGCAGATCGTTGAGTGGGGGATGTTCGCCCTGGCGGCCCTGCTTTCGATCTCGGTCCACGAGAGCGCGCACGCGCTTTCCGCCCACTGGCTGGGCGACGACACCGCAAAGCGCATGGGTCGGATCAGTCTCAACCCCTTCCGCCATCTCGATCCGGTGGGCTTTTTCATGATGGTCGTGGCGCACTTCGGCTGGGCCAGACCCGTGCCGGTGGATATGCGCCGGTTCAAAAACCCGAAGGTCGGCATGGCCCTCACGGCGCTGGCCGGTCCGCTCTCCAACGTCCTGCTTGCCCTGCTCAGCGTTTTTGCGTACTGTCTGACCTTCTTCCTGGCCCCGATCAAAACGCAGTTGATGTGGGTCGGCGCGCTCGACCCCGGCGGCGCTCTGTACTACCTGATCGACTTTTTCTACGTCCTGACCCTGCTCAACACCGGCTTGGCGGTCTTCAACCTGATCCCCATTTCCCCGCTGGACGGCTCGAAGATCCTGGCGATCGTCCTGCCGGACGCCGCGTATCTGAAGCTGATGCGGTATGAGCGCTACGGCATGCTGATCCTGATCGGCCTGCTGTTTCTGAATCTGCTGGACAAGCCCCTGGCCTTTTTGCAGGGCGGGCTCCTGGACGGACTGATGGCCGTGGCGGAGCCTCTGGCGCGCTGGATCGCCGGCGCATAAAACCCTGTACCTGGAGAAACGATGGAAGAACCCAAATATCACCTTTCGGGCGTGATGCGCGGCCGGGACGAGGTCTCCGGCGACTTCGACGGCCCGCTCGACCTGATCCTGCTCCTTTTGAGCAAAAACAAAATAGAGATCCAGGACGTCTCCATCTCGTCCATTCTGGAGCAATATCTGGCGTATCTGGACGAGATGAAGCGGATGGATATGGAGATCGCCAGTGAGTTCATCGACATGGCCTCTCATCTGATGCTCATCAAGACCAAAATGCTTCTTTCCGCCGCCGAGCAGCAGGAGGCGCTCTCCGAGATGGAGCAGTTGATCCACTCCCTGCAGGAGCGGCAGCGGCAGGAGGCCTTTGAGCAGATCCGCAGCGCCGCCGGCTTTCTGGAGAGCCGCTCGGAGCTCGGGCTCGGCACCTTCACGAAGGGGCAGGAGCCCTATGAGAAGGACCGCACCTATCGCTACCGGCACGAGCCATCGGATCTGCTGGCTGCGCTTGCCGCCATCGAGGACCGCGGGCAGAAGCGTCTGCCCCCGCCGGTTTCCAGCTTTGAGGGCATCGTGGGTCACGAGCCCTATCCCGTCACCAAAAAGTCCGCGGAGATCCTGCGCAAGCTGCTTCTGCGCGGCATCAGCAAGCTCAAGCGTCTGTTTTCCGGGAGCCGCAGCCGGTCGGAGATCGTGGCGACCTTCCTGGCCGTGCTGGAGCTCTGCAAGAACAGCAGCGTGGAGCTGATCGAGGAGCGGGGAGAACCCGCCGTCAAGCTCATCCGGGTCCCGGAAGAGGGAAAGGAGGCGTCCCATGGAGCATAGCGAATTACAGCGTGTCTGCGAGGCCATTCTGTTCGCCGCCGGGGAGCCGGTCGCGACCGAACGCCTCTGCTTTGCCGCACAGGCAGCCCCCGACGAGGTCCACACGGCCCTGCGCGCGCTGATGGATCAGTACGCCTTTGAGCGGCGCGGCGTCCGCATCCTGCGGCTGGAGGACAGCTACCAGATGTGCTCCGCCAACGACCTGGCTCCCTTCGTCACGCGGGCGCTGGAGACCCGGAAGCCCCCGAAGCTCTCCGCCTCCCAGTTGGAGACCCTGACCGTGATCGCATACTACCAGCCCACGACGAAGGCCTGGGTGGAGAAGCTGCGCGGGGTAGACAGCTCCTACACGATCTCCGCCCTGCTGACGAAAAAGCTGATTGCCGAAAACGGGCGTCTGGACGCCCCGGGGCGGCCCATTCTCTACGTGACGACCCCGGATTTCCTGCGTACCTTCGGTCTGGAATCCCTGGCTGAGCTGCCCGAGATCCAGCGCGTGCGCATCGACGACCCGGAGACCCTCGCCGCGTCGGCGGGGCAGACGCCGCTGCCGGGCTTTGACGGCGCACCGGAACGCACTGCGGAGGAGGGGTCGAAATGAAGACCCTTCGGAAGATCGGGAAGGTCCTTCTGATCGTTCTGATCGCGGTGCTTGCCATCCCGGTCCTGCTTTTGGTCGGCGTGATCCTGCTCCTGCTTTCCCCGATCCCGGTCGGCGTCCGCTTCCGCTATCACGGCGAGGTTTCGCTTCGGCTGATCGTTGCCTTTTTCCACAAGCAGCTTCTGCCCAAGAAGCCGCTGACGCGGAAGCAGCTTGCAAAGGCGGAGGCCAAAAAGGCCGCGAAGAAAGCGAAAAAGGAAAAAAAGGCAGCCCAAAAGGCGGAGCAGGAAAAGAAGCGGAAGGCTCACAGACTGATCGCCCAGCCGGAGCCGGAAACGCCGACGCCCAAAAAGCCGCTGCGCGACAAGCTGGAGGGGCTGATCCCCTGGGCAAAGCTCGGCGTGCGCTTCGTCGGGGAATTCTTCCACCGGCGGCTTTGCGTGCGCAGGCTGAATATCCGCGTGGCCCTGGCAAACGGCGACCCGGCCAAGCTGGCGCTGAGCACCGGGCGGGCCTGGGAAATCCTGGGCATCGCCGTTCCCATTCTGGAGCAGGGCTTCAAAAACAAGGAGCGCAGGCTGGACGTCTATCCCGATTTCACGGCAAAGAAGACGGACGTGGACGCGGAGCTCCAGATCCGGCTGCTCCTGGGCGGTCTGTTCTGGATGGTCCTGCGCTACGGTCTGCGCGCGTTGAAGATCTTCCTGTCCGGTAAATTCAAGAAAAACAAGACCCGACCCGCGCCGACCGAACCGGCCGCGCCCGCGCAGGCGTCTTGATCATAAGAAACGATGAAAGGCGGTAGAACCATGAACAACAACATCTCTGAAATGCTCACCTCCTCTCTGGAAAAGATTCAGCGGATGGTGGACGTGAACTCCATCATCGGCCAGCCGCTCCAGGTCGGCGACGGCGTGACCGTTATCCCCATCACGAAGCTCCACATCGGCGTGGGCGGCGGCGGCACCGACTTTGCCACCAAGAACTCCATCGCGTCCAAAAAGGACCCCTTCGGCGGCGGTCTCGGCGCGGGCGTCAGCGTGGACCCCGTTGCCTTTCTGATCGTCAAGGACGGCTCTGTCCGGATGCTCCCGGTGGCCGAGCCCGCAAGCACGACCATGGACCGGATCGTGGAGCAGGCACCGGATCTGATGGACAAGGTCGCGGACTTCCTGGACAGCCGCAAGGAAAAACCGGAGGTCTGATCCTCCAACGCAATCAGAGTATCCTTGATTTTTCAAAATCTGCCAGATTAACGCGCCGCGCCGCCGGGAACGCTAATCCCGGTGATGAAGGATGAAACGAAGCTTACGAATCGCAGCGCTGGCCGCTGCGGTCTGCCTGCTCTGCGGCGCGGCGAATGGCGCGAAGCAGCCTGCCGTCTCCGCACGGCGCTGTCTGGTCATGGATGCCGGGAGCGGCGCGGTCCTGTATGAAAAAAACGCCGACGAACGGAGCCTGATCGCCTCCACGACCAAGATCATGACCGGCTGGCTGGCCTGCCAGCTCGTCAACCTGGACGCGGAATACGAAATCCCCGCCGAGGCCGTTGGCGTGGAGGGTTCGTCGATCTATCTGCAGGCCGGCGAACGGCTCTCCGGCGAGGACCTGCTGCGCGGGATGCTGCTGCACTCCGGCAACGACGCCGCGACCGCCCTTGCCATTGCTGCCTGCGGCAGCGAGGCGGCCTTCGTGGAGGAGATGAACCTAACGGCTCAGGATCTCGGGCTGAGCAGCACCCACTTTGCCAACCCGCACGGTCTGGACGACGAGGGAAACTACAGCACGGCACGGGATCTTGCCCGGCTGACCGCCTTCGCCCTGTGCGACCCGAATTTCCGGGCCGCCGTATCGGCCAAAACCGCTGTGATCGGCGGGGGCCGCGCGCTGACCAACCACAACAAGCTGCTCTGGCGCGTGGAGGGCTGTATCGGCGTGAAAACCGGATATACCCAGGCAGCGGGGCGGATTTTAGTCAGCGCCGCCGAACGCGGGGGCAGAACGATCATCATCGTGACCATCGACGACCCCGACGACTGGCGCGACCACGAAAGGCTGTACGAACGGTTTTTCCGCACGGACGCTTGATGTCAGGAGGAAGCATGGAACGTCTGCAAAAGCTGATCTCCGCCGCCGGGCTCTGCGCCCGGCGGACGGCGGAGGAATGGATCGCCGCCGGGCGGGTGACCGTCAACGGCGCGGTTGCCGCGCTTGGGCAGACCGCCGATCCGGCAAAGGATGAAATCCTCGTGGACGGACGACCCCTGCCCCAGCCTCCGGCGCAGACGACGACCATTCTGCTCTATAAGCCGCGCGGCGTCGTGACGACGCTCTCCGACGAGAAGGGTCGGCCCACGGTGGTCTCCCTCCTGCCCGCAGACCTTCCGCGCCTCTATCCCGTCGGACGGCTGGATCAGTTTTCCGAGGGACTGCTTTTGATGACGAACGACGGAGCCCTTGCCAACCGACTGACGCACCCCGCCGGGGAGATCGAAAAGGTCTATCTGGTCTGGGTCTCCGGCTTTTCAGAAGGTGCTCCCGCCCTGCTCCGCCGCCCGATCGTCCTGGACGGCCGCAAAATCCGGCCCCCGAAGGTCCGTCTGCTCTGGCAGAGAGACCGGACGGCTCAGCTTGAAATCACGATCCACGAGGGCCGCAACCGCCAGATCCGGCGGATGTGCGAGGCGGCGGCTCTGACCGTGACCCGCCTCAAGCGGGTTCGGGAGGGTCCGATCTCCCTCGGCGACCTCAAGCCCGGCCAGTGGCGGGACCTGACCGCCGCGGAGCTTACCGCGCTTTATGAAACGGAGTAATTCCGTTTGATTTACGGAAGGAGGGCAAAAGAATGTTTATCTACAGACGAAACATAGATCCCGCGAGCAAAGCGGGAAAGTCGATCATGCTGGTGCTTGTCGTCTTAGGCGCACTGTTTTTGTTTGCAGCGCTGGTCTTTCTGGTTCTGAAAACCAACCGGCTAAAGGGCATGGAACGAACCAGAGCGATCATCATCGACCACGATGAATACAGCACAAGCACTTCGGTGTCGTACAGGGTGAACGGCAAGGGCTACAGATACCGCTTCTCCGAATACAGCAGCAGCGACCGGATCGGCGATACGATTACCGTGGCCTATGACAAAAACGCGCCGGATCACCCCTACCGGACGGGCTTCATGGCCTATTTTGTCTCCGTGATGTTCGCCTTCTTCGGACTTGTCTTCTCACTCGTCGGATGGAACGGCCTCCGGACCTACCATCGGAAGCCGAAGAAGGAGCAGGTACCATGGGAATTGCCGTGATTGTCGTCGGCGGCGGGGCCGCCGGTATGTTTGCCGCGATCCAGGCCGGTTACGCAGGGGCAAAGGTCCTGCTGCTGGAGCCAAACGACCGCCTGGGCAAAAAACTCTACATCACCGGCAAGGGCCGGTGCAATCTGACCAACCACTGCCCCTGGCAGGACGTGCTGAAAAACGTCCCGCGCAACGGGCGCTTCCTCTACTCGGCCCTCTCCGGCTTCACGCCCGAGGACGCCGAGACCTTCTTTGAGAGCCACGGCTGCGCGGTCAAGGTGGAGCGCGGCAACCGCGTCTTCCCGCTCAGCGACAAGTCCGCCTCGGTGGTGGACGCCCTCAAGACCGCCCTGGGCTATGCCGGAGCGGAGGTCGTCCGCGCGCGGGCGAAGCAGCTTCTGACCGAGGAAGGCAGGATCGTCGGCGTCCGCACCGAGCGCGGAGACTATTTCGCCCCGGCGGTCATTCTGGCCACGGGCGGCAAATCCTATCCTGCGACCGGCTCCACCGGCGACGGCTACCGCATGGCTGCGGCGCTGGGACACACCATCGTTCCGCCCGTCGGCTCTCTGGTTCCGATGACGGAGGACGGCGGCTGGTGCGCCCGGATGCAGGGTCTGAGCCTGCGCAACGTGCGGATGCGCCTGCTGGACGCAGGCGGAAAAACCGTGTACGACGAGCTCGGCGAGCTGCTGTTCACGCACTTCGGTCTGTCCGGGCCGGTCATTCTCTCGGCCTCGGCCCACATGGAGCAGGGAAAGCGGTACGCCGTGAGCATTGATCTCAAGCCCGCGCTGGACGAGGAGAAGCTCGACGCCCGCATTCTTCGGGACTTTGCCGACAACCGCAACCGGACCTTTGAAAACGCCCTTTCGGGTCTCTACCCCAGGGCCATGATCCCGGTGATCGTGGAGCGCTCCGGCATTCCGGGCGAGACCCGCGTCAACGCCGTGACCAAGGTCCAGCGGCGGGCCCTGCTGGAGCTGACAAAGGATTTCCGCATTGCGATCTCCGGTCTGCGGCCCGTGGAGGAGGCCATCGTCACCTCCGGCGGCGTCAGCACGAAGGAGATCGACCCGAAGACGATGGCCTCCCGGCTGATCCCCGGTCTCTACTTCGCCGGGGAGATCATCGACGTGGACGCCTACACCGGGGGCTTCAATCTGCAAATTGCCTGGGCGACCGGCTATGCCGCCGGCATTTCCGCCGCTGCCAGGAACACATAACACCAACGGAGGTACTTACTATGTCTGATTTCGTTTCCGTCGCCATTGACGGGCCTGCCGGCGCAGGCAAGAGCACGATCGCCCGACGGGTCGCCGCCGAGCTGGGCTATCTCTACGTGGACACCGGCGCGATCTACCGCACCGTGGGCTACCACATGAGCCTGATGGGCATCGGCCCGAAGGACACAGACGGCATCCGCCGCTGCCTGGACGACGTGAACATCGACGTTCGCTACGGCGAGGACGGCCTGCAGCACATGATCCTGAACGGAGCCGACGTGACCGACGCCATCCGCACCCCGGAGATGTCTGCGATGGCCTCCGGCGTGGCCACTCAGAGCTGCGTCCGCGACTATCTGCTGGATATGCAGCGGAATCTGGCCCGGACGAACAACGTTCTGATGGACGGGCGCGACATCGGGACCGTCGTTCTGCCGAATGCAACGGTCAAGATCTTTCTGACCGCCTCCGTGGGCGTGCGCGCCGAGCGCCGCTTCAAGGAGCTGGTCGCCAAGGGGCAGGACGTGAAGTATGAGGATATCTACACCGATATCGTCAAGCGCGACGAGCAGGATATGAACCGGCCCATCGCGCCCCTGCGCTGCGCCGACGACGCCGAGGTCGTGGACAGCTCCCAGATGAGCATCGATCAGGTGGTCGCAGAGCTCAAGGCCATCATCCGGAAGAAGGCGGGAAAATGAGCGCCGTGACGGAGCAAAAGACCGAAGGCGCCCGGAGCAAGCCGGAACCGGGCCGCGGAATCGCGGTGAAGGTGTTCTATCCGATCATCCGCTTCGTCCTTCTGGTCTTCATGCGCTTCTACCACTGGCCGACCTTCCGGGGCTTCGACCGTCTGCCGGAGGGAGCCTGCATCCTCTGCGGCAACCACAGCGGCTTCGCTGATCCCCTCTGGGTGGACATGGGACTGAAAACCCGCGTTCCGCCCTGGACGATGGCAAAGAACGTCCTGTTTGAGAAAAACCGCTTTTTCGCCAAATTCCTGATGGCCTTCCGGGCCTTCCCGGTCAACCGCGACGCAGTGGATATCGCTTCGGTCAAGAAGTCGCTGTCCGTTCTGCGCAAGGACGAGAAGCTGCTGATCTTCCCGGAGGGCACCCGCGTCAAGCACGGGAAGGTCGTGACGCCGAAGAACGGCGCGATCCTGCTTGCCCAGCGGGCCGACGTGCCCGTCATTCCGGTCTTTATCACGCCGGATCGAAAGCCCTTCCAGCCGATCAAGGTCATCATGGGCGAGCCCTACCGCCCTGCCTGTTCCTGCCGCCGCCCCGACAGCGACGAGCTCGACCGCCTGACCGCGGAGCTGATGGACAAGATCCGTGCGCTTGGAAATCAGCAAACCTCCAAGCGCTGAATGCCTGCGTCGCCTGTTGACGATTGCATCCTGCCTATGAACGACTACTTATCCTTTCTTCGCGCCGCTCTGCCGGAATGCGACCGCGTGTCGGTCTCCGTGGATGCGCTGCGAAGCATCGTGCGGCACTGCTGTGCGGTGCGCGCCATCGTTCCCTGGGGCCCCTCCATTCCGGAGGACGTCTTCCGGGCTTACGTTCTGTTCCCCCGGGTCAATACGGAATCTCCATCCGCCTATCACGAGCCGCTCTGGGCGCAGCTCCGGGAACGGGTTTCCGGTCAGTCCATGGAGGCCGCCGTGCAGGCGGTCAACCTCTGGTGCGCCGAATCCGTGGAATATGCGGCCACCGACGACCGGACGAACGCCCCGCTGGACACGCTCCGGCGCACGTGGGGGCGGTGCGGGGAGGAATCCGTCCTGCTGGTGAGCGCCCTGCGCGCCTGCTGTATCCCCGCCCGGCAGGTCTACGTTCCTTGGTGGTCGCACTGCGACGACAACCACGCCTGGGTCGAGGCCTGGGTGGATGGGAGCTGGCGCTACCTCGGCGCATGCGAGCCGGAGCCGGAGCTGGACTCCGGCTGGTTCACCGCTGCTGCTTCCCGGGCCATGCTGGTCCACACGAAGGTCTGGGGCCAGGCGCCGGCGGACGACGAGGTCTGCGGGGAGCAGTTCGGCGCGTTCGTCGTCAACCGGACCGCCGCCTACGCAAAAACCGCCCGTCTGACGGTGCTTGCAGCGGCGAACGGCGCACCCCTGCCGGGTCTGACCGTCCGCTTTGAGCTGGCGAATCTCGGCGCGCTCCGGCCCATCCACACGGCGCAGACCGACGCGGACGGCCTGGTCCGTCTGACCCTCGGTCTGGGCAGTCTGCGCGTCCATCTGACCGACGGCGTTCGTTTCCTTGCCCGGACCGTGGAGCTCAGGGAGGACGCCGTGCTGGCCTTCGACTGGTCGGAGGCCTCTGCGGAGATCCCGGCGGAGGACTTCTGTCAGCGACCCCCGCTGGAAACCAAGATCCAGCCCGCTCCGGCCTCGCCGGAGGTCCGGCTGACGCATGAGGCAAGGCTTCGCGCCTGCGCGGCAGCCCGGGCGGCAAAGCGGGCGGCGTTTTTCCGGGAACCGGACTGCCTGGCCCGCGCCTGCGGCAACTCCATGGAGCTTCGGGCCTTTCTGGCCGATACCCGTTTCTCCGGGGCCGATAAGGCAGCCCTGCTGGACACGCTCTGGGATAAGGATTTCGCAGACGTGACCGCCGCGACGCTGGTCGATTATCTGTGCGTCGCCCTCCCCTTCCGGTCGCGCTGGCCGGAGGAGATCTGGCAGCACGGGGTGCTGGCTCCGCGAGTCGCCAACGAAAAGCTGCTTCCGGTCCGTCAGGCCCTTTGGAGCTGGTTCCGCGCGGACCCGCCAGACTGCGCGGCAAGCCTCTGGGATCGCCTCCGCGAACGGATCGCCGTCCTGCCCGGTCGGGATCTCTGCGTCCCGGATCTGCGGGGTGTCATGCGGTCGGGGCGCTGTTCGGCGGCAACGCTGGACGTTCTCTTCGTTGCCTGCGCCAGAGCCCTCGGCTTTGCCGCACGGTTGAACCCGGCGACCGGGATCAAGGAGATCTGGGACGGCGCTTGGAGGGCTCTGACGCCTGAAACCGCCGTGACCGGGACCCTGCGCCTGGAAAACCCCGGCTGCACGCCGCTGACCGGCGGCGTGGACTTCGGTCTGGAGCGGCTGGAAAACGGTCTGTTCGTCCCGCTCGATCTGGACGGGCTTCGGCTCACCGGCACGCACAGTCTGACCCTCCCCGCCGGCTGCTACCGCCTGGCGGCGCTGACCCGGCGGGCCGACGGTACCGTGGACGGGCGGCTTCGACCGATCCGTGTGCAGACCGGTGCAACTGCGGCAGTCCCGGTCCTCTGCCCGCCCAGGCGGCTGCCGGAGGGCTTCTCCCCCGTCCGACTGCCTGAGCTTGAGACCTCCGGCGGCCCCCTCCTTTCCGGGCTGCGCGGCAAAAACGCGATCGTCGTCCTGCTTGCTCCTGCGGAGGAGCCGAGCGTCCATTTTTTGAACGAATTACAGCAAGCGTCCGAACGGGACGCCGCCGTTCGCGTCCTGCTTCTGCCCGGCGCGGACCCGGCACGGGTGCAGCCAAGCCTGGCGGCGTGGCAAGACGCCTGCGTCCTGACGCTTCCGGAGGATTCCGCCCTCCTGCCCTGGCGCAGAGCCCTGCATGCCGGCGAGCTGCGCCTGCCCTTTGCCGCCGCAGTCGATCGGGCGGGACGGGGCGTCTTTGCCATCACGAATTATCAGGTCGGCGCGGTGCGAACGCTGCTGGACCTGCTTCACCAAACGGAGGATCAGAGATGAAACAGAACATCACCCTGGAGGTCTGCTGCGGGAGCGTGGAGGACGTCCTGGCCGCTGCCCGCGGCGGTGCGGATCGCGTGGAGCTCAACTCCTGCCTCTTTCACGGAGGGCTGACGCCCTCGGTGGGAGAGCTGCTGGTCGCAAAACGGATGGTCGACCTTCCGATCATGACGATGGTGCGCCCGCGCCAGGGCGGCTTCTGCTACACGCAGGCAGAATACGCCACGGCCATGGCGGACGCCGAGCAGCTTCTGGCAAATGGGGCGGACGGCCTGGTTTTCGGCTTCCTGCACGAGGACGGCACGCTCGACAAGGAACGCTGCCGCGAGCTGGTGCGGCTGGCCGGAAACCGGACGAAGGTCTTCCACCGGGCCATTGACGTGGCCCCGGACTGGCGGGCCATGCTCGCCGATCTGATCGAGCTTGGCGTGGACCGCGTTCTGACGAGCGGTCAGGCGCCGGACGTCTACTACGGCATCGACGTGATCCGGGAGATGGTGGAATTCGCCGGAGGAAGGATTCAGATCCTGCCCGGCGCCGGCGTGAACCGCAAGAATATCGACCGCATTCTGGAATACACGGGCTGCGACCAGATCCACGTTGCACGCTTCACCCAGCGCGTTGATCCCTCCACCGCCAACAACCGCGACATCTTCTACGGCGGCGCGCTCTATCCCCCCGAGGACCGCTACGACGTGATCGACGGCGGCTTCGTGGCGGAGATGCGTGCGCATTGCTGAAGCGCCGGGAGGTCCGCCATGTCGTCTTACGCCACCCGCCCCACGCCGGGCGATACCGCCTGGTTCACCCGCGACCGCTTCGGTATGTTCATCCACTGGGGGCTCTACGCCCTGCCCGCGCGGCACGAGTGGGTCAAGACCCGCGAGCGGATGACCGACGCGGATTACGACCGCTATTTCCGGCGCTTCGACCCCGATCTTTTCGACCCCCGCGACTGGGCAAGGCAGGCCAAAGCCGCAGGGATGCGCTACGCGGTACTGACTGCCAAGCACCACGATGGCTTCTGCCTCTTTGACAGCCAATACACCGACTACAAGGCGACCAACACCCCCGCCGGACGCGATCTGGTGCGGGAATTTACGGACGCCTTCCGCGCCGAGGGGCTTCGCGTGGGCTTTTACTACTCCCTGCTGGACTGGCATCACCCCGATTTCACGATCGACGTCCACCATCCGCGCCGTGACGATCCCGACGCCCGCGCGCAGAACGAGGGCCGCAGCATGGCCCGCTACTGCGAATACGTGCGGAATCAGGTTCGGGAGCTGCTGACGGGCTATGGGAAAATCGACGTTCTCTGGTTCGATTTCTCCTATCCGGAGCAGTGCGGGACCGGAGACAAGGCCTGGATGAAGGGAAAGGGCGCGGAGGACTGGGAGGCGGAGAAGCTGATCGCCCTGGCCCGCTCCCTCCAGCCCCGGATCCTGATCGACAACCGGACCGGGATCGAGCAGGATATCTGGACCCCGGAGCAGTATCAGCTCGGCGATTGGCTCCGCCATCCCGAGACCGGAGAGCGGCTGGTTTGGGAAGCCTGCCAGACCTATTCCGGCTCCTGGGGCTACTACCGCGACGAGACGAGCTGGAAATCTCCCGGCCAGCTCATCCGCATGCTGGTCAACACCGTTTCCGCAGGCGGAAATCTGCTGATGAACGTCGGGCCGACGGCCCGCGGATGCTTTGACCGCAGGGCTTGCAAGGCGCTGACCGTCTTTGCAGACTGGATGAAATATAACAGCCGTTCGATCTACGGCTGCACGATGGCGGAGCCGGACCTGCTCGCGGCCTGCCCGCGGGACTGCCGCATGACGCAGTCGCAGGACGGAACGCGGCTGTATCTGCATCTGTTTGCCTATCCCTTCGCCCACCTGGAGCTTCGCGGCCTGGCCGGGCGGGTGGAATACGCGCAGTTCCTGGCCGACGGAAGCGAGCTGCGCTTCACCGAGGGCCGGGCCGAGCATTTCAGTCTCGGCGCAGCCGAGGGCGAGGATCTGCTCGTGATCGAGCTGCCGGTACAAAAGCCGGACGGCGAGGTGCCTGTGATCGAGCTGTTTCTGCGGTAACGGAATCCTTCTCAATTCTCAATTCTCCGGAGGGCTTTATGTACGAAATCAAGATATCCGACGCGGCGGGCTTCTGCTTCGGCGTGCAGCGGGCGGTGGAAACCGTCGAACGGGTCGCCGGAGAAGGCGGCTGCGTCGTCACCCTCGGGCCTATCGTCCACAACCGGCACGTGGTTGAGCGGTTCGCGCAGATGGGCGTACGGGAGATCGCGTCCGTGGACGAGGCTCCACCTGAGAGCACCGTGATCATCCGCGCCCACGGCGTAGACCGCGCGACGATGCTGGCCCTGGAGGCGCGCGGGGTTCGGGTCGTGGATGCGACCTGCCCCTTCGTGGAGCGCATCCACGAGCTGGTCCGCAGGGCGGAGGCCGCGCATCGCACGCCGGTCATTTACGGCTCCCGGACCCACCCGGAGGTCGTCGGCATATCCGGCTGGTGCGAGCATCCGATCGTGGTGGAAAGTCCTGCAGAATTCGAGGCCTGGCTTGCCGATTCGCCCGAAAACGCCGATCTTCCCATCGCTTTGGTGGCCCAAACCACCTCCAATCAAGGTTTCTGGAAAAAAATCGTTGAAATTTCGAAAAAAAACTGTACAAACGCGAAAATATTTGATACAATATGCAGAGCGACCGAGGTTCGTCAGACAGAGGCAGCTGAATTGGCTTCTCGCAGCGATACAATCATTGTTGTGGGGGATAAATCCAGCGCCAACACGCGGCAGCTTGCCGCGATTTGCCGTGAACACTGCCCGCGCGTCTATCTGATCGACAGCGCGGCGGATCTGCGCGGCTGCGACTTTTCGGATTCGCATTCGATCGGCATCACTGCAGGAGCTTCAACACCTGCGTGGATAATAAAGGAGGTCAATCAAACCATGGATGAAATCAAAACAGTTGAGACTGCACCGGAGGAAAGCTTTGAGGCAATGCTTGACGCGAATATCAAGACTCTAAACACAGGAGATACGGTCACGGGCGTCGTCGTTGCCATCGGCTCCACCGAAGTCCAAGTTGACCTTGGTACCAAGCACGCCGGTTACATTCCTGTAGATGAAGTCAGCAGCGACCCCAACGAGAAGCCCGAGGACGTTCTGCACGTCGGCGATGAGATCAAGGTCTTTGTCGTTCGCGTGAACGACCAGGAGGGCACCGTTCAGCTCAGCCGCAAGAAGCTCGACGGCATGCGCGTCTGGGACGAGCTCCAGGAAGCAGCCGACAACAAGACGCCCGTTGAGGTCAAGATCAGCGAGACCAACAAGGGCGGCCTGGTTGCCAACTACAAGGGCGCCCGCGTCTTTATCCCCGCCTCCGCTTCCGGCGTCGCCCGCGGCGGCAATCTGGAAGAGCTGAAGGGTCAGACCGTTCGCATCCGGATCACCGAGGTCAACCGCGAGCGCCGCGGCGGCCGCGTGGTCGGCTCCATCCGTGCGGTGCAGAACGAAGAGCGCAAGGCTGCCCAGGAGAAGATCTGGTCCGAGATCGAGGTCGGCAAGAAGTACACCGGCACCGTCAAGTCCCTGACGTCCTATGGCGCGTTCGTTGACATCGGCGGCGTGGACGGCATGGTGCACGTCTCTGAGCTGAGCTGGCGCCGGATCAAGAACCCCGCCGAGGTCGTCAAGGTCGGCGACGTTATTGACGTCTACGTCATTGCCCTCGACCCCGAGAAGAAGAAGATCTCTCTGGGCTACAAGACCGAGGAGATGAACCCCTGGAACCAGTTCACCGCCAAGTACAGCGTCGGTGACGTCGCTCGGGTCAAGATCGTCAAGATGATGACCTTCGGCGCCTTCGCCGAAATCGTTCCCGGCGTGGACGGCCTGATCCACATCTCCCAGATCGCGGACCGCCGCATCGGCAAGCCCGAGGACGTTCTGACCGTCGGCCAGGAAGTGGATGCCAAGATCATCGACATCGACGCCGAGCACAAGCGCATCTCCCTCTCCATCCGCGCTCTGCTGGAGCCCACCGTGGAAGAGCAGGCCGAGGCCATTGCCGAGGAGAACGCTGAATAATCCAAACGCGTTTGCTTTGGAGCAACGGGGCTGGCTCATATCCCTATGAGCCAGCCCCGAACTTGTCTTTTCACCGGAAGGAGGCTGCCGGAGATGAAACGAATCCAACCGCTTGCTCTGCTGTTCGCCCTGGCTCTGCTGCTGAGCGCCTGCTCCCCCGGGCCGGCCCCGGCGGAGACGACCGCCCTGCGGCCCGAGGCTCCGCACACCGAGGCTTCCGCCACGGTGACGCCGCCGGAGACGACAGCAGCCCCGGAAACCGAACGCGCCACGGAGCCCGCGGACGCAGATGGGATCTGCTGGCAGGCTGCGTTCCCGCCCCGCCCTGCGGCGGACGCTGCGGACGTCCTGCGTGCCCTGCGCGAGGACGACTGCTCTGCGCGCAGAGCGGCGTTTGCCGCCAGCGCGGAGGCCGAGACGGAGGAGATGCCGATCGGCGACGGCGGCCTTGAGGCCGCGACCGCCCCGGAGCTTGCGGACGGCGTTCGCACCGGCGGAGCCGTGCAGACGGACGGAGCATACCTGTATCTGATCGACGGCTTCGGCCTGCGCATCCAGACCGCAGCCGGAGCGGAGAGCCGTCTGCTCTCCTACACCCCGGTGCAGACCGGAGCAGAGGTGGGAGACGCCTGGCTCCAGACGCTTTTCGTCACCGGCGACCGCGCTGCCGTCCTCTATACGCGCCTCGACTCCGAGGACGGAGCCTACGACGCAACGCAGACCCACGCAGCGATCTTCGACGTCTCTGACCGGGAGCGCCCGGTTCAGATCGCCGACCTCGGCGCAGACGGCGGGCTCCAGACTGCCTGCCTGCTTCCGGACGACACCCTTCTGCTGGTGACGAACCGCTACGTCTGGGACGCCGGAGCCATGACGGAGGACCGCCTGCCCCGGCTCTGGACAGCGGACGGCCCCATGCCCATTCCGCCGGAGGATATCCTGCTCTGCGACAGTCCGAGCACCGCTGCCTTCACCCTGCTGACCACCCTCTCGCTGACGGACGGCACAATTCTGGACGCCCTCGCCTGCGACGACGCCGGAATGGCGGTCTGCCCCGGGGAGACGGCTGTGATCCTGGCGCGGCCCGTCTGGTCCGTCGGCTCTGCCGACGCCGGGACTGACGGGGTCTACGCCCTGTCCGACTGGACCGACCGCACGCAGACCGAGCTTCTGCGCCTGGCGCGCAGCGCGGACGGAGCGCTGACGCCCGACGTCTCCGCCCGTGTAGAAGGCGGGATCCTCTCCCCCGACGCTGCCCGCTTTGACGGAAGCGCCGTCACCCTGGTCACCGCCGACGCGCGGCACGGGTTCCGGCGCTATACCGACGAGGCGAAGGGCTTCCAAAACGACGAGCCCGCCCAGGCGAGTCTGGTCAACCGCCTCTACGTGCTGGACGAGGCGTTCGGCGAGGTCGGACGGCTGGAGCACTTGGGCCAGGACGAGCCTGTCTGCGCCATCCACCTCTCCCGGCGCTTCGGCTGGATCTCCACCATCTCCGAGCCGGAGACGCTGCAGCTTTTGGACCTTGCCGCATCGGACGGCCCGACGCTCGGGACGGCCCTCAACTGTCCCGGTGCATCCCGTCTGCTCCGCGTCCTGGACGACGGGCGGCTGCTCTGTCTGTCCGTCGGAGAAGCGCAGGACGGCGTCACGCTGACCCGCTTTGACGTCTCGGACCCGCAGGACGCCCGGACGGAGGCGACACGCTCCGCCACAGGCTTTGCGCACACGCCCGCGCTCTGGTACGCCCCTGCCCTTTATGCGGAAGCGGACGGGAGCCGGGTCGGCTTCCCGGTCAGCGGGAAGAATCAAACGGCCTTCCGCCTCTACCGGTGGAGCAAAAAGGCCGCCGAATACAGAGAAGTCGGCACGACGGCTCTGGAGTATCTGCCGGAGGAATCCGAAACCCTCCGTCTCGGCGGCGAGCTGTACGTATGCAGTGCCGGCGTGACCTACGCCCTGGACGCCAAGACCGCTGCGCTTTTGGCAACGATCACCGACGCGGTCGGCTGATACAAAAATTCAAGGAGACGCTATGACAGAGGAACGGATCGCAAGAATCAACGAGCTTGCCAGAAAGGCAAAGACCGAGGGTCTGACCGAAGCCGAGCTCCGCGAGCGCGACGAGCTGCGGAAGGAATACGTCCAGGCCATCCGCGCCAATCTGCGCGCCCAACTGGACAACACCTTCATCGTGGACGAGCATGGGAACAAACGGCCCCTGCCAAGGAAGCAATCGTGATTCTGCGCACCAAAAGACGCCTGCCCCGCCGATGCTGCGGAGCAGGCGTCTTTTTGATTGTCTTGATCCCGTAGGAAACGGCCCGGACGCGGGCCATCTATTCTCCGAACACGAAACGCGCGATGCCGGCGGCCACGCCGTCATGGTCGCAGTCGGCGGTCACGGTGTTTGCGGCGGCCAGGGCCTCGGGGCAGGCGTTTCCCATCGCCACACCGAGACCGGCGGCACGGAGCATGGTCACGTCGTTCAGCCCGTCGCCGAAGGCCATCGTCTGATCCGGACGCAGGCCGAGGTGTTCGGCCAGGCTCTGCAGGGCGCGCCCCTTGTGCGCGTCGGCGTCGTTGATCTCCACGTTGTTCTTCCAACTGCTCGTCACGCTCAGATGCGGGAAGCGCTCCGGCAGCTCGCGCAGAAGCCGCTCCCGCAGGTCGAGATCCTTCACGATGAGCTGGAGCTTCTGCACGCTGCGGCCCCGCGCACGGAGCATGGCCTTCAGATCCGGGACCGGTCTGCGTGTTTCCCGGACCAGCTTGCGGGCATATGGAAGGTCCACGAAGTCCGCCACCCGCTCCCACATGGCCCGGGACATCCACCCGGCGTTGTCCTGATAGCAGTCAACGAGGACCGGCAGCCCCTCCACGGCCTCCATGATCTCCAGCGCGCGCTCCAGCGGGAGCTCGGCCTTCGTCAGATTCTCTCCGCGCCGCACGTCGAAGACCGCCGCTCCGTTGATCGTGATGGCATAGCGGAGAAAGGGCAGGGTCCGGACGGCCTCCGGGATGCCGTCAAAGAAGCGGCCCGTGGTGGGCACGATCTCGATACCGGCAGCCGCCGCGCGGGTCAGGGCTTCGCGGCTGCGGTCCGAGAGCCGCTTTTCGGTATTGAGCAGGGTGCCGTCCAGATCGAAGGCGATCAGGCGGATCTCCCGCAGCTTTTGGTCTCGGTTCATGGCGGTTCTTCCTTATCATTTTATATTGAACGAAAGATCAGAGAACCCCCAGATGCTCTAAGAGGATCTTGAGTCCCAGCAGGATCAGGATCACGCCCCCGGCAATCTGGGCCTTTTTTTCAAATCGGTCGCCAAAGACGGAGCCAAGCTTGACGCCGAGCATCGAGAGCAGACAGGTCGTCACGCCGATGATTGCAATGGCCGACCAAATCTGCACGCCGCCGGACATCGCCAGCGAAATGCCGACGGCCAGAGCGTCGATGGAGGTCGCAATCGCCATCGTCAGCATGGTCCGGACGGAGAAGTCCGCGTCGGCGTGCTCCGTCTCGCCGGAGACGGCCTCGCGGACCATATTGAGGCCGATCAGGGCCAGCAGGACGAAGGCGACCCAGTGGTCCACGGCCTCGATCGCCTCGGCAAAGAGGCTGCCCAGATAGAAGCCGATCAGAGGCATCAAGGCCTGGAAGCCGCCGAACCAGAGGCCGCAGCCCGCCATATTTTGCAAGCTCGGCCGCCGCGTCGCCAGACCCTTGCAGACGGATACGGCGAAGGCGTCCATGCTCAGCCCGACGCCGAGCAGCAGCAATTCCGCAAAATTCATGATCCGGTCCCCGCAGGGACCATTCCCTCCCCGTTCCGCTTTCGGTATTCATCATTCCCATCCTACACGATATATCCGCCTTTGTCAATCCCGAAGCGTCAAGGGAGGCGCCGTTCTGTTTTCCCGGCGTAACAGTACAGCAGCCCCACAGATTGGGGTTTGCCGAGCGAAAAGCCTTCCCCCCCTCGGGGGGGAAGGTGGCATCCGGCGTCTCACGGAAGCCGGATGACGGATGAGGGGGCGTATCGATGACCGATTCGTCATTCCAACCGTCAGCTTATCGGAAC
>OMZQ01000027.1 GCA_900315595.1 uncultured Eubacteriales bacterium | reverse complement strand
GTGGCTTGCGTCACGCTCGCAGGTCCGAGTCGCCTTGGCGCTTTCATAGCCGCTCCAGGTGAAGACGGGCTCGCTCCAGGCGTGGCCCAGAGCAGGGATCACAGTCTCAGAGGCGGTGATCTCGTGCGCGGCGGCCGCGTCAGAGAAGAGCTTGCCGCAGATGGAGCAGACCCAGTATTCGATGCTGCCGTCCCCGGTGCAGGTGGGCGCGACAGGCGCGTGGCGGGTCAGCGCATGCTCGTGCGGGGGCTCAACGGGCATCGTGGAATACCAGGTGGTGCCGGAGACGGTCTCCTTCCACAGGCAGATGCTCGTGTTGCGGACGCCGTTGGCCCAGAAATAGTTGGTGTAGATGGTGTAGTTCAGATAGGGCTGACTGCTCTGGTTGGCGTTGTGGACGATCGTGCCAGACGTTTGCGGGTAGGAGGTCAGGTCCCAGATACAGGTGGAAGGGTAGAAATAGGCAAAGACGCAGAGCGAACCGCCGCTGATGCCGACGAAGGTGTCCTTGGAGACGCTGCGGATGGAGTAGCCGCCGTCCTGCGGCGCGACCTCGAAGATATAGTTGTCCTTCACCTTGGACAGGGTCGTTCCGTTCAGCTCCATGCCGGTGGATGCAAAGGCCGTGCTGTTGGATTTGTTCTCAATCTCTGCGCTGGTGGAGGTGTTCACGCCGGTGAAGGCGTAGAGGCTCCTGGTCTTGAGGTAGGTGATCGCGTATCTGCCGGTCCAGTCGCCGGGGTCCTCAGTGACCAGCTCAAAGACGGGCTCCGCGCCGCCGGTATCCAGACGGCTGTAAACCGCGTAGTAGGTCGTGTCCGCCACGGGGTTGACCGTTGCACCGGGCACGAAGAGGGTCGGCGCTTCGTCGGTCTCGGCCACGGTCTGCTCGGACCAGCCCTCAAAGCTCCAGCCTTCAAATTCCGTTGCCGTCGTGGGCAGGGTCAGCGCCTCGGCGGACTGGCTGGAGACCGTGCCGATGACCGCGCCGCTGGCAACGAAGGTGACGGTGATCGGCTGCTTTTGCGCAAAGAGGATGCGGACCGTGCAGTCGGAATTCGCCTGGACAGTAAAGAAATTGCCGTTCTGCGTCAGGGAGGCCGAACCGCTGACGACCTCGTAGCCCGCGGTGTAATAGCCCTCGGCGGGGGTCGCGGTGATCACGTTGCCGGTCAGATTGACCGTGCCCCATGCCTCGTTGTTGGATTCCGCCGTGATATCGTAAAGCAGCTCTACGGGCTGAACGATGGCCTGGTTGGCGGCGTAGTCACCCGCCAGAACGCGGCAGGAGGCGGCGTCAAGACCGAGACCTGCAAGCTCGAAGGTGTAGTCCACGACCTCGTTTTTGGCGTTCTGCTCCGGTACCGTGCCGAGGTGGACGGTCTTGCCGGTGGCGTCGGTGACGGCCAGCCAGGCCAGATAGCAGTTGTCCTGCGCGCGCACGGTCACGGTGGAGCCCTTCCTGACCGCAGTCAGAATGACCGGCGCGGTGTTGTCAATATAGAAGTCATAGCCGATCATCGCGCCGCGCCCCAGCACGTTCTGCATCAGAAGCGTCCGGAAGGAGGCGTCGGTCAGCGTGCCGGCGGTCGGGGCGGTGAGGTCGGAATTGAGCTTCATCGCGTAGTATTCGGGAATCGCGTAGTAGCCGACGCGGATGCGCTCGCCCTCTGCGCCGTAATCGGAGACCTGCGCGCCGGGGGAGTAGGACCTGGGGGAAGTGCCCTGCCAGGCGGAGGCGCTCTGGCTGTAGTACATGCCGCTCGTATTCGTGGTGGAAACGGAGGCGTTCCTGACGCCCGTGACGGCTCCGGTCTCGTCGATCGTGCTGACTGCATAGCCGGTTGAACCGGCGGAACGGATCAGATTGTACTTGATCTGCGTGATGGTGTCGGTGGAGCGAAGCGCCAGCTTTTCAGCAGGGAAGGGGCGCTCCGTTGTGTAGGGATTTCCGGTCACGTACGCCGTGGTCCCGTCGCGGCGATAGGTCACGTAGTTCGTTTCGGTCTCGCCGGAGTAGGGAACCTTGCCCGATCCGTAGACGTTCTTGTCCACGTAGGAGGTGTTGTCGAACATGGAGGGGTCGGTCCAGGAGCCGTAGAAGCCCAGAATGGGGATGGAGTGCTCCACGTCCAGCTTCTCGCCGTCGGAGGAGACGGCGCTGCTCTCGACGAAGGTGTAGCCCTCAAGATAAGCGCCAGCAGGGTAGCGGGCGTCAAATTCCGTCATGTCCTCCGGCACGGTGATCGTGACTTGGACGGTTCTGGCGGAGCCGGCGGGAACCGTTACGGAGGTCACGTTCTTGCCGGACACGGTGTAGGTCACGGGCCAGTCGAGATCCGCCGTGGAGCGGGACATCATCGGATATTCGCCGGATTCGTCGCGCGCCTGGGTGAACAGATCGGTGCGCAGGGCGTAGGTCTGAGCCCGGTTTGCCAGATTGTTCAGCTCGAAGGAGTAGGTCCAGCCGCCGGAGCGCGCGGGCAGGTCGCCAAGCTCCGCCTTGACCTTGCCGTCTTCGCCGGAGATCGTGGCATCCGCGCCCATAAAGACCACCGTGGAGGCATGGATCGCCCGGTGTACGTTGGCAAGGCCCGCGCCGGCCTGAATGGTGGGGTAGTAGGGGCCGGTCTCGGAGCCGATGTGCATCGGCACGGCTGTGGACATCAGAAGGCTCTGGGCGATCTGACGGGTGGTATGACCGGGGAGGGAAACGTTATTCTCACGCAGATACTGGCCGAGGGTCGCGGTCAGACCCGCAACGTGCGGGGCGGCCATGGAGGTGCCGGACATGATCTCATACTGGTCGGCGCCGCCCACGGTGGCGTAGGAGGTGTCCAGATGCGTGCCGTTCAGGGAATAGATCTCGCCGCCGGGGGCGGTGATCTCGGGCTTCATGATCAGCGAGCCGGGCACGCCCCAGGAGGAAAAATCGCTCATCTCGGGGTTGTCGGCGGCGAGGGCGCTGATCATTTCTGCGGTCACGGTCACCGTGCCGGTATAATAGGGGACGGAGCCGGCACTGTGGGCGGCGGAGGCGGCCTTGATCGCGTTTGCGTCGTCCAGCGTGATGGAGACCATCGGGAAGGTGCCGTTATACGCATCCAGAGACATATAGACGGTTCCCGATGTGTTGTTGGCGACGATCAGGGCCTTGGGGTTGAAGGAGATCAGATTGTTGCCCTTCTCATAGAAGGAGATGTCTCCGCGGTTGCAGAGGACGATCTTCCCGGCCAGGCCCACGGCGGCGTCAACGGCGGCGTAATCCTCTGCGCTGCCCGGGGCGTCCACGTATACGTATTCGTAGCTGCCTGCGATTGTGGTCAGCTTCGCGCCGCTGGAGTCGGTCTCGTTATAGAAAACCGTCTGGCTGCCGTTGAAGGTCATCGGGGTGCCGGTCAGACCGGTGTTGTCGGCGGAGGCCACGCACAGACTGTTGACGTAGGTGCCGGGGCTGCCGCCGGTGTGCATGTAGACGTCCTCGATATAGAGCTCCTGCTGATCGTTCGTCAGCATATAGGCGAAGTCGTAGGCGTTGCCCGCGGAGATGGAAACCACCGTTTTGGGGTTTATCACGGGGTCGGAGAGCTTGTTCAGGGTGGCCTGGTAGGAGGCGGAGTAGGTGAAGCCCTGGATCGAGCTGCCGAGGGAGAGGTTCACCGCGTCGCAGCCGAGAACGATGGCATCCTCGATGGCGACCATGTAGTCGGAATCGTAAGCGCCGCCGCTTGCGCCGAAGACCTTCATAATGAAGAGCTGCGCGTCGGGAGCCATGCCGACGGCGTGAACGGTTTCCGCTGCGTCCGCGTAGGCGTCGCCGTCCTTGACGAAGCGGTTGGCTGCCGCAATACCCGCCACGTGCGAGCCGTGCTCGCCCTGGGTGTCGCTCAGGTGGTTGATTTTGGTGTTTGAGTCCACGTAGTTGTAGCCGAAGGGAATCTTCTCGTTGAGGTAGGTCGCGCCGGAGCCGTTGAGTTGATCCTTGACCGCGCTGAGCTCGGCGGCGGTAAAGAGGCTGACGCTCTTTCCGGTCTGCTCAATGGCGTAGCGGAAGGCGTCCGCATCCATGGACCGGTGGGTCGTGTCCAGACCGGTGTCGATGATGGCGATGCGGGAGCCCGCGCCGGTGTAGCCTTCGGCCCAGGCACTTTGCGCCCCGACCATGTATTCAGAGGTGTTGGCGGTGTTCGGGCTGTCGCCGTCTTCGCGCTCTGCCGGAACGGGCGCGTCGTAGCGGTTTTCCGGGAAAACGTTTTTGACGCCGGGAATGGACTTGATCTTCGCAATGTCGCCGCAGCGGACGTTCGCGGAGATCGCGTTCATCGCAAGGGTAATGTTCCACTTGACGTCCAGCGCGGCGCCGGTGGCTGCCTCGATCCTGGCGGTCAGGGCGTCCTGGCTGCTGCGCAGGCTCCGCCGGTAGGAAACCGCCTCGGCGTTTTCGGCGACGCGATCCGTGCTGTAGCCTGCGTCGAGGGTGGAGGCCCGGTCAAGCTCGATCGTCACGCGGACGAGCTCATCCGGGGCGTGTTCTTCCGGATCCGTCTGCACTTCGGGAACGTGTGCTTCGGCGGCCTTGTCTGTTTGTGGGCTCGCATACGCGGGAGGCGCAACAGAAAAAACCATCGTCAGCGTCAGCAGCAGACAGATCAGCCGTAGGTGCGCTTTGCGGTTCATCATAATGATTTCTCCTTGTGTGTTTGTCGTCCGGACGGCGCTCGACGCGCCGGGCCTGCTTGGCCCTTATTATGGCATAATTCCGCAAGAAAATCAATATCAAGATCGGATTTCTGCAGCTTCTGCTGCCGCCCGGATCAGAATAAACGGAACCGGACCCCGGCGCTGGTTTTTTCAGCGCCGGGGTCCGGCAATGCGTCTGCTGCGATCATCCGAGGCGTCTGCCGCAGATGAAACGGGAGGAATAATAGGTCTCGCTGAGGCTGGAGATCACAACGCCGACGCGGGAGTTGGCGGCGTGGATGAACTGACCGTTGCCGATGTA
Source organism: uncultured Eubacteriales bacterium (assembly GCA_900315595.1). Taxonomy (GTDB): domain Bacteria; phylum Bacillota; class Clostridia; order Oscillospirales; family Oscillospiraceae; genus JAFRPC01. The sequence goes on along the minus strand of OMZQ01000027.1, from coordinate 19,993 downwards.
CATGCCCGCGTGGGTGGCGCGGACGGAGGAGGTGTAGGTACGCTCGAACAGGACGATGTCGCCGGGCTTGAGATCGGCGCGGCTGACGTAGGTGCCGTAGCTGAGCTGATCGTTGGCGGAGCGTCCGATCCGGATGCCGAAGTGCTTGGCGACGTACCAGGTCAGACCGGAGCAGTCAAAGCCGGTGGAGGGGTCCTTGCCGCCCCAAACGTAGCGGTAGCCCAGGAAGTTCTTCGCGTAGGCGACCATCTGCTCGCCCAGGGTAGAAGCGGCGGCGGAGCTGCTGGAGGAGCTGTTAGCGGAGGAGCTGTTAGCGGAGGAGCTGCTCGTGGAGGAGCTGCTCGAAGAAGCGCTGCTGCTCGCGGAGGAGCTGCTGCTCGCGGAAGTGCTGCTGCTTGCAGCGGTCGTGCTGGTCTTGGCGGAGGTGCTCGCCTCATGGTAAGTGTTGCCGGGGCTGCCGTAGTTGTCGTAGGGCTTCTCCAGCAGGGTCAGAAGGTCGCTGCGAACGTAGCCGGTCTGGCCCTCGTAGGTGACCTTATACCACTCGCAGTTGAAGCCGATGATGAAGCAGACGTCACCCTTCGGCGCCTGATCCACGATGGCGGTATCGGTGCCGGGACCCTTGCGGATGTTGGTGACGGCGTCAAAGCTGGCATAGCCGAGGCGGACGTTCTTCCGCTCGCGGAGATCGAGGTAGTCCTTGTGCATATAACCGATCTCCAGATTGCAGTTGACCAGATACCAGTCGTCAACTTCCCGGATGATCACAACGGCGTCGCCGTAATAGGCCTTGCCGATCACTTCGCTGTCGGTGTTGGGCTTCGCCCGCAGACGCAGGCAAGAGGTGGTAACGATGCCGATTCCGGTTTTCAGCTCCGTTGCCATGGCGGGGATCGCCATGCCGGCCAGGATGGAAAGGGCCAGGATCAAACAGAGCATTCCTTTGCAGATTCGTTTCATAAGTACCCTCGCTTTCAGAATTACTTGGAAGACAGGGCGCGGTCGAGCCAAACGGCGCCGACGTCAAGCGCGGTGTAGAAGCCTTCCTTCTCGGTTTTCTTCACGATCCGGTCTCTGGGACGGGCGGTCTGGTCGGTCAGCTGGAGCTGAACGGAGACCTTCGTCGCGAGCTTGAGATCGCTGAAATCCTTCGACTCGAGAACCTGGAGGATTACGATGTGCGAATCCGCCATGGAGCCGTAATAACAAATGTTGTCCTTGCGCATCAAGGGATGGCCCTTGTACATGAGACCCTCTTGGTCAGCCATAAGAGCACCTCCTAACTTAATGTAACCAAATTGTAACTCATTGTGATGGATTTGTCAAGTATTAAGTTTCGAAAATGACAATTTCTTGCCGGATTCTTAACAAAAGAACACAATTTGGTCCGAATGCCGGGGATAATCAGGCTTCTGAAAGCGAGGATAAATATGAAATTGTTACAGGGAAGGGCAAGCTCTGCCCCTGCCGGACAAATCGGGGCCGGCCCTTGCGAGCCAGCCCCGATTGGCCCCCGACGAAGCGGGAACGCTCAGTCGAACAGATAGTGGCGCACGATCTCCTGCAGGACGTCGTCGCGGTCCAGGCGGCAGATCATGGCGCGGGCGTTGTTGTGGTTGGTAATGTAGGTCGGGTCCTCGGAAAGGAGATAGCCCACGATCTGATTGATGGGGTTATAACCCTTCTCGGTCAGAGAGGTGTAGACGGACGTCAGAATCCGCTTCATTTCCTCGTGATCCTCTGAGGGGACCCTGTACTTGATGGTATGATCTTCCATTGGGAGAACCTCCTTTCGGGGCGGATCGCCCCGCAGCACATTACCGTCATTTTAGCCGATTTCACCGTGATTGTAAAGGGGAATCCGGTAAAAATTTCAAAATATTTTTATTTTTCCTTCCGGACAAAGAAGAAACCGAAGGTGTTTGGCCCGCAGTGGGTGGAGATCGCGGCGGAGGCCGGGGTTTCGATCAGCTGCTTGCAGCCGGTCTTCTCCCGGACGTAGGCCAGCAGCTCCTCCAGGAACTCGGGGTTCTGAATGGTGTGGTTCACGTAAACCAGATCGGTCTCCAGCTCGGGCAGCCTGGAGAGGCGGTCGTCGATGTAGTCGTAGACGCACTTGTTGTAGGGGCCGCGGAACTTCTTGCCGACGTGCATCCCGCCGTCCTCGATCACGATTTCCGGACGCAGGCGCAGGATGTTTGCGCCCAGGGCCGCCACGGTGGAGCAGCGCCCGCCCTTGTGCAGGAATTCCAGGGTTTCGATGATGAAGCTACCTTCGATCCGCTCGCGGTAGGCCTCCAGATGGGCCGTCAGGGCTGCGGGGTCTTCGATGCCGCAGCGGATGGCCTCCAGGATGATCATGGAGCTGCCGCCGGCCAGGTTCTTGGTGTCCAGGACCCAGACATTTCCGACGGCCTGGGCTGCGACGCAGGCGTTCTGGTAGCAGCTTGAGATGCCGGAGCTCTTGGCGAAGTGGACGATCGGCAGGCCCGCCGAAGCCAGCGAGCGGAACCATTTTTCATAGTCGTCGGGATTGGCGGCGCTGGTCTGGGCCAGCTTGCCGGTGCGTTTGACGAAGCCGAGCAGGTCCTCCTGCGTGACGTCGGGCCAGTCGGGCAGGGTCTTGTCGCCCAGGGTGACGTAGCTGGGGATGATGCGCAGATCGAGCTCGCGGATCATGTCAGCCGGCATATCCAGCGTGCTGTCGGCGGATAAGATGATCGTTTTCATAACTAAACTCCTCGTGATGGTTTCGCTCAGCGGCGGATCGCCCCAAGCTCGCGGTCCAGAGCCGCGAGGATCTTTTCCATGGCAGGCTCAATGTCGCTGTCGGTCAGGGTGCGTTCGTCAGCGCGGAAGACCAGGGAGAAGGCGACGCTCTTCTTGCCGGGCACGATGCCCACGCCGCGGTAGATGTCGAACAGGGAGACAGAGCGCAGCAGCTTCCCGCCGGCCCGTGCGATGCAGGTTTCCAGAGCGCCGACGGTAACCTTTTCGTCGCAGACCACGGCCAGGTCGCGGCTGGTAGCCGGGAACTTGGGCAGGGGCTTGAAGGTCTTGTCGCCGTCCAGCACGGTCAGCAGCTCGGTGAAGTCCAGCTCCGCCGCGTAGACCGCGCCGTCGATCTCATAGGCTGCGGAGACCAGCGGATGAACCTGACCGAACAGACCGATCCGCTTGCCGTCCACCACCACGGCGGCGCAGCGGCCGGGGTGCCAGCTCGGATCGTCGGTCACGGCCTCGAAGCTGGGCTGCCGGGCGTTGATCGCCTTGAGGATGGCCTCGATCGCGCCCTTGAGTGTGAAGAAGTCGCCTTCTCCGTAGCCGCCCAGCATCAGATGCTTGGGCTCGTAGGGCAGCTCCTCGCCCGCCACGGGGAAGTAGACCTTCGCAGTTTCATAGAGCTTGGCGCTCTTGTTGTGGTGGGCGGCGTTGCGGGCCAGAATGTCCAGCATCGAGGGCAGGGCCGTCGTGCGCATCACGGAGGTATCCTCGCCCAGGGGGTTCAGAATGCGGAGCTGATTGCGGCGCGGGTCGTCTGCGGGAACGCGGATCTTGTCCAGCCCCGTCGGGGAGACGAAGGAGTAGGTGATGATCTCGCTGTAGCCCATGGCGCGGGCGGCAGCTCCGGCCAGATTCTCGAGCCGCTGGGCCTCGGAATAGCCGCCGCGGGTGGTCTCGCCGCGCATCAGGGTGGTGGGGATGTCGTTGTAGCCGTAGAAGCGGGCGACCTCCTCGGCCACGTCCGCAGTCCGGCGAAGGTCGGGCCGCCAGGAGGGGACCTGAATCATGCCGTCCGCGACCTCGATCTGCTCGCGGCGCAAATATTCGATCATTTGCGCCTCGGAGATGTCGGTGCCGAGCAGACGGTTGATCTTTTCCGGCTCCAGGGGAAGGACGACGGGTTCGGGGATCTCGTTGAGAATGTCGATCACGCCGTCTACTACCTCGCCCGCGCCGAGCAGCTCAACCAGCTCGCAGGCGCGGTTGACCGCAGGAAGGGTCAGCATCGGGTCGATGTTCTTTTCATATTTGGAGGAAGCGTCCGTGCGCATGCCCAGAGCGAGGGCCGTCTTGCGGATGGATGTGCCGTCAAAGTTGGCGGACTCAAACACGACGTCCGTGGTGTCGGCAACGATCTCGGAGTTCTCGCCGCCCATGACGCCGGCCAGACCCACGGGGCGGGTCTCGTCGGCAATGACCAGCATTTCGGGCTTCAGGCGGCGCTCCACGCCGTCGAGGGTGGTCAGACTGCGATCCTCACCCGCGCGCCGGACGATGATCTTCCCGCCCTTGACGTAGCGGTAGTCAAAGGCGTGCATCGGCTGACCGTACTCCACCATCACGTAGTTTGTGATATCGACGATGTTGTTGATGGGCCGGATGCCCGCTGCGCGCAGGCGCTGGCGCATCCACTTGGGCGAGGGGGCGACCTTGACGTTCCGGATCATGCGGGCGGAGTAGCGTCTGCACAGATCGGGGTCCGGGGTCTCCACGTCCAGCAGCTCGGTCAGCACGCCCGGGCCGCCGCCTTTGACCACGGGCTCGTGGAGGCGGAGCGGGACGTTGAAGGCCGCTGCGGTCTCGCGGGCCAGACCGATCAGGGAATAGCAGTCAGGACGGTTGTTCGTGATCTCAAACTCAACCACGGAATCGTTCGTGCCCATGACCTCGTTGATGTCCTGCCCGACCTCGGCGCCCTCGTCGTTGAGGATCCAGATGCCGTCCTCGCAGGCGTCGGGGAAGTCGTTTTTGGTCAGACCAAGCTCCTGAATGGAGCAGAGCATGCCGTTGGAGGCCACGCCCCGGAGCTTGCCCTTTGTGATGTGCGTGCCGCCTGCCAGCCAGGAGTTGTGCAGGGCGGCGGGGACCAGGTCGCCCTGGCGGACGTTCTGCGCCCCGGTGACGATCTGGACGGGCTCTGCCTCGCCCACGTCGATCTGGCAGACCCACATATGGTCGGAGTTCTCGTGCCGGACGATGGAGAGGACCCGACCGACCTTGACGTTGCGGATGGTCTCGTCCAGACGGGCGGTGGTTTCCACCTTCTGCCCGGCGATGGTCATGATCTCATCATATTCACGATCCGTGGCCTCAATGTCCACGAATTCCTTGAGCCAATTTCTGGAAATGTTCATTCTCTGTTTCCTCCCTTGTCAGAACTGTTCGAGGAACCGCACGTCGTTCTCGAAGATGAGCCGCAGATCGGAGATCTGGAAGCGGCGCATTGCCATACGCTCCAGACCGATGCCGAAGGCGAAGCCGGAATAGACGTCCGGGTCGATGCCGCAGCCCTCCAGAACCTTCGGGTGAACCATGCCCGCGCCGAGCAGCTCGATCCAGCCCTCGCCCTTGCAGGTGGGGCAGCCTGCGCCGTGGCACTTGAAGCACTGTACGTCCAGCTCGCAGCTCGGCTCGGTGAAGGGAAAGTGGTGGGGACGGAAGCGAACCACGCAATCCTCGCCGTAGAGGGACTTCACAAAGGCCTCGAGCGTGCCCTTCAGATCCGCCATCGTGATGCCCTTGTCGATGACCAGACCCTCGATCTGGTGGAACATCGGGGAGTGCGTGGCGTCCACCTCGTCCTTGCGGAAGACGCGGCCCGGAGCCAGGATGCGGATGGGCGGCTTGCCGATGGCCTCCATCGCGCGGATCTGCATCGGGGAGGTCTGGGTGCGCAGCAGGACGGAGCTGTCCTCCTTCAGATAGAAGGTGTCCGACCAGTCGCGGGCGGGGTGGCCTTCCTCGGTATTCAGCTTGGTGAAGTTATACTCCGCCAGCTCGACCTCCGGGCCTTCCAGAATCCGGAAGCCCATGCCGATCGCGGCCTCCTTGACCTCGTCCAGGGCGATGTTCATCGGGTGCCGGTGTCCGAGCGTCGGCGCGGTCCCGGGCACAGTGACGTCCACTGCCTCAGCCTCCAGACGGGCCTCCAGGGCGGCGGCGGCAAGCTCCTTTTTGCGCTGCTCCAGCGCTTCCTCGATGCCGGCGCGGACGGAATTGGCAAGCTGGCCCATGACGGGGCGCTCCTCGGCGGAGAGCTTGCCCATGGTTTTCAGGACGGCGGTGAGCTCGCCCTTCTTGCCCAGGATCTTGATGCGCAGCGACTCCAGATCGGCGGATTCTTTTGCCTGCGCAAGGGCCTCCAGCGCGGAGACCCGGATGCGTTCGAGTTGTTCTTTCATATGTTGATCTGCTCCTTCGAGTGAATGATAAACAAAAAAACGGCCCTTCTCCCCACGTTCGGGGACGAAAGACCATGCTTCCGCGGTACCACCCGCGATTCGCCGGAGACCCGGCGCGCTTGATCGCCTTAACGCGGCGCATACGGCGGATCCTACGCAGAAGCCGGACGGCTTCGTTCAGACCAGCGGCTCCCGGGAGAAGGCCCGCACGGTTTCCGGCGGATGCTCGCACCGACCGCATCCTCTCTTGCGCCGGAGGAAACCGGGGACAGCCCGATCCTCGCCTGTACCGCCGGGCAAGCCCGGCAATTAACATCGGAAGCAGTATATCACAGCCGGGCGGGAATTGCAAGCGAAAAAACCGCTTTTTCGGAAAAAACCGGAGCAAGCCGAGCCGCCGCGCTGACAGAACGGCGCGGCGGCCCGGCGGGGCCTTACCGGTCAAGGAGGGGGAAGTCCGCCGGCAGATTCCGGCAGTGCGCCTCGGGGACGGTCTCCTTCAGGCGGTTGATGATCCGGTCCGCCCAGTGCTTTTCAAAGAACTCGCAGCGCAGATAGTCCACGCCGTTATAGTTCGTGTCGTCGAATTCCAGCGCCTGCGCCGGGCAGCCGCCCTGGCACCAGCGGTGATAGGGGCAGGCCATGCACTTCGGATTTGCTCGCTGATGGTCCGCGATCGAGGTACCGACCAGCTCCGCCAGACGGGAATGCTCCAGCGCGTCGCGCAGGTGCATCTTCGTCAGATCGGCGAAGTTCTCCTGCATTCCGTTCATGCCCGCGATGGCAATGCAGGGGGTCAGCTTTCCGTCGCCGTTGAGCAGGAAAGCGTGATAGGTGGAGCCGCATACCGTGTGGGTATTGAAGTCGCAGGGAGGCTTGATCGGCAGAAGATCGTATTCATAGCTGCCGGGGTAGAGCTCTGCGATTCGGTTCAGGGTGACCTTGATGTGCTTGCCGTCGGCATAGTAACAGGGCAGATAGTCCAGATAGGCCTGGAAGATCTCGGCCTGCGAGAGGGTCAGACCCTCGCCGTTTTTCAGCCATTCGCCCACTTCCAGCATCCGGTTGATGATGGCCAGCGACGCGCCGACGTCGGCCAGACGGTTGATCGACTCGCGCAGGACGCCCACGTTTTTCCGGTGGAGGGTCATGGCGCTGGAGGTGGTGAAGCCGCGGCGGGCCAGCAGCTCGAATTTTCCCATCAGTTGTTTTTCCGCGCCGGGGATGCCGCGCAGCCAGTCGTGCCAGCCCACGCCGTCAAAGCTCATGGCAAAGATCGGCCGAACGCCGCGATCCTCCAGGGCGTCCAGCAGACGCTCGTTGACCAGGGCGCCGTTCGTGGCGATCTGCGTGACTGTGATGTCATGCTTGCACAGCTCGTCCACGAGGGTCAGGAAATCCTCGCGTACCAGCGGCTCGCCGCCAGTGAGCGTGACCGCGTGGATTCCGACCTCAGCCATCTCGCGGATGATGCGCAGACATTCAGCCGTGGGCAGCTCGCCGAAGCGGGCGTCCGGCGCGGAGAGGAAGCAGTGGCGGCAGCGGTAGTTGCACCGCCCCGTGATGCTCCACTTGCCCAGCCCGATCAGATGGTTGGGATAGGACCGATACTGCTTTGCCTTCGCCCCGCGCGCACAGCGGGTGATCCAGCCGCGCCGCTCCAAGGCCAGGGCCTCGTCGCGGACGGCCTGGGGCAGCATCGGCAGGTTGAAGTTGACAGCCGCGTTTGCCATGTCCAAAACGGCCTGACGAATCCCGCTGACCGGGTGGAACTTCATCGGAAACAGTTCGATCACGGCGTGGGGATAGTCCGTCCAGCCGCCGTAGTAGATTCCGTCCGCCTGACGGTAGTACAGAGCGTCTGCCTGCAGAGATTCCGCTGTCTCGGAGGCGATAGCCAGAAGCGCAAGATCCATGGGATTCTCCTTTGCCCGCCCGAACCGAATGGGCGGTGTCCGTTATAATCGTATCAAAACCGGGACTTGCCCGGGAAAACACATAGAAAGGGCCTGGGAGGACCCCAGGCCCAGGGGGATCATGGACCCATTAGCCGATGAAGCCGGTATCGGTGCCGCAGTTGAAGGTGGTGGTGGGCTCTTCGGGAGCGGGCTCATCGCCGGGGTTGGAAGCGGTGCAGATATCCTTCATGTCGAACTTCACGAGGTTCAGGATGGGCTTCTCAAACATTGTGGTTGATCTCCTTTCTTTTGTGATCCGCGCGGGGTAAGCCGACGCGGTGAGCAGAGGGCCAGCTATCCCATATCTACTCCAGTTTATTATAGCGACCTTCTGCTGAAAAGGCAAGTAAAGTATGTGAATCTTTTGTGATGATTTATATTAAGTACATCGATCTATACGGAAGCGAACCGGCCGCGCTTGGAGAAATATTTCGTTCTTTCCGGGCCCTGGCGCGCCTATACTGCATCATGGAGGGCGTGCGCTGCCGATCCTCCGTGATGCGTTGTTTGACGCCGTGTAAACGCAAGCCGCGCAGGAAGGGGGAGCGGAATGCAGACAGTCCGAACCGCGCGGGAGCTCCTGCGCCGGGCCGGCCGGGCGGAGGCGGCGGTCTACGCAGCCTACGCCGCCTATTTTATGGCGCTTTCGGTATTCCCCGGGACCCTGCTTGCCGTTGGCCTGCTGCACGCGGCCCAGGTCCCTGCGCAGACGATCCGAAGTCTTGTGAGCGGGGTCGTGCCGCGTGCGCTGCTGCCGCTGCTGGATTATATGGTGGAGGAGCTCTATGCAGGTCTCGAGCCCCCGTCTCTGTCGCTCTCCGCGGCGGCTGCTCTCTGGTCCGCCTCCCAGGGCGTGTACAGCATATGCCTCGGCCTGAACCGGGTCTACGGGGTCCCGCCGGGGCGCAGACGGCTCCGTACCCGCCTGCGCTGCCTGGGCTTCACGGTCCTCGGCCTGTGCGTGGTGGCGCTTGCGGGGGTTCTGCATCTGGCAGGGCAGGAGCTGCTCCGCCTGCTCTCCCGCTCCGAGGACCCGGCGGCGCGGTTTCTCCTGCGTCTGATCCGGGCCAGAACGCCGGTCACGCTTCTCCTGCTCTCGGCCTTTTTTACGGTGCTGTACTGCGCCATGCCGGGCCGACCGGTCACGGTTCGCTCCGCCCTGCCCGGGGCCTTTGGCGCAGCGGGGGGCTGGATGCTGTTTGCGCGCGCCTTTTCGCGCTATGCCGAGGCGAGTGGGGCCTACGACCGCTACTATGGCAGTCTGTCCGTCATGGCGCTTGCGATGCTCTGGCTCTACGCCTCGATGCTTCTGCTCTTCTGCGGCGGAGTCCTGAACAGCTTGCTGGAGCAGCGGCGAAGCCGTTCTGCATAGGTTCCGTATTTTTTGGGCATACTGATCCCGAAATTGCTTCGGGAGGTTCTGCCATGCAGCCGCTTCGCAACGGAAAAACGCTTCTCTTTCCCAACCGGCCCGTTCTTGCGGGCTGGGCCTCGGCAGGGGGAAAGAAGGAGGCCGAGGGTCCGCTCTCGGATTGGTTCGACTTGAAACTCTCCGAGGGCCACTTCCACGAAAAGACCTGGGAGAAGGCCGAATCCAGGATGCAGCGCATGACCCTTGGCTGTCTGCTCAAAAAGACCGGTCTGAAAACGAACGACGTGGACGCCGTCTTCTCCGGCGATCTGCTCAATCAGTGCATCGGCTCCACGTTCGCCCTGCGGGCCACCGGTCTTCCGGTCCTGGGTCTCTACGGGGCCTGCTCCACGATGGCGGAGGGGCTGCTGCTTGCCGCTGCTGCGGTCAACGCGGGCTATTGCAGCCGGGCCGTGGCGATGACTTCGTCCCACTTTGCCTCCTCGGAGCGCCAGTACCGTTTCCCCCTGGGCTACGGCGGTCAGCGGACGCCCACGGCACAGTGGACCGTGACCGGCTGCGGCGCGGTCCTGGTGCGCGAGGGGAGCGGCGGCCCGGCTGTCACGGCTGCGACGCCGGGGGCCATTGCGGATAAGGGCGTCAAGGACGCGAACAACATGGGCGCGGCGATGGCCTTTGCCGCCTATCAGACGATCCGCGCCCATCTGGAGGAAACCCGCCTTTCTCCGGAAGACTTCGACGCCATCGTGACCGGCGACCTGGGCTGGCTGGGCCACGAGCTGGTCGCGGAGCTCTTTCGCCGCGACGGCGTCCGTCTGGACGGGCGCTATCTCGACTGCGGCCTGATGATCTACGACCGGGCGCGGCAGGACGTCCACTGCGGCGGCTCCGGCTGCGGCTGCTCGGCCTCCGTCCTCTGCGGCAAGCTCCTGGGGGAGATGAAGCGCGGGACCTGGAAGCGGATCCTGTTCTGCGGGACCGGGGCCCTGCTCTCTCCGGTCTCGGTCCAGCAAAAGGAGTCCATCCCGGCCATCTGCCACGCGGTGCAGATCGAACAGTGAGGTGCCTATGATATTTCTTCGTGCGTTTCTGGTGGGCGGCGCCATCTGCGTCGTCGGCCAGCTCTTGATCGACAAAACCGGCCTGACCCCGGCCCGTATCCTGACGGGGTTCGTGGTCGCAGGCGTCGTCCTCGGCGGACTGGGTCTGTACGGCCCTCTGGCCGACTGGGCGGGAGCCGGGGCAACGGTTCCGCTGACCGGCTTCGGAAACCTGCTGGCAAAGGGCGTCCGCGCCGCCGTGGACGAGCAGGGTCTGCCCGGCGTTCTGACCGGCGGCGTCACCGCCGCAGCAGGCGGGATCACGGCGGCGGTCTTCTTCGCCCTGGTGATGGGCTTGATTTTTTCTCCAAAGGACAAGTGATTTGACAAGCCCCCCCGGCCTGTGCTATAATCAGGCCATCCTGATCATCCGGGGGCGCGTTTATGGAACAAAAGTCCCTCTTTGCAAAGCTGCGCATCATCTTTCCCAGGCGGGAGCGGCGTTTTTTCGTCGTACTGATGGTTTTGATCCTGATCCAGACCCTTTTTGATTTCCTGGGCGTTTCTCTGATCCTTCCCTTCGTCAATCTGCTGATCCGCCCCGACAATCTGGCACGGCAGGGCTGGTATCGTCTCTTTGTCTCGCTCACGCCGGACGTGGACCAGAGCAGTCGGATGCTGATCCTGGTCGTGGCGATCATCGTGGTCTACGCGGTCAAAAATCTCTTTGCGATCTATATGACCGTCGTACAGAAGACCTTTCTGATCCGCAACCAGATGGAGACCTCTGCGCGCCTGCTCGACTGCTACCTGCGTAAGCCCTATACCTTTCACCTGGCCCACAACACGGCGGAGATCGTCCGCGACATCAACACCGACGTCTCCAGCGCCTACGCCCTGGTCTCGAATCTGATCAGCATCGTCACGAGCGCACTGATCAGCCTCCTGCTGATCGCCTATCTGATCCTGGTGGACCTCTGGCTGACGCTCAGCATCGTCGCCGGTCTGGTCGTCTATTCCGCGGTCTATTATCTGGTCGTGCGCAGACGGCTCAAGCAGATCGGTCAGGTGACGCGCGGCCTGCGGATGTCCATGCTCAAGACGGTCCAGCAGTCCGTGGGCGGCATCAAGGAGGTCAAGCTGATGGGGCGCGAGCGCTTCTTCGTGGAGGAATACCGCGCCGACGCGAAGGACTTTGTGAAGAACTACCGCCGCCACGCGATCCTCTCCGGCGTGCCGCGTCATCTGGTCGAATTTCTCTGCATCGGCGGCGTCCTCGGTCTGGTGGCGGTCAAGATCGCCACGCACGCCGACCTCAGCGCAGTTGTGGGCAGCCTCTCGGCCTTTGCGGTCGCATCCATTCGCCTGCTGCCCAGCGCGAACACGATCAACGCATCGATCAACGCCGTCTCCTATTATACGCCCGGCCTTGACGCGGTCTGCCAGACCGTTTCCGAAAGCCGGGAGACCGAAGCCTCCGCCCCGCCGGAGCGCCGTCCGGTCTCGAACCGCGCACGCGCGGACATCACGGTGGACGGACTCCGCTTCACCTATCCCGGCGCGGAGAAGCCCGTCCTCTCCGGCGTCAGCCTGACCGTCCGGGCCGGAACGAGCGTCGGCGTTGTCGGCGCGACCGGGGCAGGGAAGACCACCCTCGTGGATCTGATCCTCGGTCTGCTGGAGCCGCAGTCCGGCACGATCCGCTTCGGCGGGGCCGATATCCGGGACGATATTCCCGCCTGGCAGAGCCGGATCGGCTACATTCCGCAGAATATCTACCTGGTCGATGAATCCATCCGGGCCAACGTGGCCCTTGGCGTCAAGGACGCGGAGATCGACGAGGCCCAGGTCTGGAGAGCCCTGGAATCCGCCCAGCTCGCGGACTTCGTCCGCGGCCTGAAGGACGGCCTGGATACCGTGATCGGCGAGCGGGGCGTCCGCCTCTCCGGCGGCCAGCGCCAGCGCATCGGCATTGCCCGCGCCCTGTATTACGACCCGGATATCCTCTTTCTTGACGAGGCGACCTCCGCCCTCGATACCGAGACCGAGCGGGCCGTCATGGAATCGGTCCGCAGTCTGAGCGGGGAGAAGACCTGCATCATCGTCGCCCACCGCCTCACCACCATCGAGCACTGTGACGAGGTATACGAGGTCCGTGACGGGACCGTCCGCCGCCAGCGCCCGGAATAAGCGAGTCAGACCATCGGCAATGTCCCGTGCCGGTGGTCTTGCCTTTTGCGGAGCATCCGGTCCAAAAATTCAAAAAGCATCCGGTCCAAAAATTCAAAAAGGACTTGACAGATTCAGACGATTGTGATAGTCTATGTATAGACTACTACAATCGTCTGTTCATTTGGGAGGTAAGCATGAAGCTGTTTGATTCGGAGCTCCGCCTGATGGAGCTGATCTGGGACGAGGACGGGATCACCGCAAAGGAGCTCTCTCTGCGGGCTGCGGAAACGATCGGATGGAACAAGAATACGACCTACACCGTTCTCAAAAAGCTGGTGGCAAAGGATGCCGTGGAGCGGCTGGAGCCGGGCTTTCACTGCGTAGCCCGCATCACCAGAGAGCAGGTCGCCGCCGAAGAGACTGAAGGCCTGATCTCCAAGCTCTACCGGGGCTCAAAGAAGGCCTTTTTCGCCGCCTTTCTCCAGCGTGAGAACCTCTCCGACGCCGAGCTTGACGAGCTTCGCGCCATGATCGACCGCCATGAAGAGTGACGTTTTCTATTGGGTCCTGAACCTCAGTCTGCACGGCGGCCTGGTCTGTCTGCTGGTTCTGGGTCTGCGGCGCGTTCGCTTCCTGCCGCGGCGGGTGGTCTTCTGCCTGTGGCTCGCGCCTCTGCTTCGGCTGATTCTTCCGGTGGCCCTCTCCCTGCCGGTCAGCTTCACGGCCGTGCTGCAGCGGATGGGTTCCCGGACTGTATCCATTCCCGGTCCCGGCGACGGAGCGATCGAATGGCAGGCGATGAACACCGTCCGGGCCGCCAGGAACTATTTCCCGATCGTCTATCGAACCGACGCCCTGCGCAGTCTGTTCGAGACCTGCGCGCTGATCTGGGCCGTCGCTGCCACAGCCTGCCTGCTGACCCTGACCGTCCTCTACGTCCTGACCCTGCGCGAAGCCCGCGGCGGGCGGGAGCTTCAAAATGGCGTCTGGGAATCGGAAAAGGTTGCTGCGCCGGGGCTGGTCGGCGTGCTCCGCCCGCGGATCCTGGTTCCCGTCGGCATGCGCGGACGGCTGCTCGACTTCGTCGTGGCCCACGAAACCGTCCACCGGCGCAGATGCGATAATCTCTGGCGCGTTCTGGCTCTGCTGGTCTGCTGCGTCCACTGGTTCAACCCCATCGTCTGGTGGAGCCTCAAGCGCTTTTTCGAGGATATGGAGCTGGCCTGTGACGAGGCCGTCGTGCGCGGACTGAACGCCGCGGATCGCAAGAACTACGCCATCGCCCTGCTCAGCGCAGCAAAGGGGCGCGATCTCTTCGTCTCCGCCTTCGGCGGAGCGAAGCTCCGCGTCCGCGTGGAGCGGGTGCTCTCTTACCGGAAGCTGACCCTTGGCGCCGCGCTCTGCTTCGCGGCCCTGACCGCCGCCGTCGTGCTCACGCTGGCGGCCTGAAAGGAGAGACTATGAAACGATTGACCATCCTTCTGCTGGCCTGCGTTCTGCTGACCGCCTGCACGACCCATGTCGCGCCTGCTGCCCCCGTCCCGGACCGGACCGAACCGCCGGAGACGGCGGAGGCTTCCACGCAGACAGCCACGATGGAAACGGGAGAGGAGGACCCGATGGAAACCGCATCGGAATCGATCCGGGCGCTGCTGCCTGATTTCCCGGCAGAATCCGCGTACGGGAACAGCGTGAGATACGCAGGCGTCACGACCGAACAGCTTGAAGATTATGTAAACAAAATGCAGGAGCAGGGCTTCGAGGTCCTGCGCGAGGAGAAGACCGTGCTGCTCTACCGCAGCGACGCGATCTTGCGGCTTGTGTACGGGATGTGGGAAGATCGTTCGCTGACCGTTGAAGCCTATGCCGCCGCGCCGGACGCGCAGCCCATCGACCTGCAGGAGCTCTCCCGGAAGCTGGAGGCCTCGCCGGACGATCGCTTGGGATGCTTTCTTTCCCTTTCCTCGGATTACGATCCGTCGAACGCAGCCCCTTCCGAACCGGCGGAGCTGATCTGCGCGCTGACGGTCAGCTCTTCGGAGGTCCGGTCTCAGACCGGTCTGGATCGCTGCGTCTGCGTCCGAACCTCCCCGGAGGAAGGCTTCGAGATCCGAGAGGCTCTGGTCTCAGAGCGCGGCGCAGCCTGGCTGCTTACCTACCTCGGCCCGACGGGTCTGGACCCGGTCTGTGCCGATCTTGATGGGGACGGGAGCGGCGAATACGCATTTTGGGGCAACGGGCCGACCTCCGGGCTGTTCACCGTTGCCCTCTGGGCCTACGGCGTGGAGGAAGGACTGCCTGTGGTCCGCGCGAACACGATCCTGAATTTGTCGTATGGGAACGTCTGGCTGGAGGCGGAGAACGGGGGCGTTACCTTCTGCTGCGCGAAACGCGTCTATGACGCGAAGACCGGCCAGGATAACCTTTCTCAGCCCATGCGTCTGCCGCTCACGATCCAAAACGGCGCGTTTCAGGTGAAGGACGGCTCGCTTCCGGAGGATATTCAGCTCTGGGGCGGAACGAGCTTCAGCCTGCTTGGCAGAAGTCTGAGCGGCGTCAAGGATCTGGCCTGCGCCGAAGGCGCGGAGCTGCTGCGTGAGACCTCGCTGGCCGTTTTCTGGAACGAAAAAGGGGAGGACGGCTCCTCGTTCTATCATGCTGCGTTCAGCCGCGACGGCGTCCGTGTGGCAGGCACGATGTCCCGCTATATCCCCGCGCCGGGCAGCGAAGACAGCGGAAGCGCCCAATTCCGCGGTTTCACGCCCATCGAAGCCGACCCGGATCTCAACGCGCTGCCGGGGCTGACCCTTGAGGCGCTGGAGGCCCGCTTTGGAGCCGCCCACTATGACGAGGGCAGCGGGCTCTATCTGCTCCGCTGGCTGACCGAGGACGGGAAGGTCCTGAACGTCACCTGCGGGGCGACGGTCATGGTTGCTTCGCTCTTTGATCCGCTGACCGGAACGCAGACCGCCGCAAGCGACAGCAATCTGAGCGGGAAATACGGTCCGGACGACGTTTTCATCTCAATGGGAAGCGAGCCCGGTTCCGAAGGTCTGGAGCGCTGGGAACGCTTCACGGCCAATGCGGAGGCAGGAAGACCGGACGAAGTGACGCTCCGGCTCGGCTATGAGGAGGGGGTGTTCACAGTACAGCTCCGCTATGACGGCGAACGCTTCCGCCTCACCGACGAAGGCAGGGAGAGCAATTACGCCTGCCTGCTCCGCTGCGAGGAAACCGACCCGCCCGCCCAGGCCTTATACCAAAGCGCGGTCCACTGGATCCTCTCCGACGACCCGGAAATGACCTATGAGCGGTGCTTCAACAGATTGATCTCCAGTACGCTGGACCCGGATTTTCCGAACACGCGCCTCCTGTTTTCTCTGTATCAGGCAAAAAGCTCAGATTGAAGAAAAAGACAGATTGACGAAAAAAGAAAAATAATACTTGACAAATGACTCCTTTGCCGCTATAATAAGCCTTGCTTGTTCGAGCCGTGCTGGTATAGCTCAGTTGGTAGAGCAGCTGATTTGTAATCAGCAGGTCGGGGGTTCGAGTCCGTCTACCAGCTCCACCATCCCGGCGAAAGCGATGCGGATCCATCGTCTGAGACTCTGAACAAGCGAACGGAATATGGGGGAATTCCCGAGTGGCCAAAGGGGACAGACTGTAAATCTGCTGGCACCGCCTTCGGTGGTTCGAATCCACCTTCCCCCACCAAAGCCCGGAAAACCTTGAAATTTCAAGGATTCCGGGCTTTTCGTTTTCTCTTTTTTGTCCTTTCCGGTTGTTAAAATAAATCGCTATAAATCAGAATAAATCAGTCTTTTTGATGGCAAATTGATGGCAAATAATGAGCCGCTTTCTGGGATCCGGTGAGGTGCTTAAATCTTTCTCTTTTTGACATTTTTGCATTTTCCTCTTGACAAGCCACGCGTTGCGTGGTATACTATAACCATCAGGAGGGCAGCAGTCCCGAACAAAAAACAGGAGGCAAACAAAAATGAAAATCTACGATAACGGAACGTACCACGATGTTCGCCTCAGAACCTGGTCAAACACCTGCAACGACTGGGAATTTGGTGGTACCGACGGCTCTGCGGACATCATGTTTGATCCCACCGTCCTCAAATGGAGCGACGAAGTTGACGCCTACGTCCTGCTCGACGGGCAATCGTTTGAAGAATGGTTCGGCTGGTGGAATGAGCAGTGTGATCTCTACAACAAGCGCGACGACAGGAGCTGGTTTGTTGAGGGCCTGTCCTTTGACGAGCTTGAGGCAGAGTGGTCGCTTGGCCGAGAAGAGATCCTGGACGACAACGAGGTGATATGATTACTACCGCAAAAAACCACGAGATAAAATAGGAGGCCCAAACAATGAACTATGCACAACGCAATTACTGCCTTGCCGAGATGGACGCTTACAGTGATCCGGACGCCTTTGTCTCTGATCTCTCCCTCTCATCTATCTGGAACGATCCGGAGGAATCCGCGGAGATTCCGGACGAACGGATCGCTGCTCTGGCGCGTTTGTGGGAAGTCGTCCACTGCTCCATGCGGGAACTGCTGGCTCCCATGACGCCGACCCAGGCCAGCCGTCGCTTTTGCATCCCGGTCCGGACGCTTGAGGATTGGTACGCCGGGAGGCGAGCTTGCCCGGTGTACGTCCGTCTCCTCCTTGCGGAGTCTTTGGATCATGCAGCGGATTTGTAAGTACTGCGGCGCAGAGTATGCCGGCGACCCAGGAAGCTCCGCTTGCCCCGCCTGCGTGGCAAGGCTTCGAGCGACCAGCGTCCGGCCTCGGATCTGCGTGGACTGCGGCACGAGCTTTGATGGCGGCCCTGCCGCGCTCCGCTGTCCAAGCTGCCGTCTGGATCGACGCCGCGAAACAGATCGGTCTTATCGCCGCCGCGGTGCGGCTCGTCCCCTTGGCAGTACGGACGATTGCCAGGTCTGCGGTCAGCCCTATACCGTCAACAGCGGTTTGCAAAAGTATTGCCCCAACTGTGCGGCGCAGGCCATCCGCGAAAAAGATCAGGCCCAAAGCCGGGCCTGGAATCGTCGAAACACAAGCCCGGAGCAGCGGCGGGAGGAACGACAGACCGCTACCGCCGCCCGGATCTGTGCCGTTTGCGGCAAAGCCTTTATCCCGGACAGCAAATCTTTGACCTGCTCAACATCCTGCGCGGAAAAGCTAAAGCGGCAAAACGCTGGAGCCTGGGAGGCTGATCACAGGCTCCAGCGAAATGCGTATCATAAGGAGCGTATCAAGGCAAAGGAGCAGGCAATGACCCCAGAGCAGTATAAAGCCTACAGAGGTACCATCAACGCACGGGCCCGCATCAATTATGCAAAGCGCAAAAACAAAAAAGATAATGCCTGATCCCCGCTCCGCCGACCCGAAAGATGACAAAGCAGCCCCCGGCCTGATTACCTCAGGTCGAGGGCTGCTTTACCGATCATTGTTACAACTCTTTGTCGGGCGGCTTCCCGCTCATGATCTCGACATAGCGCTTGCAGATCAGGGCGACCTTGACGCTGTCCATCGGCAGGTTGACGTCGTTGGGATTCTGGCCGGCCTCCGTGCCGCCGTTGATGGCTCCGGTGTCCAGCAGGGTCCGCAGCTCCGGCTGCGCCCACTTCGGCGCGTCGGAGATCTCCGTTACGAAGCCCTCTCTCTCCAGCTCCAGATAGATCCGCTTCGCCTCCGCCGCGGTCACGTGCTTTGCTACGCTCTTTTTCAGGGCGTCCAGCTCAGCCTGGAGTGGCTTAACGGCTGCCTTGATGAGCGCGTTCGTTTCTTCCTTGGTCAAATCTCTCAGCTCCTCCATTTTGTTTTTGACATCCTGCCGGAATCCGGCCATCGTCAGGCCGGATTGCAGGTAGTTCCAAACGTGTTCCGGGTCGATGTGTCCGGTTGCGATCCCGCGGCGCCCGGCCTCATAGTGCGAGAGGATCACGCCGTCTGCCAGCGGATCCTTGCCGTGGAACAGGCAGAGCCGCGCGAATAGCTCAACCGCGTTTTGGTAGGTCGCCCGGACGAAGGCGAGCGCCGCCGTCCGGTCCGTGCAGCCTACCAGCCGATAGGTCGCCTTGTCGTAAACCATCTGCGCCGGCTCGCACATTTCAAACCCGATGTAGTGGTTGTTTGCGTAGGGCCGTCCGCCGTGCGGCATGCGTTTTACCTTTCCCCGGGTCTTCAGGCATGGCGCGGTAACGTAGGCCGCGGTCGGATCGATGAAACCGTTGATTCCCGCTCCGGTAAACGCCTCATTATCCCATCTCTCGATGAAAGAGAGGGCGCTGGAGCCTGCACAGCCCACGGAATGCAGGAAGAATCCGTCCAGGTCAGCGCCGACGATGAATCGTCCGTCCGTCGCGTAAGGGTTTTTCGTGAACAGACGCTCCTGGATCATTCGTCCTCACCGTCCTCGTTTCCCTTTGCCTCCAGCGCTTCGATTGCCCGCCGCAGGGCCGCCGGGATGGGAATGCCCATCAGCCCCGCATTCTCGAGGATCGAGATGCCCTCGTTCGCGCAGAAGGCGATCACGACCGCGTCCCGGACGATGGTTGTATTGAGCAGGATGTCCAGCCTCGCGGCGATCAGGACGATCAGCAGGATCACCCCCTTGCGGAGCAGGCCCTTAAAGCCCGCTCTGCTGTCCAGCCGGCCGCTCTCGCTTTTTTTGGAGGCGTGGAAAACGCCGGCGACCAGCAGTCCGGTGATATAGTCGATTGCCATAAAAATGCAGAGCGTCGTCATCCCGGCCCCCCAGCCTCCGAATGCCGCGGCGATGCCAGCGCCGATCACGCCCAGCATATAGGTGATGTAGTGTTTCATGTCATATCTCCTTCCAGAGTGTTTCCGTCCCGGGAGCGCCCGGCTCCCAGACGTTTGCGTCAACCAGCGATTCCCAAACTATCCCGGCGTGCCTCACCTGGTCGCCTTTTTTGTAGGCGTCCTCCGCCCCCAGGGGCTGCACCCATTCCGGGATCGTCCCCGGCGCGGCGACGCGGACGTAGAGGGATGGCGCTGCGTCGGGCGTCCAGTCTGCCTGCGCGGCGTGATCCTGCAGGACCCGGTACAGCTCGCCGTGATAGCGCAGACGCTCGCCCGCAGAGCAGAAGCGCCTCGGCTCCCAGATCGGGAACAGCTCCACGCCCTCCAGTGCGGTTTCGTCCGGCAGCGACGCGCTGGCCTGTTCGATGACTTCTCTCAGTTTTCGCGCTTTCCCTCGATTCATCCGTTATCGCCTCCCGTCAGCAGCG
>OMZQ01000024.1 GCA_900315595.1 uncultured Eubacteriales bacterium | reverse complement strand
TAGCGGCACTCGAACACATGAAAAAACCGTGTAATTTCTGCACACAAGTGTACTCAGGGGACCACAACGGGCATGTTCAGGGCCAAGACTCCTAAGCGGCAGGTCGGAGGTTCGAATCCCCTCGTGGGTGCCAAAACGCCGTATTTCACACGAAATACGGCGTTTTTGTCATATGAAAACCGCACGATGTGGAAAACGTCGGATGGTGCGGCGTTCAGTTGGAGCGGTTTGCACGGGAACGAGAGCGCTGCTTCCTTTGGAGCAGGATGGCGGCATAGAGTGCGAACAGGATCACAGCAGCTCCTGCGCCGACGGCGTAAGAGACGGTTTGGTCAAGCTGCAAACCCTCTTTCGCCATCAGAATATAGGTCAGGCTGACGGCTGTCATGAAGGCTGCCGGGAAGGCGGTCAGGAGGGAGCCGAAGCGGTACTTGCCTTTTTTCAGCAGATACGCCGTGGACACCCACAGGGCGATCATGGCAAGGGTCTGATTGCTCCAGGAGAAATAGCGCCAGATGGTCTGGAAGCCGTTGTCGTTCACAATGGCAAACCAGGTCAGCAGGCCGCCGACGGCCAGCAGCGGGATCGTCAGCAGCAGGCGGTTTCGGATGCTCTTTTGCTCCAGATGGAACACCTCCGCCAGGATCAGCCTTGCGCTGCGGAAGGCCGTGTCGCCGGAGGTGATGGGGCAGACGATGACGCCCGCCACGGCCAGCGCGCCGCCGACCACGCCGAGGACGCTGGTCGAAATCTCATAGACCACGTTCGACGCGCCGTTTGCCAGCGCTTCGTTCAGCAGCCCTGTCGTGCCGTAGAAGGCCACGCCCGCTGCCGCCCAGGCCAGAGCAATGACCGATTCGCTGATCATCGCGCCGTAGAAGATGGCGCGGCCCTCTTTTTCCGAGCGGATACACTTGGCGATCATGGGGGACTGGGTGGCATGGAAGCCGGAGATTGCGCCGCAGGCGACCGTGATGAACATATAGGGCCAGACCGGCACGCCCTCGGGATGCAGGTTTCGCAGCGAGATCTCCGGGATGGTGAACTTCCCGCCGGAAAACAGGATGCCGCCCATGACCGCGGCTGCCATGACGATCAGCAGTACGCCGAAGACGGGATACAGCTTGCCGATCAGCTGATCGATGGGAAGCAGCGTTGCCAGCAGGTAATAGACGAGGATCACGACCGCCCAGAAGGTGCCGTTCATCCAGTCCGGGGTCAGCTTGTCGAGAAGTCCGGCAGGGCTCGTGACAAACACCGTGCCGCAGAGCACCAGCAGCACCACCGAGAAGATGCGCATGACCCACTTTGCCGCTTTTCCGAGGTACGTACCCGACAGCTCTGCGATCGACGCACCATTATGTCGGGAGCTGATCATGCCGCTCATGTAGTCGTGCACCGCGCCGCCCAGGATGGAGCCGAAGACGATCCACAGGAACACCACCGGCCCAAACACCGCACCCATCAAAGCGCCGAAGATCGGCCCGGTGCCCGCAATGTTCAAAAGCTGCACCAGAAAGGCCTTCCAGGGCTTCATGGGGACGCAGTCCACCCCGTCATGGATGGCAATGGCGGGGGTTTTCCTGCCGTCCGGCGCAAAAATCTTTTCCGCGACCCTGCTGTAGATCAGATAGCCAACCAGCAGGACCGCAAAGGAAATCAGTAAAGAAATCATCTATCTTCTCAAATACTCCGATGAAACGGGAAAGTTGAAATAGGTGTCCGGGTAGGGCTCGTTCTTCAGGGCAAAGTGCCACCATTCGCAGTTGATCGGGGCGAAGCCGTTGCGGAGCATGACCCGACGAAGCAGCATGCGGTTTTCGTACTGCTCCTCGGTGATGCCGCGATAATCCGGGTGGGAGGCCTCGCTGAACAGGTCGAAGGGGCTGCCCATGTCCAGCTCCTTGCCGGTCTTCATGTCCAGCAGGGTCAGATCCACCGCGCTGCCCCGGCTGTGGCTGGACTGCTTGGCGATATAGCCCTCCGCGAACAAAGCCTGTTTTTCCAGCGCAGGGTAGAAATAGGGCTTCATGCGGACGTCCTGATCCTCGATGCCCCAGAGCACGAACTGCTTGACCGCGCAGGCAGGACGGTAGGCGTCGAACACCTTGAGCCGGTACCCCTGCACCAGCATCTCGCCGGCGACGGATTTGAGCGCCCGGGCAGCCTCCTTTGTCAGCAGTGCGACGGGCTCCTCATAGCCGTCGATTCGATCGCCGATGAAGTTATAGGTGGAATAGTAGCGGATCTCCTGCACGATCTGCGGCACGAAATCTGCCAGCAGAACAAAGCCGGAGGGGTCCATGGTCAGATCATTGATGCGTCCGTTCATCGTACCTCCTGTTCGTCTCTCGGCTGCGGCGCTTACTCCACGATCATCTGTTCGGTTTCGGAAATGGCAAAGATCGTGAGGAAGAGGGTCTCAAAATCACGGGTGTTCGTCCAGACCCGGTAATAGAACCGACCGACCGGAAGGTTCAGCTTGTGCTCGGCCGCCTCGTCCTCGTGGACGTACTTGCCGCTGGTCTCGATCACGGCAAAGGGAAGGCCGGCGCTGCTGATCTCATAGGTCACGTTCGGGAATTTGCTTCTCATGTTGGTTTGCAGACGGAGACCGCGTGCGTGCAGAAGATCCCAGACGTTCTGACCGTCGAACTTGAACCAGGAGCTGGCGGACCAGCCGTTGTCGTTGTAGGTCTGGGTCACGGTATGACCCACCTCGTGCTCGACAGTCCTGCCGGTGGTGTGGTCGATGAAGGAATAGGTGCGGGCGCCGATCATGGCCTGCTTGGTCATCTTGCCCTCAAAGAGGACCTTTCTGGCGGCGTCCTCCAGAATATAGCCCGGCTTCAGGGTCGCGCCGTCATACCGGCAGTAGTATTCCGTCACGCCGGGCGTCTGCTTGAAGCCCTCAAAGGCGGCGGCGGATGCCCGCGGGACCTGATCCAGCTCTTTGCTCTTTCGGAAGGCCTTTACGGTTCGGAACACGCCGAAGACCATAGCCAGGATGCCGACGCCGATCATGATCGGGGCGACGAGTCCGCCCAGCCTTCCGTTTGTGATCTCATCCGGGTTTTCGGAATCGTAGAACACGGCGATCTCGTCGCCCGCCTTGTATGCATCCGCCAGATCCTCAAACGTACCGGTATACTCCTTTCCGTTCACGGTGTAGGTGAAGACGACGTCGTAAACCTCTTTGTTCTCCGTGTCCAGATCCTCCTGCACCTGCGTGACCTTGCCGACGGTCTCCAGATAACTGTCGTTATTGTGGGTCATCAGAAAGATGCCGACAGCGATGAGGATGATGCCGAGGGGCACGAAAAACCGTGCCGGGCCGGAGTTTCGCAGAAATCTTGCAAATTTGTTTTCCATCGTTTTTTGTCCTTCCTTTCTCTTTTTCAACATTCTTTCAGGACGCTGCGTCCTGCAAGGTACGGATCTGAAGCGGGGCCGCTGCGTTCGCCCACGACCGCGCTTTCTTCGTCACCTTGTACGTATCGCGCTCGATGTGCAGATCGTAATCCGTCCGCTCCCCGGTGGGGGAGATCATCGTCAATACCGTGTCGCCGCCTCTCTTGAAATCGGCATGGAGCATAAAGTCCTCCAGAGCTTCATCATAATAGATGGAAACGTCGCCGTACTTTGCTTCCGCAAGGGAGACCGTGTAGGAATCGTCAAACGGGTGCTCCTCGTTATTGCCCATAATCTCCGTGCTGTAAACGGGGGGATTCAGCAGACCGATCACCGTCAAGGCAATTACGATCACCGTGCCGACGGCCGCTCCCGCTGCCCGAATCTTCTTGTTTCGGAAGATCAGCACGGGATAGAGGATGATCGCGCAGGCGCAGAACAGCGTGATCAGAACGTACTTTGGCAGGTAGAACTGGAAATCCGAAAAGTACGTCGAGTAGGATCCGGCGGTGAGGGCGATCATGGGCAAAAGGATCAGATACCCCCACCATTTGTCCTGTTTCATATAGTAGCCGATATAGCCCATCGGCAGGCAAAGAACCGTCCAGATAAACCAATACCGATAGTACTGGAACAAACCCCAGCCCTGCCAGCTGAAGGGTACCTGGATCAGATAGACCAGCGGCTGGCTGATCAGGAAGAAAACGAAGCATTTCAATGCGGAATCGAGGTTCGACTTGCTGTTCAGGATGATGAGGATGCCGAACAGAATCCACACCTCAAAGGTCGCCGTGATCGCATGGAAGGAAGTATAGAGCAGCGCCGGGATGATCGCTATGACGGCGGTCAATACACCGGCGATTATGGCGAACAGAATCAGCTTCGGCCAGGTCAGATCAATTCCGCCGAACAGTTTTTGCATCAGTTTTTTCACGCTCAAAGCATCTCCTTTTGATACCGATACAGAAAGGTCACGATCTGGCCGCGGGTGCAGGTCCGATCGGGGCTGAAGGTGGTCTTGCCGGTTCCTGCGGTGACGCCGTTTTCTGCTGCCCAGAGGGCTGCTTTCGTGTAGTACGTCCCGGACGGCACGTCCGTAAACGGATTTGTCGCGGCGGTCGGCTCCGGACGTCCGGCAAAGCGCCAAAGGAAGGTGACGACCTGTGCGCGGGTGCAGCCGGCGTCGGGGCTGAAGGTGGTTTTGCCGGTTCCGGCGGCTACGCCGGTCTCCGCTGCCCAGAGGACAGGCTTGTAATAATATGCGTCGGGCTTCACGTCGGAGAACGGACTGTTCGTCGCTGCGGGCTCCGGCGAGCCTGCAGTCCGCCACAGGAAGGTCACGATCTGCGCTCTGGTGCAGGTCCTGTCAGGGCTGAAGGTATGCGGTCCGGTGCCGTTGGTCACGCCGGAGGCAACCGCCCAGTCGATGGGATCGTGGGCCCAATGGCCCTTTTCCGGCATATCCGAAAAGATGCTGCCGGGGCAGTCGTCCCCGCCGGTGCAGGGAAGACCCGCCTGCTTTTGGACCGGCCTCGTCGTATACAGGTGCTGCCCCGGGACGCCGGCATAGATGGTCAGAGGCCAACGAAGCTCCTTGAGCGTACAGAAGCCGGCGGAGGTGGGGCTGAACTGGAGAATGCGGGAGGTGAAGCGGGTATTGGTGATGATCGGCGTCCCGTCCGTCCAGCTCATGCGCCAGAGCGCGCCCCTGGTTTCGGGGGCGGTCACGGTGGTGAGCAGCACGTTGGAGGCGGTCACAGCAAGATAATTCTCGCTGGTCTTCATCTTCAGCAGCCCTGCCCCGGTTTCGTCGGGCAGAAATTCGTAGACCAGCTCCTCCGGCACCTCGTTGAGCCAGTCTCCGTCCACGAAGCAGCCGGACTTTGCGAGATCCGCCGAGGCGCTCGTGCTGATGATATTCTGCCCGGTGACGCGGCTGCTGGCCCGCAGGGCCTTCACAGACTGATAGGTCAGCACGTACGTACCCGCCCAATCCAGGCGCGCTTCCGTGACCCGGCGGAATTGACCCCGACTCACTCCGTCCTCGGCGGCAAAGTATCCGTAGACAGCATACAGGTCGGCCTCCGTCCGGGTCAGCTTCAGCCTGTGACCGGCGGGAAGCAGAGACGGGGCGTCCGGGCTGTCCTCCGGCAGCTCCGCCGTGCTCCAGCCCAGGAAATGGTATAGATAGGCGTCCGCATCCAGGCTGCCCTCCGGCGCCGGGAGCTCCACGGTGTCGCCGATAAATTCGTCAATCAAAGCGGCGGTCTGCCCGGGACCGGCGCTGAACTGCACCCGGGCGGGCGTGCGCGCCGTCATGCGAAGGGTGACGGCAGCGGGGCCGGAGAGGTCGAACGAGAGCGTATCGTTCGTCCGGACCGCGGAGGCCTCGCCCTCGGTGATCTCCCAGTCGGAGAAGTCGTAGCCCCGGTGCGGCGTGACCTCGACGGTCGTGCGAACGACCTTTACGTCCGCCGTCCCTGCGGGCTCCACCGTTGCGGCAATGGGATAGGCCGGATGCAGCTTCCAGGTGGAGAGGACCTCCTGCCCTTCGGTGAGATGGTCCCGTCCGGGATAGGGGTCCTGCGAGGAGACGGCAATGGGCCAGGCGGGCTCGTGACCCACGTCGATCGGGTCCGGGCAGCCCACCTTCTGCTTCATATAGGCGGCTGCCTCTGCTGCGGTGCAGTCCTCCAGCAGCGCCTGTCCGAAGTACAGCCGATAGTCCTGGTCGGTGGTAGAAATCACCCGCTCGGAGAAGCCGATCATCGCCTCCACGCCCTTTTCGCGCAGGGGAGCCTCCAGACCCTCGGTGGCCATTCCCAGGCAGAAGCCCATCCAGACCATACTGTGCGGCGCGCTGCCCTCCATGTGATTGGCGATGCAGGTTCCGTCCACACAGTAGTATTCCTCGTCAAAATCCTCGGATGCGCCTGCGTAGAACGCATGATAATAGGCGCCGTAGGGTCCTGTGACGCGCTGCCGATCCTGCGCGGTGAAGCCTGCGTCTGTGGGCAGGCAGATATACGAGGAATTGGCCTTGGAGGTGTGATCCTGACCGACCTCATAGTCCGTTCTGCCGTGGGAGTTGATCAGCACGATCCCGCAGGTCTGCAGGAGCTGTGCAAGCGTGTCCACGCTGCTGTTTTCCGCCGTGCAGACGTGCAGCGACCCGCCGGTGCTCCGGGCCAGCGCCTGACCCTCGGCAACGGCCTTGTCCACGCAGAAATAATAGGAGCCGGAATAGGGGACCATTACGCCCACGTCACGCGCGTCAGGGACGTTGGGTTCCGCTTGTCCATCCGCCGCTCCGTCCGTCGGAGCGGCTGCGTCCGCAGGTTCGCTGCGGCTTTGCAGGCTGATCTCCGCCCGGAGGGAAGGGGAATAGCCGTTCACTCTGCCGTCGGTGGTTTCCCAAAAGAAGAAATCCCCGTGGCGGATCAGGCTGCCGTCCATGTAATCCGGAGCGGCCTCCACCGCCCGGATCATCCGGTCCACGCTTCCGGCGTAGGCCGCCTCCCGCGCAGCAAGGCTCTGCAGGTCGGCTTCCGCACCGGCCTGCCGCTCGATCCGTTCGATCGCCGCCCAGGAATCCGGCCCTTGATCCGCCGGTCCCCGGAGCGCATAGACAGGGGAGAGGAGACTGACCGAAAGCAGAGCCGCAAGCAAAACAGAAATGGCTCGTTTCATGGCGACACGTCCTTGCATCCAATAGCCTGTAAAAAGCGGATCAGCCCGTCAGGGACGTCTGCGGTTTCCGTCAGACCCGTGCTGCCGAGCGTGACAAGCTTGTTCGTTCCGTGGTAGTCGCTTCCGGCGGTGACGTAGAGCCTGTACTTCTCCGCAAGCGAGAGCACCTGCTGCCGGAGCTTTTCGGAAAAGCCGGAATAGAAGGCCTCCACGCCCTGCAGGCCGAGGTCCATCAGCTTGCGGACCCGCCGATCCAGATCATCCCCCAGGATCAGCTCGTCGCCGCTGCCGTAGCAGGGGTGCGCCAGCACCGGGATGCCGCCGCTTGCGAGAATGCCCTGGATCGCCTGCTCCGGGCGGACGGAATCCGAGCGGATCCGAAGCCGGTCGATATACTCCTTGATGGCCTTCTCCTTGGAGTCGGCATAGCCCAGCTTCGTCATCAGATTGCCGATGTGGGGCTTGCCGGGGTTGTCCTGCGAAAGCAGGGATTGGATCTCCTGCTCCGGGAAGGAAAAGCCGAACCGCTCCTGCAAATGCTCCAGACGCATCCGAACCTTTTTCATGCGCAGGTCGTGTCCAAACGCCACAACGCTTTGGATCGGCTTTGATTCCGGGTCGTAGCCGTAACCGAGGATATGGTATTTTCCCGCCTCGTCCCGGCAGGAGAACTCCACGCCCGGCAGAAAAGCCGGGTCGTCCGGCTTGCGCACGGCCAGGATCCGCGCGCAGCCCTGAACGGCGTCGTGGTCGGTCAGCGAAAAATGCCCGATCCCGGCCGCCCGGACGCGCTGCAGCAGCGCCTCCGGCGGATCCGTGCCGTCAGAGACCGTAGAGTGCATATGAAAATCGATCAGATATGGCAGCTTCATGGGAAACCGACCTTATTCAAGATTTTTCTTCAGCGTCAGGATGTTGCGGCCGCCGCGATACTCGTAGACCACGTCGTCCATGAGCTTTTTGGTCAAAAAGATACCCAGACCGCCGACGGTCCGTTCCTGCGCAGAGGCGGAAAGATCGGGATCGGCCTTTGCAAGCGGGTCGTAGGGTACCCCGCGGTCGATGAAGGTGATCGTCACGTGCAGCGGATCGCCGGAAACCTCGATCCGCACCGTTGCCTTGCCCGTATCCGGGTTATAGGCATAGCTGGCAATATTGATGAAGATCTCCTCCACGGCGAGCTCGAGCTGCATCCTTGCCTTCGGCGTGCAGTCCGCCGCCTCCAGGCGCTCGCCCAGGAATGCAAGCACCTCCTCCAGATTCTCCCGCACGGCCTCGATCTCCAGCTCGTTGCGGTCGAACAGCAGCGTGTCGGTGCTGCGCAGCAGCTCCAGCAGCTCGCCCTTCCAGTGCGCGATCTCGGCGCGTCCGGTCTCGGTTTGCAGACCGTCCCGGCGGATGGCGCGGCGGATCAAGCGGGTATAGCCGATGACGCGCGCCTTGTCCTCCACCTCCCGGATCTTCGTCGGGCAGCTCGTTCCGAGATAGGCCGCCAGCGACTTCTGCCAGAAGGTCGCCGAAAGCTCCCGGTCAAAGCCCTGGTATTTCCGGACAATGCTGTGGTCCAGCTCGGAAAAGCCGAGAAACGCGTTGTACATGGAGCCAAGCTCAAAGATCGGGTTGCCGACAGACAGTGTGTCCATGTCGATCAGCAGGACCTCGTCGTTCTGGAGCTCCAGATTCTTCGTGTGGTAGTCGCCGTGGAGCATGTGGTCGTCGTGGGGAACCGCCGCAACGAGGGCGTAGAGCTTTTGCGCTGCATCCTCCGGCAGATAGTCCTTCATAAACGAAGCCCAGTCCAGCGCCCGCTCCCGCATATCCGGGAGCTTTCCCGCCGGGACCTCGGTGCCGTGGATCAGCCGAAGCATCTTGGCGAACTCCGCCACGCACCAGTCCAGCTTCTCCGGCTCATTGGCGAGGATCTTTGCGAAGGAGCGGGCGTTGAGCAGCTCGAAGACGGAGCCGTAGCTGTCGCCCACCTTCACCACGTCGTAGGAGATGGCGGTGGGGATGCCGAGGATCAGGGCGAGCTTTGCCACCTCCCGCTCATGCTGAATATCCTTGAGCGCTTCTGGGTTGTTGTAGACCTTGACCACGTTGTCCTTGTCGATGCGGTAGATCGTTCCGTTTGCGCCGTGGCCGATCTCCTCTGCGCCGGCAATGGATACGACGCGATAGGCCTTCTCCACGGTCATCATTTCCGTGAAGCCGGTCATATCGAGGATCTCGTAGACCTCGGAATTGACGTTGACGATCCGCAGCTCCGGATGCTCCTTTCGAATGCGCAGGATCACCCGCAGCCCGGCGGAGGAGATATATTCCAGGTCCTGCGCGTCGAGTACGAGATCCGTCTGTCCCGCGATCTGCGATTGGAGCGCCTGCTCCACCTGCGCGGCGTTGGCGGAGTCAATCCGGCCTTTGATGGGTAGTATCATGTTCGGCTCCTTTCGTTGCTGTCAGAAGCATTTTAGCGGCCCTTCGTCAGAGCACCAGGGTCAGATTGTTCAGCCCCACGGAATTGACGTAGTTGGCCTGCTTCACCATGCCCATGACCATGCGCAGACCGATGTGGGCTGCGGGATCGTCGGTTTGGTGGAGCTTGAGGTAGTTGGTGGGGTCAAAGTGGATGCAGTTGTCGCGGATGCGGATGATGCTGCTCTCGTCTGAGAGCACCACGCGCACGTCCACGTTGTGGTCGTGACGGTCGCCGGTAAAGCCGTGTTCAATGATGTTGACGGTCATTTCCTCAACGCACAGACCGATCAGCATCGCGGTTCGGCGATCCATCCCCTTGTCCAAGCAGAAGGCGCACAGCTCCTCGGAGCTGTCGGTGGCCTCCCGGACCGAACGAACGGCCCGTTCGTAGCAGCTCGCCGGGTCGGTGCCGAAGTTCGCCGGAAGCATACTGTAGGCGTCGGCGGAGAGGCTCACGCTGCCGTAGTGCCGCCAGACCAGGCAGGAGAAGGCAAGAAGCGCTGCCGTCTCGCCGCACAGGAAGCCAAGCCATACGCCGTTGACGCCCAGAAAACGGCTGAGCGCATAGGCAAAGAGGATCGGGAATACGAAGTTCTGGAGCACCGAGATCAGCTCGGTCAGCCGCAGGCGGTTTACGCCCTGATAGTAGTTTTTGAACGAGGAGTTGAGAGACGAGGGCAGCATGGAGAGCACGAACAGCCGAAGGCCGGTGACGGCCAGGGACTTTGCCTCCGGATTGCCGCCCAAAAACAGCGTGATCAGCGGCGCCGCTGCCAGAACGACGACCGCCGTCACGGCGAGATCCAGCACGACGGCGTTTTTCGTCATGACCCGGATCAGCTCGCGGATCGAGGTGCGGTCCCGGTCGGCATAGAAGATGGCGCCGAGCATCATGGCGACGGAGCCGACGCCGGAGCCGAAGCAGTAGCAGATGTTGCCCACCGTGGAAATGACGGAATAGGCCGCAACGGCCAGATTGCCCTCCACCGACAGAAGCAGCCGGTTGAGCAAAAAGACCAGAAGGACCATGCTGATCTGGTTGACGACCGTGGGGACGCCGCTGGAGATCAGCTCCCGCATGACGCTGCGCCGGATCAGACGCGGACGCAGCTGGAACATACAGCTCTTTCGCACGAAGTAGCTCGCGCCGATGAAAAACGCGAGATAGTAGCTCAGGCTGGAGGCCAGGCCCATGCCCAGCGTGCCGCCCCGGAAAACGAAGACGTTCAGCAGGTCGAAGGCAACGTCGGACACCGTCATGGCGGCCACCGCCGCCACCAGGCGGACCCGGCTTCCGGAGAGCTGCATATACGGCACCATGATCTGCGCGCACAGGAAGGCAGGCGCACCGAGAATGAAGCCGAAGAGATAATCCTTTGTCAGACCGTAGACGGCGTTGTCCGGTCCGGGCTGCCCGGCGCCGAGAAGCGTCGTCAGCGGGCCGAGGAAGATCAGCACCAGCGCCAGGCCTGCAGCCGAGATCGCCGCCGCCAGAAAGACGGAGACGGTATAGCAGGCGTTCGTTCCCTCCCGGTCTCCGCGTCCCATCGTCTTGCCGCAATAGACCTGAACCCCGGAGGAGATCATACTGCCGAGCGCGGCAAAAACCAGCAGCAGGGGACTCGCCAGACCGTAGGCCGTCATGGCCTCAACGCCGAGGAAGCGGCCGATCATGATGCTGTCGATCAGCATACACAGCGTTACGGTCATGGAGGATACGATCTGCGTGACCAGCATCTGCCGAAAAAGTTTCTTGATCATGGATTAGCCTCCGATCCCTTGCATTTCAGGCAGAGCGCGGTCTCAGGCGATCGTCAGAATATCCGTGAAGCCGGTGACCTCAAAGATCTCCAGGATGGCAGGATTGACGTTCGTCAGCGTCATGCTGCCCTGATGATTCATCTGCTTCTGGGCGCTGAGCAGGACGCGCAGTCCGGCGGAGGAGATGTAGTCCAGCTTCTCAAAGTCCAGCGTAAGCGCGGTCAGGCCGGGAATCGTATCCCGCACAATCAGCTCCAGCTCCGGGGCGGACATCGTGTCCAGCCGTCCCTCCAGGGAAATCGTTCCCTGTCCGTTTTCAACGGTTTTTGTTACGTTCAGCATATTCGGTCCTCCTGTTTGTTTTATGCTCGTGTTTTTTCTCTTATCATACCATAGCAACCGTACAGAATCGTCACAATTTCCTGTTGCGGCGCAATATTTTTCACTCGGATCGCTGTTTTTCTTCATTCCGATCTGCGAACAGGCGCCCGAAGGGGCAGGCCTGAAAGAAGGGGCTGACCAGACGCGTTCTGGTCAGCCCGATCGACGGTTTTCCCGGGCAATCTGCGTGGAATCGGGATCCTTGCGGGGGATGCCGGACGGCTGGAACGGCGGGTTTGCGCGGGAAGAATCCTTTCTCCCGGTTCGGCTTCTTACGCCTCCTGCGCTTTCGCGCCGCCGTCCGCGGGGACGGACAGAGTCGGATCGAGCAGCTTGTAGAGCAGGCGGTAGAGGGTGGCGGCTTCCTCGGGGGAGAGGCGGACGCAGGCGCGCATCTGCTCCGGAACGCGCAGAGCCGCGTCCTCCAGGGCCTTTCCGGTTTCGGTCAGGCGGACCAGCAGCACGCGCTCGTCCTCGGCGGAGCGGCAGCGGGTGACGCAGCCCTTCTGCTCCAGCGCCTTGAGCAGCGGGGTCAGGGTGCCGCTGTCCAGATGGAGGCGCTTTCCGAGCAGCTTGACGCTGATCTCGCCCTCGGCCCAGAGCACCATCATCGTGATATACTGGGTATAGGTCAGGTCCAGATCGTCCAGAAAGGGACGGTATTGCTTGATGATCTCCCTGGCGGCTGCGTAAAGCGGGAAGCAAAGCTGGTTTTCCAGCCGCAGGGGTGCGTATTTGTCCTCCATCGGATCAGCCAGCCTGCGCCTGGTTCCAGGCCTGACGGACGGCGATGGCAAGCTGATCGGCGCAGGAGGTGGTGTTCCGTCCGCAGGTGTTGCCCTTGAGATAGCTCTCGATCTGATCCACGGTCATGCCCTCGACCAGCTTGGAGATGGCCTTGAGATTGCCGTTGCAGCCGCCGGTGAAGCGCACGTCATGCACAACGTCTCCGTCCAGATGAAAATCGATCTGCATCGAGCAGACCCCGCGGGTACGATAGGAATAATCCATTCTGATTCCTCCAAATTTAATTTTATACAACCAATATAGCGCAAAACGGTGGAAAAGTCAAGAATAAAATAGGTCTTGCACTTTTTCTCCATCCACGCTATAATAAATGTACAAGGCCGGAACGGCCTTGAAAAATCAGGAGGGAAAGATATGAACGCATTCAAAAAGTATTTGGCGGAATTCATCGGCACCTTTGTTCTCGTGCTGGTGGCCTGCGGCGTGGCAATCGTCACCGGCTGCACGCACTGGGGCGGCTACGCGCTCACGGCTCTGGCCTTCGGCCTTGTGATCGTAGCGATGGCCTACTCCATCGGCAACGTTTCCGGCTGCCACATCAACCCTGCGGTCTCGCTGGCAATGCTGATCAGCAAGAAGATGAGCTTCAAGGACTTCATCGGCTACGTGATCGCCCAGTGCCTCGGCGCGATCCTCGGTGCGGTCTGCCTGGGCGTTTTCTTCACCTTTGACTGCGGCTTCGGCGCGAACACCCTTCAGCCCGGCGTCTCCGTCGGCAGCGGCTTCCTGGCCGAGGTCGTGCTGACCTGCATCTTCGTTCTGGCGATCCTGGGCGTGACCTCCCGCGAGGCGTTCAGCAAGGTTGCCGGTCTGGTCATCGGCGGCTCCCTGACCCTGGTCCATCTGCTTGGCATTGCCATCACCGGCACCAGCGTCAACCCCGCCCGTTCGCTCGGCCCGGCTCTGTTCGCCGGCGGCGACGCGCTGAGCCAGATCTGGATCTTCATCCTGGCTCCTCTGGTCGGCGGCGCGCTTGCGGCTGTGATCTGGATGATCCTCGACAAGAAGGAAAAGTAATATAAAACAAGAAACGAATACCGGCTGATGCACAGACCGTTCTGGCTTCAGCCGGTATTTTTTTGATTCTCAATTTTCAAGCAGATGAAGCTCCGAAACGTCGGCCAGGGGGACGAGGGTTTCCGGTCGGTCGGCGCTGGCGCGGAACACGATGACGCCGCCGATCAGATCGACCTGGCGGACGGTTCCGGCAAGGGTCAGATAGCTGCCGCCGGTCTTGCGGCTGTGCCGGTTCAGGGCGCGGTCCGTCACGAACCAGGTCACGCGCGCCCGGGGAAGCTCCGCGGATTCGTCGCCGTGGAAGCGCTCGTGCCGCGCCTGCTCGCAGCGCTCGCAGAGGCGGATCACCGTCTCGTTGAGGGCGGCAAGGTCCTGCTCCGACAGCTCGATCCGCGCGTCGGTCTGCCGCGCGGTCTCGGTGATGGTCTCGTCGTAGCCGGTGAGGGCGTCGAAGGGGCTGAACTGCGCTGCCCGGTCGATCATCCGCATGTGCGGGCGCGTGGCGGAAACGTAGTGCGGAAGGTCGATGATATCGTCATATTCGCGGGTCGCCTCTTTCTGGACCCAGGTATAGGTTCGGTTTCCCATATGCTCTCCTTACGCCCGGTGTCCGCCGACCTCGGCGTTCCGCTCCCGGCCCCGCGCGCCTTCCTCGTAGTTCACGCCCTTCAGGATCGCGTTTTTGCCGAAGCGGTCCTTGATCTCCAGCAGAGCCCGCTGCAGATTCCGCTCCCGCGCGTGGAGCGCGGCAGCCTCGGCCTGCTCCGCAGCCAGAGCAGCCTCATCCGTGAAGAAGCTGAGCTGCGCGGGGGGCTTTGCGGCCTCCGCGCGGATGGACTCGGCCTCCGTCTCGGAGATCACGTTCAGCGCCGCGACGTTGACGCGGCGCACCAGCAGCGCGGGGTTCGTCTGCTCGTCGTAGATGGCAAGGGCCGCCTCCACGATCTGCTTCGTGGACGCCGTGGGCAGGGGGAGCTTTTTCCCGCCGCCGGTGTGCTTCGGCTGGATCCTGCCGTAGGGATCGCGGCTGAGGCCTCCGCTGTAGAGGCGTCCGGCGCGGTCGTAGTACCGTCCGTCCCGCTCCGTCAGGCTCTCCCGGTCGTAGCCGATGCTGAGCTCGATCCGGTCGGCGGCAAGGCCCTTTCGGACCAGCTCCAGGCTCAGATCGTCCGCCATTTCCGTGACGATGATCCGCGCCTTCTCGACGGAATACGGCTCGTGCAGGACCTGACCGCTGCCGAGACTGCTGCTGACGGGTCGGTACTGCTTGATGACGTCCACCGTGCAGGGCTCCCAGCCCCAGGCGTGGTCGATCAGCAGCTCGGCGTTGACCCCAAACAGACGGTAGAGCAGATCCTCGCCGCTGCGGAAGATCTGCACGGCGCTCTCGTTTTTCCGGGGGCGCTCCAGCACGGCCCGGACGGGGGTCTTCGTGACCGACATCCGCGCCACGTCGCCCAGGGTGTGCATGCCGTTGGCCTCGAGCTTCCGGGCGATGCCGGGGCCGATGCGCCAGATATCCGTCAGCGGCTTGTGGCCCCAGAGCAGTCTGCGAAAGCTCTGCTCGTCCAGCTCCGCCATGCGGACGCCGTTCTCGTCCGGCTCCGTGTGCTTTGCCACCACGTCCATCGCGACCTTCGCCAGAAAGAGATTCGTCCCGATCCCGGCGGTCGCCGTGATGCCCGTGGTATAGAGCACCTCCCGGATCATTGCCATCGCCAGCTCCCCGGCTGTCATTTTGTAGGTCCGCAGATAGGCCGTTGCGTCGATGAAGACCTCGTCGATGGAGTAGACGATCACGTCCTCCTTGCTCACGTATTTCAGATAGATGCCGTAGATCTGCGACGAGACCTCCATATACCGCGCCATTCGCGGCACGGCGGTCACGTAGGACAGCTCCAGCGAGTCGTCCCGCGCCAGAGCCTCGGCGTCGAAGGATTCCGCGGAGAAGGGGACGTTGGGATCGCGCTGACGCCTGCGATAGGCTGCCAGCCGCGCCCGGTTGATCTCCCGGACCTTCTGAACGACCTCGAACAGCCGGGGCCGTCCGGGGATCCCGTGTGCCTTGAGGGAAGGGGAGACTGCCAGGCAGATCGTCTTCTCGGTCCGGGACAGGTCCGCCACGACGAGATTGGTCGTCAGCGGGTCCAGCTTCCGGTCGGCGCACTCCACGCTGGCGTAGAAGGATTTCAGGTCGATTGCGATGTAGGTTCGCGCCTCCATAAGCGTCCTCCTAAGTCTCCGCTGCCGCAGCCTTTTCCACGTACCAGCGCCCGACGCGGCTGGAAAACAGCGGGTCGGTCCGCTCAAAAAACAGATGCCGCTCCTGCCCGCAGATGACCACGGTGTAGCAGTCGCCGCCGACGTCGTTCCCGGCGGTGTAGGCGGGCCGGAAATCGCGGATCTTCTCGATCTGGAAGGTCCGTCCGTCGGCCCAGGTGATACAGGTCGGGCACATATACCCGGTCTGGTCGAAGGCCGTGACGACCTTGACGTAGACGCGCTCCGGCCTGGGGCGGATTTGCAGATTCATAAAAGCCCCTCCTTTGCGTGTTATACCTGCTTGATGACGTATTTCGTGACGCCCTGGATGGAAATTTCGGCGGGATAGAGGTTCCGGTTTTCCGGGTTGGAGCTCTCGGCCTGGAGGAAATAGCGGCCGCGGGAGGCGTCGTATTCCAGACGCTTGAGCGTGTTGCCGCCGTTCTCGTCCAGGGCCACCACGATCTCGTGCAGGGCGGCGGTCTCGGCCTTTTCCACCACCAGCAGATCGCCCTCGTCCACGCCCGCAAGGTTCATGGAATCGCCCTTCGCCCGGAGCAGATAGAACTCGCCCTTGCCGAAGACCGAGACCGGGAGCGTCACGTATTCGTCCACGTTGGCGGCCTCCTCCTCCGGCGAGCCGCAGCGAATGGAGCCGACGCGCTCGGCCAGACAGAAGTCCGGGTTGTGCTTCTGCGTGACCGCGGTGGAAATGGTCTCGCCGTCATAGCGGATCAGCCCGAGACGGTTCATCTCCGCAAGGTATTTGTAAGCCGTCCCTCTGGCCATGCCGACGTGGGCGGCGATGGCCGTGGTGGAGGGGGAATGCCCGTGGGCAAGGTAGTATTGATTTGCAAACTCCGCGATCTCGTCCATTTTGGCCCGGCTCTTGCTGCGCATGCGGAACACTCCTTTGTGATTCTAACGGAAGCAGACTGCTTCCTTATGCCTCTATTATACACCTTTTTTCGCCGCCGTCAAGCCCTTTTTCGGATTCTTTCCCGGAAAATACTTGCAATACGCGGGAAAACGCGGTAGGATAAAACAAACGGAGAAGGGAGGCGCTTTATGGAACGCACGGCCTGTTTTGACTGCGAGCGGATGCTCGGTCTGATCCTGGACGCGGGCAAGGCGCTGATCGAATGCGGCGGCGAGACGCACCGCGTGGACGACACGCTGAATCGGCTCGCGGTCTGCTACGGCTTTACCGACCTGAATATCTGGGTCATCCCAACCAACATCCAGGCCACCGTCACCGGACCGGACGGAACGGTCTGCACGCAGGTCCGCAGGATCCTTTCCTCCGGCGTCGATTTTGCGCAGCTCTGCCGCCTGAACGCCTTTTCCCGCTGGGCCTGCGCGGAGCAGCCGGACGAGGCCGACTTTGCGGCCCGCCTGCGGGAGATCCTGGCCCAGAGGCCGCAGAAGCCCTGGCTGATGACCCTCGGCGCAGCCCTGGGCGGCTGGGGCTTCGGCCTGTTCTTCGGCTGTGATCTGGTCGATTCGCTGATCGCCCTGGTCGCGTCGGTGATGATCAGCTTTCTGATGCGCCGGCTCTCGGTTCGGGAGCATAACCCGCTGATTCTGAACTTCCTGATCTCGTTCGCGGTGGAGTGCCTGATCATCGGGGCGATGAGGCTCGGCGCAGCGGACCACATGGGATATATCACGGTCGGCGTCGTCATGCTTCTGGTCAGCGGCCTGGGCACGACGAACGGACTGCGCGATCTGATCCATCTGGATACCCTCTCCGGCCTCATCAATCTGGCGGCGTCCTTTACCGGGGCCATCGGCATAGCCCTCGGCATCGCCTTTCCCCTGATGATGTTCTCCGCCGGGGCGAACAACGAGGTGACCGGGCTCAATTCGGAGGTCCTGGTCCAGATCGCGGCGTCCGGTGCGGCCTGTGTGGGCTTCTGCCTCTGGTTCCACGTGACCGACCGCAAGATCGTCCTCTGCGCCCTTGGCGGGGCGATGACCTGGGCCGTCTATTCTCTGACCGCAAGATACGTTCCCGGCGTCTTCGGGCCGACGATGATCGCCTCCGTTGCCTGCGGGGTCTACGGGCAGATTCTGGCCCGCGTGATGCGAACCCCGGCAACGGTCTTCACCACGGTCTGCTCCCTGCCCCTGATTCCCGGCGGCTCGCTCTATTATGCGATGTACGGTCTCGTCACCAAGGACATCTCGCTTGCCGCGTCGAAGGGAGAGGCCCTGGGGCTGACCTGCTTTGGGATCGTTCTGGGCTACATGGTGGTGGAGGTTCTCAACCGGGCGATCGGGCCGAGCTTCCGCCGCGTCCGCAGACAGGCAAAATAATTGTTTTTTATTCAAATAATTCATACAATCTCCAAATTTTTGCATTTGGGGATTGTATTTTTATAAATCGTATGCTATAACGGAATCAGACCCGCGCGTAATCAAACTGATCGCAGCGTGAAAGGAGATTCCCATGAAAACGAACCGTAAGAGCCATATCCTGCGCTTTATCGTCTTCGCCGCTCTGATGGTCGGCCTGTTTGCCCTCGGCCTTGCCACCGGATTGATCCCCAAGGGTATTTTCCGCAATCTTCGGCTTGATCTCCCGGTCCTGCTCAAGCTGCTCGTGATGGTTTTCGGCGTTCTGATGGTCGAGAGCCTGCTGTCCTTCCTCCTGTCTCTGCCGCACCCGGAAAACCATCGCGCCCGCTCGGTGCTGTCCATCGTCTCAAGCATCCTCAAGTATATCGCGGCCATCGTCATCCTCTGCTGGGGCCTGTCGATCCTGGGCGTCAACGTCTCCACCATCGTGGCGAGCGTTGGGATCGTCGCTCTGATCCTCGGCTTCTCCGCCGAAAGCCTGATC
Source organism: uncultured Eubacteriales bacterium (assembly GCA_900315595.1). Lineage (GTDB taxonomy): Bacteria > Bacillota > Clostridia > Oscillospirales > Oscillospiraceae > JAFRPC01. Next base: position 9,045 of record OMZQ01000024.1, on the reverse strand, counting down.
ACCGACATGGTGACCGGCGCGTTTATGATTTTTGAAAATCAGTACAACGTGGGCGATATCGTGGAGGTGGACGGCTTCCGCGGCACCGTGACCGACATCGGCCTGCGTACGACCTGCATCACGGACCCCGGCGGAAACGTGAAAATCATGAACAACTCCGCCATGAAGAACATCCTCAACCGCTCCAACAAGCCCTCCCGCAGCGTCTCCACGATCGGCATTCCCTATGCGACCGATCTGGAAAAGCTGGAGGCGGAGCTGCCAAATCTGCTCGCCAGGATCCGCCTGTCCCATCCGGACGTCTTCAAGAACGACCCGGTCTACCTGGGCGTGGACGAGCTGGCGGACAGCGCCGTCGTCCTGAAATTCGTCGCGGAGGTGGATGAAAACAACATCTTCTCCGGCTGCCGCATTCTGAATCACGACCTGCTGCTCGGCTTCCGCAAGCTCGGCGTGGAATGCCCCTTCCCGCAGCTCGACGTTCACAAGTCCTGACCCGATGCGCAGCCTGAACAGAAGGGAGGCGAAGGGCCTTGCCGATATTGCCTGATGACGGATACCGGCTTCCGCGGCGCATGGAGGACAGCCTGCCCCCGGAGGACAGGCTTCCCCGCGAGGACGCCTGTTCCATGGATGAATTCAACGAGCGTCTTCCGGCGCAGCCGCCGGAGGAAACACGAAAATCCGGAAGCAGGAAGCTGCTCCGGCGGCTTGTGACCGCAGCAATCGCGGTCGCAGCTCTGTCCCTTGCCGCAAATCAGATCGACCCTCTGGCCTCCAGAGCCGAGGCAAAGATCCCGGTCATGCACGAGGACCCCATTCTCCAGCCGACGGAGCCCGCCGAGGTCTCCGCCGAGCCGCCTGGCACCACCCAGGTGCCGACCACCGAGGTTCCGACCACCGAGATCCCGACCACAGAGGTTCCGACTACGGAGGTCCCGACCACGGAGGTCCCGACGACGGAGCCGGAGGAGGACGAGTTCCCGGAGCTGGACAATCTGGAGCCGGACTGGGACGGCGATTATTCCTGGAGCACCGAGGGACCGGAGCTCTATCTCCGCTTCGCCCGAAAGGAGGATGAGAACTACTCTTATCTCGTCCGCGGCGCAGCCTGGGATACCTACGATCCCGGCGGAAGGCTCGTTTCCTCCGCAGACGGCATCTCCTATGATCGCGCGTCCAATACCCTGTATCTCAACGATTGCAGTCTTGCGGTCCTGGACGTGAATCTGATGGGCAACGGCTTCACGATCGAGCTGTCCGGCGACAACGAGATCTCTTCCGTTTCCATCTGGGGCGCGGGCTACGGCGGCAGCTTGAAGCTGACCGGCGAGGGTACGCTGCGCGTGGAGAACGGCCTCGGTCTGAACGCCGAGGGAAGCGGAAGCTGCCTGATGATCGGCCGCGGCGTCACGCTCAGGACCTACGGGATCGTCGTGCAGGATTCCACGCTGGACGAGCCGATCTGGCTGAGCAAGTATCTGACCGTCCGGGGCGGACAGGTTGGCGAGCTGTCGTCGGACGACGGAAGCTCCGCCGTCGCCGCCATCGTGACCGAGGATGGCGAGCTTGCCACGGATATCACGATCGAACCGATTTCATAATGGAAGCAAACGGACCGCGCAGAAAGCCTTCCCCCCTCGGGGGGAAGGTGGCATCCGGCGTCTCACGGAAGCCGGATGACGGATGAGGGGGCGGATCGAGAACGGATTCGTTGATTCAACGGTCTGCTTTTCGGAACGTCCCCCTCATCCGTCTCGCTGCGCTCGACACCTTCTCCCCAAGGGGCGAAGGCTCTGGAGGAGCGAAAAGCCTTCCCCCCTCGGGGGGAAGGTGGCATCCGGCGTCTCACGGAAGCCGGATGACGGATGAGGGGGCGTATCGAGAACGGATTCGTTGATTCAACGGTCTGCTTGTCGGAACGTCCCCTCATCCGTCTCGCTGCGCTCGACACCTTCTCCCCAAAGGGGCGGAGGCTCTGTCGGAGTCCCGGCAAGCCGCTCGCACCGCCGCTTCCGCCCTCCTGATTGGTCACTGGTGACTGGTGACTGCTCACTCACTTGCCACTCGCATTCCGCAGGGCCGTACCGTTACATTTTTTCAGTTTTCCGTCCGGTTCGCCTCCGCAATCGGTTGACAAATGAAAGAAAACGAAGTATAATGCGGATAGTATGCCCGGAGCACTCCGCGGCAAGATGAAAGGATGGATTCCGAAGATGAAAAAACTGTTTGCGCTTCTTCTGGCTGCCGTTCTGCTGCTGACCCTCTTTGTGGGCTGCAAGAAGACGGACAAGAACGACAAGACCGACGCCAGCGGCAGCACGGACGCCAACGCAGCCAAGCTCTCTCTGGTCGTTGCCGGCAGATTTGGCGATCGCTCCTTCTATGATTCCTCCAAGGAAGGCGCGGAGCGTCTGCAGAAGGAAGGCCTGGTTCAGCTCTCCACCATCGAATGCAACGGTGAAAACTTCAGCGCGCAGATGCAGAACGCCGCCGACAAGGCGAACATCGTCGTCTGCGTCGGTTGGGAGTTCTACGACGTTGCGACCATTGCTCCCCAGTATCCCAACGTCAAGTTCATCTGGATCGACAACGCAACGGACGCCCCGGTTGCCAACGTTCTGAACATCACCTATGCCCAGAATGAGGGCTCCTACCTGGCCGGCTATATTGCCGCCGCCATGTCCAAGAATCACGTCGTCGGCGCCGTCGGCGGCGAGGACAGCGACACCATCAACGACTTCATCGTCGGCTACAAGCAGGGCGCTGCTGAGTACGACGCCAAGAACGGCGCTACCACCACCGTTCTCGTCAACTACACCAACTCCTACGACGATCCTGCCATCGGCAAGGAGTGCGCGATCGCCCTGAACGACAAGGGCGCGGACGTCATCTTCCAGATCGCCTCCGCCGCCGGCGACGGCGTGTTTGACGCGGCTGCTGAAAAGGGCTTCTACGCCATCGGCGTTGACTCCGATCAGAAGTACATCAACCCCGACGCCATCATCTGCTCCATGAAGAAGGAAGTCGGCAACTCCATTTACGACGCAGTGAAGGAGTTCGTTTCCGGCAATACCTCCAAGCTCGGCACGACCTGGCAGACCACCCTGGCCGAGGGCTACGTTGGCATCGGCTACGGCGAGGACGGCTCCGTCCAGCAGATCCCCGATGAGGTCAAGCAGGCGGTTGAAGAATACGCCCAGAAGATCGGCAGCGGCGAGATCAAGGTCGAGACCACCAGAAGATAATCAGACACGTTCTATTTTGGGCGGCTCATCACGAGCCGCCCATGTAATACCCCTATCTTTTCAGAAACAGAGGCTGCCATGAAAGAACCAGTCATTCAGTTTGACCATATTTCCATGCAGTTCCCCGGCGTTCTGGCGAATGACGACGTCTGTCTGGAGATCCGGCGCGGCGAGGTCTTCGCCCTGATCGGTGAAAACGGCGCCGGTAAATCCACGCTGATGAATATTCTGTACGGCATCCAGACCCCGACCGCCGGCGACGTCTATATTCGCGGCAAGCGCGTGGAGGACTTCAACCCCAAAAACGTGATCGCCCAGGGCGTCGGCATGGTTCACCAGCATTTTATGCTCGTTCCCTCCTTTACCGTCGCGCAGAACATCGTGCTCAGCCGGGAACCCCGCAGGCATAAGCTGTTCTTTGACGAGGATAAGGCCGTTGCCGAGACCAAACGGCTTGTTGCGGAATACGGCCTTGAGGTCCCGGCGGACGCGGCGGTCGCAGACATCGGCGTCGGCCTGCAGCAGCGCGTGGAGATCCTGAAGGCGCTCTACCGCGGCGCGGACATCCTGATCCTGGACGAGCCCACCGCCGTTCTGACGCCCCAGGAGACCGACGAGCTGTTTGAGGTCATCCGCCGCATCGTCCGCGAGAAGCAGATGACGGTCATTATCATCACCCACAAGCTCGACGAGGTCATGGCGATCTCCGACCGCGTGGGCGTCATGCGCAAGGGCAAGCTCGTCGGCATCCACCGGACCTCCGAGGTGACCGAGGAAATGCTTGCCTCCATGATGGTCGGCAGGCCCGTCCTCTTTGAAGACCTGGAGCGGGCGAAGGAAGGCGGCGAAGCTGCGCTTTGCGTCGAGGACCTTTGGGTGACCGACCACCGCGGCCTGAGCGCCGTGAAGGGCATCAGTCTGGAGGTCCGCAGCGGCGAGATTCTCGGAATCGCAGCCATTGAGGGCAACGGTCAGAGCGAGCTGATCGAGGCGATCACCGGCATGACCGGGATCCGGTCCGGCAAGGTCCGGGTCTGCGGCAGGGACGTGACCGGGCAGACCCCCGGCGAGGTCCGTGCCGCCGGTCTGGCCCACGTTCCGGAGGACCGTCTTGCCACCGGCGTTTCCGCCGGAGCCACCGTAGCGGAAAACCTGCTCGTCGGCAAGCAGCGCGAGCCGCGCTTCAACCGCTTCCGGCTCCAGCAGAATACGCGGGCGATCCGTGAATACGCCCAGACCGTCTACGACCAGTACGACATCCGCGGCGCGGGCGTCGGCGGCGAGGCGGGGGATATGTCCGGCGGCAATATGCAGAAGCTCGTCATTGCCCGTGAGTTTTCCTTTGATACGCCTGTGCTTGTCATCGCGCAGCCGACCCGAGGCGTGGACGTCGGCGCAATCGAATCCATCCACACCCGCATCATGCAGAAGCGAAACAGCGGCGCGGCCATCCTGCTCAGTTCCGCCGATCTCGACGAGGTCTTCCGCCTGTCTGACCGCATCATCACGCTCTATGAGGGCGAGATCACGGGCTCCTTCGCCGTCGGTGAGATCACCAAGGAGGAAATCGGTCTCTACATGACCGGCAGCCGCCGTCAGACCGCGGATGGCGCAAACGGAAAGGAGGATGCCTCGTGAACTGGAAACGGAACGGACGCTATCTGCTTTCTCTGCTGATCAGCGTGCTCCTGGCCTTCCTCGTCGGCGCGCTCATCCTGGGGATCACCGGACACTCTCCGCTCAAGGCCTACGCCGCCATGATCGAGGGTGCCTTCCGGAATGCCCGCAACCGGGGCGACGTGCTGGAATACGCAATGGTCCTTGCCCTCTGCGGCCTGGCCTGTGACCTCGGCTCCCGCGTCGGCATCTTCAACGTCGGCGGCGAGGGTCAGCTCCTGCTCGGCGCGATCATGTCCTGTCAGGTCGGCGTGGCCCTTCAGGGGCAGTCCCCCTGGCTCGTCTATCCGCTTGCGGCGCTGGCCGCCATCCTCACGGGCGGCATTTACGCCCTGATCCCCGGCGTACTCAAGGTCAAGGTCAAGGTCAACGAGGTCATTACGACCATCATGCTCAATACCATCGCGGCCTCCGTCTGTCAATATCTGGCAAAGGGACCGTGGAAAAACGCCAACAAGAACATGGTCGCCGCGACCTCCGGCCTGGACGTCCGGCATTGGTTCGGCGGTCTGATCCCCGGCTCCAACCTTTCAACCGCGATTTTTGCGGCTGCCATCATTGCCTTCCTGATCTGGTACGTGATGCAGAAGACCACGACTGGCTTTGAAATGAAGATCACCGGCCAGAATCCGCGCTTCGCCCGCTTTTCCGGGATGAAGGTGGATCGGAAGATCATCGTCTGCATGACGATCTCCGGCGCGATCTGCGGACTGGTCGGCATGTTCCGCGTCTACGGGGCCGTGCATCTGTTCCGGGCCGGCGTTTCCAAGGACTATTACTTCGAAGGTCTGATGGTCGCCATGATCGCCCGGTATCAGCCGCTTGCGACCATTCTGCTCTCCCTGTTCTTCGCCGTGCTCAAAATCGGCGCGCAGGGCATGGAGCTGGTGGGCGTTCCCAACCAGATGTATCTGATCATCCAGACCGTTATCATCTTCTTTATGGCGGCGCAGGCCGGCTTCCTGGATCTGCTCCACGCGCGCCTGCAAAAGAGAAGGTCCCGGTCGAAATCCGGAAAGGGGGCGGCAAGCCATGTCTGAATTTGAAAAAGCGCTGTCTACCGTCTTCTCCGTCGGTACGCTCCAGCAGATGCTCCGCAGCGCGACCCCGGTCGCCCTGGCTGCCATCGGCGGCTCCATGACCGAGCACGCAGGCATTATGAACATCGGCATGGACGGCATGATCCTGATGGGCGCGTTTTTCGCCGTCCTCGGCTCCTTCCTGGCTCAGTCCGCCTTTGCCGGCGTTGCGCTGACGCTGGGCGTCGGTCTGCTGGTCGGCCTGTTCTTCGGCCTTCTGGTCGTGCGCTACCGGTCGGATGAATTCATCATCGGCTGCGCGATCAACACCTTCGCCGTCGGCCTGACCTCCTATCTCTCCCGTTCCTTCTTCGGCACGGCCGGCGCGAAGGGCAATCCCGCCCTGCCTGTCCTGCACCTTGCGTTTTTGAACAAGATCCCGATCCTCGGCCCGATGCTGAACGACCAATCCCTGTTCGTCTATCTGACCTGGCTGATCGTTGCAGTCGCCTGGGTGTTCGTCTATAAGACGCCCTACGGCTTCTGGCTCCGGGCCTCCGGCGAGAAGCCCGATACCCTCCGCACCGCCGGTATCAGCCCTACGAAGATGAAGTGGATCGCCTCCGTGCTCTGCGGCCTGCTCTGTGCCCTCGCCGGCGCGCACCTCTCGCTGGGCCACCTCAAGGGAACCTTTGCCGAGAACATGAGCAATTCCCGCGGCTATATCGCCTTTGCCTGCGTGATCTTTGCCGCAGCGAATCCGGCCAAGGCCTATCTCGCCGCTCTGATGTTCGGCTTCTTCGAGGCCATCGGCCTGCGTCTGCAGGGCTATATCAGCTCCGATCTGACCCAGATCGTCCCCTACGTGATCACCATTGTGATGATGGTGTACGTGGTCGTCCGCAAGCAGCGTCAGCGGAAACGCACGGCGAAGCTCGAAGGGCCAGCCTCTGCATAAATTATTCAGCCGTAAACCTGGCGGGCTCTAATCCCGTTCTAAGGTTTACGGCTGATACTGTATCCGGCGAAAGGAGGCGGCTGATTTGAAAAAACGAGTATCCCTGTTTCTGTCCCTGCTGGCGGCGTTTTTCCTCCTGCCTGCCTGCAGCCCGACGACCCCGGCGCAGAGTATTACGGCGGAGTCTGCTTTGCCGGTTTCGTCCGATTTGAAGCTCTACTGCTTTCAGGCGGGCAAGGCCGACGCCTTTCTGTTCTGGAACGAGTCCGGCGCCGTTCTGATCGACACGGGGGAGAGCGGGTACGGGAAGACGATCCTGCAAAAACTGGACGAGCTTGGGATCAAGCGGCTCGACGCGCTGATCCTTACGCACTTCGACAAGGACCACGTCGGCGGCGCGAAGAAGCTCGTGACCAGCCTTGAGATCGGAACGATCTATCAGAGCAACTATCCCAAGACGGGCGCGGAGGCCTATGAAAAATATGCGGCAGCATTGGCGGAGACCGGGCATACTGCGATCACCCTGCGCGAGCGCGTGACCTTTCGGCTCGGGGACGCAGCGTTCACCGTCGATCCGCCCGCTGCGGAGCGCTATTCGGACAGCCCAAGCAACAACTCCTCCCTGATCGTTGAGGTTCTGCACGGCAAGAACCGAATGCTGTTCTGCGGCGACGCGGAGGACGCCCGGCTGACGGAGTATCTGCGCGGCAGCGCATCGACCTTCGATCTGGTCAAGCTCCCGCATCACGGCCTGTGGCAGACCAGCCTCCGGGCTCTGCTTGCGCAGACCAAGCCGTCCTGCGCAATCGTCACCAGCTCAGACGAGGAGCCGGAGGAGGAGCAGACGACAGCGCTCCTGGAGGAATCCGGCGTCACGGTTCTTCTGACCCGCCTCGGCGCGTACACGGTCACAAGCGACGGAGATGCCCTGCAAGTCGTATCAGAATAGGGCTTGGCAAAGACCGGGCTGTAACGCGTTTTCGTTACAGCCCGGTCAAAATGCGGATTCAGTCGTCCTCAGTCCTGCGTTCAACCTGCAGGCCCATCCGGTTCAGGATCCGCCGAAGGGTGACGCCAAGCAGGGAGGCCAGGATGGCCTTGAGCAGATCGTATGGGGCGAAGGGGATCACGCAGACGGCAAGCGCCTTTTTCAGACCGACCCCGGCAAAGAGGCTGTACTGAACCGTTCCGCACAGATAGCAGACAAGGATCGCAGCAACGCAGCCCAAAACCGAGGCGATCACTTCGCCGATGGGTTTACGGCCCATGCCGCCGATCCAGGCGATGATCGGAACCATCAGAAGATACGACCAGATATAGCCGCCGGTCGGACCGGGAATCGCCGCAACACCGGTTTTTCCGCCGGAAAAGATCGGCAGAAACAGGCCGAGAACGAGATAGACGAAGACGGACGAGAGGGCGGATTTCCAATCCAAAACGACGGCGCAGAGCATCACGGCAAAAATCCCCATCGAAAACGGGATCGGCCCGATCGGGATCGAAAGGGAGGAGCAAATGCAGAGAACGGCTGCAAACAGCGCGCATAATACAAGTCGGACCAGACGTGCGTGAGATTTCATAGCGGAGACCTTCCATCCAAGATTTTTATAGAGACCGATTCCATGCGGCCTCTAAACGCAATCATAGCAGAATCTGCCCGAAATGTCAACCGACATTTTATAACTGGTTTACAATTAGATTTTTAAATGCAGCGTACAAGCAAAAAGGAATGGCCCGAGGGCCATTCCCTTTTGATTGGGTTTTGCTTTCTGCTTACTTGTTCTTCAGCAGAACCTCGGCGGCGTCGCCGTAGTTGACCATCGCGACCATCAGATCCTTCAGGTTCTGGGGCGCGGAGGCGTTGTCGTAGATCTTGCAGCCGTAGGACTGGACGTTGGTGTGGTAGGTTTCGCTCACGACGTTGCCGTTCGCGTCCTTCACAACGGCGGTCAGCAGGCTCCGCATTTCGGCGGCGTTCAGCACGTCCATCGTCGCGGCCTTATAACCCTGGTAATCCGTCCAGGTCGTGCCCGGGATCTCGACTGTCACGGTATCGTCCTGATAGGTCGTGTACGTGCAGTACATCGTCAGCGTCGTGTAGTCCACGCCGTCCTCGAAGCTCATCACGTAACGCATATCCACG
>OMZQ01000011.1 GCA_900315595.1 uncultured Eubacteriales bacterium | reverse complement strand
CTGCTGGCTTCTCAGCAGCCGTTTGGCTCAATCTTTTCCGACAGTAATTGGTTAATTACTCCCGACAAAAATTGGCTGAAAACTCCCGACGCCAACACCTGATTTCATCACGAGAAAATATGTCTTCGATGTTTACGCCATCAGATATACATTCAGACAATTCCTCTATAGAGTGACAGAGAATTCCATTTCCACATTTCTGGGTACGAAGATCTCTGTAACGATTAAGTGCTAAGTTTCTTGTTATTCGCGCTGAGTATCTTTTAAGAGATGCAGGATGATTCGGTGGAACGGAGTTCCATACCCGCAGCCATGTATCTGAAACGCATTCTTCAGCATCTTCATAATTATGAAGGATGTTGAAAGCAATAGAAAAGCAATAGTGCTGATAAGCATTATTTAATTCAGAGAGCGCGGTATCATCTTTGTCCAACAAGAGTTTAAATATTTCATTGTCATTCATTTTTTGCCCTCCTACTATGAAAGACCCGTAAAATACAATGATGTTACATTATGATCAAATATTATAAAATAAAATATTGTATGATTCCCGTGTATAGACAAGAGCCAGCGAGGATTATTGTTGTCGATTTTCTCCCAATAATCAAACAGATATAGACGCCGCAAGCAATCATTCACCAAAAATCGCTAACAGGGCGGAGCAGAGAACGACCATTCATTCTCTGCTCCGCCCTGTTCTGCGCTCGACACTTTAGCCAAAGAAAACAATAAATCCGAGCCCATTTCCAATTGGAAAAAGGTTCGGATTATATTGCTGTGGTGCGAGTAACGCTACAGTATCCAAGCAAAAACCCTTTAAAAATCCTACGTTATTCGGCACCTGCAAGTTAATAATTTGCTTCAAAAGGCGCTGTCTTCGGACGGCGCCTTTTGCATTTTCAAAAAACAAGAAGGGAGAATTAAAATGGCAATTAATCAATGGCAATGGGCAAACCATCTGTGCGGCAACATCTATGTTACCACATCGGGCTCCGGCAACACGCCGGATCGTTGCCCGAACCTGCTTTATGCAGACAAGCCCGGGATGATGCACGGCAAGAAGCCGCTGAAGCAGTACAACGCTTACTGCTTGGCGGAAGGCCGGTGCAGGAGCCTGGGCTGCGTGTCGAACTTCACCGGCAACTCTCCTACCTGGTGTCCCAGGAGAAAGGAGCTGGAAGGCCGTGAATAGAACAACCGTGATCGCCGTCGCCAACCAGAAGGGCGGCGTCGGCAAGAGTACCTCCGTCTTTTGCCTCAGCGCGGGGCTGGCACAGGAGGGAAAGAAGTGCCTGCTGGTCGATGTGGACCCGCAGGGTGACCTGACCAAGATGCTGGGGCAGCGGAAACCGAACGACCTCCCCATCACCCTGGCGAACTGCATGAACCAAATCGTGGAGGGGGAACCCTTCACTGAACATCCGGAGATCTATCATCACCCGGAGGGCTTCGACTTCGTTCCGGCGAACCGGCTGCTTTCCTCTGTGGAGATCGCCCTGGTGAATACTATGAGCCGCGAGACGGTGCTGCGGCGCTATCTCGATACGGTAAAGAAAGACTACGATTACATCCTGCTGGATTGCCGGCCTTCCCTGGGAACGCTGGTCATCAATGCCCTGGCTGCGGCGGATCGCGTCCTGATCCCCGTGCAGGCCGACTATCTGGCTGCTGAAGATATGACGGAGCTGGTGCGAACCGCAAGGCTCGTAAAGGCTCAAATCAATCCTCGCCTTATGATTGGCGGGGTTTTCTTAACGATGACAACCAACGCTGTGTTTCGCCGGGATATTGCCGATCTGGTCCGTAAGACCTACGGCAAGCAGCTTCCCGTGCTGGAAACCGTGATCCCTTCGACGGTGCGGCTGGCAGAGGTCAGCACCGCCGACAAGAGCATCTTCCGTCACGATCCCAGGGGTAAGGCTGCGGATGCTTATCGAAATCTTGTGAAGGAGGTGCTGGCAAATGGCGGGCGGCAAAAAAAACGGACTGCTGACCGAGCTCGATGAGCTCTTTCTGACCCAAGAACAGCGCGACAAAGCAAAGCAGGAAGGGGTCCAAGATATCCCTCTGTCCGAGATCAGCGACTTCCCCAACCACCCCTTCCAGGTCCTGAATGACGAGGCCATGCAGGAAATGGCTGCCAGCGTGAAGCAGGTGGGCGTCCTGGTCCCCGCCGTTGTGCGGCCCAAGGAGGGCGGCGGCTATGAAATGGTTGCCGGACACCGCCGCAAGATGGCTTCCGAGCTGGCGGGCCTGCCTACCATGCCCTGTATTGTCCGCGATCTGACGGACGATGAAGCGATCATCGCTATGGTTGACGCCAACCTTCAGCGGGAGAAGATCCTTCCGTCTGAAAAGGCAAGAGCCTACAAGATGAAGCTGGATGCCATAAAGAGACAAGGGAAGAGAACGGATTTAACTTTGTCTCCAGTGGAGACAAAGTTGCGTTCAAGCGAAGTGATAGCACAAGGAACAGGCGACAGCCGTGCACAAGTAGACCGGTTTATCCGGCTGAATAACCTGATCGACCCGATCCTCTCCCTGGTGGATGAAGGACGGATCGGGATGCGTCCTGCCGTGGAGCTGTCCTACCTCCCCAAGGAAGACCAGGAAAAAGTCTACGAGGCTATTGACAGTGAGCAGAATATGCCCTCCCTCTCCCAGGCACAGAGGATGCGCAAAATGAGCAAGGCCGGTGAGCTAAACGACGACACGGCATTATCCGTTATGATGGAGCAGAAGAAACCGGACAACTTCCGGCTTGTCATCGACATCGACAAGATCAGGGGCTATTTCCCCAAGAACTACACCGCCGACAAAATGGAGGAAACCATTGTGAAGCTCCTGGCGGGCTGGGCGCGGCAGCGCACACATGACAAGGGGGCGAGATAATGGCGACCTGGCTTCTAACCAAAGACCCGGCCAAGACCGGCGGGGTTGTCTCCTCCCTGCCGAACTGCGGCTATGACGACGATACGCTGCGGGGCATCCTCAACAGGGGCTACAAGCTCTACTGCGACGGAAAGCCCGTGAAGGTCTTCGGACCCAAGAAACGAAAGAAAGTTGAGAGAGGTGAACGGCAATGAACGAACTGATCTGCGACGCGGGGGGTTCCCGCATGGATTATCCCTTTGAGCTGCAACAAACCATTGAGGAGTTCTTTTTACAAGGCGCTGACGCCGAGCACAGCGAGCAGGAGATGCTGGCAAAGCTTGACGCCGTGAATTGGAGCCTTATTCTTCACCCGATCATGGAGAGCGCAGGTCCCTTGTTTGAGTACGTCGCATCTCGTCAAAACGGAAAAGCTCTGTACAAAGGCCTCCGTATCTCCCCGGAGAACGGGTATCGGCTCTATAGCGATTTCGCTCCGGCCAGCGATGAGAACGGCGTCAGCCTCCAGCGAAGCATGGAGCTTTGGCTTCTGACGGATATGACGCTGCTGGTGACGTCTTGTTTTCGCGTGACGTATCAGAATACAGTCACAGAATATCGGGCGGTCAAGGGCTGCGACGCTCTTATCTCCGACTTTGCTGTGGATTACGACGAGGTGGCGACGGTACTGACAACCCTCTCCAATTTGGCAATGATGGGAGGTGCTCCTTTCTATGAGCTCTAAACAGCCCCGTGAATGCTTTATTTACGACAACAAGGCAAGAGTAATCGGCGTTGTCACACGAGGAATGCACGGTTATCGACCGACAGAGCTGTGTGCGGAAGGCGTCTCCATGAAAGACCTTGCAGACCTGCTCAACTGTGTGTTTGGGGTCTCCCGCGCCCAGGCAGCAGCCATGCGAGCCGGTGCAAGGGAAGGCTGGGATCAGCCCGCCGCCAGACCGGAGTATTACAACAAGGACGGCACGAAGAAGATCAGGAGGGCGCTGGCATGAACAAGGAGGTTGAAAAGCTCCTGCCGGAGTGGTGCTATGTGTACTTGCCCTCCACTGGAGGCCTGGGAATTGTGAAGCGAGGGGAAGCCGGTTATCACAAGGACCCGATTTTTAATTCGCCTTCCCCGCTGGCCCCGTCAGGAAAAGCCGAAGGAGAACTCCTGTCCAGACAAAAGAACCAGCAGCTTGGCGTTTCCCTCGCCCAGGCTGCCGCAATGAGCGCAGGTTCCATGTTTGGATGGGATGTGCCTGCGGCAGATCCGAGAGCATATAACGCATACGGGCAACTGAAAAAGAGTCGCCATAAGGAAACTCCGCAGAGATAAGACCAACTGAACGCCGAAAGGAGGCCGATATGGAAAAGGCATTCTTGACGGAGTTCTTCTACGGCGACGAGGCCGACCAATACAGTTTCTTCCGCATACCCAGGCTTTTGATTACCAGCCCTCGCTTCCGAGGCCTGTCCACCGAAGCAAAGCTGCTTTACGGCATGATGCTGGATCGGATGGGCTTGAGCCTGAAAAACGGCTGGCATGAAGAGGACGGCAGAGTGTATATCTACTACACTGTGGAGGAAATAGCCGAGGATCTGAACTGTGGGCGCGAAAAGGCGATCAGACTGGTTGCCGAGCTGGATGAAAGCAAGGGCTTTGGCCTGATCTTCCGCAAACGCCAGGGCCAGGGAAAGCCAACAAAAATCTACGTCAAGCGGTTTGCGTCCCGCGAGATTACAGAAAAAGGCCGTGGTTCAGAAGTCGGAAAACCAGACTTCAAGAAGTCTGACGCCGCTGACTTCCAGAAGTCGGAAAACCAGACTTCAAGAAATCCGAATATCCGACTTCCAGAGGTCGGAAAAACCGACGCAAGTTATAATGATAATAATTATACTGACTTCAGTCATACTCAGTCAGTCACTCCTTCTTTGGAAGATTGCCCGCAAAGAGGAGCACAGGACAGACCGAAGGACGGAGGTAGTGAGAGAGAAAGGATTAAAAAACAAATTGATTACGCCGTTCTGCCGTTTCGTCTGAACCGCTGGGAGCTGCGTCAAGCGGAGGAGCTGATAGAACTCATGGTCGAGATCAACATGAACCGTGCGCCGACTGTCAGGATCGGCCAAGCCGAGTATGACACCGCTTACGTTCAGACCAGGCTGGCAAAGATCACTTGCGAGGACATTGAGACGATCCTCCGCAATCTGGACGAGGCTGAAGGGCAGGTCAAGAACATAAAGGCCTATCTGCTGGCGGCACTGTTTAATGCGACAGCAACGTCCTATAACCGAGAAACTCTGGCAGAAGGTTAATGCCGACTGACATCCTTGCGCTTTTCTGTCAAGCATGTTAAGATATAGCCAGAAAGGAGGCGACAGTAATGAGTTCCCTCATCCGCATGTTCTTCAAAATCCTGTTCTTTCCCGTGCGCGGAATCCTTCACCTTCTCACTTTTATCCAGAAGCTGGTTCTGATGCTCGGAAGTGTGGCCGCTACAATTATCTTCTTCTTGTTTGCCCTCGGTGCTGCCGCATCTGCGATCCTGGGCGATTATAAGACCGCTGCCCTCGCATTCGGAATCGGCATGCTGTTCAAGTTATTCCCCTACATTGGAGCTGCGGTCATAGCAGTTTTGCAGACGATTGCTGAGCTGCTGAAGCAGATCACAAGCCCCCACCCGTTCCAAGACCTTGAAGGAGGTATTTACCATGAAGCGTAAGAACTTAATCCCTGCCCTGATCGCACTCCTGCTGGCGATGCTCCTGCCCGGCTGCCAAAACCCCACGGCCCAGGAAGCCAGCGCTCCGACGATCTCGGAACCGCTGGCTGCGGAGAGCACCGTGAATCCCTCTGACGCAACGGAAATCACCGACGTCCCCGCAACGGAGCTGCCTGAGCCTGATACAGAGAGCACCCTGGCCACGGAAGCTCCTGACGAAACTCAGATAGAGCCGGAGACAACAGCTCCCACCGAGCCCAAGGCTACGGAGCCGAAGTCCTCTGAACCCAAGCCTGCGGAGCCCAAGCCCTCCGAATCCAAGCCTGCGGAACCGAAGCCCTCCGAATCCAAGCCTACCGAACCCAAGCCCTCCGAGCCGAAGCCCTCTCAGCCGAAACCTTCCGAAACGAAACCCTCTGAGCCAAAGCCTTCTGAGCCGAAGCCCTCCGAATCCAAGCCTGCGGAACCGCCTCACACGCACAGCTGGGGCGCATGGAAGCAGACGAAGGCTCCCACCTGTGCCAGCTCCGGCGAGGAAGCCAGAAGCTGCGCCTGCGGAGCGACAGAGACCCGACCTGTGGCAGCAACCGGCAAGCACTCCTGGCAGGAAACCTCTCCGACCTGTACGCAGGAGGGCGTTAAGACCTGCACCGTCTGCGGAAAGAAGGAGACCATTGCCGCGCTTGGTCATGACTGGGTTCATCACGATGAAGTGGGGCACTGGCGGGATGTTTTGACCTGCTATTGCGGAAAAGTCTTTTATTCCTATGATGAGTGGTGCGCTCATTCAGACTACTACTGCGAGCTCTATCTCAACGGAGAGCTTTCGGAAGAAGACAATATCCACGGTGGTTATTCCGACCGATCCGAGTGGGTCGTTGACAAACCTGCCTACGACGTCTGCTCCCGCTGCGGAGCTGTACAATAAACCAAACATACGATTGAAAGCACGACCTTCGGGCCGTGCTTTTTCTATGCAAACTGGTGTTGCCAGCATTGCTCTGGTGTCCCCTTAAATCCCTCGTGCCGCACGGCCGCCTCATCGACCGTGCCTCCTTGGTTTGTATCCCCAGGTCCACCGGTGGCGGGAACGAAGGAGCCGGTGGTCCTATTCTTTCGATTGGAGGAATATGGCGAATGAACGTATAACACACCAACTACAAGGAGGTCAATATGCCATTTCAAATCATCACCGGCGACATTACGAAGATCCGCTGCGATGCTATTGTGAACGCGGCCAACAAAAAGCTGAAGGGCGGGGGCGGCGTCAACGGCGCGATCCAGAAGGCCGCGGGGCCGGAGCTCCTGCGGGACAGCCTTGCGCTGGGCTGCTGTTCGGTCGGGCAAGCCAAGATCACAGACGGGTATGGCCTACCCTGCAAGTACATCATTCACGCCGTCGCCCCGCACTGGTTCCATGGCCTGTTCCGAAGAAAGAAGTTTTCACAATTGATGAGCTGCTACCGTGCTTCGCTAAAGCTGGCGAAGGAACTCGGCTGTGATACCGTTGCATTTCCGCTACTGGGAGCTGGTAACTGCGGTATCCCCTACAATGCGGCAAAAGCAATCGCCATCATGGAGATTACCTCGTTTCTCCAGGAGAACGATATGACAGTGATGCTGGTTCTGTAGTCGGTCTTCCGGTGTCGCCGCCCGGCCGGAATGCTGTAATCGGGCGGCCTAACATCGTCTGCTCCGCGCTCGCGGCGCAAATAATATCATTATACGGAGGAAACAGAATGAAAAACAAATTGATCACAAGCGCGGTCTCTTTGGTGATGATCCTGGTGCTGCTGATCAGCGTATTTCCGCTGTCCGGCAGAATCGGAGCTGCTGCCGCAGAGACCACGGCGGCAGAGGCGACAGCCGAAACAGAGACGGCTGCCGCAGAGCCTGTCACCGAAACGGAGCCGGTTTCCGAAACGGAGCCGGTTTCCGAAACTGAGCCGGTTTCCGAATCTGAGCCTGTCACAGAGGCTGAGCCGATCACGGAGGCCTCAACGGAGACTCCCGCAGAGCCGGACCCGGAGCCGGAACTCGAAACTCCGATTATCCCCTGGCTGGATGATTCTGAGACGCCGGACGCCATTTGGCCGAATTACAAGGTTTACTCCTTCAGCCTTGAAACTCGTGCTCTGATCCACATCTACAAAACCTTTTTTCCGGACGTGTTCTACAAGCAAGGCGGTAAATCCGGTAATTTCCCGGGTGCTTCGTCTTCGGAGCTGCAATATGCAAACGGCACTTTTACGCCGAAATCGGGAGGACAGTGGGCGTACTGCTTCCAATACGGAGTCCCTGCAACTGCCGGAGACTACCAAAGTCAACCGCTGGAAAACGTAGCGCTCTGGAATCAGAAATCCGCTGCGCAGAAGCTCGGCGCTCTGCTCGCCGTGACTTACGGTGCTGGGAAAAACGGCGGACATCTCGACTATATTGCTACGCAGGTCGTGGTCTGGGAGTATATGGCCGGCAGAACAAGCGCGACTCAAAGCTATTCGCTCGGTTTCAGCTTTTACTCGAACAGCTCCTATACGACTACTCTTTCCGCGATTAACACAAAGCGAACGGCCCTGCTGAATACCATTGCGGCGCATGAGAAGAATATCGCGTTGGAAGGGGCAAGCACGAGCGGCGTGACGCAGACCAAAACGCTCGCCTTTGATGGCGTAGGACCCGACTATGCCCAGACTGTTACGGACCAGGCCGGTGTGATTGGCAATAACGCCAACAGCAGCGACTGGATTCTGACGGTTCCGGATGGTGTTCATGCCGAAATCTCGGCTGGTAAGATCATCGTTTATCCCACGGCTTCTTTCACCGGAGAAAAGACGATCACGATTGACCGCAAGGCTTCCGGCAACGCTGACGCCTACGCGGCGAACCAGTGGCTCTTTGTTGGCAGCCCCGCAAACCCCTATAAGTTCCAGATCAAGCTGACAGTAGCCCCCGAAAAGGCCATAACCCTGAAAAAAACCTCTAATGCGTCTCAGAATACGTTGGAATGCATTGCGGACAATCCTCTTTACACGCTGAAGGATGCGGAGTATGGAGTTTATACGGACGCCGCCTGCGCCAACCTTGCTGAAACTCTAAAGACCGGCGCGGACGGCAGCGCAACCAGCTCCAAAACCTATGCCGTTGGCACCAAGGTTTACATCAAGGAGCTCAAGGCTCCGTCCGGTTATCTGCTGGACACAACGGTACACAGTCTGCTGATCCAGGACGGGCAGAACGTGATTAATGTCTCAGATGAGCCTACCTTTGACCCCAATTCGCTCTCCCTTACCAAAACAGGTCTTTCCAGCGAGCGTATCTCCGGTGCAGTCTTCAAAGTTGAATTCTTCGCATCTTCTTGGGCAAATCCAGACAGGCTGCTGCGGACTTGGTACTTCCAGTCCGATAGCAATGGTACGGTAAGATTCGACGACGCCCATTTTGCCAGCGGGTACTCGTCAGACCCACTTTTCAAGCCCAATGGTCCAACTAATCGTCCAACATTCCCTCTCGGCTGCGTTAAAGTGACCGAGGTCAAGACTGCTGCTGGTTATATTCTTCCGCAGGGTCAGACTGCTGCTGTTTTCATGTTTATCACCCAGGGCGGCACCAAGACCGCCCAGATGGGCAAGCCGGCAGGCGCCTATTGGGGCGATGCAAGCGCCAATCCGATCAACTCCACCAATCCCAAGGGCATCTATAAGATGGAAAACGACGCTGATCCTGAGGCTTTGACTGCTGTGAATGAGGATGTGCCTGGCACAATGACGATCCGAAAGGCTTCGGACGACGGGGATGTGGAAGGGTACTGCTTCAAGCTTTACCAGTGGGTCACGAATAAGGTCTGGTTCGGTACCTCTGATGCCAGCGGCAACGTCTATGCGACCAACGCAAGCTTTAACGCCAGTGGTGACCCTGTTTACACCTTCGAGGATCTGCACGACGGCTCGTTTACGCTGCTTGAGGTGCTTTCCCGTCACGGCAAAGATAACGTTTGGCCGGATAGCATCCGCATTACCGTTACAAAGGATGACACGACTCTTTTTGACCAGACTTACTCCGGAGATCAGCTCACAAAAGATGCAAACGGTGACTGCCGACTGCACAAGATCTCCATCACCGGCCTGTCTAAAGGCGGGCTGATGAGCATTACCGTGAAAAACAAGCCTGTGGACGTTCCGGTCGAAATCGTCAAAACCTCATCGGATGGTGTTGTCGAAGGAATCCAGTTCAAGGTTGAACAATATGAGGAGGACGGCATCGGCTGGTGGACAAGAGGCACTTATACCACCGACCAGGATGGCAAGCTCCTGACGCCCGACATTCCCGTTGGGACAGAGCTGCGTATAACGGAGATCGTCCCGGAGGGCTATATCTGCCGCTCTGAAAACCCGCAGATCATCACCGTAGCCGCAGCTGAAAACCAGGTTCACTTTGAAAACGAGCGCCTGGGCAGCATCCGGATCCATAAGGTGAACGAGAAGGGGCAAGCCTTGTCCGGCGTTGTGTTCCGGCTGGATTACAGCTTAGACGATGGCGTTACCTGGAGCCCCGTGCAGGCGCGGGCGGAGGATGATCCCGCGCAGCCCGGAACCTGCACCAACGCTTCCGTTACCGATGGCCTCTTAACCACCGACGCCAACGGCTGGGCGGAATACACCGGTCTCTGCATTACAACAGAGGACGACGGCGCAATCCGCTACCGCCTGATCGAGGTGGAACCTCGCGAGGGCTATAACCTTCTTCCGGGGCCGGCCTTTGACGGCACGCTCGAAACAGAGGCGGAGGTGGAGCTCACCGTTGTCAATACTCTGATTTTCCAGATGCCCGCGACCGGCGGACTCGGCTTCGGCGGACTGTTCATTGCGTTTGCGTTGTTTGGCAGTTTTGCCGCTGTGCTTCTATTTGCTCTGACAAAAAAGCGGAGAATCAAGGAATAAAGATACCGAAGCAACAAAGACGGAGGTCGTCTGATGATAACCAAAAACAATTCATTCTACCGGAGCAGGGACGCTCCGTTTTTTATACTCTGATCCGCCCAATCCATCAAAAAAAGAAGGAAGGAACAGCACTATGGATTATTCCAAAGACATTTCGGTCCGGATCGACCGGCTCATGGACAAGGAAGACTCTCACCTGAAAGCGCTTGCCAGCGTCACAATCGGCGGCGCGTTCGCCGTCCACGGAGTTCGGGTCATGGACTCTGAAAAGGGTCTGTTCGTTCAGATGCCCCAGCGGGCCTTCAAGCGCGGCGAAGGCGAAACCGAGTACGCCGACGTGTTTCATCCTGTCACAGCAGAGGCTCGCACGGCGATCAATGAAGGCGTCATGGCAGCCTACACCGCGAAGGTGAAGGAACTGTCCGGCGAAAAAGAACATGCCGCGAAACCGTCACCCGCGCATAAGGCGCACAAACCCGCGCCTGAGCGTTAATATCACAAACCAAATAAAAGAAAGGAACTAAAAGCATGAAAATCAAGCGTATCCTGGCGGCCATCATGGCCATCTCCATCCTCTTCTCTCTGTCCATCGGCGTCAGCGCGGCGACTGTCGCGGACTCCACCATCGACTTCACCAAAACCGGCAAGATCGACATCTACAAGTACGACCTGACCATGGCCAACACCGACGACGCCGTGGCCGCCATGCTGGAGTCCTACGTCTCCACCGGCGTCAAGGACGCTGCCCTGGAAGCCGCCATGGACGACGGAACCGTCAACAACCTTGGCAACGGCCAGCAGTCCTACGGCTACGCCATCAAGGGCGTGGAGTTCAGCTATCTCAAGGTTGCCGACATCGTGACCTACTCCGAGACCGAGGCTGACGGCGTTCACCGTGACATGGTCCTCTACAAGTTTGACGACGCCAAGGACGCGGCCCTGCTCACGGCCCTCGGCCTGAGCAACGCTGACGCCTATCCCGTCGTGGCCTCCTATGCCGAAGCCGGTTACCACTTCTTCCAGTCCGACACCCTGATCGACGCCCTGGCTTCTGCTCTGGCCGCCAACGCCACAAACGTGAAGAATTCCCTTGAGACCTACATGGCCTCCCAGAACGCTGCCAAGTTCGCCGAGACCGATGAGCACGGTCACACTTCTGCGGATGGCCTGGACCTGGGCCTCTATCTGGTCGTGGAAACCAAGGTTCCCGAGATGGTGGTCTCTACCTGCAATCCCTTCTTCGCCTCTCTGCCCATGACCACCGTGAACGGCACCAACGCTGACAACGGCGGCGAGGAGTGGATGTACGACGTGACCCTCTACCCCAAGAACGAGACTGGCATCCCCACCCTGGAGAAGACCGTCCGCGAGAACAATGCCGATACCGGCAAGAACAACGGCTCCGACGCCATCGACGACGGCTACGAGCACAACGCTACTGCCTCCACCGGCGACAAGCTGGACTATCTGATCACCGACAAGCTCCCCACCATTACCTCCAAGACCACTGCCCTGACCGTTTGGGGCTGGCTTGATACCCTGAGCAAGGGCCTGGAATACAACGGCAACGAGACCGCCGAAAACGCCGGGCTCCTGAACGGTCACTACAATCCCAACGACGTGGAGATCCATTTCTTCCGGGATGCTGCCATGACCGACAAGATCACCGACTGGAAACTCACCGACGCTGCGCCCAAGTTTACCGTCACCTACGGCACCGGCGAGAACGGCGCGACCACCATGAAGGTGGACGTGAACGAAGCCGGTCTGAACGAGATCAACACTGCCACCACCGTCTACACCGCCCCCGGCGCCACCGACAAGGGCTACTCCAAGTGCTATGTCAGCGTGACTTACTCTGCCACCCTGAATCAGAACGCCGACGTGGTTTACGGCGACGATGGCAACCCCAATACTGTGGTTCTGACTTGGAAGCGCAGCAACATGAACTATTTTGACACCCTGGTGGACGACGCCCACGTATACACCTACGAGCTGGAGTTGACCAAGGAATTCAGCGACGGACGCGGCAACTTCTCTAAGGTCAACTTTAAGGCCCGGAACTCCGCCGACAACTACTGGCTGGTTGCCCGCCAGGACGGCGACGGCCTGTACTACGTCACCGGCCACGTTGCCAACGAGGCGGACGGCACGACTTTCGTTCCCAACAGCTCCACCGGCATCCTGATCATCAAGGGCGTGGAGGACGACACCTATGTTCTGACCGAGACCCGGACCGACAACGGCTACACCAAGCTGCGGGACAACATCACCGTGGTGATCACCGCCGCCGATGACGCCAACCGCCCCTGCGGGATCTATGGTACTGACGTGCTCGGGCTGGTGCAGAACGATTCCCGTTACCGCACCTTTGACGGGTACAAGGAACTGGCTCACGTTCTCCTGACCGCCTCTGCCACCGTGGACGGAAAGGCCGTCAACATGAAGGCCGACAACGGCAGCGTCAACGCCATTGTCCCTCTGACCGTTATCAACACCCGCGGCCCGGATCTGCCCTCCACAGGCGACCGCGGTAACTGGATGTACGGCGTGATCGGCGCTGCCTTCCTTGCTGCCGCCTTCAGCCTCGTGTTCCTCGCCTTCCGGAAGCGCAAGCCCGAAGACAACAAGTAATCATCTCCCACCACCATACCGGGCGGCCCTTCGGGGCCGCCCCATCGGAGGCCCTATGAAAAGAATTGTCATTATCCTTCTGGCCGTTCTGCTCGTTCTTGCGGCCCTTGCAGTCGCGCTTTACCCCATGATCTCCAACTACGTCAATGACAAGTACCAGTCCACGGTGCGCACGGAGTATGAGGAGGAACTGCGGGAGCTGGACGACGCGAAGCTCCGGGAAGCCAAGGCTGCCGCCGACGCCTACAATGCCTCCCTTGCACCGATTCAGTTTAACAGCAAGGGCGTAGCAGCCGCCTCTCTCAACTATGATGATCTGCTTAATCTGTCCGGTTCCGGAATCATGGGCTACATTGTGATCGACCAAATCGGCGTCAACCTGCCTATTTATCATGGCACGGGCGAGACTGTCCTGGAGGAAGGCGTCGGGCATTTGATCGGCTCCAGCCTTCCTGTTGGCGGTATTGGCACGCATGCCGTACTAACCGGACACAGCGGTGTTGCCGGAAAAAAGCTGTTCAGCGACATTGATCAGCTAACAGCCGGAGACGTTTTTCTCCTTCGGGTGTTGGGCGAGACACTGGCATATCAGGTCGTGGAAATCAACACTGTGCTACCACATGAGGCGGCCCTTTTAGAGCCGGTCAGCGGCGAAGATCTCTGCACCCTTGTTACGTGCACCCCTTTCGGCGTCAACTCTCATCGGCTGCTGGTGCGAGGCAGCCGCATTCCTTATGAGCAGGCAGCTGATATCATCGAGCAGACGAAGGCGGAGGCAAAGCCGGCGAAATCGACCTGGGAGGCACAGTATGTTACAGGACTTCTGATCGGCGGAGGCGTCTTTTTGAGCGTTATAGCCGTGCTTGTTATTCTGCGAAAACGCAAGAAAAAGGAGGAGGAGGAGAATGCGGAAGCGTAATGCGCAGCTTGAGGTTTTGATCTCCCTGGCCGTGATATTAGCCCTGATCGGCCTGTGGATCGCCTTGACACCAACGATCAACCGGATCGAACAAAAGGAGCAGGCAGCCTCCGAAATCGAAGCCTTTTATGAAGAACGTGCGGAAGCCGCTTCCCGGCATGATCACAATCACGGATCGTACGAAGCGCCTGTGATGCCGTTATCCCAAGAAAACAATGACGGCACGAATGGAACCGTCTATTCGGAGCTGTTAGCCGCCATGCAGGCTTACAACGATCAAATCTATGCGGATCACCAGGCAGGCCTTACCGATCCCTGGGCCTATACCGCAGCCGTCCTTGACCTGTCAGACTATGGTCTTACTTCGGATGCCCCGGTGGGCGTTCTCACGATCCCGAAAATGGATTTCGAGGAGCCTGTCTACTTAGGGGCTACGATGGAGCATCTCGCCCGCGGCGCTGCACAGCTTTCCATCAGCTCCATGCCCATCGGCGGGGTCAATACCAACTGCGTACTGGCCGGACACCGCGGCTGGCAAGGAGCCCTTCACTTCCGGCACATCGAGCTTTTGGAGGTGGGCGACGAAATCCAGCTCACGAATCTGTGGGAGGTGTTGAAATATCGGGTCGTAGAGATCAAAATTATACAGCCCTGGCAGGCCGAGGAGCTCCTGATCCAGGAGGGCCGCGACCTCCTGACGCTTTGCACCTGTCATCCCTACGGCAGCGGCGGAAAGTACCGCTATATCGTTTACTGCGAACGAAAGGAGTAATCCCATGCAAGAAGTAGAACAAGAAATTGGTCGTCAGTTGGTGATCGTCGTGAAAGGCGCTGCAAAGCTAACGCCGCGTATACTGGCAAAAGCTTTGTCGATTGCCGAGAAAACTGCGAACGCTCCCGCGGAATACCGCAGGAAGAATACAATTAAGAAGGAGCAGAAGCAAACGGCGCTTTTGCGGCGGCACGGGAAAATGACCGTGAAAGAGCTTGCCGAGAAAGATAAAGGCATGACCTCGATTGAGCTCCACGACAGCAGCTTCCGGGATTTCAGCCGCATTGCCAGGAAATACGGAATCGACTTTGCTCCTTATAAGGTCAAGGGCGAGAATAAGTTCCTGGTTTTTTTCAAAGCGCCGGACGCGGCCGCCATGACCGCCTGCGTTCAGGAGTACACCATGAATAAGATGCGCAGGGCTTCCAAAAGGCAGTCTGTTCGCAAAAAACTGAGTGATATCCAGGCAGGCCTCAAGAATCCAACCCCGACCGCGGAACGCCACAAGGAGCCGGTTCTGTCATGAATGATCTTGCCCGCAAGCTAATCCTGACAATCCCGTACCCCTTCTTCGGCCTCGCCGCAACTAAGCTATCTCAGGCGGCCCGCCTCTCCCCGGAGCCGTGTCTGCTCCATCTTTCTGAGGGCTTCGACCTTGCCCTGCAAAGCTGGGCACCGAGCTTCCATCCTACGGATCTTCTTGTAGGTCTCGCGGTTGGTTCCGGTCTTTGGCTTGTTGCCTATGTTAAACGAAAGAACGCCAAAAAGTTCCGCAAAGGAGAGGAACACGGCTCCGCCCGCTGGGGAACCCGGGCGGACATAAAGCCCTTCATTGACCCAGACCCGCAAAGCAACCTCATTTTGTCAGCAACAGAACGCCTTACTATGAACAACCGGCCAAAACGCCCCAAATACGCACGGAATAAAAACATTTTAGTGTTTGGCGGTTCCGGCTCCGGTAAAACCCGCTTTTTTCTGAAACCAAACCTCATGCAATGTACATCATCGAAGTACCCGACCTCCTTTGTGGTCACAGACCCCAAGGGCTCAGTTATTGTGGAGTGCGGTGAGTTGCTGCGGCGGCGCAGGTATCGGATCAAGTTCTTCAACACGATCAACTTCAAAAAGTCCATGCACTACAATCCGTTTGCTTACATTCATTCAGAAAAGGATATTTTGAAGCTGGTGACAGTGCTGATCGCCAACACGACGGACAAAACCAAAACCGGAGGCGATGAATTCTGGACGAAGGCTGAGCGCTTGCTCTACACCGCGCTGATTGCATATCTCTACTACGAGGCCCCGAAGGAAGAACAAAACTTCGGAACGTTGATTGACCTGCTGGATTCCATGCAGGTCCATGAGGACGATGATGAAGCGGTCGATCCCGTGGACATTCTGTTCCAGGAGCTGGAGCAGAAGAACCCCAGGCATTTTGCAGTTAGGCAATACAAAAAGTATAAGCAGGCCGCCGGAGCTACGGCCAAGAGCATCTTGATCTCCTGCGCATCCCGCCTGTCCCCGTTCGATATTCAAGAGGTGCGTGACATCACTGCCTACGACGAGCTGGGACTGGACACCCTGGGTGATCAGAAAACAGCGCTGTTTCTGATGATGAGTGACACGGACGACACCTTCAACTTTCTCTTAGCCATCTGTTACACTCAGTTATTCAATTTGCTTTGCGAAAAGGCCGACGATCAGTATGGCGGGCGTCTGCCGGTCCATGTTCGCTGCCTCATCGATGAGGCGGCAAACATCGGGCAGATCCCAAAGCTGGAGCAGTTGGTCGCCACCATCCGCAGCCGGGAAATCTCCTGCGCACTGATCTATCAAACAGCGTCGCAGATCAAAACGACCTATAAGGAAGCCGCGGACACCATCATCGGCAACATGGACACGGAAATTTTCCTGGGCGGCAAGGAGCAGACCACCCGTGAGAACCTGTCCAAGGACCTGGGACAAGAGACCATTGACACCTACACCACAGGTGAGAGCCGAGGCCAGAGCAGGAGCTACAGTCTCAATTACCAAAAGGCCGGACATGCGCTGATGAGCCGCGACGAGCTTGCCGTCATGGACGGCGGCAAGTGTATCGTCCAGGTGCGCGGCGTCCGACCCTTCTTCTCTGACAAATATGACATTACCAAACATCCCCTTTATTCGGAGACGGCGGACGCCGACCCAAAGAACGCCTTTCATCTGGAGGCGTTCCTGAAGCCGCAATTAAAGCTCCGTAAGAAAGATACCTATGAGGTCGTTGAGGTCGATCTTTCTGAGGAAGCGGACGAAGACGAATAAACCAACATAATCAAATCTATTGGAGGTACTATATGGAATTCTTTTACACTGCAATCGACGTTCTTGTTTCTATCGTAACACTCCTTGGCGGCGGCCTTGCCGTCTGGGGTGTGGTTAATCTGTTGGAGGGCTACGGCAATGACAATCCCGGAGCTAAATCGCAGGGCATCAAGCAGCTCATGGCAGGCGTCGGCATCGCGATGATCGCCCTTCTGCTGATTCCGGAGCTCAAAACCCTTTTCTGACGATTACGAATAATCCTAACCGAGAGGAGGGGTTTCATGCTCGCTAAACCGTTAGTCGTTCATTCGCTGGTCGTAGACGCAATCAAAGATTGGCTTCGAGAACTGCTTATCCAAGGAACGATCAGCAATCTTGCCGGAACATTCGACGCAACAAACTCTCAGCTCACAGAGATTTCATCGCAAATTGGAAAAACACCGGAGCGCTGGAACGAAAGCGTTTTTGAAATGATCAAGGGCCTTTCTGATACCGTCATTCTTCCGCTGGCCGGATTGATCCTTGCTGTGGTTATGACCCTCGAGCTGATAAACCTGGTCACCGAACGCAACAACATGGCCGAAATCGACACCTGGATTTTTTTCAAATGGATCCTGAAAACCACGGCGTCAATTCTGCTTGTTGCAAACTGCTGGAATATTGTAATGGGGATATTCAGGGCCGTGCAGAGTATCGTAACAGACGCCACAGGCTACGTTTCCTCTGAGCACCTGACCGACATAAAATTGGACTATATCGCCGTCTCGCTGACGATGTTTGAGTTGTCCGAGGTATTAGGTTTATGGCTGCAATCTTTAGTCATCTCGCTTTGCTCAAACGTTGTTTCCATCGTGGTGTTTATCATCATCTACGGGCGAATGTTTGAGATATACCTTGTGACCTCGATGGCCCCCATCCCGATGGCAACGCTCACAAACAATAAGTGGGGCAATATTGGCGAAAACTATATCCGCCAGATATTTGCGCTCGCTTTCCGCGCTTTTTTAATCATTGTTTGCGTTGCAATCTATGATTTGTTGGTGCAAGGAACAATCGATATTAGCAGTGCAACGTCCATCAAAATCGGACTGTGGCAGGTCCTCGGGTACACCGTTCTTGTTTGCTTTATGATGTTTAAGACAGACAGCATAGCAAAGAGCATTTTCAACGCACATTAAGGAGGAAACATGGCCTACGTTGACGTACCGAAAGATCTTACCCGAGTTAAGAGCAAGGTCTTCTTCAATCTGACGAAGCGGCAGCTTGTCTGCTTTGGCGTCGGGGCGTTAGTTGGCATCCCGTTGTTTTTTTTGACCAGAGGCCCGCTGGGATCCACTGTAGCGCTCACGCTGATGACGCTGGTGCTGCTTCCCGCAATGCTGTTTGGGCTTTACGAAAAAAACGGGCAGCCGCTGGAGGTTATGCTGCGGAACATCGTCCGCAGCAGCATCCTCCGGCCAAAGGCGCGGCCTTATCGCACGGAAAACTTTTATGCCGCTATCCAGCGGCAGGAACGCTTTGAACAGGAGGTGAAACAGATTGTTCAAAAAGAGAGAAAAACAGAAGCAGTTCGTGGAAAAGACGCAGAGAAAGCTGACAGGAACCGAACGCAGACAGATCGAGGCAGCAATCGCCAAGGCCAAAAGAGGCGATAAAAAGGGCATTTCTGCCCAGGACACCATTCCTTATAAGAGAATGCTGTCCAGCGGCGTCTGCCAGCTTACGGACACGACCTGGGCGAAAACAATTCGTTTCGAGGACATCACCTACCAGCTCGCCACGGACAAGGACAAGGAAATCATTTTTGGGCGGTGGTGTAAGTTTCTCAATTACTTCGACCCTTCCATCCGTTTTCAGTTCGTATTCGTCGATCTCACGACTTCTGCGGAACGGGTCGCCGCTACGCTGGACCTGCCCGCTGCAGGAGATGGTTTCGACGACGCCCGCGGAGAATTTTCTGAGATTCTTCGGACGCAGAGCGCAAGGGGAAACAACGGCATCAGCCGCGCTAAGTATCTTTCCTTCTCGATTGAGGAAACGGTCGAGAAGGAAGCCGTGTCACGTTTGGACGCCATTGAGATAGAGCTTATCAACAACTATAAACAGATGGGAGTATTTGCTGACGGGCTGGACGGGACGGCATTCCTTGCCTTACTACACGATATCCTGCACATGGATGCCCAACCGTTTCGCTTTGCTTGGGACTGGCTGCCCCTTTCGGGCCTCAACACCAAGGACTTCATCGTCCCCAGTTCCTTCGAGTTCAAAAACGGGCGACTGTTCCGCATGGGGCAGAAATACTGTCAGGTCTCCTTCCTGCAAATTTTGGCCCCGGAGCTGGAGGACCGAATTCTCAAGGATTTCCTGGATATTCAAAACAACCTTGTTATGACTATGCACATTCAGTCCATCGACCAAGCGAAAGCGATCAAGCAGGTGAAGCGTAAGATCACGGATCTGGACAAATCCAAGATCGATGAACAGAAAAAGGCGGTTCGCGCCGGTTACGACATGGACATCATTCCCTCTGATCTGGCTACTTACTCCGCCGAAGCGAAGGCCCTGCTGCAGGACCTGCAAAAGCACAACGAGCATATGTTCCTGGTGACAATCCTGATGCTCAATGTTGCTGATAGCAAGCGAAAGCTTAAGGAGGCCGTTTTTCACGCTTCCAGCGTCGCCCAGCGTTACAACTGTGCTCTGACACCGCTGGACTTTCAGCAGGAGCAGGGGCTTGTAAGCTGCCTGCCGCTCGCGCAAAATCAGGTTCCTATTCAGCGCGGCTTGACCACGGCAAGCACGGCCATATTCGTTCCCTTCACCACGCAAGAGCTTTTCCAGACCGGACCGGAAGCCCTGTATTACGGCGTAAACGCAATGAGCTACAACCTCATCATGGCGGACCGCAAACGACTCGGTAATCCGAACGGTTTAATCCTCGGCACTCCCGGCTCCGGCAAATCCTTCGCGGGCAAGCGGGAAATCGTTTCCGTAATTTTGTGCTGTCCCGAGGATGATGTTATCATCTGTGACCCTGAAGGCGAATATGGCCCGGTGGTCAACTATTTCGGCGGCCAGGTTATTAAGGTCTCCGCAAACTCGAAGCACCATATCAACCCGCTGGATATTAACCTGGATTATTCGGACGACGATCAGCCTCTTGTTCTGAAAACGGAGTTCATTCTCGGTCTGTGCGAGCTGATTATCGGGAGAAACGAAGGGCTTAGTCCGACAGAGCGATCCATCATCGACCGCTGCGTTGCGGAAATATACACAAAATATCTCCATGATCCCCGCCCGGAGAACATGCCGATTCTGGAGGACCTCTACGACGCTCTTCTTCGACAGGGGGATAAGGAATCTCGCTACATTGCCACTGCGCTCGAGATTTACGTTCACGGCAGTCTGAATGTGTTTAATCATCAAACCAACGTGGACGTAGCAAACCGAATCGTCAGCTACGACATCAAGGACCTCGGAAAACAGTTAAAGAAGCTCGGCATGCATATTGTCACGGATCAGATCTGGAACCGGCTCACACAAAATCGCAAGGCTCACAGATACACTCGCGTTTACCTTGACGAATTCCATCTGCTGCTGAAAGAAGAGCAGACGGCAGCTTATTCCGTGGAGACATGGAAACGCTACCGCAAATGGGGCGGTATCCCGACTGGCTTGACGCAAAACGTCAAAGACCTACTTCGATCCAAGGAGATAGAAAACATCTTGGATATATCCGATTTCATTTTGATGCTGAACCAAGGCGACGGCGACCAGCGGATCCTCGCGCCTCGGCTCCACATTTCGGAACAGCAGCTCTCCTTTGTTACACAAGCACCCCCCGGTTCTGGTTTGATCTTCTTTGGTAATACCATCATTCCCTTCAAGGATCGCTTTCCGAAGGACAGTAAGCTGTATCAGCTCATGACCACTAAGCCTCAAGAGGTGATTTCAGAATGAGCAAACCGGTCAAGTCACAGGGCGGCGTAGGTCTGAAACTTAATCGGGAAACTGAATCAACTACTCCGAAGCAGAGAAATCACCTTGGGAAGTTTTCAACGGAAACAAGCTCTGGGATGAAGGCCGACACAACCGGGGGAGGTCTTCGCACCGAGGAGCAAGCAACGCTGAAAGGACTGAAATCCGTACCGCAGACTCACCATACGGCTGATTTACAGTCGGATCAAGGTCTGCGGCAGGCAACCGACATAGGGAGCACGACGATTCCATCAAAGGAAAACGCGACAGCTTCCGCCCCGAGGAAACGGCTCTACTTTAACGCCCGTACTGGGCAAACAACGAACCGTCTGCGTTTCCATGAGGCAAATAGAAGCCCCGTGAAACAGGCAGCAAGTAGTGCGTTTCAGCTTGCTGACCGCACGACGCCAGGAGGCGGTGACAGTGTGGACCCAAGCAGGGAGAGCCTCCGTGTAGCGGAAACATCTGCCAGGAGCGCGGTGTATCACGCCGTCAGCGGATCAAATAAACTTCATCAACGTCGCAAACTCCGAAACGCGAGCGCAAAATTGAACGCGCCAGCGCAGACGTCTGAAAATTCTGCATTTCCCGGATCGACCAATCAAATCTCCAAGCGAATTCAGAAAAAGAATATTCAAAAGAAATACGCCGCAGCGATACACGGACGTTCCGTAAATGTACCCGGACCGAACTTGGCTTCAAAGTCAACTCGGCCCGGAACCGGCTTTGCTCGACGAAGCTCCATACTTGCAAAAAAGGGTAAAGAGTTTGTGCATTATTTGAAGAAGAAGCTGTTCGGCGTGGTCGCGCTGGTCGCTTGCATCGTTTTGCTTCCGATCATCCTTCTTCCGTCCTGCGGCATGGTAATGGGCGGCAGCACCGGAATTATCGAGAGCATGACGTATCAAGCTGAGGACGATGCGATGCTTGCAGCGGAGGCTGCTTATTGCGAGATGGAAGCTGGTCTCCAGCAGAGGCTGAACAATTATGAGGATCAGCATGACTACGATGAGTATCACTTTGAGTTAGACAGCATCGAGCATGATCCCTACGTCCTGATCTCCATGCTTTGCGCGGCATATCCCGGCGCTTGGACACTGGAGGAGGTAACGCCGACGCTGGAAAGCTGGTTTTCCATGCAGTACACCCTGACGGAAACTGTTGTAGAGGAAGTGCATGAGTCCACTCCTGATCCGACTGACCCCACGCCAACAAATCCACCATCTCCGCGTCCACCCAGTCCCACGCCGCAGCCGCAGTCGCGGGACGACACAGCAGACAGCAGTTCTAATACAAGCACCTACAAAATCTGCACCGTTACGCTCAAAAACTTCAATCTCTCACATATCCCTGTTTATATCTTCTCTCAGGAGCAGTTGGAGACCTATTCCACGTATATGGCTTGTCTCGGCAACCGGGAGGATCTGTTTCCGGACTCTGCTTATATCGGGCAGTATGGAGAGGGGGCCTACATGGACTATGCGATTCCCACGGAGGCACTCGAAGATGCGGTTTTCTCTGCAATGATGATCGAGGCGCGAAAGTACCTGGGGTATCCCTATGTCTGGGGAGGCAGCACACCTTCTACATCCTTTGATTGCTCCGGCTTTGTCTCGTGGGTAATAAATCACACCATCGTAAATGGAGAACCTTACTGGGGCAACATTGGCAGACGCGGAGCTTACGGCTTGTATGTTTATTGTACGCCGACATCGACGCCGCACCCCGGTGATCTCGTCTTTTTTGAGAACACCTATTCCGCAAATCCTCAGCCCCCTTGCACACACGTCGGCATTTACGTCGGCGTCAACCCCGAAAACGGCCATCGTATGATGATCCATTGTGGAGATCCGATCAGCTTTGCGGATCTCTCAAGCTCCTATTGGACCGAGCATCTATACGGTTACGGCCATATTCCAGACCCATAAATAATAAGGAGGATCCTTATGAACGCATGTCCATTTCTGTCAAAAACGAGCTTCCGTTCTGACCAGGAGGTAGCTGAAGCATGAATCAACGAATCAAGCGCCTGCGAGCAGAAATAGAAAAATTCGAACGTAAAATTGCCACGCTGCAAGAAAAGAACCGCGAGCTGAAAAAGGAACTACAAGCCCAGGAGAACTTGGAAATCGTTGGGCTTGTCCGCGAACAGGGTCTATCCCTGGAAGAGCTCGCGGTAATGATGCAGCAGATTCGGGACAATCCTATCCCGCCCGCTTGCCAAACACAAAACAATCAGGAGGTAAACAACGATGCGTAAACATACTATGCGGATGCTGACCGGACTGCTGGCCTTGGCGCTCTGCATCACCGCGCTGACCATCCCGGCCTTTGCCAACCCGGAGCAAACCGAAACGTCCAAGCCTGAGATTGTGACGCCGGTGGAAGAAGAACCGCCCGTAATATCAACCACCGGACACAGCGATCCCGTTCCGCCGGAGACGCAGGCACCCGTCACGGAAGCACCAATGGAGCAGGTGCCCGAGGTAACAGAGCCGGAAACATCGCCTGTCACGGAGCCCGCAGAGCCTGTAGAAGCTGCGGAGCCAGTAGAAGCCTCAGAACCGAAAGACACGCCCCGCAGTCGGTTCCGCTTCACCCCGGACGGCCAGCTCACGCTGATTGACGATTTTGAGTACGTCGGCATGGACGCCGATGGAAACACCCTGTCCAAGCAGTTTTTGACCGTTGAGACCCGCGACGGTCATTACTTTTACATCATCATAGACCGGACCGGTGACACCGAAAACGTCTACTTCCTAAACCAGGTTGATGCCGCAGACCTATCTGCCATCACGCAGATTGAGCAGAGTGGCAACGAGACTCCAATGCCTGCGAAGCAGACCGATCCCACGCCGGACCCCGACCCTACGCCGGACCCCGAAACGCAGCCCGGTGATCCTGGCAACGAGAAACCTGAGGACGAACCTCCCAAGCTGAAGGCGTATCTGTCACTCGGGGCCATCGTGCTGATCGCCGTCGCTGCCGCCGTTGTTCTGATCCTTCGCCGCAGAAAGGCCGCCAAAGCAAGCCCGAAGCTGCCGGAATACGATGACGACGATGACGACGATGACGAAGAGCTGGAAATCGAGCCGGACGAAGACGAAAATGACGCAGACGATGATGACAAAGAATAGGAGGCTGTCGCATGAAACTTGTTATTGCTGAAAAGCCCTCCGTTGCTCAGAGCATCGCGGCGGCTCTCGGCGTAACCTCCAGAGAGAACGGTTATCTGGCGGGAACCGAGTATCTCGTATCTTGGTGCTTCGGTCATCTGGCAGAGCCGGCGCAGCCGCAGGAATACGACCCCAAGTATAAGACGTGGCGGCTCGATGACCTCCCCATCATCCCGACTGCATTTCGCTTTGTTGTGCAGAAGGACACCCAGCAGCAGTTCAACCTTCTGCGAAAGCTGCTGAACGATTCCAAAATCGAGGAAGTTATCAACGCCTGCGACGCCGGGCGCGAGGGAGAACTGATCTTTCGCTCCGTCTATCATCTGGCGGGCTGCACAAAGCCCACGAAACGCCTCTGGATCTCCAGCATGGAAGACAGCGCTATCCGGGATGGCTTTCAGCATCTGCTCCCCGGTGCTGAGAAGGACGGCTTGTATCAAGCGGCCCTGTGCCGCGCAGAAGCCGACTGGCTTGTTGGAATCAACGGCAGTCGGTTCTTCTCACTTTTGTACAACAGCAAGCTGAATGTAGGGCGGGTGATGAGCCCTACCTTGGCTCTCCTGGTGCGGCGGGAAGCGGACATCAGCGCTTTCGTCCCTACGCCCTTCTGGACGGTCAATCTCGACCTCGGCGGCTTTACGGCAAGCACGGAACGATTCAGCGACCGGGCCAAGGCCCTGGCGCTGGCTGACGCCTGTCGTAGTCCCGCAACAGTGCAAGCCGTATCGAGAAAGCAGAAGTCCGAAAAAGCTCCGGCGCTCTACGATCTGACCACGCTGCAGCGCGATGCCAACAGAGCCCTGGGCTACACTGCCCAGCAGACTCTGGACTATACGCAGAGCTTGTACGAGAAAAAGCTCTGTACATATCCCCGAACCGACAGCCGCTATCTATCTGACGACATGGCGGACTCTGTGCCGACCGTTGCCGCCGTCTCCGCCGTCCTGCTCGGCGAGAATGCAGTCGCGGAGATCCTCGCCGCCCAGGTCTGCAACAGCAAAAAGGTCTCCGATCACCACGCGATCATCCCGACCAAAAACGCCACCCCGAAGGCTGCCGAGGAGCTGCCAGGTGGAGAACGGGAGATTCTCAAGCTCCTTGCCCGCGCAGTCCTCCGCGCGGTCTCGGTGGCTTACCGCTACGAAGAAACCGAGGCCACATTCCGATGCGCCGATACAGTTTTCACCGCGAAGGGTAAGACCGTGACCGCCCTCGGCTGGAGGCGTTACGAACTGCCCAAGGACAAGGAACCGGACACCGAGGAAAAGGAAGCGGACAAGGAACTGCCAGCCTTTGCCGAAGGCCAGGAGTTGCCCGTCAATGCAGCGACCGTCAAGCAGGGCAAGACCAGCCCGCCCAAGCCTTACACCGAAGATACCCTGCTTTCCAGCATGGAAACAGCCGGAGCGAAAGAGACCCCGGATGACGCCGAACGTAAGGGCCTCGGAACTCCGGCGACCCGTGCCGGGATCATCGAGAAGCTGGTCGCCTGCGGCTACATCGACCGCAAGAAGGCCAAAAAGAAGACCACGCTTGTGCCATCTGGCTCCGGCAAGGCGGTCATTACCGTGCTTCCTGAGGATTTACAGTCCCCGCTTCTGACGGCAGAGTGGGAGCAGCGTTTGAAGCAGGTCGAGCAAGGCGATGTAGACCCCGGAAGGTTTATCAACGGGATCGTTGAAATGATCTCGGAAATCATCAGCGGCTATACGATGCCGCCCGGCGCGAATATGCTCTTTCCGAAACCGGAGCAGGCCATCGTTGGATGCTGTCCCCGCTGTCGGAAAAACGTGATTGAGAACAGCAAGGGTTACGTTTGCGAGGATCGCGGCTGTGGCTTTGCGATGTGGAAGCAGAGTCGCTTCTTCAGCGCAAAGGACAAGACCTTTACGCCCGAGATCGCGAAAATGCTCCTGGAGAACGGCAAAGCAAAGCTCACCGGCTGCAAATCCAAAACCTCCGGAAAGACCTACGATTGCTGGGCCATTCTTGCCGACGACGGTACGACGACGGATTATCGGATCGAATTCATCAATAAGCGTGGAGGGCGGACACCGTGAATAATACTGTGAGGAACGGAAAGCTGCCGACCGGGAACGTGCCTTGAAGGACGGTCGCCGGCCGCCTGGCGGTCGAGGCCAATAGATGCAAAAACCTGTGAAAAAACAAGAGAAATCCGACTGTTATCATAGGAGGTAATTATGCCGGAAAATAAAACTTCAAATCAGGAACGGATCAAAGAAATCACTGACCGGATCGAAACCGGTATCCGGGAAATGTTTGAGAGCGAGCATTACAGCAGCTATCTGCAAACCATGAGCCGTTTCCACAAGTATTCCGTCAACAACACCTTGCTGATCTACATGCAGAAACCCGACGCAACCTATGTAGCAGGCTTCAACGCCTGGCGCGATAAGTTTGAGCGCCACGTTAAGCGGGGCGAAAAGGGCATCCAGATCCTCGCTCCGACGCCGATTATGAAAAAGGTCAAACAGGCCGTTCTGGACCCGGTCACGCAGGCTCCTGTCCTGGACGGCGACGGGAAACCCCTCACCGAAGAAAAGTCCGTTAAAATCCCAATGTTCAAGCCGGTTTCCGTCTTTGACGTCTCTCAGACGGACGGAAAGCCTCTGCCGCAGTTGGCGCAGACGCTGACCGGCGACGTGGAGCATTATGAGGCGTTTATTGAGGCCTTGCGACGATCCTCGTCGGTCCCTATCGAGTTTGAGAGCATGGTCGCCACAATGGACGGCTATTTCAGCGCAGAGAAACATCGGATTGCAATTCGTCCCGGCATGAGCCAGGTCCAGACTGTCGCGGCGATAGTCCATGAGATCGGACACTCCAAGCTGCACGAATATGACCGTCTGCAAGCCGCGGCACGGGATGAAGGTGGAAAGCCCCCTATCGTCAAGGACCGCCGTACCGAGGAGGTCGAGGCCGAAAGCATTGCCTACACCGTCTGCCAGTATTTCGGCATTGAGACCGCCGAGAATAGCTTTGGCTACATCGCCGCATGGTCCAAGGACAAGGAGCTCAAGGAACTGAAGGCCAGCCTGGACACGATCCGGCAGACCTCCTCCGTGATAATCTCCGACGTGGATCGCAACTATGCCGAGCTCTGCAAGGAGCGTGGCATCAGCCAGGAGCGTTCAGAAGAGGACGAAGCGAAGGATGCCCCCACCAAAGAGGCGGAGCCCGCCGAAACTTCCCCCGTGCAGCCGCAAGCGGAAGCCCTGGAAAAGCCGGTTGCCGTGGATACCGCTGTTGTCGCAAAAGACCCTTATCTCGCCTATGCAAACGCCCTCTGCGATCATGCGGAAGAGCTGTATCGAGCTGGATTGATTACTCCACCCTTTCCAGACACGAAAGAGCAGTTTGCGCAGGAATATGCCGAGCTGTTGCGAAGCAGCGGACTTAGAAACGCAAAGGCAGTCCTGGACGATTTTGCGGAACAATCTGGCTATCCAACACCGAAAGTTCTATATCAGCAGATAGAAGCCCTGAAAAAGCTCTGGGAAAACAGCATGACCTACGAGCTCCACACCTCGGAACTCGATCCAAACGTCAGCTACATCACATCCTTCACCCCGACCGGTGAGGTTGACGAGGGTCTCATGTTTTCCGGGCCTACGGCAGTCTGCGAAAAGCTCCTGCGTGAGCTGCGAGAAGGCACCATAACGTTGGAGCAGGCCCGCGCCATGAATCGGCAGTGGAATCATATCCTTCCTCCCGGACCGGCTGAAGCACTCTATCTTGTGGAAGATAAAGCCTTTGTTCATCTTCAAATCACCGACGCCGGATATGATTACACAGTTTACGACGCCACAACCAATGCCCTGCTTGATGGAGGGCAGTTCTCGATACAAAATTCCGAGATGCACAGATCCGCAAAAACGCTGATGGAAGGTGCACTGTTAGAGGTCTGCGTTATACAAGGGCTTGATTTCGTGGGGCATCGTGAGTATTCCCTGGAACGCCTGGAACAGCTACGTGAAGCGAACGAGCACCCACCGAAGCTCGATGAATACCCCATGCCTGATGGTGCTCTGCCCACCGAAGCGCTGGCTGAAGCGGGCTGTGTTGACCCGGAGGGTCTAATTCCGATGTGCAAAGACCAGGCGAAAGAACTTTTTTCCGAGGGCTATACGATCTTTGTGATTGACGAGAACGGCGATCCGCAGATGTGCATTGATGACGCCGATATCAACAATGCCGGAGATAGGCTGCTTGCCCTGGAAAAAGATGATTGGGAGAAAAGTCCTGTGTTCCGGGCTTTGGTCCGGGACCGCCGTCTTGAGCACCAGGCGGAGCGCGAGGCAGCCTTCATGGTCTTCCCCGGCGACGCCTTTGCGATCTATCAGGTCGGCCAGAATGATCCCCAGTGGAGAGACCGGGCATTTACGAACCTTGATACTCTTCGCGAGTACGGTTTGGAGCCTGCGCGGGAGCATTACGATCTGATTTATACCGGCGCGAACAAGGACCATCCCTCCGTCACCGATCCCGAAGCGGCCTTCCAGGTCTTCAATCTTGAACGTCCCAGCGACTTCGGAGGCCACAGCCTTTCTGTCAGCGACATTGTTGCGCTCAGGCACAATGGTGTGGTAACATATCATTACTGCGACAGCATCGGTTTTACGGAAATCCCGGACTTCCAAAAGCCGGAAAACTATCTCAAGGCCGCTGAAATGGCAATGGAGGATGATTACGGCATGATAGACGGGATCATCAACAACGGTTCGAAAGACCAGGGGCCGCCGCAGAACGAGCAGCCCGGAGCATCAGAGCAGCGACCCTCCGTCCAGAATCGACTCCGCGAACTACAGGCAGAAGTTAAAAACCAACAATCAACAGAAAGAGAGCGCCTACGGCGCGAAGAAAGGAAGATTTAAGATGGCAAATTTCGAAGTAAACACGATCCCCTATGACGTTCAGCAGGTTATGGCGATCTACAATGCCAACAACGAGGATGGCACCCGGTTGGGGTTGATCGCCGTCCTGGAGGAAATGCGCGGATACCTCACCACCGACAACGACGCGGACAAAGTGCTGAAAGAGCACACCGACGCTGCGCTCAAGCTCCTCCGGGAAATGACCGACGCCCAGTTCGACATGCTCGATCTCACCGTGGATTTCCCGTCGTGATTGTTTTCGTCCACACAGGGCCGGTTCCTCCTGCGGAACCGACCCTGTTCGCATTTTTAAGCAAAGAAAGGAGCCCATCATGGCTACTAAAGCAGATTATTTTATATCCCTTGCTGAGCAAACAGCGAGAAAGATCACCTGGAACGTCGGAGAGTGGACCGCTTTTCTCCGTACAGCCGGACGCCTGTACAAGTATTCCTTCCCGGACCAGCTTCTGATCTATGCACAGCGTCCCCAGGCAACTGCCGTTGCGGATTATAACGTGTGGAACACGCGTATGGGCCGCTATGTTCGCCGTGGCACTGACGGAATCGGGCTGCTGGACGATTCCACGGAGCCCTTGCAAGTCAAATACGTCTTCGACGTTGCGGATACGGGCCGACATGAAAACTCCAAAACTCCCTATCTCTGGCAGCTTCGCGCGGAGCATTTCCCGCTGATTGAAACCGCGCTGGAGGATGAATACCAGGTCCCTGCCGAAGAAGGGCTTGTGCAGCAAATCAAAACCGCTGTGTTTCAGCTGACAGTCGAACACTGGAATTCTTTTTCCACCGATATTCTGCGCATCGTTGACAACTCAGATGTTGGCGGTTATGATGAAGACACAGTGAAAAGCATTTTTTCCTCCGCCGTCATTGCCGGCGCAACGTATGCGGTCCTGTCCCGCTGCGGCTTAAACCCCGATGCGATTGTGACCGGCGCAGATTTCCGGGACATTGCAATGTTCAACACGCAAAAAGCGGTCATTGAGCTTGGCGCTGCGGTAAACACGGTCAGTGGAAAACTCCTGCGGAGGATGGAAGCAATCGTCAAATCTTATGAGCGCGAGTTGCTCGCAGAAAGGAGCGCACAACATGAACGAGAATCTGAAGACGAAGGTGAACCCGGACAACGGCCTGACCTACACCCAGGTGGGCGAGGTGTGGCTGCCGGGTTACACGGCGGAAGCGGCAGAGGAGACGGACAACCGGCCCTTCGGGAAGTACAGCCGCCTGCGGAAGGCCTACCTGAAGGATTACCGGCCCTCGCTTTACCTGGATTACCTGATGGACGGGACGCTGGATCGGCACCTGCGGGACGTGCAGGAGCAGGCGCAGAAACGACTGGACACGATGCTCCCGGAGATGGCCCGGAGGGAAGGCGTGACGGAGGAGCTGCGCAGGACGGACCCGCTGCGCTGGGCCGGGCTGATGAACAACCTGAAGGCCTGCGTGGAGGAGGTGATCAACCAGGAGCTGATTTACGTCTGACCGATGCTGCCCCGGTGCAAGCGCCAGGAACACAACTCAGCTTTTTCCCGACCGAAGCGGAACAACTTCAAATCATCCAGGAAGCGGAGAGCGCACAGGCTGCGCCCTTCGCTTCTTCTGTTCCCCAGGAGATCATCGACGATTTTCTGCGCTTCGGCTCCAATACGGCAAAGAGCCGGATGCACATTATCGCAGCCCTCTATCCCTGGCATACTCCTGATACCGACTGGCTCACGGAAAAGGCCCGCGAGACGTTTGTGAATATCTTGCGGCGTGAGTATCACGGCGGCTACGGCCTTATCGTGGATGGAGAAAAATACGCTGCCTGGTACGACGATCAAGGAATTTGCGTCTGTAGGGGAACTTCCGCACGGTATTCCCCATTCGCACAGACAGTCCCTTGGAACGACGTGCTGGAGCGCGTGTGGCACCTGTACGGCGACGGAAAGTTTTCGACCAACGTGGAGGCTGTCGAAGCACACGGCAACGAATGCAGAGAGGTCGCATTGTCTCTCCTGTATCTCTACTATGACCGCACCGCTCAGTGCAGAGGCAAATACCTTACCTCCCTCGATCCCTATGCCGGCGGCGGCTATCCGGAAGAGCAGGCACGGCTTGCCGAGGCGCTGGCCGATGAAGAAAAGGCCTTTGCTATAAAAGAAGATCTGGATGCCTTTATGGAAGCCTACGACGCCGACCGTTCTCTCCTTAACTGGCATTATCATAAGCTCCCCCTGATTGAATCCCGTTTTGCCTCGCTTCTTGTTTCGTGGGATAGTGTTGTCCCGCAGGCTGCTGCGGAGCTTACGCATAATCCGTTTATCACGGAGGACGAGCTTGACGCGGCAATCTCCAGCGGCAGTAATTATGAGGGCGGCAAAAAGCGTATATACGATTATTTCACTGTTAATCCTTCGCACACGCAGAAAGACAAGGCGGATTTCCTGAAGGACGAATTCGGCACTGGCGGCCACAGTCATGCCCTCTCCGGCGCGGATTCGAGCATGGAAGATTACGATGCAAAAGGTTTGCGCTTCAGAAAAGGCGACTGCCCGGAGGTCACGATCTCCTGGCCGAATGCGGCGAAGCGGATTGATACACTGATCCGCAAGAACCGCTATCTGACGCCGGAGGAACAGGCAAGGGAGGCCGAAATCCGGGACGCCCATTATGAGCCGGAGGAAAGCGAAATCCTTCCTGGGGACGATTCCGACGCTCCTGGCGACGAATCAGTTGACGTTGCCGTAGAGAACGCTGTTGCCGTAGAAACGCCTAAGCATGAAGCTGTTATCATCGGTGAAGAAGACCATACGCTATATCTTTACGCTTCAACCGGGCTCTCCGGCGAGTTGGATCTGAATGGCAGAAAACGCCAGCCGGAGGAGGCGCTTGTAGTTGCAGCCCCGGCAGCATATCTGTCCAGCGACATCATGTTCGCAAAGGATGTTACCTTCCTGAAAATCGGACGTGATATTTCGGCAGAGGATTTGACAGGAACGAAGGAAGATCAACTTGCGGCGATGAAGAAGGCAGCCGCCTCCATTCATTCGGAGCCCTGGGAGGCATACACGCGCGCAAAGCAAGACTTCCAAGGTGGGATCGTCCTTCTCCGTGTCGGCAATAAATATGAAATCTTGGGCGAAGATGCGGAAAAGGCTGCGGATGCCCTGGGCCTTTCTCTTTCGTCCAGGCATACACCAGACGGCAGGGTGCCGATGTGCAGGTTTTCTATGTCTGATCTTTACGACAACGTGCGGAAGCTTAACGAAAAATGGAACGTCCGGGCCGTAGATTACAAGGACGAAAACCATGAGCAGCGGATTTCGGAAGACTATCCCTCATTCTTCAACCTTCTGCTTCAGGGTAAAAAGACCGGTCGGACAAGGGTGGAACGAAACTACAAGGCCTTTGCCCGGCTGTTCCCGGAGATCGTCGATGGAACGTATCGCTATCTGCAATTACGGGCTCCGGAGGAGACCGGCTATATGCCGCTGACGATTGAAAAGATCGGGGACAACGAATATTCCGTGTCGCACCATTACGAATCCAACGGCGATTTGATGTACGATCCGGAGATGACCTTCCGCATTGACGCCGAGCTGGGAACGCTGGAGCCGCTGACCTTTCGACAGGATGGCAGCCCCGCATTATATCAGGAGGTCTA
This sequence comes from uncultured Eubacteriales bacterium, assembly GCA_900315595.1. Taxonomy (GTDB): domain Bacteria; phylum Bacillota; class Clostridia; order Oscillospirales; family Oscillospiraceae; genus JAFRPC01. Next base: position 16,863 of record OMZQ01000011.1, on the reverse strand, counting down.
TCCGGAGCCCGGCAAGTGGATTCCAAAGCTCCGAAACTCCCTGTCTTCATTTACGGAAACATGGCTCAAAAATATCGAAGCGCAGGGCCGCGTCCGCTTCCGTGCCATCGCAGAGCGAGACGGCGAAGACGTGGAGTTTTCCTTCGACGAGGCCGGGAATCCTGTGCCGCTGGAACAGCAAGGGACAACGGAACTTGTTGCCGATCAGAGCGTAGCGGGAAAAGCCAGCGAAAAGAAATATGATATTGGCTTCGGCTATAAAGGAAACGGCTTGACCGTCTGGAACCGCCTGGAAATCCAAAACGGCGATTACAAGACGATCGCGCACATCGACGCGGATAGGCGAGTGTCTATCTATGATGCTACACTCCCGGAGGATATTATAGCGCAGATTTACGACGTTGCCGCACATTCGGAAATGACGGTCTCTGCGACCCAGGTTACGCCGGTGTTTACAGCACCTGCCCAAGAGCGTGTACGGCAAGAGAATGAGCATCGTGAAGATGGATTATCTGCTCGATACGAAGAGTATCAGGCGCTGAAGGAGGCAGATGCGTTTACGGCAGATGGTCTGCTGCTTTATCAGATGGGCGAGTTTTATGAGCTGTTTGGCGAAGATGCCGAGACCGCGGCAAACGCCCTGGATCTCACCGCTGTCACCTGGAACAGTCCCGAACACGGCCCTGTCAGCATGGTAGGGATTCCCAGGCACAGCTTGGAGCACTATCTTACTATCCTCCGGGACACGCACGATGTAACTGTGGCCTCTGGCGGCAGCGCGAAGCAGTATCTATCCATTGACCACGAAGCGAAGAAAGCAATAAACGAGCATGAAGCGGAGTTTGGCGCTGACGGTTGGAGGGCCTTCGGCGGGCACCCCTATTTTATGGACGAAACGGAGCAAGGTGCGCCCTCGCACGATACTCCATCACAGCCTTCCGCCGCCGATCCGACGCCCATGGCCGGGGCTACCGCAGAAAACGCGGCCCCTCACGATACTCCACGGCAAAGGGAGTCTGCGCCCGTCCGGGAGATGACCCTGGAAGAGATCGACGCCGCGCTGCGTAGTTGGAACGGAAGGGCTGAAAGCAAAAACGCCGTGGTGCACTATATGCAAGAGCACGGCAGAGAACGCGGAGCCGCCGAATGGCTGAAAAACGAGTTCAAGTCCGAAAACCCCGATCTGTTTGATCGCGTCCGGCTCGAAAAGGGGCTGACGCTTATCAACATGGACGGCAGCGTGGAAACCGTACTGCCCTGGCCAAAGGTTCAGCGTCGGATTGCACAGCTCATTCGGGACAACACATTCCTTTCGCCTGAACCGTCGTCGCCCGAAAAAGAACAGCCACCTGAAAGCAGAGCATCAGAGCCGGAAGCGGCTGGAGCCGAAGGCGAAATCGACAACGGCGAGGCGTACCAGGCTGCCATCCCCGGCACAGAGCTTATGACGCCCGAAGAGAATGAGCGGCAAGCCTTTGAGATCAAAAACCTCGCGGATCTGAAACGTCATATCACGGTAGGTGCGGAAGTTGTCTGTACTTATCATGCAAATCATCCTGATCTTGTCGGCCTGACCCGTGTGGTCTCCAAGGTGCAAACCAACGGCTTTTATTCGCAGATCAAAGATCAGCCGCATCACAAGTGGTCGGTTTGCAACAGCGGAAACGGTATCTACTCCGATTTCCAAAAAGCGGACACCTATCGCTTTACCAACACGCCCAACGGGACGTCCATACAAATCCTCGACCGTCACGATAAAAACCGTGAGACTGTCCTGCTTGAAATGATGGTCTATCCTGGCGTCAGCGCGGAGCGAGCGGAGCAGGAGCAGACGCCAATCGCGCCGGCGCAAATGCCGGATGAAATGCAGCCACGCTGGCCGGTAGACGTTGGAGACACGCTGTATCTGGAAGACGGCAAGGCGTTCATCGTCGAGCAGCTTTCCGACAACCATATCCAGCTCCGCGATCCGACATTGATTTACCCGATCCTTCGCGCAGAAAGCTATGAAAGCTTCCAGCGACTCATGGATCGCTTCCCGCAGCCTGGCGTCACAGACGACGAACCCGTTGCGGCTGACGAGCCGGAGATCACCTACGAACCCATTGTGGTAAACAACGACACGCCCAGGGGTGAGTCCTTTGACGTTGCGATTCAGACGATCCGAAGGGGTGAACCGAAAGAGCCGATACAAGTGAAGCCCGAAAACTTCCGCATCACGGACTTCCACCTCGGCGAAGGCGGCCCGAAGGCGAAGTTCCGCGCCAACATGGAAGCGATCTCCACCCTCAAGCAGATCGAGGCCGAGGGACGGAACGCTACGCCCGAGGAACAGGAGACCCTTTCCCGCTACGTAGGCTGGGGAGGTCTGGCTGATGCCTTTGACGAAAACAAGGCTGACTGGAGCAAGGAGTACACCGAGCTGAAGGAGGCCTTGACGCCGGAGGAATATACGGCTGCAAGAGCCTCCACGCTGAACGCCCACTACACCAGCCCCACAGTGATCCGCGCCATCTATGATGCCCTGGGCAACATGGGCTTTACCACCGGCAATATCCTGGAGCCTGCCTGCGGCGTTGGCAACTTCTTCGGCTGCCTTCCGCAGGATATGTCATCGTCGAAGCTCTACGGCGTGGAGCTGGACAGTGTGTCCGGCAGAATCGCCAAGCAGCTCTATCCCAACGCCAACATCACCGTTGCAGGCTTTGAGACCACGGATCGGCGCGACTTCTACGACGTGGCCATTGGCAACGTCCCCTTCGGACAGTATCAGGTCAACGACCGGGCTTACAACAAGCTCGGCTTTTCTATCCACAATTATTTCTTTGCCAAAGCTCTGGATCAGGTCCGTCCTGGCGGCGTCGTGGCTTTCGTGACAAGCCGCTATACGATGGACGCCAAGGACAGCACGGTGCGCCGGTATCTGGCTCAGCGGGCAGATTTCCTCGGCGCCATCCGCCTCCCCAACAACGCCTTCCGGGCAAATGCCGGCACAGATGTTGTCTCAGACATTATCTTCCTACAAAAGCGTGACCGCCCCTCCCTGGAGGAACCGGAATGGCTCTTTACGGCGAAGAATATTGCCGATGATGCTCCGGCAAAAGTTGGCGACATCATTACATTCCAAAGAGGCTATCCGTACAAAGAGATCAAGGCCGAGGTAAAAGAGGTGGTCAACGTCTATGGTACAACCTACTATGGCATCGAGACTGAGCAGCTCGGAAAAACCCGGATTTACCCCGGCTCTGTTACGCACATCGAGCGGAAGGATTTCGTATATGAAATCAACCAATATTTCCTTCAGCATCCGGAAATGGTGCTCGGTGAAGCAACGTCTGAGAGTACGCAGTACGGCCGCCAGGATTATACAGTTAAGCCGACAGAAGGAGCTGACCTGTCTGATCAGCTCCACGTGGCCGTAAGCAAGCTGCAAGGCAGCTATAAGCCTATGGAGCAGGTCGATCTTGATGTAGATAGTCCTCGATCTGAAACGATGCCGGCAGATCCCACGGTACGGAATTACACCTATACGCTGATCGGCGGGAACTTGTGGTTCCGGGAGAACAGCATCATGCGGCGCGCCGACGATCTCTCTGCCACGACAGAATCCCGTATCAAGGGAATGGTGGAGCTGCGCGACTGCCTGCGCTCTCTGCTGGACCTGGAGCTGGACGATTACGCAACAGACGCAGAAATTGCCGAGAAGCAGAAAGAACTAAGCGCGCTGTACGACGCTTTCACGGAAAAACACGGCATGATAAATGACCGTGTAAATGAGATTGCCTTTGCCGAAGATACATCCTACTTCCTCCTTTGCTCCCTAGAGGAGCCGGAGAAGGACGGAAAAACCTACCGCAAGGCAACGGATATTTTCACGAAAAGGACGATCAAGCAGCAGCGCAGCATCGACCACGTGGATACCGCATCTGAGGCTCTCGCCGTATCTATCGGACAGTATGCGGCTGTGGATTTGCACTTCATGGCCCGGCTCATGGGCGGCGAGGAATACATCCCGCAGATCGTCGAAGATCTACACGGCGTTATTTTCAAATCTCCGGATTCCGGCCCATTCGATTTTGCTGACAGCGGCGAGCATTGGGATAAGGGCTGGCAGCCCGCGGACGAATATCTCTCCGGTAACGTGCGCCGGAAGCTGCGGCAGGCCCAGAGCGCAGCCAAGGACAACCCGTTCTTCGAGATCAACGTGGAAGCTCTGAAACGCGCCCAGCCCAGGGACCTTGAGGCGTCCGAGATCGAGGCCCGATTGGGCAGCACGTGGATTTCTCCGGAGATTTTCGAGCAGTTTATGATTGAGACTTTCAAAACCCCGTCCTATCTTCAGGACAATATGCGCATTCGCTTTTCTCCACGCACTGCGGAATGGTTTATCGAGTGTAAGGGCTCCGTAGGCTACGGCGATATGACTGCCCACAGCGTCTACGGCACATCTCGCGTAAATGCCTATGAGATTCTGGAGGACAGCTTGAATCTGCGGGATGTCCGCGTCTATGACAAGATCGAAGAGGATGGCAAGGAAAAAAGGGTCCTGAACGTCAAGGAGACCACCCTGGCCGCACAGAAGCAGCAGACTATCCGAGACGCCTTCAAGGACTGGCTTTGGAAGGATCAGGATCGCCGGGACAAGCTGGTCAAGCAATACAACATGGAAATGAACAGCACCCGCCCCCGCGAGTACGACGGTCAGCACCTGGTCTTCTCCGGTATCAACCCGGATATTGTGCTACGGGACCATCAGCTCAACGCGATTGCCCATGTAATCTACGGTGGGAACACGATGCTCGCCCACGAAGTCGGCGCCGGCAAGACGTTTGAAATGGTGGCCGCTGCGATGGAAAGCAAACGCCTGGGCCTGTGCAGCAAGAGCTTGTTCGTCGTCCCCAACCACCTTGTCAGCCAGTGGGCCTCTGAGTTCCTCCGGCTCTACCCGGCAGCCAATATCCTGGTCACGACAAAACGGGACTTTGAGCCTGCCCGCCGCAAAAAGTTCTGCTCCCGGATTGCGACCGGCGACTACGACGCCGTAATCATTGGCCAGTCGCAGTTTGAGAAAATCCCGATTTCCGATGAACGGCAGCGGGCCTTTCTGGAACGCGAGATCGAGGACATTACCCAGGCCCTTCAGGAAACCAGGTCGGAGCGTGGTGACCGATTCTCCATCAAGCAGCTTGAAAAGACGAAGAAAAGCCTGGAGACAAAGCTGGAAAAGCTCCAGGGCTCCGAAAAGAAGGATAACGTCGTGACCTTCGAGGAGCTTGGCGTGGACCGGCTTTTCATCGACGAATCGGACAATTACAAGAACCTGTTCCTCTACACCAAAATGCGCAACGTTGCTGGCCTGTCCACCTCTGACGCACAGAAGTCCTCGGACCTGTTCAACAAGTGTCGATACCTGGACGCGCTCACGGACAACCGCGGCGTGATCTTTGCGACCGGCACCCCGATTTCCAACTCCATGACGGAGATGTACACGATCCACCGCTACTTGCAGTACGACCGGCTGCAAGAGATGGGAATGGGCCATTTCGACTGCTGGGCCTCCCGCTTCGGAGAGACAACCACCTCCCTGGAGCTGGCTCCGGAGGGAACCGGCTACCGCGCCAGGACACGCTTCGCTAAGTTCTTCAACCTGCCGGAGCTCATGACCTTCTTCCGGGAAGTTGCGGACATCAAAACCGCCGATCAGCTCAACCTTCCGACGCCGGAAGTCGAGTACCACAACATCGTTGCCAAGCCCACGGAAATCCAGAAGGAGTTTGTAAAAACCCTGTCTGAACGGGCGTCCAAGGTTCACAGCGGCAGAGTTGACCCGAAAGAGGACAACATGCTGAAGATCACATCGGACGGGCGCAAGCTCGGCTTGGATCAGCGGCTCATCGACCCCCTGCTGCCTGACGAACCAGGCACGAAGGTCAACCTTTGCGTTGAGAGTATCCTGAAGTATTGGCGCGAGGGCGAAGCCGACAAGCTGACCCAGCTTGTTTTTTGCGACGTGTCTACACCGACCGGGAGGTCTTCGCACAAGGATACGCTGCCGGAAGAGGAGCCGACGTTCACCAGCATCTACGAGGACATTCGCCGCAAGCTCATCCAGGGCGGTATGCCCGCGGAGCAGATCGCCTTCATCCATGACGCCGACAACGAAAAGAGGAAGGAAGAATTGTTCTCCAAGATGCGTAGCGGCGAAGTCCGTGTCCTCATTGGCTCCACGGCCAAAATGGGAGCCGGCACCAACGTCCAGGAGCGGCTCATTGCCAGCCATGATCTCGACTGCCCGTGGCGGCCCAGAGACCTCACACAGCGCAAGGGCCGTATCGAGCGCCAGGGCAACACCAACAGCAAGGTCCACGTCTGCCGCTACGTCACCGAAGGAACATTTGACGCCTACCTGTGGCAAACGATTGAGAGCAAACAGAAGTTCATCTCGCAAATTATGACCAGCAAGAGCCCCGTTCGCTCCTGTGACGACGTGGACGAGACCGTACTTTCCTTTGCGGAAATCAAGGCCCTTTGCGCCGGCGACCCGAGGATCAAGGAGCGCATGGACCTGGACGTGGAGGTTAAAAAACTCCGTCTCATGAAGGCAGACCACAACAGCAAGAAGTACCGCATCCAGGATATGTTGCTACGTTATTACCCGGCAATGATTGAGACGGCAGAGGCAGAAATCCGCGGTCTGACCCACGATATGCAGACGCTGGAGACCAATCCGCTGCCGGAGGAAGAATTTGTCGGTATGGAGGTTCGCGGCGACAAGCTCAGCGACAAGAAGAACGCTGGCGCGGCTCTGATCTCCGCCTGTCAGGAAATGGTCTCTAAGGAGGCCGTCAAGATCGGCTCCTACCGCGGCTTTGACATCCTGGCGTCGTATGACACCTGGGAGCGGCAATACAAGCTGACGCTCAAAGGTCATGCGGCCCATAGGCTAACACTGGGCTCTGATCCGGTCGGTAACCTCGTGCGTATGGAAAACGCGCTGGCCAGAATGCCGGAACGGTTGGAGACCGCGAAGGCCGAGCTGGAAAACTACCGCAAGCAGCAGGCTCAGGCTGCCGTGGAGGTGGAAGCTGTTTTCCCGCAGGAAGCAGAGCTGGCTGAAAAATCTGCACGGTTGGTCGAGCTGGATACGGAGCTAAACCTGGACAAAGATCAGGCCCCGAAAAAAGCGGAGCCGGATCGTAAGAAGAAACATCGGGAACCGGCATTGTGAATAGACCAAGGAACGAACATTATAAGGAGGTAAAATCTATGGACATCAAAATGGAGCTTCGGCCTGCTACCGAAGCGGAACGGGTGTTTTCCTATACGCTGGAAAAAGAAAACGGCGCGGACGCTGAGTGCATCGGCCATCTGCGCGGAGACTTCGGCTCTGGCGGGGAAAGCTTCCACAGCACTTGGTTTGACACCCATACAGAGCATAAGGCCTCGGCATTCAAGGAAGAATTCGATGCCGTGGTAAACAATCTGCGCTTTGACGTTGCTTTTGATGGCATTCTAATGAGCCGGGAATCCGCGCGGAAGTATGGGTATGCACATCCGGACAGCATTATGGAGGGCAGCTACACTACGGAATTCGCTTTCCGAGCTGATACAAAGGACCGTGCCTACATTCTCCGCATCAACCCCAACAAGGGCGACTACAACTTCTACATGTACGCCTATGAAAAGAAACTCCTGGAGCCCCGCGTCCAGGCAGAAGCTGCCCGGCTGCAGAAGGAGCTGCGGGAGCGCCCGGTCTACTACCCGGACTATGAATATGCGAATAAGCATGACGAACTCAAGCAATACCGGCTGTCCAGTAAGACCAACCAGGCCTGCAAGCGGGCGATTGAAAAAGCAATCACCGACAATTATGACGGAAGGCGTCTCAATGAGTTGGCTGCGGCACAAGTAATCAACCGATACGGCTTTGAGCGCACAATGTGCGTCCTTGCTCATACCATCCGCAGAAAACAATGGGACGGACGTATTTCCAGCGCGAACAAGTCATGGTCCGCCACGATCCCACTGCCGCCTGACCAAGTGATGGACGCCTGCTGCGTCAACAGTCATCCGGGCCTGGTGGATCTGTTCGTCGATGAAGTCCGTCATCGTCACCTTCTGACGCTGCCTCTGACCGAAGCGGATATCAAGGCCGAGGCCGCGCGCATCCTTTCCGGCTTCCGCAATACGGAGAAGCCCAACAGCCCCACCGGGACGCACTTCAGGGTAAAGCTGTCGGACGATTTTACGTTCCGTGCCAATACCCGCCAACTGACCCGGCTTGGAAGGTATTTCCCATTTCAGTCCTTCACCCTGTCCAGCGTAATGGAAGATAAAGGACGCTATGCGACGATCTCCGCTGACGAAGACCGCTCCAAGCCGCTGCGCACGGTGAAGCCCCGGAAGAAAGAGCAGGCGCTATGACAGAGGAGACCAAGGACGAATACACCCGCGAGGATCTGCGTGTCATGTACTACGCTGGCCGAAGTACCTCTCACGGCTATGGTAGGGACAAAACAACAACCTACCGTTCCGGCGTCCGGACCAAGGCAGGTGATCTCGAACAAAGTGTGTGGCTAAGAGAGGCCGAGGCCCTGGTTGTCCGCGAAGGCGGCGAAGCCGAGCTTGCGGCTCTGATCCAGCAAGCTTCCTCTTTGGCATGGCTGCAGAATGATAAAGAGCGAAGGCAGTATGCGCTGGAGCTATATATGACCCGCCCGAAGGAAGCCACGAAACAGGCAAGGCAAAAGCCCACACACGAAAGGAGTCGATAAATGAAAAAGAACAGAGATCGCAGCGTCAATCTGAATTTTTGGGTGACGCCGGAGGAACAAGCGCTGATCCAGGAGAAGATGAAGACCGTAGGCGTGACGAACATGAGCGCTTATCTTCGCAAGCTGGCGATTGACGGCTATGCGCTGCGGCTGGATTTCCCGGAGCTCCACGAGCTGCTATCCCTCCTGCGGCGCTACAGCAACAACCTGAACCAACTCACCAGGCGGGTCCACGGAACTGGCCGAATCTATGACGCGGATCTTGAAGACCTTCAGCAGGCCCAAAGTCGTCTCATGGAAACCACGGATGGTATCCTCGCAAAGCTGAATTCATTGACTTAAATCACAAATCAAGCGCAGGGGCGAAGCTCGCTCCTGCGCTCACTTTTTACGGAGGTATTATGATAAAGTTTCGCACTCTCTCTTTCATGCTCGCGCTGGCCATTTGCATCCATGCGTTCATACCGTGCGCTGCTGCGACGGTCAATTCCACGCAGACCGCTACGCAGCAAGAGATCACGGACGCCATTCTCGCACTCCAGGAGGAATACCCGGATGGTATGATTTGGACAAATCAAAGTCCTTCTCCGGGCTATCTTTGGGTTTTCCCCGGCTCACTCTGGAATATGAGCGGCTGTGCCGCCTTCGCCGCTCTCATCCAGGATAGCGCCATTGGCTCATATAAAGAATTACCTCCTTCCTGGCAGCGTATAAATGCTGATTGCCGCTACGGAGGAATCTCTGAGTGTACAGTCCCGTACTCATGGGATAATCTTTGGCCCGGTGATATTATACGTTTTGAAGGGCATAGCGTAATCGTCGTTGAAAAACGCGAAGATTGCGTTACCGTTGCTGAAGGCAACTACACCGGAACGGTGAAATGGGGCCGCAAGCTCACAAAAACCGGAATTGAAAACTCTGCGAAATATGTCCTGACCCGTTTCTCCAAAGCGGAACCGCTTATGCCGTATACCGACCTTCCGAAACCCGGTCATTGGTCCTACGCAGCCGTGACCGAGGCAATCCTAAACGATATAGCAGAGCCGATCAGCGCGACATTGTTCGGCCCAAATGAGAAATGCACCCGTTCCGATGTGATTGCTTTCCTCTGGGCGGCGTCAGGACGCCCGGAGCCGGAGTTGAACGAGCTTCGCTTTACCGATGTTCCGGAGGAGGCAACATACCGTACATCTGTCCTCTGGGCGGTGGAGCAGGGCATCACGAGCGGCACGTCAGCCAAGACCTTTTCTCCCGACGCTCTGTGCACCCGCGCCCAGGCGCTGACATTTCTGTGGCGCGCCGCAGGCGACCCACCGGCCAGGACCGAGAAATATGTCTTTGATGATGTGGCCGTAAATAAGTATTATTATTCTTCCGTCCTCTGGGCCTTGGAGAACGGCATCACCAGCGGCACATCCGCGACAACCTTCTCTCCCGACCGTTCCATCACCCGAGCTGAAGCTCTGACATTCCTCTACCGCATCAAAGGCTTCTAACAATCGCCGTTTCAAGTCGGGGCATAGAGCGACTGTTGTAACGGAAGAGCAATAACTTTAGGCTTCTGCAACCGTTCTCTGGATAAGCCCTATTCCGTAGATCAGTACGCAGACATTCTAAACTGGCTTGCATTTCTTGAATGGGAGAAAATCAACGTGAGGCCCGAGCTGCGTAAGCAGCCCGTTTCATTCCGCGTCGCCGGATGGATCGGCTTCACGTATCGGCAGCTCCAGATTGAAACCGGTATCCAAAGCCGGGATCTGTGGGAGAAGGTTCCCTTCGACAAGCTGCTCCGCGCCTGGTCGGGTCTGCATACTGTAGACGAAGATATGGCTGCGGAGATCATTATCGCAGATTTTCAACTTTCTTATAGAGTACGAAATACCGAGAGTTCCATTTAGCATCCTTGCGCCAGCGAAAAACTCAATCTATAACCCAGGGCGGAAGCATCATTTAGCTGCTTCCGCCCTGGATTTTTCTATTGATGGCAAAGCAGAAAAGTCCATGGATAATATAAAGGCAGTAAAGTCCTGAGGGACCTGAAAGCACTTTTGAATATTCGAGCGGTCATTTGAACGTGAGGAAGGAGCGGTAATCCACGGCTACTGCTTCAAGTACGCAAGAACCAACTACTCCCCGAATATGGGAAAAGGTTATTCCATTTTCCTTCCTCCGGACGCAGGATACGATTTTCTTCTGACCGCTCCATCACCCGAACTGAAGCTCGGACATTCCTCTACCGCACCGCTCGGCTCCCAGATCCCACGCCGGACCCTTCTCCAGATTCGAACCCAATATTTATAGATTTTTTGTGAACGAGCATTATTCTGTCGCTTTTTCGTTTAGAAACGACTTTATTTATATAGATGGTCACAATAGAAGGGAGGGGTGTCAATCGCTAAATCCGCTTTCCAGCGGGTCTTGAACTAAGCGGCCTGATAGAGATCGAAGCATCAAGGCCTTAGAAAGCAGACGTTTTGATCCAATTCCGTTAACACTCGCCGGGCTTGACCAACGCCCATCTGCCAAGCCTCCGGCAGCCCTACAAAACTACGAAAGGAAGCTTAGAATGAAGAACATGACAAAGGCCCTTGCAGTCTTCCTGGTGCTTGTACTTATGATGCAGTTGTTTCCGCTCAGCGTCTTTGCAGACGATACGGCGGGATCGGTCCAGGTTGACGTGACGCAGACGGCTGAGGCCGCTCCGGAGGCTGCGGCAGTCAGTGAAGAAGAGCAGTTTCACACACGTGTAATCGGCGAAGTATCCGAGCTGCGCAGTCAGAGTGAAAAACACTTCCGCATGAACGACGGCAGCTTTGTCGCCGTGGACTACGGCGCTCCCGTTCACTTTTCCGATGACGGCGGCGAAACCTGGGAAGACATCGACAATACGCTGGCGCTCTCCCGCGACGACGCCGAGCTTTACGTTGCCAAAAACGGCGATTCAGTTCGCGGCTTTGCGGCAAATACAGATTCCGGGTTGTTATTCTCGCTTTCTGATGGTGCTTATGGCCTCCGTATGGGCCTCTCCGAAAGTTTCGACAATGCTGATGGCGAACCTCGTAGCTCTCTTTCCAAAGCCGAAATCAGCTATCCCGATGAGAAGGACCGCAGCAGCGATGACGCAGCAATTAGCAAACAGGTCACACCTGCGAAGCTTCGTACAGACGTTCGCTACAGCAACGTTTACAGCGGCGTAGACTTCCTGTATGAGCTAAACGGATACAACGTCAAAGAGTCGATTCTCGTAAAAGACCGGCTCGATAGCTATACGTTCAGCTTCTACATGGAAATGGATGGTCTGACGCCGGAGCTGAAAGAGGCCGGCTCCATTGAGTTGACTGATGAGACAGGTGAAGTCGTCTATTTGATCCCCGCACCCTTTATGATTGATGCAAGCGGCGCAGAGTCGGGCGCTGTTTCCTACGCAATCACAAAAGGCGAAAACAATTCCTGGAGTCTCACGGTGACCGCCGATGCTGATTGGATGAATTCCGAGGAGAGGGCGTATCCGATTACGATCGACCCGACCGTAATTCTTTACCCCTACTCCGGCAGCGATAATATCCTAACCAGCTATGTCAACAGTGATCGGCCCACCACGGCCTCGTATCACAATGCTTACCTTCTCCGCAGCGGTTATTGCACAAACACTCCATATGACCCCGATTGTACAGGTTATACGGTAGGCTTGATTTATTTCAAGACACTTCCAAAGGTCCCGGATCATTGTCTCGTGACAGACGCGCAGCTGGGCCTTACGCAGGTTCAATATAACGGCTGGGGAACAGAAAATTACCACAAGCTTTACGCCACGACCATCTCCACTCCGAGCAACCCCAAAACATATCTAAGCGGAATGACTTGGAACAGCTATACGGCGAACATCCTTCCATATTACGCAACGCTTAGCGGTGAATCTGTCCCTACGGCGTTGGATTATCAAATGGAAATTGAGCACGCAGGGCAAGAAACCATGTATGGGATTACGAATGCTGTCCAGCGGTGGTATGACCAAAGTGACGCTTCGATCTCGCGCCTGTTGGTTTTGGACGATGGGCACACTAATGCACATAATGCCAGAGTGACCTATGGCGGTTATGCCTATGGAAGCGCCTATGCGCCGAAAATCTATGTCACCTACCGCAACACCGTAGGCATTGAAAGCATCTATGGGTATCACACGCAGAATATTGGCCGTGCAGGCACAGGTTACGTCAACGATTATACGCTGCATTCCACACTCGCAGTTCCTGTTTTATCCGCTCCGAGCAATACGTTGCCGTTCAGCATCAATCTGATTTACAATCAGGACTTAAGCGATTCCTTTTTTACCGCGGACACGACGAACCCTTACAGTGACGCCAGCAACATCCATACGCTGTACTATACAAACGCAAAAGCCGGGTATGGCTGGAAAGCGTCTGTCCAGCAAACGTTGAAATACGTGTTCTATTATGTTGACGGAGACTATCTGCAATACCTCGTATATACGGATGCGGACGGCACAGAACACTACTTCAATAGAAGCAACAGCGGGGGGACGGTTTACAAGGACGAAGACGGCCTCGGCCTGACGATCACGACGTACGACGTTGACCTGTTTACCATGAAGGACAAGGAGAACAATACCTGGGAATTCACATGGGGCTATCTGACTCGCTACGCAGACAGCAACGGGAACCAGTTGTTTTACGCCTATGACGGCGTGGATTATTCCGCGAACAGCACCTCCTGGAAACCGGCAAATAAAACGTCCACGCACCGTGTAACAGGCGTCTGGAGAAAGAATGACGGCGGTGATCTCCAAAAGGTTGCCACGTTGACCTACTCCGGCGAATACCTGAGCACAATTAAGGACGCGGCAAACAGAACGACGATGTTGGGATATGACGACGGCAAGTTGATTTCGTTGACCTTCCCGGACGGAAAAACCGCTTCCTATGCGTATTCCTCTTGGACAAATGCAAGCGGCAAAACCTACTATCGACTTTCACAGGCCAGCGACAACGAGGCAAACTACAGAATTGATTACAATTATTGGAGCAATAATCCGCTTCAACTGCAATACTACATGGAAAGCACGAAAAGCGGCGAGAGCTGGCTCACCGGACAACGGGTAAATTGCTTCCAGGCCTATGCGAACTACTCAAGATTTCGCTATTTTGATGCCAACAGCTACAGCGGAAACGGGAAATTCGTCACACGGCACTACTTTGACAGCTGGGGCAGGACGGTCAATGTTGTTACGATGAATCCTGAAGAAACCGAGATTCTTGGTGCCTCCATGGGAACATACACCGAGAATTCGGAAGACAGCGATACGAATAACCGCCTGACAAACGCTGCTACCGCAGGCGTTCAGTCGGTCAACCTGCTCCAGAATGCCGATCTGGAGCACGCCACCAGTCTGTACGGTTGGACGAAAGACACTCTCAGCCATTGCAATGCTGCCAGCAAAGCAAGCTCCGGCACTACCGTTTCGGTGTCCCCGCATCTGGGACAAGCCTTGATGAAGCTCTATGAAGAATCCGACAACCTGGGTGAATACAAGGTGCAGCAGCCGGTCTACTTGGAAAAGGGCAAGACCTACGTCTTCTCCGCCTACGTGAATACTGCCTGCACCGTAACCTTTGGAGAAAACGGCGGCGCATATCTGACCTTCCTCCAGGGCACGACGCAAAAAGCGAAAAGCCGGGTAATCAATTACAACACGAGTACAACGGTCGAAGCCGGCTGGGAGCGTCTTTCGGTCGCTTATACGCCCTCCGCCTCCGGAACCTACGCTGTTGCCGCCAACGTCAACAACATTTCCCGGGTTGTGGTCTTTGACAACTTCCAACTGGAGAAAACCCTCGGCTTGAACGGGCCTGACCTGAGCAGTGCCGGTGGCTTAGCCGGAACCGCATCCGCTTTTAATCTCTTGCAGGCCGGAAGCTTTGAATTCCCCAATAGCTCCACCGGGTACGGTGACCGGACAAATGTGAGCCAGTGGTGGACCTATAACAGCTCAAAGGCTTGTCCCACTAATGCAAAGGCACATTCCGGCAGCTTCGGTCTGACGTTTGCGCCGAGCGTTACGGAAAAGCAGCGCGCCAGTCAGGTTATTCCGATTAACGGAAGCTCCAACAAAACCTATATCCTCTCCGGCTGGGGCTGGACGCCGCAGACGAACATCAAGAGCAGCAAGGAGATGGAGGGGGACAACGAAAATGAGTGCCGCTTCTTTGGCCTGATTGCCGAGGTGGCGTATACCGATACGACTTTGGAGCATGATTATCACTACGTCTCGTTTAACGACAATATCGATCAATGGCAGTTTGCGAGCGGCGTAATCGTGCCGAAGCAAAGAGATAAGACTGTTTCTACAATCACGGTTTCCGCCTGCCTGGATTACTGCGCGAACCGAACGTATATGGACGACGTTTCCCTGATTCAGGAGCCTGTTCAGACCTATGAATACGATGAAAAGGGCAATCTGATCAGCGCCACGAACAGTGAGGGCAAATCAACAACCACATTGGACGGCAAGGACCGGATAACCGGATATACTGCCATCACTGGCGTGAGCTATGAGCTGAGCTACTCCGGCAACAGCAGAGACCCGGAATGGATCAGGAGTGACGGCATTACCACAAGCTACACCTACGACGCTGCTGGAAACGTCACGCAAACAAAGACCCAGGCGCCCAATAACGGGAAATACCTCCAAAGCGACGCGGAATACGACGCCACGAAAAACTTCGTCACGGAGACCACGGACACCAACGGCTCCACTGTGACAAGCAATTACGATGCCGCAACGGGTACGCTGACCACCGCCGCCGACCCGAAGGGAACGGTGACCCATCATCTCTATGTCTCGGGAAATGCCCGAATCCGGCTCACCTACATGACCGGCCTGGACGCTCTGCATTACAATTACAACCAGAAGGGTCAGTTGGAAGAGCTCTCCCGGAAGTCCTTCGATCCGAATCAAAACGAATTTTGGCAGGGTTACCATTTTGATTATGATGCTTGGGGCAACACCGAAGAAATCAAGGTTTGGAAGCCCACTTCGGGTACGGCTGCAACACCCACCGGTGATACCGCTTCCCTGGCTAAGTACCAGCACAATAGCAATGGAACGCTTTCCCGCATGGAGTATCCAAACGGCGACTATGTGATATATTCCTATGACCTTCTTGACAGACTTGTCAAAGAGGTGTATTATAACAGTGACGATTCCATACAGGTAGAATATCAATATATCTACAGCAGCGACGGGCAGCTTGCGAAGCAGCAGGCGATCCGGAACGGCACAGTCGTCGAAAGCTACCGCTTCGAATACGACTCCCTCGGCCGCCTGATTCGCAGCCGTGAGGGAGGAGATAACAACTCCGTCCAGCGGACCGAGCATCTGTACGACGGCGCAAACCGGCTGACGGCACAGAACTGGACCGTAGGAGAGCGGAGCTTCACGGAAGCCTACGCCTATGATGCTGCGGACGGCACCATGTCCGCCATGCTGGCTACCTACGACGATGGCAGCGGATGGTTCGCCCGGGACATGCTGACCTACACCTACGACGATTTGAACCGTCTGACGCAGGTTCTGGACACCGAAAACTACTCCACCCAGTTCTATACCCGGAACTATACGTATCAGGATCTTTCCGGCGACCGGACCACCTCCCGCCTTGCGCAGTACGTCTATCGCAAGCCTTCAGACAGCAGTATCATCAACGGCAATTCCTACGCCTACGACGCCAACGGGAACATCACGCAGATCAACGAGGTCTACACGGTCAACGGCGCCGACGCTTCCCGGACCCTGGCGGTCTATACCTATGACGATCTGAACCAGCTCACGCAGGAGACCCGGTACACCTATGCCGGAACCTCCACGACGCCCGCAACCACTACGACAGTCAATTATACCATCGACACCGCGGGCAACCTTCGCAGCGTCACCGGCGGAGAGCACAGCGTCAGTTATACCTACGCAGACACGGCATGGTCCGACAAGCTCACCGGGATCACCGTGGACGGCGTAACCCGCACGATTACCTATGCCGACGCGGCCAACCCCTTCAACTGGTACAACGGGACG
>OMZQ01000008.1 GCA_900315595.1 uncultured Eubacteriales bacterium | reverse complement strand
GCGTCCCGGTAGAGGATCAGATCGGCGTTGTCGGTCACGAAGCAGCTCGTGGCGCCGAGATGGATGATGCCCGCGGCGGAGGGCGCGGCCTTGCCGTAGGCGTAGATGTGGGCCATCACGTCGTGACGGACCTCTTTTTCCCGGGCGCTCGCCAGGTCAAAATCAATAAAGGAAATGTTCTCTTTCAGTTCTGCGACCTGCTCTGCTGTTATGGGAAGGCCCAATTCATGCTCTGCGCGGGCAAGCTCCGTCCAAAGCCGCCGCCAGGTCTCGATGCGCGTCCGCTGGGAGAACAGCCGAAGCATCTCGTCGGACGCATAGCGCGAAGATAAGGGGGATTCATATTTGTCGTACATCGTATTCTCTCCTGTCTATTGTTCGTGGATGCGCCGCTCAAAGCGGGATTTGCTGCCGGGCGCCGGGATCTCCGTGGGATAATCTCCGCTGAAACAGGCCATGCAGAAGCCGCTGTCCTCCCCGGTCAGCAATCCGGCGTGTTCGAGGCTGAGATAGCCCAGGGAGTCCGCTCCGATCAGCTTTGCGATCTCCGGCACCGTGTGGTGATTTGCGATCAGTCCGTCTGCGCTGTCGATGTCGGTGCCGTAGAAGCAGGGGGCGATAAAGGGCGGGGCGCTGATCCGCATGTGGACCTCCTTTGCACCGGCGCGGCGCAGCAGCTCCACCGTGCGTCGGCAGGTCGTACCGCGGACGATCGAATCGTCAATGAGGACCACACGCTTGCCTTCGATCACGCTGCGGATCGGGTTGAGCTTGAGGTTGACGCCCGTCTCCCGCTCGCTCTGCGTCGGCGCGATAAAGGTACGCCCGACGTATTTGTTTTTGGTCAGACCGATGGCATACGGGATCCCGGAGGCCCGGGCATAGCCGATGGCGGCGTCCAGGCCGGAATCCGGCACGCCTACCACCACGTCGGCCTCGACCGGGTGCTCCTGCGCAAGAAACTCGCCTGCCCGCTGTCTGGCAAGGCAAACGCTTTTCCCGTCCAGCACCGAATCCGGCCGGGCAAAATAGATGTATTCAAAGACGCACAGGCTGCGTCTGGACCTGCCGCAGTGGCTTCGGTCCGAATGCAGGCCGTTCTCGTCCACCATAACCACCTCTCCGGGCTCCACGTCCCGCAGGAAGGCTGCGCCGACCGCGTCCAGCGCGCAGCTTTCCGACGCCGCCACGACAGAACCGTCCGCCCGCCTGCCGAGACAGAGCGGCCGGAAGCCGTGGGGGTCCCGGGCGGCGATCAGCTTGGTCGGGGAAGAGATCACAAGGGAATATGCCCCGTGGATCACGTCCATGGCGGCGCAGACAGCGGATTCGATGCTGCCGCAGCGAAGCCGCTGCCCCACGATCACGTAGGCGATGACCTCAGAATCCGTCGTGGTGTGAAAGATGGAGCCGCGCTGCTCCAACGCGGTGCGAAGCTCAAAGGCGTTGGTCAGATTCCCGTTGTGGGCCAGAGCCATGCTGCCCTTGTGGTGGTTGATGATCAAGGGCTGGACGTTGCGAAGATTGTCCGCGCCGGTCGTAGCGTAGCGCACGTGGGCGACGGCGATATTGCCCTGCCCCAGCGCCTCCAGCTTTTCGCTGCTGAGCACCTCGTTCACCAGGCCCACGCCCCGGCAGGCGCGAAATACGCCGTCGTCGTTCAGCGCGATCCCCGCGCTTTCCTGCCCCCGGTGCTGCAGCGCATAGAGACCGAAACGGGCAAGCGGCGCAAGGTCTGCGGGAACGGGGGAATAGATCCCGAATACGCCGCATTCCTCGTGAATGCCGCGGTCCATACCTTGCTTATTCATCATGCTCACACAGACGGCGCATGACCTCCGCGTAGGCGTCCTCCACGCCGCCGAGGTCGCGGCGGAAGCGATCCTTGTCCAGCTTTTTCCCGGTCGCGCTGTCCCAAAGACGGCAGGTATCGGGACTGATCTCGTCGGCCAGAACGATCGTTCCGTCGGCCAGCCTGCCAAATTCCAGCTTAAAGTCCACCAGCGTGATGCCGCGGGAAGCCCAGAGCGCGGAAAGGACCTCGTTGACGCGGAAGGCATAGCGTCGGATGAGCTCCAGCTCCTCCGGGGCAGCCAGACCCAGCGCGATCACATGAGAGGAATTGATCAGCGGATCGCCAAGCGCGTCGTTTTTGTAGGAGAACTCAATCGTCGGCGCGTCGAAAACGCGTCCCTCTTCCACGCCGTACCGCTTGGAGAAGGAGCCTGCCGAACGATTGCGCACGATGACCTCCAGCGGAACGATCTCCACCCGCCTGACCAGCGTTTCCCGCTCGGAGAGCTCCTCCACGAAATGGGTCGGGACGCCCGCCTGTTCCAGCCGGCGCATCAGACGGTTGCTCATTTGGTTGTTGATGACGCCCTTTCCGACGATGGTCCCTCTCTTTTCCCCGTTGAAGGCCGTGGCGTCGTCCTTGTAGTCCACGATCAAAAGCTTCGGGTCGTCGGTGGCGTAGACCCGCTTGGCCTTGCCCTCGTAGATCATTTCCAGTTTTTGCATGTTGTTCCCTCCCTTTATCGTTCAATGAAGGCGTTTCGCTCCGCACCCACGGATACGTATCGGATGTGACAGCCCACGGCGTTCTCGATGCGCTCGACGTAGGCTCTCGCTGCGGCGGGAAGCGCTTCCCAGGTACGGGTCCCCGAAATATCACAGTGCCAGCCGTCCGCGTATTCGATCACCGGCTTTGCCTCCGGCAGCGCCGCAGGGAAGGGGAAGTCGTCCGTCCGGATCCCTTCCAGCTCATACTGCACGCAGAGCGGGATCTTGTCCAGACAGCTCAGCACGTCCAGCTTCGTCAGCGCAAGGGCTGTCGCGCCCTGCATCCGCACGCCGTAGCGCGTCGCCACCAGATCTATGGGGCCGACACGGCGCGGACGGCCGGTTTTCGCGCCGTATTCCGCGCCTGCTTCGCGCAGAGCGTCCGCCGCGGGTCCGAACAGCTCGCAGGGAAAGGGGCCCTCGCCCACGCAGGTGGAATAGGCCTTGACGATCCCCAGCACCTCGTCCACCTTCAGCCACGGGGCGCCTGCGCCGATCGGCGCGTAAGCGGCCAGCGTATGGGAGGAGGTCGTGAACGGGCAGATGCCGCAGTCAAGGTCGCGCAGGGCGCCCAGCTGGGCCTCGAAGAGAATGCGTTTGCCCGCGGCCTGCGCCCGGAGAAGCTCCGCGGCAACGTCGCAGAGGAAGGGCTTGAGCTTTTCGCCGTAGTCGTTCAGCCAGTTCAGCAGCGCCTCCCGCGGGAAGGGCTGCGACCCGTATACGCCGGTGAGGATCAGGTTTTTCCATTCCAGCAGTTCGTCCAGATGCTCACGCAGACGCTCCGGATAAAGCAGCTCCCCGGCAAGCAGGGTCTTCTTTTGCGCCTTGTCCGAGTAGAACGGCGCGATCCCCTGCTTGGTGGAGCCGTATTTTTTGTCCTTGAGCCGGGCTTCCTCCAGGGCGTCCAGCTCGCGATGCCAGGGCAGAAGGATGGACGCCCGGGCGCTGATCTTCAGATTCTCCGGTGTGATGCGCACGCCGGCCGCGCGAAGCGTTTCCATCTCCGTCCACAGGTTTTCAAGATCCAGGGCCACGTCGCTGCCGAGGATGTTGACGACGCCTTCCCGAAACACGCCGGAAGGGAGCAGATGCAGCGCGAATTTGCCCAGGTCGTTGACCACCGTATGCCCCGCGTTTCCACCGCCCTGATAGCGAACGACGTAATCATACCGCTCCGTCAGCAAATCGACCATGCGGCCCTTGCCCTCGTCGCCCCAGTTGATCCCTACGATTGCACAGTTTCCCATCTTCGCTCCTCCAAATCGATTCCTTTTCAGAGACCACAGTATTTCTGCAAAGAAAAAAGGCCCTCATTTGGGGGCACGAACCCCTAAATGAACGCCTTTGTTCAACACGTGAATTCTACTACAGAAATATGTGGATGTCAACTGTTCTTTTGTGATTATTTTCAAAGTTGACAGTTTTTAAAGACAGGTGTAAAATATATTACAGTATTCATGAGGAGGTAAAGCAAATGGAAGCCGAATCAGCAGGCATTCAAGAGCAATCGGCCAGAAACGTCCTTGCGGAAGAACTAAGCAAGCGGCTTGGCTTACCGATCAAAGCAGCACAAAAGACGGTATCCATTACGTTTACAGCGCTGCTCGAACTCACGAAAGAAAGAGGCGAGATATCCCTTAACGGTTTCGGCACGTTCCGAAACGTAATCGACGAGTTGAATCCGACGGGCTATCTCGAATTTGAACCGTCCCCAAAAAGCGCAAAGCGCCAAAGAAGGAAAAGGGGAACGGGGGCCAAAGCGGCCAAAGCGGAAACAGAGTCGCCGTGACAGAAGCTTTTTTTTGGACAATTCTTCAATGCTCTCGCTTTTTCTTTGCACAGCTTCAAGCTGACGAGCGGGAAGGAAACGTCCTGTTCAGAAGGTGGAACGGCGATCTACACCTGTTCCAAGCGCTACGATTCCTACACTGAAACATCTGAAGCGACCGGGCATAAGTTCGGAAGCTGGAAGACTGACAAGCAGCCAACCTGTACGTCCACCGGCAGCGAGCGTAGCACCTGTTCCCGCTGCGGCATGACAAGATAACAAGTCATTATAACGAGTCAATCATCAAAGCCTCCCGTGAGATTCAATTCTCACGGGAATTTAATTTTGAAAAAAATGAGATTCACTATTGACAAAAATAAAGAAACAAGTTATAATACAGCTATACGATATACCGGACGAAAGGAGAAAGCGCGTTCGCGCAGAATGTGAGCTATGGCATCTATTTCCGGACTAATTGACGACGCTACGCATCCGATTTCGCTGAAATTTGGTGAAATGGCGCAGCAGAAAATGGAAGAGTATCTTGCGCTGCCTGTTGATAAGATTCTTCCGCCTTATTTTCCAAGAGTTCAATATAAGGATTTTGCATGGGCATTAAATCAACTATTCGGCAAAACACTCACTGCCTTTGCGAAAGAATGTGGGATAGTCATTTCTATGCCGGGTGACTATCTCGAATTCATCGAGCTCTGCGAAAGAACAAATGAGCATGATCGAAAGCAAATCCTTGATATGATAAACACGGGATATTTTGGAAATCCCTGGTGGAACTTCGCGTCCACCGTAGACGGCAGAGATCGGATCAATCAAATTATTAACCATATAATTGGATCTTCCATCCGAAAATACGTTCCGTATCCAATTACGGAAAACATTCTTCAAGTCCGCCAATCTCCTACTTGCGTTGCACGATTTGATACGCTCGTCGATGTTGCGAACAATTTCCATATTTCTTTTCGATGGCTTTGTTGCTCGACAAGCAACTCGCACGATCTGTCAGAAATGCCATATGTTGACGATATTTTCGACGCTTATTCGATGATGCATTCTTACGATTTTGATAATCCGCATTGTCCAATTCCTTCGCGCTATCAAATCATTTTGAAAGAAACAATGCGCTTGTGCGCTAAGAAGGGAAGTGGAAATCATCTATGCCCGCTATAAAAGTTGAACAATATTTGCCGTTAAGAGACACGAAAAGCACGACGCGACGCATGATTACAGAGAACCGGCTGTGCTACTCGATCGGAGATTACAACCGGGACTATTTCAACGGTACTTCTGCGGCACTTAACCAAAAAAGACTACAAATTCAAAACGGCTTCATTCCTCCGATTCCGGAACTTGAAAGCTGTAAAATACTGGCAGAACGCTTTTCCCCGTTTATTGTCGAAACGACTCGCCTTATTCGTGACGACATTGCAGAACATCTGACTAACGCGGTAAAATTTCTGGCAGCCCACGGTCTATCTCAACGGATGCTTGCGAGCCGGCTGAACCTTGATCCGTCCGTTTTTTCCAGAGTCAAGCGTGATGCAGACGGCGAAGGACAGACGAACAGTTTTCGCGTTCCAATCGAGGCGCTTCCGGAACTCGCATACAAATATCTTGGATGCTCGGTCGCAGAACTTCTTCTTGGCTCAAACGAGGCGATTCCGCTCCATGTAAGCAGAGACGTACAGCTTTTGATCGACAGCTACAACCGTCTGAACGATCAGGATAAAGAGGAATGCGAGCGTTATCTGAATGTACTCCATGAAGAACAGAAGAAAGACGACGAAGAAAACCCGGAAGATAAAAACCAGAAAATCAATCGAATTGCTTTTGAGCGTCTCTATCAAATTGGTGACGATATGAGCAGCAAGCTCCTGACGCTCGGCTATCTCAGCGGCTCGACACAAAGCAAAAATAGGCTCATCCAGGTCAAGAAAAACAAGCGACTTGCATTTTATCTTAACACGTTTCTGTTCATCTGCTTTCAGTTTGAAATCTCGCCGGATATTCTTCTTGTTGAAGACTATTCCTCGCTGGACGTTTTAATCCGCACCAACCCGTATTGCGGACAGGAAAAGATTTGGAATTATAGAAATGAGATCATCCCGGAAGAAGCAGAAGCAGACAGCAAATGGCGTGTAATAGAAGAACATGAAAGAAAGATTCTGTCATACTATTTGAGACTGAATCAGGATCGCCAAAACAGAGTGCTGACATATATTATCAGCAAAGTCGTTTAAAAAGAAACTGCGTGAAATTTTGCGGATTTCTCTGAGTTGAGTGATTTCGGAGAAGATATTACATTTTCAGAGAACAAACACCCCTCTTAATCTAGTTTCCTGTATGCAACATCGAAGATGGTTTCTTCTGTAAATGTATTTGAACACCATACATTTTTTCTTGGATTGTCCCTTCGCGCAGGTCAATCCGAAAGGTCAACTTCGAATTCAAAAGCGGTAGGCTAATTGACATTTTGAAATCGCTCGACAAATTCAACTCGTACCAGGGTCTTCCCGCAGGTGGTGTTCGTGCCGGAGCCATAGGCTTGCCTCCCAAACATACCGATAAAACTCAGGGTGTGGTCCGGGTTCAGGCATACAAAGGTTTCGTCAGGCCGTTCAGTCGGTTTCGTTCCGTCATAGAAGCTGAAGTCCTCCGCCTCAGCCTGTTCCATGAAGGCCCTGCTCAGCTCCTGCGTGGGGAGATGCACGTAGACCTTCGCGTCCAGCTGGGAAAGGGCGGTCAAGGGCTTGTCCTTCGGCAGGAAGCCTTGCAGCGTCTCGATTTCCAACGGAGAGAAGCCACAGGCCAGGCAAAGGACCGCACAGCGGGCCAGAATTGGTTGGCGCTCTTCTTCGGTCAGATCGCCGCCCTTCTCCGCACAGGCGATCAGCTCATAAAAGGCGCAGTACTGCCTGCAAAGCTCTATGCATAGCGCCTTTGCAGTGGGACAGCTTACGAAGTCTTCCCAGCCCCCGTTGTTATCGTCCCATGCGCCTACCGTGACGCCGTGGGAGGTCCGGATGATCTCTACGGCGGAGTCCTCCTTCAGGTAGTTTCCGAAAACATTCAATATTTTTTTGATATCCTTCATGATGATTCTCCTTCGTTTTATTCCCAAAAGAGCATGCAAGAGGCCCCGTCTGCACGACGGGGCCTCGGTCATCCATATCGCCCCCATCGTACAAGCTTTAGCACCTTACCTTTCGGCAGGTTGCTGTGCGGTCGCCGGGCTTGTCCCTCGCGCACTCTTTATAGGTTGAATATATTGTAATCGTTTCTGGGTTCGCTGTCAAGTGAAATGTCTTTCCCATCGGAAGTGTCTTTTCTGTCGCTTTGCGCTAAGATTCCGCTTTCTCCGCGATGAAATTACAGACCGCATAAGGCAGCAGCTCGGCTGGCTTGATTTCCGGGTTGATCCAGTGGCGGATCACCTTTTTGGGAAGGATCAATGGCATACGGTCATGAATGTGCGCCACGTCTTTGCCGGGCTCTTTTGTTAAGATCACGAAAACCGGAAGGCCGTTTTCGATACGGTACAGGCCGCAGAGGTAGGTGATATTCGCGTCCTTCGACCGAATGGCGTATTTGGTTCTGACTGTGCTTCTGCCGTCCTCCGAAGGGAGGTGCTGCCATTCGAAATACCAGGAAGCGGGTATGATGCAGCGGTGCTTCTCCCAGGCTTCCCGGAAGGTGGGCTTCTCGGCGGCAGTCTCGGATCTTGCGTTGATGATCGGAGCTTTTCGCCCCGGGCTTGCAAAACCCCAGATCATGGGAAAGAGAGTCAACTTCTGCTGCTTGTCCATGGCGAGGACAGCGGCAACGTCCATTGGCCGCACTTCTCCGGCTCGCACCAGCGGGGCGGGATGGGCCTTCTGAATCCGAGGGTACAGGCCGGAGGTTTCCGCACCGTTCACAATCGGAGCAAAGTCCGGATCGTTTTCCTTGATATAAAACCGGCAGCACATACCGAGTCTCTCTCCTTCCTTGTAGGCGCCGTCTGTTTCCGAAGACCTCTACTTGCACAAATGATCGCAATACTTGATTTCCGAATCCCAGCCGTCTCTCCAGAGGCTGTAGCTGTCCTCGCCGTATTCCTGAAGGATGCGTTCCTTCCACTTTGCCGGGGAAGCATAGTATCTCAAATGGAACAGGCCTGAACCGTCATCCAGTGCAGACAGACGGATACCCATCAAGTATTGACCGGGCTTGTGACGCTTCGTGAAATAGGAAAAGATGCAGAAGGGGTGCGTCTTGTTTGTCAGCACCCAGACCACGTTGTTTCCGGCAGTCTTCGGGAAATAGCGGCTGCGCTCCAGTTGCCGGAGCAGCTCCTTTGCGGTGGCGTTCTCCGGCAGTTCGAAGGTCTGGCGATGATCAAAAACGTCATCTCCGGCGCAAACGCTGTCCCGGTTCATCGTAATTGTCATGGGTCCTGAGCTCCTCTTTAAGAATACTATTACGAATGTTTTAGGCTTTTTTGCCGCTGCCATATTGCAAAACAGGGAAAAACATGGTATGATTTCCCTGCGACACAATCACATAGCATTTACCCATATCAGGCATATGTTTTTCTTGGTAAAAACATATGCTCCGGCTTCGTATGCCTGAATGGGTAGAAGTTGATTGTGTCGCAACAATCGGAGTGATGTGTTTTTCGGGCGTTCACTTCGGTGGGCGCCCTTTTTGCTTGAAGGAGGCTGCGGCGAATGGATAAGACCTTTTTTGTCGATACGCTGTTCGATCTGATCAATGAGAGTGATGAGCTGGAGGCTGTTCTGCAAGATATCCAAGCGGAGCGCGACAGCTTGCGTGTTGTCATGAAGGATGGTTCTGCTTTTATATTGTCAGTTAGGGCTGATTAATCAGCCCTAACTGAATACTGTTATTCTTCTGGGAAGCCCATCTTCAAGCGGAGATCCCCCAGGCTCTTTTCGTACTGCGCTTGAAAGATTGCGTTTCGCTCCCGAATTGTGTCCAGCAGCTTTTTTGATTCAGGAAGAGCTGCTTTTTCTTTTGTTCCGGGTTCAAAGCTTCCCATTCCTGCTGTTTAGTGATTTGATCATACCATAATAGTTGAGCACATCAGCTGCACCCCTCATTGTTATGTATCCAGAATTCTTCTTATACAGTTCGTTGATCAATATGGGAACGCCGACGATTAGTAGCAGAAAACGATTCCAACCAAAACAAGCCAGATGGGCCGATTCTTCTTCATGCGTTTTTCTTCTTTACGCAACAATTGCATTTGTTTTATGAGCGAGATTCATTGACACCTTGTTGATCGCGGAATTTCTGAATCATTTCAAGGTATTCATCGGATTTTCCACCAAACAAGGTGCTTATCATTATTTTGAACGTAATAAGTGCCAGGCTTTCTACACTATCTTCGTCATAACTGCCTGGCTCAAATTCGCCAGAAATAGGTATTTCAATTTCATTGATCCACCATTTGTCGAGTTTAATATATAAATCTAAGAGATCTAAAAGTCCCTTTGCATCTTGCTCCGGCAAGCCATCCCATACATGTTGTGCCATTTTGTGGGCATAAGAATTCCGCTTATCCCTAAGCTTACGAAACAACTTATAGTCGTCGTCGCTTATCGCGTTAGCATCTTTAAACCATAATACTGTGTTCCGAAGACGGTCTTTTACAATTTTACCGTCGACAAATCGTTTTTCAATTTCGTTCTTATATGTTTCATTATGGATGTAAACCCATTCGCCGTCTTCATTCTGAGTCATATTGCTACATAGGAAAGATTCAACTCTGGAAATAAGAGTGTCTTTCATGAACTCGAACATTCCGATGAACAAAGCCATAAATGACAATTGGAATTGTAAGGATTCCTTATCGCAAATTCGCTCAGCGTTATCCAAGGAATTGACCATCATAATCCTCCATCTCAAGTAATTGACTCTACAGAGCTGCCATTAATTTCAACTCTTGGGGAGAGTATTTCATGGGGTTACCCTTAAAAACATTACATCATAGATCGGCAAATAGGTGATCTTGCCATTCGTCGTGATCTCGCGGGTGTTGGACAGAACGAACGCCTTTTTCACGTGGTAATCCTCGTTCTTTACAAAGCTGTTCAAAGCGCTGTGAACGGTATAGTCCTTGCCGGACTTGACCTCGATGGGAACGGCGGAGAGGCTGTCGTAGTCGTCGATCAGGTAATCCACTTCGCCCTTGCTGCGGTTATCGTAATAGAACAGATTGAATCCGTGGGCGATGAGCTCGCTGGCGACGACGCACTCATAGACCGAGCCGAGGTTGATGCTCTTTTCATCTTCCAGAATTGCCCGGATATTGTTGCCGTACAGGATCGCCGTGAGAATGCCCACGTCGTTCAGGTACAGCTTCAGCAGGTTCTTGCCGGAGGACTCGATCAAGGGGAAGGTCGGCGTGGAGATGGCCTGCACGTTCAGCGCAATGCCGGCGCTGATCAGGTATTCAAACTCGTCTTCATAATTGGCAAAGGTGCTGCCTTTCTTTCCCTCAATCCGCTGGGCAACCACGCGCTTTTTCTTGTTCTCCAGGTTGGAGGGGATCTGATCGTAGATCCGGCGGATCTTCAGCTTGCGCTCTGCGTCATACTTGGAGGCGTCGGCAGCGTAGTATTCATGGATCTCTCGCTGGATCTCGCGCACGGCCTGGATATTCCTCGTATCCTGGTACGCATTGACCGCCGCCGGCAGGCCGCCTACCAAAAGGTAGCGTTTGAAGGAGTCCATCATCTTTCCGTGCATGGCCTCGTCCAGCGACTCCCGCGCCTCGAACTTCTTGCGCAGGGCGGCAATGGCAAACTCATTCATGCCATTGGCGTAGAGGAATTCCTCAAAGTCCAGCGGGAACATGCGCACCTTGCGGATGCTGCCGATGGGGATGGAGGTCGTCTGCGCCAGCGTTACCCCCAGCAGCGAGCCGCTGGCAACGTACGTAAAACGGTTGTCATCCCGGAGGAATTTCAGCATCGTCAGCAGATGGGGGTAGGCCTGGATCTCGTCAATGAAGATCAGCGTATCCTCAGCCTTGCCCATCAGCTCGCCTTTGATCGCGCTGACGCGAAGGTAGAAATCATCTACCGTCTTTGCGTTTTCAAACAGCCTCTCGCCGACGGAGTCCTCCAGCATGTTGATCTCAATGAAATTGGGAAACAGCTTTTTTCCGACGTAGCGGATGATATATGTCTTTCCGACCTGACGCGCGCCGTCGATCAGCAAAATGCGTTCAGAGCCGGACTTCACGTGCTGCTCGATCAGGTCTGCAATTTTTCGTTTCAGCATGATGTCTCACCTCACGAAAACTTTTCAACTATATTATAGCCGTTTCCAGACAACTTTTCAATAGGTGATTCAAGTGATTTTTTTGAACTTTTCAAATGTCAGAATGGCAAAGTGAAAAAGGTGCGCGGGGTGGTGCGTGAGGAAGGCCGCGCAACTGATTGGCGACCTCCTACTCGATTTGGCTTTCGACAGCATCAATTGCTCTAACTGCGTCCGATAAGTCTTCCGGCATTACGTGAACGTAGGTGTTATAAGTAATAGAGATTGAGCTATGACCAAGTAAAGCCGATATAATCTTAATGTCCACCTTTTTTTGAAACAAGAAGGAAGCAAAAGTATGCCGCAAAGTATGGACACGCCTGTCTGTTTCAATTTCAGATAAGAGAGAATGCTGTACCATGCTCGCTCGAAGCGGTCGGTCGGCACAGGCTCGCCTTTGGAAGAGCAGATGAATCTCTGACTGCGGAGTGCAACCGCCCTGCTTTCCATGCGTTCCAGCGCCGCCGTGGCCTCGGCATTCAGGGGGATGGTGCGCGAACTCGCCGCGCTTTTGCCTGTTCCCTGAACGATGTGCTTTCCTCCCGTCCGGTCGCCGTTTTTATCACGGATAAAGACGGGACGATCATTTTTGGAAATACGAATCGTCTTTGCGTCCCGGTCCCAATCGGAGAGTTCCAGCGCGAGGGCTTCAGACAGCCGCAGTCCCGTATTCAGGATGAGGATGAAGGCGTCGCCATACATCCGGACAGGTTCGCCGTTGCAATACGTTCTTTTGCATTCTGCTACGATCATGTCTGCTTCTTTTTGTGTGAACACCTCAATCGTCTTGGTGTTGAATTGGTCTTTTGCCAACATTCTCATGGCAGTCATAGGGTTTCGCGCTATAATCTGTTCATAAACAGCAACATTCAAAGCGGATCGGAGGCAATCAAAGGCTTTCTTAATGGAAGAATAAGACAAACCTTTTTCTGTTTTCAGCTTCAAAAGCAGGGAAGTGATGTCTGCGGAAGAAAGACTTTGTAATTGAAGGAGTCCAATATAAGGAATGATGTTTGATTTCAAAGTCGTTTCGATGCGGTCATAAGACGGATTCTTGATTCTGCCGTACTTATAGGTTTTCATCCAGTAAATAAGAAAACGCTCCACAGTCATTCTGGAATTCACGACAAGAGAAGATTTTTTATAATCCGAGATTTTTTGTTTCACTTCGGTTTTCGTACTCCCGCTGAAATTGATGATTTTTGGCGAACCATCTGCGTTAGATCCGTTGCGAAGTCTCCCATAGAAACGATTGCCTCGTTGATAGATATATCCGTCGCCGTTTTTTCGGGTTTTCTGCTGTTTCTGAGGCGACTGTTTTGGCTTATCTTTCGTATCAATAATGTCCATTTTGTTTACCTCCAGGCTTGATTGAATAAGTATACAATAAGCATTCGTCAAAATTGCGAAGTATTTTTTTCGCGTTATTTGTCACCCACTTTGTCACCCACTTTTGAAACGCGACAACACAAAATAACACTTAACGCGATTTTAGAATGGCTTGATTCTGATTTTACAACATAACTTCGTGGAAGTAAAGTGGCAATAATGACCAAAACAGGAGCAAACAATTTGTTGATAGTGCAATAAAGAATAAGAAAAAAGGTTACTGTGAAGACACAGTAACCTTTTTAAGATGGCTCCTCCTGTCTGACTCGAACAGACGACACACGGATTAACAGTCCGTCGCTCTACCATGCAGTCACCCGCATACTATCGTCGACGAACCTGAGCTTAACTTCTGTGTTCGGGATGGGAACAGGTGGACCCTCAGGACAATCAACACCAACTTCTCATATGCCGCTCTCGCAAGCAGCGTACTTATTATAGCACGCTTTCCGCATTTGTCAAGCAGTATTTTTGAAAACTTCAAAATTTTTTGAAAGCCTTTTTGAAGCGGGGGAGGGGCGGCTTCCGCGCCGGGCGGTCCGGCGCGGAAGCAAGCCTTCGGTGAGGCAGCACAGCAACCGGTCAGCTCTGCTTTCCCGAAGCCGGGAAGGTCAGCGTCACCGTGGTGCCCTTGCCGGGCTCGCTCTCCAGGCTGATCTGGGCGTTGTGGAACTGCGCCCCATGCTTGACGATGGAAAGCCCCAGACCCGTGCCGCCGATGCGCTTGGAGTGGCTCTTATCCACACGGTAGAAACGCTCGAAAACCCGGCTCTGCTCGTCCTGCGGGATGCCGATGCCGGTATCCGAAACGCCAAGCCGCGGCCGGCCCTCGGTCTCGTCCACCCAGATCACAACCTCGCCGCCGCGCCGATTGTATTTGATCGCATTGTCGCAGAGGTTGAAGACCATCTCGTTCAGAAGCTGCCAGACGCCGCGGACGGTCTCATGCGCGCCGCTGATGCGGATGGTCACGCCGAGGCGCTCCGCCATCGTGCGCAGGCTGTCCGAAACGTCTTCGGCAAGCTCCAGCAGATCGACATCCTCGCGCTCCGGCTCGATCGCATTCTCGTCGAGCTTGGACAGCTTGATGATATCGTTCACCAGATCGATCAGGCGCTGGGCCTCGCGGTGGATGTCAGCGGAGAATTCCGCCACCTTATCCGGCGGCACGGTTCCCTGGGCCATCAGCTCGGCAAAGCCGGAGATGGAGGTCAGCGGCGTCTTGAGCTCGTGGGAAATGTTGGCGGAGAACTCCTGGCGCAGGCGCTCGCGCTGCTCGCGCTCAGTCACGTCCATACGCAGCAGGACCGCGCCGACGATCTTCCGGTGGGAGTAGACCGGGCTTGCAATGAGCTGCCAGCTATGCTCGTTTTCGGAAAAGACGAGGTCGCTCCGCTGGCCCTTCAGAGCCTGATAGGCCGCATCGGCCACGATGGGGTCCCCGCTGTTCAATACGTTTTCCCCGACGAGGTTCTCGCCCAGACGCTGCCTTGTGCTGGCGTTCAGGCTCAGGACCTTGCCCTCCTTATCCAGCAGCAGGAAGCCCTCGGCCATGTTGTCTGTCAAGGCAGAGAACTCCTTCTGCTTCCGGTGCAGCTCCTCGATCTGATCGTCGATGGTCAGACGCTGTTCCTGGAGCCGGTCCACCAGGGGGGAGAGCTCCGGGTAGGTTCGGATCTGGTCCGGGTGGTCCAGATCCATCTCGTTGATCGGCTGGATGATCTGTTTGGCGGCCCGGAAGGCCACCACGCCGGAGAAGGCGACGACCAGGATCAAGACCCAGAGCACCGGGCTGACCGTCGCAAGGGCGCTCTGCGCCGCGTTGACCGGGCAGGAAAGCCGCAGGACGGAGCCGTCGGAGAGGGCAACGGCGTAATAATAGGTCCGTTCGCCGTTTGCCGCCTTGCGGGAGGCGCTGCCGCTGCCGGAGGCAAGAGCGTCCCGAACCTCGGGCAGGTCAGACTGGTCGGGCAGATTCGCGTAGTGGTTGTCATAGCGGACGGTTCCTTCCGCGTTGATCCAGGTCAGCTCCCGCTCGGTGGAAAGGTTTTTCAGATAGTCCACGCCGCCGCTCTCAACGCCCTCGGCGAGGAATACCATCTCGTCCTGCACGAGCTGCGCGGTCTCGTCTAAATTCTGCCGGTACTGCAGGGCGAAGAACAGACCGCCGCAGATCAGAAGGACCAGAACGCCCAGAAGAAACGAATATCGAAAGATTTTCCCTGTCATAGCCGCGCTCCATCTGCAATGCGGTAGCCGACGCCGCGCACCGTCTCAACGTATTTTCCGGCCGGACCGAGCTTGGCCCGCAGGGTCCGGATGTGGACGTCCAGCGTCCGGTTTTCCAGCCCGGCGCTCATGCCCCAGACGCGGTCCATCAGGACCGAGCGGGTCAGGACCGTCCCCTTGGCCTCCAGCAGGAGCCGGAGCAGCAGAAACTCCTTGTAGGTGAGCTGGACCGGCGCACCGTCCACGGTGACGAGATGCTTGCCGGGGCTGACGCAGAGCGTACCGACCCGGAACTCCGTCTCCGCCGATTGCGGAGCGGTTCGTCGGAGCACGGCCCGCACGCGGGCCAGCAGCTCCATCATCCCAAACGGCTTGGAAATATAGTCGTCCGCGCCGGCGTCCAGGCCGAAGGCGCGGTCATATTCGCTGTTTTTTGCCGTGAGCATGATAACGGGCAAGCCCCGGGTCTCGGGCTCGGCCCGCAGCCGGGTCAGGACGGAGATCCCGTCCTCCTCGGGCAGCATAATATCCATCAAAACCAACTCCGGGAGCCTCTGCCGCATCGCGGCGCGAAACTCGGAGGGTCTGGAAAAGCCGGCGGCCTCGTAGCCCTGGCTTTCCAGCGCGTATACAACGAGCTTTCGGATGCTGTCGTCATCCTCCAGCAGATAGATCATCGTTCTCGCCTCCTGTCCGATCCAGTATAGCACAGAATCCTTGAAATGACTACATTTGTTTTGCAATTTAACATAGATTTAATCTGACCGGGCTGGCAGATTTAAGGTTCCGGTGATAGGATATGGTCGAATGAGGTGATATTATGGGAATTCCTGAAATCATTGAGCTTCTGATCGGCGTTGCGCTGTTCCTGTTCGGCATGACGCTGATGGGCGACGGACTCAAAAAGGTCGCCGGAAACAAGCTCGAGCTGATCCTTTACCGTCTGTCCAATACCCCGATCAAGGGCGTCCTGCTCGGCACGGGCGTGACCGCCGTGATCCAGTCCTCCTGCGCGACCTCGGTCATGGTGGTCGGCTTCGTGAACTCCGGCATGATGAAGCTCCGCCAGGCGATCAGCGTTACGATCGGCGCGATCCTCGGCACCTCCATCACGGGCTGGATCATCAGCCTGAGTTATCTGGAAACGGGCTCCGGCATCGGAGACATCCTCTCTACGACGACGCTGACGGGCATCGTCGCCGTCGTCGGTATCTTTCTGCGCATGTTCTCCAAGAAGCCGCTGCACCACCACATCGGCGATATCATGATGGGCTTCTCCGTTCTGATGATCGGCATGAAGTATATGAGCGGCTCGGTCTCCGAGCTGGGCGAGCAGGCTTGGTTCCGGAACATGCTCACCACGATGTCCAACCCGCTGCTCGGTATTCTGGTCGGCACGGTCTTTACGGCGATCCTGCAATCGGCCTCTGCGGCCGTCGGTATCGTCCAGGCCCTTTCCGTGACCGGCGCAATGCCCTTTGAAACGGCCCTGCCTCTGCTCATGGGCATCGCCATCGGTGCGTCCTTCCCGGTTCTGCTCTCCGCGCTCGGCGCAAACACCGATGGCAAGCGAACCGCCCTGGTCTACCTGGTCGCCGCTCTGGCAAGTACCCTGGTCGGCGCGGCAATCTTCTATCTGGCGAACATCATCCTTGATTTCCCGTTCATGACAAAGACGATGGACCCGTTCTCGATCGCTCTGGTCAATACGATTCTCCGTCTGTTCATGGTCGTCCTGCTCATGCCCTTCATCGACGTGCTGAAGGCCATCGTGACCACCCTGGTCAAGGACAAGCCCGATCCCGCCCAGAAGCTCCTGGTCCGTTTGGAGGAGCGCTTCATCCCGCACCCGGCGCTGGCTCTGGAGCAGAGCCGCCTGACGATCAACGACATGGCCGTCTGTGTGCGCGACGCTCTGGAGGAAGCCTGCGGCCTGCTCCATGACTACACCGCCGCCGGCTTCGAGGACGTCCAGCGCAAGGAAAACGACGCCGACCGCTACGAGGACAGCCTGGGCACCTATCTGATCAAGATCACCGGGCAGGAGCTGGATACCCGCCAGAACGACGATCTGACCAAGTATCTGCATACGCTGACCGACTTTGAGCGCATTTCCGATCACGCGCTCAACGTTGCCCAGAACGCCGCCGAGATGCACGATAAGAAGATCTCCTTCTCCGACGACGCGAAGCACGAGCTTGGCGTCATCACCGCCGCCACGACTGAGATCGTCCGCCTTGCGACCCAGGCCTTCATTGACAACGACGTCTCCCTGGCCAAGCAGGTGGAGCCGCTGGAGGAGGTCATCGACCAGCTCTGCGACAAGATCAAGACCCGCCACGTCGAACGGCTCCAGACCGGCCGATGCACGATCCAGCAGGGCTTCATTCTGAACGATCTGCTCACCTGGCTCGAGCGCGTGGGCGACCACTGCTCCAACGTGGCCCTGGCGATGCTGGAGCTGGAGGACGACGCCTTCGGCACGCACGAGTATCTGGATACGCTCAAAAAGGCGCAGTCGCAGGACTTCATCAACGCCGTCAACGATTACAAGGCGCGCTTCGCCATCTGATCCGGGCGAAAATACTCCCACGCAGGCTTTGACCCGCGTGGGAGATTTCTTTCTTATTTTATCAGCGGTGATTTGGCCTGCTTGTCCGCTCCGCCTTCTTTTCTGCGCTTGTGCTCCATGCGAATGAACATGATCAGGTAAATGACGTAGAGCGCCGCGTAGAGCGGCAGAATGCGCGCCGAGCCGTCGTCCTTCAGCTTGACGGCCAGAAAAGTGTTCAGGATCAGCAGGATGCCGCCTGCGATCACAACGAACCACTGAAATCCTCGGTTCCTCATCGCTTACTTGGGGATGAAGGCGGACATAGCCGCCTTGAGGCGTTCCATCAGCGCGTTGGCCTCGTCCCAGGTCTTGCCGATGGCGGTGTAGTAGAGCTTGATCTTCGGCTCCGTGCCGGAGGGACGGAGAATGACCTTGCCCTGATCCCCCAGCTCCAGCGTGAAGACGTTGGAGGCCGGAAGTCCGGTCTCGCTCTGCTTGCCGCATTTCAGACAGGTGCGGATCCCGGTGAGGTAATCCACGGTTGCCGTGACCTTGCAGCCGCCGACCTCGTCGGGCGTATGCTCGCGGATATTCGCCATGAAGGCGCGGGAGACCTCGGGGGCGGTGATGCCCTGCAGCTCAATGCTCTGCACGTAGGCTGCGTAGCAGCCGAAGGTGCGATAGAGGGCGTCCGCATAGTCGGCCAGGTTCATGCCGTTCTCCTTGGCATAGGCGGCGGCCTCGCAGACCAGCATCGTGGCGACCACGGCGTCCTTGTCGCGGGCATAGGTGCCCTTGAGATAGCCGCAGCTCTCCTCAAAGCCGAAGATGAACTTGTCCTCGTCGTGCGTGGCCTCCAGGCGGAGGATCTCGCCGCCGATATACTTGAAGCCGGTCAGCACGTTCTTCGTTGTGACGTCGTAGGCGGCGGCAATCGCATCGGCCAGGGGCGTGGAGACGATGGACTTGACGATCTCGGCGTCCTTCGGCAGATCGCCGCGCTCGGAACGGGTGCGCAGGATGTAATCCAGCAGGACGCAGCCGAGCTCGTTGCCGCTGAGCTTGCGGAAGCCGCCCTCGACGGGAACGGCGATCGCGGTGCGGTCGGCGTCGGGGTCGGTGCCCACGATCAGATCGGGATGGACCTCGTTTGCGACCTTGTAGCTCTCGTTCAGCGCAGCGTCAGTCTCCGGATTGGGGTAGGGGCAGGTGGTGAAATCGCCGTCGGGCTCGGCCTGCGCCGCAACCATCGTATACTTTACGCCGATGCGGCGGAAAAGCTCCTGCACCGGGCGGCGGCCCGTGCCGCACAGGGGAGTGTAGACGACGTTTAAGCCGGAGGTGCGGACGCGTTCGAGGTTCAGCCCCTCCTGCATCACGCGGTCAATGTAGGCGTTCCAGAGGGATTCCGGGATGTTCTCGATCAGGCCCTCGGTTTTCAGCCTGTCGAAGGTCTTCTTCGGAAGCACGAAGTAAGGAGTGGCCTGAATTTCGCGGTAGACGATAGCGGCAGGCTCGTCGGTCATCTGGCAGCCGTCCTCGCCGTAGCATTTGATGCCGTTGTACTGTCCGGCATTGTGGGAGGCCGTGACCATGATGCCGCAGCCGCAGCCGAGCTCGCGGACGGCGTAAGAGAGCATCGGCGTGGGAGCCAGCTCGTGATAGATGTGGACGCGGATGCCGGTCTCCGCCAGGGCGACGGCGCAGATCTCGGCGTAGCTGCGGGAGTTGTGGCGGCTGTCATAGCCGATGGCGCAGGATTTGGGCAGGTCGGTCCCGTTGAGCCACTTGGCGATGCCCTGTGCGGTGCGGCGCACCGTGAACTCATTGAGACGGTTGCAGCCGAGGCCCATAATGCCCCGGATGCCGGCGGTTCCAAAGGCCAGCTCCGCACCGAAACAGCCCTTGAGCGCGGTTTCGTTGCCTTCCATGGCGGAGAGCTCGCCCCGATAGGATACGGGGGCGTGTGCAAGCCACAGACGGTATTGCTCCTGATAATCCATAGCTCCTCCTATTTTCTGATGTGTGAATTCGGCGGGGAATCAGTCCTCTTCTTCGATAACGGCGGGGGCAGCCTTGCTTTGAGCGGCGACCAGATTGTTGAACTGTGCGCGGGCAGTGCGGACCCGATCCAGCGTCTCGCGGATCGAGGCATCGTTCTGGGACAGAGCCTCGCTGATGGAGGCCTCGGTGCGGCTCAGCGCGTCGTCCACGTATTCAAAGGTGACGCCCTTGAGATCCTTGATCTTGGCCTGCGCCTTCTCGATCATGCCGTTGGCCTCGATCTGGGCCTGACGGCAGATCTCGTTGTCGGAGACCATCTGGCGGGCCTGGGTCTGCGCCTGCTTGAGGATGTTTTCCGCCTCGCGCTTGGCGTTGTTGATGACCTCGCCCCGGGATTCCACGATGGTGCGGGCCTGCTTGAGCTCGCCGGGAAGCTGATTGCTGATCTCATCCAGCAGATCCAGCACCTTGTCGCGCTCGACCATGCACTTGTCGCCGCTCAGGGGGACGCTTCTGGCATCCTGGATCATCTCGTACAGGGTGCTGATGACTTCTTCGATTCCGCGTTCGTTCATGAATGTTTCCTCCTGTTATTGTCCGTCGAAGGGAGCAGCCGCCCGGTAGACCGAGATCATCGTCTTGCCGTAGCGGTAGTCCTTTGCGTGACGAATCCCGCCGTAAGCGGGGTCCAAACCTTTCTCAACTGGTTTTTCGCATACTATTATACCACCAGTTTTCAAGATGTCAATTTCAGAAATCTGTTTCAGAGCGTTTTCCAGGAAATTTCTCCGGTAGGGCGGGTCCAGAAGGATGATGCTGAACCGCCTTCCGCAGCGGCGCAGATATTCCTGATAGTCCGCCCGGATTACCTCGGCCCGGTCGGCGAGCTTCGTGCGCTCCAGATTCTCCCGGATGACTGCCAGGGCCTCCGGGCTCCGGTCCACGATCACGGCGTGACTTGCGCCGCGGCTGAGCGCCTCGATGGCGAGCTGACCGCTGCCGCCGAACAGGTCCAGGACCTCCGCGCCGGGGACGTCAAACTGCAAGATATTGAAGATCGCTTCCTTGACCCGGTCTGCGGTGGGCCGGGTGTCCAGTCCGTCCCGGCTCTTGAGCGGGATGGAGCGGGCGGTGCCTGCAACGACTCTCACGGTGTTTCCTCCTCCTTGGAATGAAAATGCTGATAGACGGCCATTGCTGCGTCCCGCGGCAGGACCTGCTGCAGCTCCGGAAGCGTCGCCTGCCCCACGGCGGAGACGGTCTTGAAGCGCTTGAGCAGGTCTGCGCGGCGCTTTTCCCCGATGCCGGGGATCTTGTCCAGACTGCTGCCCTGGACGCGCCGGCTGCGCAGCTTGCGGTGGTAGGTGATCGCAAACCGGTGGGTCTCCTCCTGAATGCTGCCGATCAGGGCGAAGACGCTCTGCTGGCCGGAGATGCCGATCTCGCGCCCGTCCGGCGTCACCATGGCGCGGGTCCGGTGCCGGTCGTCCTTGACCATGCCGTAGATCGGGATGTGAATGCCCATCGGCTCCAGCTCCTCCCGCACGGCCTCAGCGTGGGTCACGCCGCCGTCGATCAGCAGCAGATCCGGGGCGGTCTCAAAGCCCTTGTCGCCGGCCAGATAGTGGGTAAAGCGCCGCCGCAGCACCTGACGCATGGAGGCGTAGTCGTCCTGGTCGTCCAGCCCCTCCAGCTTGAAATGCTTGTAGGCGGATTTGAGCGGCTTGCCGTCCACGAAGGTGACCATGGAGGCGACGATGTCTGTCCCGGCAATGTTCGAGATGTCGTAGGACTCCATACGCCGGGGCTGGCGCTCCATGCCGAGCATCTGACGCAGAAGCTCCACGGTTCCGCGCAGCTTTTCCTCCCGGCTGGTCACGCGCTCGGCCTCCTGGCGGGCGTTCTGCATCGCCAGACTCGACATACGCAGACCGTCTCCGCGCTGGGGCACACGAATGCTGACGTGCTTGCCCAGATCCCGGAGCAGGAGCTGGGAAAACAGCTCCGCATCCTCGATCTCCATCGGCAGGAGGATCCGCTTCGGCGCGGCGTTCCGCGCCAGATAGTACTGCTTGACCAGACTGGAGACGGCCTCCGCGTGGTTGCCCGTGATCGGAACGATCTCATAGTCCTTTTCCATCAGATTGCCGTCGATATAGTGCAAAACGGCGAAGCAGCCCTTTGCCTCGGTCTCGTAGTAGCCGACGGCGTCGGTGTCCGCCATTCGCCCTGCCGTGACGAGCTGCTTCTGGCCCAGGGCCTCGATGGCGTTCATCCGGTCGCGGAGCTGGGCGGCGCGCTCAAATTCCAGGGCGTCGGAGGCCTGGAGCATCTGCTGGCGCAGCTCGTCCGCCACGCCCTTGTAATTGCCGCCCAGCAGGCGCTCGACCTGCCGCATCCGCGCCTGGAATTCGGCCTGTCCCGGCGTGCCGCGGCACCAGCCGTCGCAGTTGCCCATCTGAAAATTGAGGCAGGGCCGGTCCCTGCCGACGTCCCGCGGGAACTGCCGCGGGCAGTCGGGGAGCTTGAAGGTCAGGCGCAGGGTGTCGATCACCTTCTGGGTCAGATACCGCCCGCCGTAGGGGCCGAAATACTTTGCGCCGTCCTCCCGGACCCCTTTGACCATCGTGATCTCGGGGTAGGGCTTTTCCGGATCCAGACGCAGATAGGGGTAGCCCTTGTCGTCCTTCAGCAGGATGTTGTACTTCGGCATATACCGTTTGATCAGGCTGCATTCCAGCACGAGGGCCTCAAACTCCGAGGCCGCGATGATGACGTCGAAGTGATCCACCTTCGAGACCATGAGCTTCGTCTTCGGCGTGTGCGTGGAGGATTCCAGAAAATACTGGCTGACCCGGTTGCGGAGCTTCTTGGCCTTGCCGACGTAGATGACCTCATTGGACTTGTCCTGCATCAGATACACGCCGGGACAGAGGGGAAGGGACTGAGCCTTCTCCTTCAATTCCGTTTTATTCATACGCTCGCCATCCCTTCCGACAGATAGAACTTGCCCCAAAGGTTCAGAAAACCTTTGGGGCATATAGCTTAGAACAGATCCTTCTCCAGCACGCTGCTCAGCGTTTTGACCGCTTCCGCCTCGTCGCTGCCATCGGCGGAAATCGTGACCTCGGTTCCGGTCACAACCGCCATGGAGAGCACGCCCAGCAGGCTCTTGGCGTTGATCCTGCGCTCGTCTGCTTCGATCCAGATATTGGACTTGAAATCATTGGCCTTCTGGATGAAATATGTGGCCTGCTTGTTGTGCAGACCGGAAGCGCACCTGACAACTGTCTTCTCAGTGTACACGAGCTTCACCCCTTTAATGATGCCCTTCGGGCATCAAATTTATCAGGAACAATATACACATTAAGTGCAGTTTTGTCAAGATAAAACTTTAATCCGCATTTTACGGCCATTTTGTGAAAAATCAACGGCAATTCCAAAAATGAAGGTTGACTTTTCCGTCGTTTTGGGATAATGTGTATAAGGAAACTCTTGCGGCCCATTGGGCGGCAGAGCATTGTGCCAACGGCACAGAAACGATTATGGAGAGGTCGAATACTATGTATCAAATTCTGCACAAAAGAGAGTTGAATCCGACCGTGACGCAGATGGAGATCCTTGCGCCGCTGGTCGCAAAAAAAGCGAAACCCGGCCAATTCATCATTCTCCGCGTCAACGAAGAAGGTGAACGCATTCCGCTGACGGTTGCCGGAACCAACCCGGAAGAGGGCAGCGTGAAGATCATTTTCCAGATTGTCGGCGCGACGACCGCCCTGCTGAATTCCAAGAACGAGGGCGAATATATTCAGGACTTTGTCGGCCCGCTCGGCGTTCCCACCCACACCGAGGGCATCAAGAAGGTCTGCATCGTGGGCGGCGGCGTCGGTTGCGCCATCGCCATGCCCGTGGCCCAGGAGTTCCACCGCCTCGGCGCGGACGTTACCTCCATCATCGGCTTCCGCAGCAAGGACCTGCTGATCCTTGAGGACGAGTTCCGGGCCTGCTCCGACCGTCTTGCGGTCATGACCGACGACGGCTCCTACGGCCGCCACGGCAACGTCACCGTTCCGCTGAAGGAAATGCTGGACGCCGGCGAGACCTTTGATATGATCATCACCATCGGCCCGCTGATCATGATGAAATTCGTCGTTCTCACGGCCAAGCCCTTCAACGTCCCCGTCACCGTCTCCATGAACCCCATCATGATCGACGGCACCGGCATGTGCGGCGGCTGCCGCCTGACCCTGATCCAGGACGGCAAGCGCGTCACCAAGTTCGCCTGCGTGGACGGTCCCGACTTCAACGGCTACGAGATCGACTTCGACGAGGCGATGTCCAGAGGACGGATGTACTTTGACTTCGAACGCCATGCCTACGAGGAAACCTGCAACCTTCTGAAAGGAGCGAAAGAATAATGTCCATCCATCATAAGAAGCACGAGATGCCCTCCCAGGAGGCCCAGGTCCGCGCCCACAATTTCCAGGAAGTCGCGCTGGGCTACACGCCTGAAATCGCTCTGGAGGAAGCCCACCGCTGCCTCAACTGCAAGGACCGTCCCTGCGTGAGCGGCTGCCCCGTCAACATCGCCATTCCCGATTTCATCGCCAAGGTGCGCGAAGGCGACTTCGAGGGCGCTTATCAGATTATCACCAAGTCCTCCTCTCTGCCCGCCGTCTGCGGCCGCGTCTGCCCGCAGGAGACCCAGTGCGAGAGCAAGTGCAACCTCGGCCTGAAGTTTGAGCCCGTTGCCATCGGCCGCCTGGAGCGCTTTGTGGCCGACTGGCACAACGCCAACGTCCACCATCCCGCCGTCAAGCCCGCTTCCAACGGTCACAAGGTCGCCGTCGTCGGTGCCGGTCCCTCCGGCCTGACCTGCGCGGGCGATCTGGCCAAGAAGGGCTATCAGGTCTCCATCTTTGAAGCCCTGCACACCTCCGGCGGCGTTCTGGTCTACGGCATTCCCGAGTTCCGTCTGCCCAAGGATATCGTTGCCAAGGAGGTCGAGGGCCTCAAGCAGCTCGGCGTGGACGTCGAGACCAACGTTGTCATCGGCAAGACCCTGACCATCGACGAGCTCTTTGAGGACGGCTATGAGGCCGTGTTCGTCGGCTCCGGCGCCGGTCTGCCCAACTTCATGAACATCCCCGGCGAGGGCTACAAGGGCGTCTACTCCGCCAATGAGTTCCTGACCCGCTCCAACCTGATGAAGGCCTACAACAACGATCCCGTCACCCCGATCATGAAGGGCGGCAAGGTCGCCGTCGTCGGCGGCGGCAACGTGGCGATGGACGCCGCGAGAACCGCCCTGCGTCTGGGCGCCGAGCACGTCTACATCGTCTACCGCCGCTCCATGGAGGAGCTGCCCGCCCGTAAGGAAGAGGTCGAGCACGCCATTGAGGAGGGCATCGACTTCCGCCTGCTCCAGAACCCGGTCGAGGTCCTGGGCTATGAGAATCCCGACGACCGCCGTGACCCCAGGAACGGCTTTGTCACCGGCCTGCGCTGCATCAAGATGGAGCTGGGCGAGCCCGACGCCAAGGGCCGCCGCCGTCCCGTTCCGATCCTCGGTTCCGAGTTCGTCCTGGACGTGGATACCGTGGTCATCGCCATCGGCACCAGCCCCAACCCGCTGATCAAGTCCACCACCAAGGGCCTTGAGGTCAACAACCACGGCGGCATCATCGTCAACGAAGACGGCCTGACCTCCCGCGAGGGCATTTACGCCGGCGGCGACGCCGTCACCGGCGCTGCTACCGTCATCTCCGCCATGGGCGCGGGCAAGCTCGCCGCCAAGGGCATTGACGAATACCTGTCCAAGAAATAACGACCGAATCAAATCGGGGCCGGCTCGCATGGAGCCGGCCCCGATTTCACGTGGGGTTTCCGGTTACTTCACGATTTGTCCCCAGAACAGCAGCTCCGGGTTTTCGCTGCCCTGCACGATGCAGAAGCTGAAGCCGTGATCCGCGCAGAACTCCTTCGGCTCCTCCGGATTGGGCATGCTGGTGTTTTTCATTACCATGCCGGTGGCCGCAGCGGCCTCCAGACCCTCCTCATAGATATGGACCTTGGTCTTCTGGATGATGTCGTCCACACAGAGAGCGTCGGTGAACATTTTGCCGA
Organism: uncultured Eubacteriales bacterium; assembly: GCA_900315595.1. GTDB lineage: Bacteria > Bacillota > Clostridia > Oscillospirales > Oscillospiraceae > JAFRPC01. The sequence continues at coordinate 51,485 of OMZQ01000008.1, read as the reverse complement.
ATTCCGCCTTGCTGCCGAACATCCTGTCGCAGCCCAGGGCGCGCAGGAAGCTGACAAGCTCGCCGTTTTCGAAGCTGGTCTCCAGGTCAAAGGTCGGTACCGTAACGTGGACCTTCGTGTAGTACGCCTGGCTGAGCTTCTGGGGGAGGTTGTCTGCGTCGCCGAGCACGAAGATCATCGAGACCCCGCCGACGAGCGGGACTGAGACGAGCTGGCAGCCCTCGTCCTCAAAATAGAGATAGGAATCCGTATGCTCCATGTATTCCTTTTGTACCACCGTGCCGTCCACCGCGGTGAAGTCGCCGGCTCCCTTCGTTTGGAAGGGCTCCAGCCACCCGGATTTCAGATAGAGCGCGTTGACGAGGATTGCGTTGGAATCGGCGGCGTTGTTCAGGAGCTTGGGGATCAAGCCGTTCGTCTGCTCGTTGACCCAGTCGTTGACGGCCTGCGTCAGCTCTGCAGCCGGCGCGGAATCGGCCTCGGCGCGCAGGTTCTGGGAAACGGCATTCACGTAATCGGGCCGGAACGCACCGGGCAGGCTCTCGTTTCTCCAGATGGCGTTCACGACCCGGTAGGCGGAATCACTGTCGTTCTCCATCCAGGGGGAATTGAAAGCGCTTTCAAATTCGTCCACGCCTGCCAGCACGGTCTGATACCAGGCCTCAAGCTCCGCTACGCTGGAAAAGCCCAGCACGGCCAGAAGCTGATTCAGCGTCTCGCCCTCCGCGCCCTCTGCGGCCAGAGCCAGCGCGGCCTTGAAGGAGAGGGGAGAGACCGAGAAGTTCTCCTCCGCTTTTCCGTTTTCGCGCAGGAAGGCGATCAAATTGCTGTCAAAGGCGGTGAAGCCGAGCGGAGCGGCGTCCGGCTGAACGATGACCGGGGTCTTGCCGGAGGTCTCCGGCTCGCTCGCGTCTTCCGGCTTCGCCTGCGTGGTGTTCGGGGCGGCGGGGCTGTCCGTTCTTGCGCGGCAGCCTGCAAAGGCGGCGGTCAGCAGGGCCACGGCGAGAAAGACGCAGATCCATTTTTTCATCATGGCGTAACCATCCTTTCGTGTTTGGATAAGGTTGATACAATTTAATTGATCTGTAGGATTAGACGAGGGGGCAGGGGAGAGGTTCCATGCTTTTTTCTGTTGTGTTTTTGCGGCTCCTGCGGTATAATGCAATCAGATTCGTATCATCGGACAGAAGGGAGAGAACGAAATGAAACAAATCACGCTTGGACGCACGGGCATCACCGTGCCGCAGAATGCGTTCGGCGCGCTTCCGATCCAGCGCGTCGATCTTCCGACGGCGGTCGGCCTGCTCCGCCGCGCCTACGAGGGCGGCATGCGCTTTTTCGATACCGCCCGTGCCTACTCTGACAGCGAGGAGAAGGTCGGCGCGGCCTTTGCCGGCATGCGCGAAAAGGTATACATTGCCACGAAGACCCAGGCTAAGAACGCCGAAGATTACTGGAAGGACCTCCACACCAGCCTGCGCATGCTCAATACCGACTATATCGACCTCTATCAGCTCCACTGCGTCCCGAAGTGCTTCCGCCCCGGCGACGGCTCCGGCCTTTATGAGGCGATGCTGGAAGCTAAGGCGCAGGGCCTGATCCGTCATATCGGCATCACGGCCCATCTGATCGGCGTCGCAGAGGAAATCGTTGCCAGCGGGCTCTACGAGACCCTGCAATTCCCGTTTTCCTATATCTCCTCCGAACGGGATATTGCTCTGGTCCGCGCCTGCGAAGCGGCAGGCATGGGCTTCATCGCCATGAAGGGTCTCGCGGGCGGCCTGCTCACCAACGCCGACGCCTGCATGGCCTTCGTCTCGCAGTTCGAGGCCCTGCCCATCTGGGGCGTCCAGCGCACCGAGGAGCTGGAGCAGTGGCTTTCATTCTTCGAAAAAACGCCTGCAATGACCGACGACCTGCTTGCAGTCATCGAAGCCGATCAAAAGGCGCTCGCGGGCAACTTCTGCCGCGGCTGCGGCTACTGCGCGCCGTGCACCGTCGGCATCGTCATCAACCAATGCGCCAGAATGTCGCAGATGGTCCGCCGCGCCCCGTCCGCTGCCTGGCTTTCTCCGCACTGGCAGGCGGAGATGGAAAAGATCGACGATTGCGTGGACTGCGGCCTCTGCATGACCCGCTGCCCCTACGGACTGGAGATCCCGACCCTTCTGCGGAAAAACCTGGCCGACTACCGCTCCATTCTCAAGGGCGAAACAAAGCTCTGAACCGGATCCGCCGCCTCCATTCAAGCATAAAATCCCGCGATCTGCAAGCCTGAAAATCGGTTTTACAAATTATTTTCGTTTTTCCGAAAATAATGCTTGCATTTTCAAGCCACCCGTGCTATAATACCAACGTTCGCAGGGAGCGCCCCTACGAACGGCGAATCTGGGGGTATAGCTCAGCTGGGAGAGCGCTTGAATGGCATTCAAGAGGTCAGCGGTTCGATCCCGCTTATCTCCACCAAAAATACAGCACCGCAAAACGCGGTGCTGTATTTTTGCATATGGGGGTTGGGGATCGGACCGCTGACCCCAAATATCGTGAGCGTCCGCGATTTTCTGGTGCGGCCGCGGCAGGGAGAAATCCAGCTGCGCCTGATCCTCGACCGGCATTCTCTGGAGCTGTTTGCCAATGAAGTGGAACAGGCGGCGACCGCCATCCTCTACACGGATCTGAATATCGACGCGATCAGCTTTGAAGTGGACGGCTGTATCGCCGTGGACGTGGAAAAATACGTTTTGGTTTTTGGCAGGGGAGCGGAAGCATGAAAGCGTCTGACGTGGTCGCCCTGGGCGAGCTGTTGATCGGCTTTACCGAAAACGGCCTGAGCGAACAGGGAAACCTCCTGCTGGAGGCCAATCCCGGAGGGGTGCCCTGCAATGTGCTCGCCATGCTCCGTAAGCCCGGCCGCAGGACCGCGTTTATCGGCAAGGTGGGGCGAAAAGCTGAAGCAGGCAGTAGAAGAGGTCGGGATCGACACGCGCAACCTTCTCATGGATCCGTCGGTGCGCACGACGCTGGCCTTTGTCAGCAAAAAACCGAACGGAGACAGGGACTTTGCCATTTACCGCAACCCGGGTGCGGACATGCAGCTTTGCGCCGGGGAGGTGCAGGAGGAACTGATCGCCTCCCGGTCTCAGAAACAGCAGTCGATATAAATGCCTTTTTCGGTTCTTTTCCTTGCATTCTGCACGCCGGTGTGTATAATGATACTTCCATCCGGCGAAAAAAAAGCCGAATAGAGGTATTTGAAATTGTGAAGGAGTAGTTATGACAGAGACCAACATCAGGGAAGAATACACCCGCGCGCTTCGCATGGGACAAAAAGAGTGCAAAGAGCTTGCCGCCGCCGGGAAGGATCCTTATCCCGCCGTTCTCGACGATCTCCTTGCGAATCTCTCCGGATGCAACGTGCAGGAGCTCCCTGTTCAGGAAATTTCGATCGACCGAATGGTCGGAACAAAATCCGCCGGAAGAGTCTCCACTTTTTCCGCGGGCTTTTATCCGCTCCTGGAGGCGGACAGCGAATTTGCAGCCAAATGGATGGCGCTGTGCAAAGTGCATTTGTCAGACACCGGAATCCGGGACGCCATAGAGTGCTATGAGTATCTGGGAGACTTTTACGTGCAGGAGGGCAACAAGCGCCTCAGCGTCCTGAAATACTTCGGCGCATCTCAGATCCCGTGCAGAATCAAACGGATCCTGCCCGCAGAATCCGACGATCCGCGGATCAAGGCCTACTATGAGTTTCTGGGCTTTTATAAATCAGCGGGCGTCTATGATGTTCAGCTGAAAAAACCGGGAGAATACGCAAAGCTTCTTTCTCTGCTTGGAAAACAGCCGGGAGAGCTGTGGACGGAAGCGGAACGGCGTCAGTTTTCTTCCCGATACCACTACTTTAAGGTTGCGTTTTCCGCTGTCGGCGGACAGAAAAAAGACGTCCAGCCTGAGGAGGCGCTGCTCCTGTGGCTGCAGGTACATTCGTATGACGAGTTGAGCAGCTTGTCCGCCGCGGAACTGAAAAGATCTCTTTCCTCGCTGTGGGGAGATGTGAAGGCAGCCTCGGAGGAGAAGCTCTCCCTGAAGACCCAACCCGACCCGGAAAAAACAAGCCTGCTGGAGAAGGTGATCGGCAGCGCCCCGAGGCATCTGAATATCGCCGTGATTTATCAGCAGGACCCCGACGCCAGCACCTGGACGCAGGGCCACCAGAAGGGCGCGGATCATCTCGCCGCGGCGCTGTCGGATCGTGTCGCCGTACGGCATTACTACCACGCCGACACGCCGGAGCAGGCGGAAGCGCTTCTGGAGAAAGCCGTGAGCGACGGCGCGGAGCTGGTTTTCACCACGGCTCCGCTGCTTCTGCTTCCCACGCTGAAATCCGCCGTGAAGTATCCCAGAATCAAGTTTCTGAACTGTTCCACGGGCACGCGGCTTTCCAGCGTTCGCAGCTACTATTGCCGCACCTATGAAGGAAAATTCATCACCGGGGTGATCGCCGGGGCTCTGGCAAATAATGACATGGTCGGATATGTGGGCTCGTATCCCATCTTGGGCGTTCCCGCGTCGATCAACGCCTTTGCCCTTGGCGTAAGGATGACAAATCCGCGGGCAAAGATCCTGCTGGAGTGGAGCTGCCTGGAGGGAGATCCTGTGCAGAAACTCCGGGAGAAGGGCGTACGCGTCATATCCAATCGGGATATCCCCGTCAGCGGGCAGCGATATATGGATCAAGGCAGGTATGGCACTTTCCTGACGGATCAGGCCGGCCGGCTTGTCCCGTTGGCGTCTCCCTGCTGGATGTGGGGAGAACTGTATGAAACCGTCGCACGGAGCATCCTTTCGGGCAGCTGGAAGGAGAAAAAGGACGAATCCGTCAACTACTGGTGGGGCATGGACAGCGGCACCATCGACGTCGAACTGACGGAGCAGGTGCCTGCCGGCGTAAGGTCGCTGGCAGAGATCCTGATGCGGGATCTCCGGGAGGGCAGACTGGATCCGTTCCGGCAGAGGATCGTTACCCGGGAGGGGACGATGATCAACGACGGCAGCAGAACGCTCGACTCCGTAGAGCTGCTGAAAATGGATTGGCTTTGCGACACGGTGGAGGGGCACATCCCGGAATATGAGGAGGTGCTCCCCATGTCCCGCGCCCTGGTCAGAGAGCTGGGTGTACACAGGGAGCGGATCCCGCCGGAGATCGGAGGTATACAGTGAAGATTCTGGCGGTTTCCGATGAAGAATGTCCCGCGCTGTGGGATTATTATATTCCGGGACGACTTGCCGAATATGATCTGATCCTCTCATGCGGTGATCTGAAGGCGTCGTATCTTACCTTTTTGGCCACAATGAGCCGCGCCCGGGTGCTGTATGTCCATGGCAATCATGATGGAAGCTATCTTTCGTCGCCGCCCGAGGGCTGTGACTGCATCGAGGATCAGCTTGTCAGCTATAACGGCGTCCGGATCCTGGGCCTGGGCGGCTGCCTGCAGTACAATCCGGGGCCGTTTCAGTACACCGAGCGGGAGATGCGCCGGCGCATCCGACGCCTGTGGTATGCTCTGAAGCGCAGCGGCGGCGTGGATATCGTAATCACCCATTCTCCGCCCAGGGGAATGGGGGATCTGGAGGATCCGGCGCACAGGGGATTTTGCGCACTGGTGGAGCTGTTGGACCGGTATCACCCGCAATACCTTCTCCACGGCCATGTACATCTTCGTTATGAACGCAACCTGCCGAGAGAACACGATTATGGGCAGAGCCGGATCATCAATGTGTCCGAGCGCTATCTGCTGGAGCTGCCGGAGGCAGCGGTTGCAGACCGCGACAAGAACAGGCTGATCTGGAAAACGCGGCACAGAGACGTGGGTGATGCATGGGATTCCTTCCATATTGAATGATGTTGATCAGGGGACGGTTTTCTGATTGCGTAATGAAACACTTGGGGACGGTCTTTTTGTGTTGAAAAAACAAGAGAGAGGCGCACAACAGGACCGTCCCCGTGTGTCGTATCTTTCCGCTGCGAAGAGTCAGGGAACTTGAAACCCTGTGAAATGAAGGAAGTCGCTTGCTTTTCATACCATCATGTGATAGTATGATGATAGCATGAATGACAGGAGATGATTGGATGGGCAGCTATCAACCGCCGTTTACGATTACGCCGGAGATCCTTTCGCTGGCGGTGGAAATCGGGGAGATGATCGGCAGAATCAGCGGCACCGCAGGGCTTTCCGCCAGCCCGGTGCTGCGGCGGACGAATCGGATTCGCTCCGTGTATTCCTCTCTGGCCATTGAGCAAAACGCGCTGACGCTGGACCAGGTGACCGCCGTGCTCAACGGCAAGCGGGTCATTGCCCCGCCGAAGGACATTGCAGAGGTCCAAAACGCCTTCGAGATCTATGAGCGGCTGGATGAACTGGACCCCTTCGATGTGGAGGACCTGCGCAAGGCCCACGGTGTCATGGTGCGCGGTCTGACGGGGGAGGCGGGACAGTTTCGCACCGGAAATGTGGGCGTCGTGGACGCGGAGGGCCGCGTTCTGCACTTTGGGACGCTTCCGGAATATGTACCCGGTCTTGTCTGTCAGCTGCTGGATTGGGTAAAGGACAGCCCCACGCCCATGCTGATCAAGAGCTGCGTGTTTCACTATGAGTTTGAGCTGATTCACCCCTTTGCCGACGGCAACGGACGGATCGGCAGACTTTGGCACACCCTTTTATTGTCCCGCTGGCAGCCTCTCTTTGCCTGGCTGCCGGTGGAGTCCATCATCCACGACCGGCAGGCGGATTATTACGCCGCCATCCATGCTTCCAATCATGCGGCAAGCTCGACCGCGTTTATCACCTTTATGCTGGAAGCAATCAAGGCCGCCCTCCTGGAGGCGATTGAGACCGGCAAACAAACCGAATCGACCCCGGAGATCGTCGCGATTCATGTCCCACCGGAAAAACGCTGGACAGCAGTCGAAGCCTGGCTGCGAACGCATGGGCAGATCCGAAACTCGGATATTCAACAACTGCTTTTCGTGTCCACCGCAACCGCCAGTCGTCTGCTCCGGGAGTGGACCGCTGCCGGAAAGCTCTGCAAAAAACGGGTCGGCAGCTACTGGTGCTATGAATTGACCGAATGAATCGCATGTAAATAGCGTAAATGAGGATCTGAATTATGGCAAAAAAGCGAAAGAAGCCTCAGCGCCCGCAAACGCCGCCGCTGTCTTGGGTGGATCCTGTGATCTGGACGCACAAGAAGTTGCCCTGCTGCAAGAATTGTTCCAGCCGTAAATACGTAAAGGCCTGCGACACAGGATCGCAGACCTATTCAAGGCATTCAATGTGACAGGTCGGCAAGCCGGTACGGAAATGCAGCAGAATACGGAAGCAACGAGGCAATCTTCGGGTTGGCTCGTTACTTTTTTATGAACTTGCAGGGAACACTTGACTTTTGCTGAAGCACATGGACGAGATCGTAGAGATCAACACCTCGAAGTACAATGAGACCGTCGATACAGGCGCGCTGCAGGGCCAGCCCTGGACGAGAGAGCAGGAAGCCCAGCTCCGCGACCTGTTCCTGCAAGGGATCCCTCTCCCCGAGATCGCCCGCACCATGCAGCGCAGCACCAGCGGCATTCAAGCTCGTTTGCAGCGCTTAGGCTTGATTCAATCTAAAAAGCGGAATTTGTGAGGAACACAATCATGTGAGCAGATCGACGCAGAAAAACTCTGCCTTTTGTCGGAATACAGTGAAAGGAGCGTCCGAATCCTGAAGCAATTCGGCTCGGAATGGGCCTGGCTGCGTTTCTCAGATTTGCAGAAACGTATCGAATCGTGTCGGAGCGTGTCGAGAGCGCCGATAGACCGAATAAACATGACCGGGAGAGCTGCAGCGGTAATGCCGTTGCAGCTCTCCCGGGATCTTACGTTCTTTTGGGAAATGCGGATGGAATCGATTATGGCTGTTCCGGCCCGGATGCCTCCTCGGATCCGAACTTATTTCGCGAACGCCCGGTACAGGACGGTCACGGCCTCTGCGCGGGTGCAGGATCTGTCCGGGCTGAAGGTAGTGACAGAGGTCCCCGTCGTGATTCCCTTCTCATAGGCCCAGAGGACAGCTTTCATATAGTAGGCAGCGGGCTTCAGATCCTCAAACGGGGCTTCGGTGATGGCCGGCTCAACGCATCCCTCCATACGCCAGAGGAAGGTCACGACCTGCGCTCTGTTGCAGGATTTATCAGGGCTGAAGGTCGTCTTGGTGGTTCCGGCAGTGATGCCGTTTTCGTAAGCCCAAAGGACCGCTTTGTAATAGTAGCTGTCCATCCTGACGTCCACAAAGGGATTCTCTGTCAGCTCCGGTTCCGGTGAGCCCATGGTGCGCCAGAGGAAGGTGACGAACTGGGCCCTTGTGCAGGCGGCCGTGGGGCTGAAGGTGGTTTTGGTGGTGCCGCGGGTGATCCCGTTTACCACCGCCCAGTCGATGGGAATGTGGGCCCAGTTGTCTGCTGCGGGCCGGTCGGTGAAGTGCAGGCTCGGGCACGTGCTGCCGCCGTCACAGCCCACCGCCGGGATCACGACGGTACGGATCTGGGTGGTGAAGACGCTGCTTTCAAACTCCGCAACGTAGCAGCCCTCGCCCTCCTCCTTGTAGGTGGAGGGCTTTGTCAGAATATAGGTCGTCTGAACGGTCTGCTCCAGCACGTGCGCCGGATCATGGGTGCAGATCGCCCTCGCGGTCACCTGGTTCAGATCCTCCGACCACAGGTATTCCGCTTCACCCCAGCTATGCCCAAGCGCGGGCTCGCCGGATTCGGTGTAGCTGTCGCCGCAGACGGAACAGGTCCAGACCGTATAGCCGTCTTCCGTGCAGGTCGGTGCAAAGGCCTGTGCCTGGTAGCTGTGACCTGTGGCGGGGATCTCCACGGTCTGTCTGGAGATTTCTTCTCCGCATTCCGTGCAGTAGACCACCTCGTCATAGCTGCCCGCAGAGGTACAGGTGGGCGGCACTTTGTTTTCGATCTGAGTTTCGCCGGCCGTGTGCCCGGTGGGCGGAATCGGCTCGGTGCAGCCGTAGCCGCAGACCGTGCAGGTTAACGTGCGGATACCCTCCTCGGTACAGGTGGGCGCCTGGGTGATCTCACTGGAAAATGCGTGTGTATCGGCGGAGAACTGCGCCAAGAGCGTCATTTCTCCGGTCACCTCCGGCAGCTCGCCGTTTAGGGCGTAGACCGTATTGCCGTCAGACCAGCCGGTAAAGCTGTAATGGTTTTCGTCGTCCGGACTGCGAAGCGGTGTGTCGCCGTCGTAGTGGGCCTGTGTGCCGTAGGGCACGTTTTCATCGGTTTCCAACAGCTCGGTGCCGTTGTACCAGTACACGGTGAAGGTCTGGAGCTCCCACTGGGCATACAGGGTGGTATCCTTGCCGCAGTCCGTGATTTCCGCCAGGTCGGCGTAGATCTCTCCCGTGCCGTCCGGCTCTGTGCTCCAGTGCAGGAAGTTATAATGCTCCCGGGTAAACTCGTTGGCGGGAAGGGCTGCGGTGCCCTCCCAGGGGAGGACCAGATCATCCATCTCGCCCTCGCCCTCGCCCGGGTCAAAGTGGACCCGTCTCGGGCTCACGAGGTCCGCCATCGCGGCGCCGGCAGCCTCCGGCTGGGTAAAGAGGAAGGTAAGCTCCCTGCGCGCTTCGATGCCGAAGTGTCCGGCCTCATCCGTTCCATCGGCTTTCACGGCGATTTCCCTGCCGTCCGCGTCCAGGATCGGGTTGCCGTCCGCGTCCAGAAGCCGCAGATACATCACGTCGATTTCGTTCACCAGGCTGTTGTTCTGGATTGCAGCGGTGACAGTGACGGAACCGTCCTCGTTGGTCTGCTTTGCCATCGCAAGCAGGGAGACGTCTTCCTCCCGCAGATCGAGCAGAGACGGGCACGTTGTCCAGCAGACGTCGTTATCCGGATAGGCGTCCGCAAGCCTGATCGCTTCGGTCTCCCCGGAGGCGTCGTCTGTCTCAATCCAGATTCTCGCGCTGACCAGGATTCCTTCCTCGGGCACCTCGCCGCCGCGATTTTCCGCATAATACTCCGCCACGTAGGAGGCCATGTCCATGGTAAAGTGGGCCGCGTAGCCGCCCTCGTTGAGCGCGGCGATCTCCGCAGCGCTCAGCTGAAGCTCCTGTCCCTCGATCGGGCAGGTGCCGTCGGTATTCGAGAAGAGGCCAACCTTCACCACAGCGTCCTCGTCAACCGGAACGCTGCTGAAATTATAGCCGTTCACCTGGATTTCCCGCAGGCCGTCGTGCGCGTCGGTGATTTTCACGTCGGAAATGCCAACGTCCGGCTTGGCAAAGTCCAGGCTGAGGAGATCGGACTCGATCTGCGTGCCGTCGGCGAGGGTTGCCCGCACATAGAGATCCGTCACGTCCGCAATCGGATCCGGAACGGTTACCTGTGCGTTGATCCGCACGTTTTCGCCGGGCTCCAGCGGGACGTCCGTGTTCTCCCAGGTGCCGGACGCTTCGCCGGTCCGGGTGAGCAGCTCCAGCCGGGTGATGGGCTTCGTGCCGGCGTTGGTCACGGAAAGCTGTACAGGGATCGCGCTGCCGGCAAAGACCTCGTCGCGGTTAAAGGAGATCTCCTCAATCATCAAGCTGTCCTGGTACGCTGCCGATGCAGTATAGATGACGGATTTCTCCTTCGGGAAGGCCAGGGGTATGGTTTCGCTGATTTCGTTGCCGTCCTCGTCCACACCGGTGACCGTGACGGTCACGGGCTCGCCGTTTTCGTCCAGAATGAATTCCATCTCATCCTGATATTCCGTTGTCAGGGCGACTGCCCGCAGGCCGGACTCCGTCACGACGGCGCGGAAGCAATCAATCGTGGTGTTGCCGGGCAGTCTTGCGGCCTCGCCGTCCGTGACGGGCAGAGTCAGGCCGTAGCTGCCGTCTGTGTACTTCACCAGCTTCACCGCCATCAGTCGGTCGGTCTGAGCGGCACCCTCCTCCTCCGGGACAGCAGTCTCGGACCAGACAACTGACAGATCCTCCAGCGTCCGGGCGCCGGCGGCAAAGTCAAAGTCGGAGGACATCAGCAGACCCAGCTGCTTGGTCATGGCGCCGAGATTTCTCGGCAGATCGGCACGAACCGTGCCGTCCTTTGCCACGGCGGCAAGATAGATATCGGGGGCTTCGTCCACCGTGGCGCCGCTTTCCGGGTCTTCAGTTGCGACGCTGTCTTCCGCGTCGGGCACACGGAGCCAGCCCACCACAAAGTGGGGCTCGCCGTCGATCGCAACAGCCGTCAGCTTCGGGTTTTCATCCTGAACCGCGTCTGTGGTCAGGTAAATGCTGTGCAGGGCAGGGACGTTTTCTTCGGCGTCCGGGGCAGCAGACGCAGAGGGGTCGACGATTGTCAGAATAATTTCACGGCCGGAGGCATCGATGTCGGAGCCAATGCCTGCATTTGGCGCGGTTTCCGCATCTGCGCCGATCGGACGGTCATTCGTATCGACGCAGAAGCTGACGCCGACGGTGCCGTCGGGCAGAATGGCCGCGTCCATGCCGCTGACGAGGCCGGAGGTGCCGTTGTACAAAACGCACTCCTCGCTCCAGCCGGCGTCCGTGGTGTAGATCCGGTAGTGGATTTCGTCTTGCCCGTCAAAGCGGGTGGGGTTTTCCGCGTTGGAGGCAAACACGCTGCGCCATGCTACCACAGCGGTGCGCTTTCCGTCCGCGCCCACGGTAATCGCCGCAGACGGGGCAAGATCGGGGCTGCCGTTCTCGGTCAGCCGGGTCGTGGTCCAGCTGCTTCCGTCGTAGATCGAGGCGAAGATCTCGGCCTCGTTCATTGCCGAGGCAATGGTTTCGGTCTCGGCAGTTTCTCCCGGCAGCAGCGCGGGATCCTCAGCACAGCGCACCCAGGCTGCAAGGGCACCGGAGCCGTCTCCTGCCAGCGCAGGCTGGCTGTCGCCGTAGCCGTTGTTGCCGGTGTAGCCGTCTTCCGCCGCGATGTCCGGGCCGGTCAGACTGACGCCCTCCGGGAAGGCGCCGTCCGGCGCTTTGGAGAAGTACAGACGGGTCATATTCACCTGCTCAGCGTCGTTCTGGTCGCTCAGATAGAGCAGGATCGTGCCGTCGTCGGAGAGCAGAGGAGAGGCAGCGGGATAGGCGTTGTCCTGCAGCTTGCTCCAGGTGAAGGCGTCGCCGCCCGCGCCGCGAAGGGCAGTGCCGGCAGGCGTCCAGCTGCGCTCGAAGTCATGGAGATAATTCCGGTTTTCAATGGAAAGCGCGGCATCGGAGGAGTAGGTGACCAATCCGGTTTCCGGGTCGAAGGAGGCCGTGCCGGAGCTGGCGCTCACCGTCGGGAAATAGTCGCCGGCGGTACTCCTGCCCTCCTTGACCTGCTCCCAGAGTTCGCTGACCGCATCATAATTCGTGCCGAATTCCGTATGGAACACGTTGAAGTCCCAGAAGATATAGGAATAGTTCACTGCAAAGAACAGGAACTGCGCCCTGGCCCGGACGCCCACCTCGCCGTTGAGACCAAGCTGATTGCCCCAGTCGAAGTCCGTGCCATCCGGCGCCTGGGTCCACAGACACTTCAGGTTGTAGAACAGCATCAGGTTTGAGAACAGGCCGACCTTCAAGGCCAAAAGGTCATAGTCGAAGCCGATGCCGCCGAAGAAGCGGAAGTAGCCGTTGATCAGGGCGCTGGCCATATGGTAGTTGGTATCCTCCACGTGATCGAGCGCCACGTCGTAGCTGACCCTGCCGTTTACGCCAAGCGCCAGCTCCACGGTGCAGGGGATGGGGCCGAGCCAGAAGTTCTTTCGCCACATGCGCTCGATAAAGCCGCCGATGTGGATGCCGCCCTGTACCAGCTCGACGACCCACCCGCCGTCTTCATAATACATTTCGACGATCACATAGCCGCCAAAGTCGATATCCTTTTTGGTCTCACCCTTCATGACATCGTTCTTCTTTTGCTTCCAGAAGTCGCTGAGCTTATCGGTTGCGTTGCCATAGTCCTTTGCCCACTGGTTCCGGGTTTCCTCTTTGCCGACGATGTATTTGACATAGTCGAAGAACTCGCTGTGGGACACAAAGCCGGGATGCAGCTGGATGTCATAGTTGCCCTTTTGGATGGAGACCACGCCGCGGAATGCGGTGGGATCGGGAGACGGGGCCAGGTAAATGCTGCAAATGGGAATATACTTCAGGATCACGCCTACGATATCCACAATGGTGAAGGCGCCGCCGAGGAACTGGGTGAGGGGGTCACCGCCCTCTCCGGGCAGAGCTGTCTGATTCAGGCGCGCCAGGATCGTATCAATCTCGCCCTCATGATCGCCAATGGAGATCTGTTTCATGTTGATGAGCTTGAAGGGAAGCAGCCTGGAGCTGCTCTCCAGATTGCCGTATTGCGGCGAGAAGCTCATCTTGACGCCGGTGCGTTCGCCGGACACAAGCCCAAGGGTATCCTCCAGCAGGGTGTAGGACACGTTGACGGTCAGCCGGGTGACCGTGTCCTCCATGAAGGGCATTTCGATTTCAGTCCGGTTCATCGGGATCGTTTTTCCGCCGGTGGAGGTAAAGACCACCTCATGATTGCCGGAGCTGTCGCGGCTGTCGCCCCACCACAGGACGGTGGTGGACAGCACCACATCCGAATAGAGAAAGCTGGGACCGATATTGCCGCTGTAATCCAGCAGATCAAGCGTCATCTTCTCGCCGGAGTCGTTCTCCGTTACCGTCACGGACTGCTCCAGGATCAGCGGATGCTTGCCGCTGCCCACGTCCAGGTGGCGCATGTTGACGATCTTTTCGCCGAACATCACCTTGTCCGTTTCGCTGAGGCTTGCATCCGTTTCCAGCAGCAGCGGTTCGTAGCTGTAGGTGTCCAGCGTGCCGTCGCCCTCCTCCAGCTCAAAGAGAATCTTGATCTCGTCGCCTGCCTTCATGCCGCCGACGGATTCTGACGGGAGGATCAGCTGCGCGGTGTTGATGAACAGCGACAGCTTGCCGCTGCTGTCCGTAACGGCTCCGAAGCCGTCCTTGCCGGAATAGGTGGCGTCTGTTCCGTCCATGCTCACCCGGAAGCGGGCATTTTCCAGATAGACGCCGTTTTTGTACACGCCCGCGTGAATCCAGAGCGGCTTGTCGGCATAGGCCGCGCCGTTCTCATCCTTGATGTAGAAATCGGCCTGGGAGATCTTGTTGAGCGTGAGGGTGTTGAGCGGGTACAGCTCCTGCTTGGTCCAGTCGCCCTCGCCGCTGAGCAGGGTCAGGGCGGAGAAGGTTCCTGCATAGATCTCGCCGTCCTCCGTTGTCATGACGCAAAAGATATCCGAGGCAATTCCGCTTTCCTCATAGATTGCTGCAAAGCCGGAGCGGTCGGAACGGACCGTTTTCTGCGCACCGTCGCCGTTGGTGTAGGTCAGCTCTACCTCGCGCTTGTTTGTCACACCGGCGTAGCACTGAAGCAGGAAGAGCTTCCCGGTCAGCTTCGTGACGTTGAGCTCCAGCTCGTCCTGGAGCTGGGACAGAGTGTAGTGCCTTGCCGTTACGGTCGTGCTGCCTTCGGCCTGGCCGGAGACGGCAAGCGCCACGTCCGGGCCATAGCTTTCGGCGGGATAGTTGCGGAAATTGACCCACGCGGTACCCTGCCGAATGCTGAGCCTGGCCACATCGTCCCCGGAAACGGTGCTCTGGGTGCCGTCCTCATCGGTCTGCGTGCGGACGTTGTCCCAGACGACCCGGTCGGTGACGCTGCCCCAGTTCACGTTCGGGTTCATCCCAATCTGCGCGTCGAGGAAAATATCGCGGTGCTTCGTGGCCTCCAGCAGCTCGCTTTGGCTCATGCCGGCGTAGAGATCCGAATTGTCCAGGGTCCAGGCGTCAGCGGCTTCCCCATTGACGTAGATTTCAAAGGCGCTTTCGCTGTACCAGAGGAAGATGACGGAGTCATAGCTCCAGGTGCTGTCCCCGGCATTTCTGGCGGACAGCTCCACGCTGACGTTCTCCTTGAGGGCGCCGTCGGAAACCCAGTCCATGGGCCGCAGCTCATAGCTGCCGGTGTAGACGTCGGGGGCGGTGTTCTCAAAGGTGTAATCCGCCGGGTCGATCACCTGTCCGGCGACCTTCAAAATGAATTCGCAGCCGTCAGAGCCGTCGTAGTTGTCCACGGCCCAGCGCATCGTGAAGGCCGCATCGCCGACGCAGACAGGCCGCATGGGAAGGTTGTGGATGGTAACAACGGCAGGCCGCTCCTTGACCGACACAAAGGCCCATGCAGTTCTGGAGGCCGTCTCACCATCCGAGTTCGGGAAGGTGCCGGTCAGGGAAATGGCGTAGGAGTATTTGCCGATGGTGGAAGCCTGAGTAAAGCGGGAGCCGGGAATCGTGCAGGCGGACAGAGGGGCTTCGATGCTTGCCGTGCGCGTGATCTCATTCCCCACCTGCTCCCATTCGGTCAGATCGCCCGGCGCGGCATAGTAGCCGTCGAGCAGCAGCGGCGTGTAGTCGTTGTCCTGCTTGTGGTAAACCCGGATGGTATATACGACCCCGTCAGCCCCCAGCTCGTGGGCGTAGTCGGTCAGGTTCGAGCTCCAGTTCAGCACCACGCTGTCGCCCTTTTGGATGGTCTTGCACTGCAAGGACTTCGCGATGCGGAGGATCGGAGCGGAGGAGCCGGAAATCGAAACAGAGGAGCTGTATTTCACAACGGCCTGTCCCTCCACGCCGCCGTTGCGGGCGGTGAGCCGGACGCGGAAGGTGCCGTTGCCGGAGGGATACACCTCGCAGGAGGCGTTATTGTCCCGCACCCGGATCGTGGCCACACGCCCCTGCGTGTCCTTCGCCCAGGTCCCGTCCCCGGTTTGATATTCTACAGCCCAGATAAAGTTATCCCGGTCGGACAGATCGCCCCAGGTGTAGCTGTCTGTGCCTGTGATGCGGGCGCTGACAACCATCTGCTCGGCGTAGTCCAGGGAAATCGGCTGCTCCGTGGCCGCGGGGAAGCCGGATTCCTCCAGCTCCAGCGCGCTCTCGGGCAGACAGACTGCCCCGCCCTGCATAAACAGGCCGATAAAGCCGTAAACCAGCTGCGCGGTATCCGGACTCTTTCCGTAATAGAACTCCATGGTGCCGGAGAAGTCCTCCTCCGTCAGATTGGGGGAGACGGACAGCGTTCCGGTCAGAATGCTGCTGCCCTCGGCAAGGACGAAGCGCCCGGAGAAGGTCTGGCCGCCGTCGATGGAAGCATAGAGGTGGCGCTCGGTATCGCCGGAAGCGGTTTCGCAGGCGATCACATGCGCAAGATAGGCGCTCTGTAGCGACACCTCGATTTGAATCTCCGTCTCATCCGGTGCCATGGGAAGGATCGGCGCCTCCGGAGAGGTGCTCTGGCCGGCCTCGCCGATCAGACGGATGCCCTCCAGGAAGACCTGATCGTCAAGGGCAGTCAGGTCGATGAAGATGCCGGAATTGCTCACCGCGGAAGCAATCACGGTCGCCGCGTCGTCGGTCGCCGGATCGAAGTCCGAATCCAGATACACACCGAAGGTGTTGGTCAGACCGCTGAGGGTGGACGCGGACGGATCCAGGGTGAGACTGCCTGCGGCATCCTCCGCCGTTGCGGTGTAGGCAACGGTGAAGTCCGACTGGCTGGCGTGCAATACCGCGGATTCATCCTCCGCGGTGCAGGCGGAGAAGTCCAGCACCGGGCAGTCCTGCCCGTTGATGCGCAGGCAGAAGCCCCGCGGAAGCTGCACCGGCTCAGAGAAGTGCAGGGTCATGGGAATCACCTCGCCCGGGGCAAAGCTCGCCCCGTCGGGCACCCGGACGGTCAGCGTCGGTGCGCTTTCGGTCTCATCCAGGATCTGTGTGTCCACCGCGAAGCGGACAGCTTCGGGATCAATCAATTCATGGTATATGAGATACTGGTCGATCCAGTAACTGAATTCGCCGTGGACACGGAACGAGGAACTGCACGAGTCGCTTTGCGGATGAAGCATCAAACCCGCGAGAAAGCTTTTCAGGTCGTCGATGTACTGATCAAAGAAGTTGTCTGTATCGTACATAACCTTGCCATCAGCCTCGGTCTGCACCTCGGTTCTCCATTCAACCGTATTTGTAAGCGCTTCATCTCCTGTGCCGTCATTCCAGTTCACGGAAAACTCCATGCTCAGATCTGTCATTTTAGAACCGAAATCACCCCCAATGAAGTATGCGGTGGTATCCGCTACCGTCCAGGTTCGGTCGGTTTCCTCCATCATGGTTCCGGTGGCAAACAGCCTGCTCATATTTCCAAAATTGGCGAGGACCGCCTCGTCTTCGGCGTCTACAGGAAATGTATGATCCCATACGGCTTCATATCGATAGGCTGAACCGTCAGCATAATAGTTACAAAGACCGAGACTTTCGAAGCTTGCGCAGCCGTCCTTCGCGGGGGTATAGATCGTAAACCGCTCGTCCCGGCACAGCACCTGGCTGCCGACGCAGGCCGCGTCGGTCAGGGCAACGGCCACGCCGGCGGCCGTCTTGCCCGTCGCGGTGGCCTCGTCCCAGAACAATGCGTTTTTCAGCGCGTGGAAATTGAGAACGAAGGCCATTTCGCCGGTGTTGTATTTGCCGCCGGAGAGGCAGGCGTCCGTATAGCCGTTCGTGCAGACGGTCACCGTCTTTTCGGTCTCGCCGGGGGCAAAGCGCAACGTACCGGAGGCGGGAGCCGCCACCTGGGCGGTGCCGCTGACCGCTTGGTAGGCCACCGTGACGGTCTGGTTTTCCGAGGCCGTGCCGTCCAGCGTCAGCTTGACAGAGATCTTCGCGCCGACGCCTTCGGTATCGGTTACAACCGGCTCGCCGATCAGCACGCGCACCGCATGGTTGATACCTGAAGGGCCGGTGGTCAGCGCCGAACTGTCAAAGCGCACGTTTCCGGCTTCCAGGGCCTGCATGAAATCCTCAAGGGAGGTCTTCTGCTCCGGAGACAGACTGTCATAGTTCTCCAGGGTTTGCCGGAGCTGCGCGTCGACTTCGATCATCTTCCGCAGATCGCCGACGGTGATTACGGAGCGGTCAACGGTGACCGGCTCGTCGTCGGCAAAGCTGTCCAGAACCGCCTTTGCCTCTTCCAGGGTATAGTCCTTCCCTGCAATGGTCAGCTTGGAGGCTCCAGGCTCCAGATTTCCGTTCAGAAGTCCGAGCGCGTCCATACGCGCGTAGAACAGCTCCGCCTCCTCCCGGCTGCCGGTCATCTCCGTCAGCCAGTCCAGGGCGAGTTCCTTCTCGGCGTCGCTTTGCTGCGGTTTTTCCGCTGCAAACACGGATGCGCCGGAAAAATCCAGACACAGGATCAGCACCAGCAGCATCGCGACAATCCGCATTGGAAAATAGTAGCGAGGGTTCTTCATTGCAGGGCTCCTTTCTTTGCTTCGGCTGCACGATTCACGACGATCACATTCAGACTGTCTTCACCGTGCTTACAGACAGCCTTTTCTCGTACAGTATTCATTATACCTGCTCCTGTATAAAAAATCAATCATCTTTGTCCGAAAGAATGCCCACTTTGTCCGAAAGAATGCCCGCTTCGTTTTTGGAAAGGCGGGTTCGGGTGAGGACCGCCGTTCGAACGCGAAGAAACTCTTACCAACAGTAGGAAAAATAAAATCCGATTGATATGACCGGTCGGTTGCCTTTTTGCTTTTCATGCAGTATAATCATCACAGAAACACAAAGGAGGCGGGCGTATGAAGATGATGCTGGCGGAGAACATCCGCGCTTTTCGCAAGGAGCGGTCACTGACCCAGGAGCAGCTTTCCGAAGCGCTGGGTGTGACGGCTGGCGCGGTATATAAGTGGGAGGCGAAGCTGTCGATCCCGGAGCTGGAGCTGATCATCCAGATGGCGGACTTTTTCGATACCTCTGTGGACGTACTGCTCGGCTATGAGGTCAAGGACAACCGCCTGGAAGCGACGGTAAAACGATTGCAGGAATACCGCCGCAGCAAGGATTGGGATGGGCTCGCGGAGGCGGAAAAGGCACTCATGAAATATCCGCACTCCTTCCGGATCGTCAACGAGAGCGCCGCGCTGTACCGCGCGTTTGGCTTTGAGAGCGGGGACAGGGCCCTGTTTCACCGCGCGCTGGAGCTTCTGGAACAGTCCCGTCTGCTGCTGAGCCAAAACGAAGATCCCCAGATCAGCGAGCAGACGATTTATGGAAGGATCGCGCAGACCTATTTGGGGCTGGGCGAAACGGACAAGGCCATCGAGCTTTGGAAGGCCCATAACGCGGACGGACTGTACAACCCCCAGATCGGTCATATTCTGGCCCAAAGCGATCAGATCGAGGAGGCGGTACCGTTTCTGTCTGAGGCCCTGACAAAGCTGCTTTCCGATCTGGTCAACACGATCGTCGGCTATATGAACGTATACATGAAGCGCGGGGATCAAGCTTCCACCCAGGCGATTCTGAGCTGGAGCGTCGGACTACTTCAGGGGCTGCGGGAAGGGAACAAGCCCAATTACTTCGACAGAGTCAGCGCGGTTTTTCTCGCTGCGCTTGCCGGATCGCAGTTCCTGTCCGGGCAGAAAGTCGAAGCGCGCAACACCCTGATCAAAGCCAAAGAGCTTGCCGCGTTCTTTGACGCCGCTCCAAGCTACGATGAAAGCGACGTCCGCTTTGTCACCCACATCGAAGGCGCCAGCGCCCACGACGACATGGGGGCGACGGCCATGGACGGCGTCGAGCTTGCGGTAAGCCAGTTTGAAAATGAGGAGTTTACCGCTCTTTGGAGCGCGGTAAACGAAGAATAAGCAGGAGAACAGATTTGAAAAAGGAGTTATAAAAATGGAAAACGAAAAAGAAACCGTTGTGAAAAAAACCGTCAGATCCGGCATCACCTTTGGCAGCGCCCTGGCGATGGTCATCAGCTATACCGCGTGGCATTCCGTCGGCTGGGCGATTTTCCACGGACTGCTCAGCTGGGTCTACGTGGTGTACTACATCATCCGCTACTGATGCGAAATGCGGAAGGAATATCCGATGACCAAGAAAGAAATCAAGGTGCTGCGGCGCCCATTCATCAAAGAGCTGTTCCGAGAGAACAAATTCAACCTTGTCATGACCGTGCTCGCAGCCCTGTTCGGCGCTGCGGCAGAGCTGGTGATCTCCTGGCTCATCAAGGAGGTCGCCGACCTGATCTCCGGAGAATGCCCCTACGGCTTCGACACGCTGCTGATCGTTGCGGGAGGCGCGTTTGCGCTGTTTGGACTGGGATGGATTCTGGACAGGA
Source organism: uncultured Eubacteriales bacterium (assembly GCA_900315595.1). Taxonomy (GTDB): domain Bacteria; phylum Bacillota; class Clostridia; order Oscillospirales; family Oscillospiraceae; genus JAFRPC01. The sequence continues at coordinate 31,204 of OMZQ01000008.1, read as the reverse complement.
CATTTCTCTCTGAGTTCCGCGCAAAGGCAATGAAGCAGTATCGGGAATACGTTTTTGACCGGCTGATGGAAAAAGGCATTCAGGCCTTCTCCGGCGAGAACAGCTCGCTCTATCTCTCCGCCCTCTCCAACGACGTGAACACCATCGAAACGGACTTTATCGGGCGGCTTCAGAGCACGATACAGGTCGGCATTGCGTTTGTCGGCGCGCTGGGCCTCATGCTTTGGTGCAGCCTGCTGCTGACGCTGATTGCCATCGGTTTCTCCCTGCTGCCCATCATCGTCTCCGTGGTTTTGGGAAACAAGGCGGCAATCGCGGAAAAGAACGTTTCCAATCAAAAAGAGAGCTATACCGGCATGCTGAAGGACGCGCTCACGGGTTTCTCTGTGATTAAGAGCTTTAAGGCGGAGAAAAGCATTGCCAAATTGCATGATCACAGCAACGCTGACGTAGCGGAAGCCTCGAAAAAACGCACGAAGGTGAACGTACTGGTAAGCTATTCCTCAGGCATTGCGGGAGCAATCCTGCAGTTTGGCGTGTTCTTCGTTGCCGCCGCGCTGGCGCTCTCCGGCAAGGGTATCACGGCAGGTACCGCCATCGTGTTTGTTCAGCTGTTGAACTACGTGCTGGGGCCCATCCAGGTATTCCCGACGTTTTTCGCAGGCATGATGTCCGCCAACTCGCTGATCGACAAGCTGGCGCAGGCGCTGAACAAAAACGTTTCCGAAGAGGGCGAGCTGATCCCGCCGCAGCTCACCGATGGGATCTCGGTCAAGGATCTTGCATTTGCCTATGAAGAGGGAAAGCCTGTGCTGTGTGACGTGGACATGGAACTGGGCGCAGGCGGCTGCTACGCCCTGGTCGGCGGCTCCGGCAGCGGCAAATCGACGATCCTGAACCTCTTGATGGCCTCCTCGAAAAGCTATCAGGGCGAGATCTTTTACGACGGCAAGGAACTGAAGAATATTTCCGCCGGCTCCCTCTACGATCTGGTGTCCATCATCCAGCAGAACGTCTTCGTCTTTAACAGCACCATCCGCGACAACATCACCATGTTCTCCGAATTCCCGGAGGAAGACATTGACCGCGCTGTGCGCCTTTCGGGGCTGAAAAAGCTCATCGACGAAAAGGGCGCGGACTATCTCTGCGGTGAAAACGGCTCCGGCCTCTCCGGCGGCGAGCGGCAGCGAATCTCTATCGCCAGAGCGCTTCTGCGGAAGACACCGGTGCTGTTCGTGGATGAGGCCACGGCGTCCTTGGACGCGGAGACCTCCTTTGAGGTGCTGGACGCCATTCTGAAGCTGGACGGCTACACCCGCGTGATCGTTACCCACGACCTGGACGAGAATATCCTGCGCCGCTGTACCGGTCTGTTCGCGCTGAAAAACGGCGCGGTTTCGGAACAGGGTACCTTCGATGATCTCATGGCGCAGAAGGGTTACTTCTATTCGCTGTTCACCGTCTCCCAGAGATAATCGGAACGACCGGGGAAAACGCCGCCTTTTTCGGCGTACTGCGACACGCAGCGGAAAGGCCGCAGAAGCAATGGCATCCAATAGGTCAGCGGTTTGATGACCGAAGGACACACAGAGGGCGACGCCCGGAGTATCCCGCTGATCTCCGCCAAAGAAAAACAGTCATCCGAAAGGATGGCTGTTTTTCTTTGGCGGAGACAGGTTTGAGCGAGAACCGCCGGGTCACGGCGGGCCGCAGGGGATTCCGCTGCCCGCCAACGAGTCAGATCCGAATCTGCGTCAGGATCTTCTGCTTCCGGATTGCCGCTCATCCGTCACGTCATAAAGCTCCAGGTTATGATCTGCCGCAAACAGGGCGCGATAGTGATGGTGTAAATCCCGGATTCGATAAAGCCGCTTTCCTGCGGCGTCTCCGTATTCTTTCGCCAGTTCCGCAAAATCCGGAAATGCGGAATGATAAGCCTCATCCAGCGCCTCGATCTCTTCCACGACGGAAATCGCGCTTCTGGTTTCATAGCGGTCGACGTTATCCGATCGGAAGGAGAGAAGGATCATTCGATTCGTCTCCTGAACAGGGTCGGCGCAGCTGAGCCATTCCGATTCTGTCCGGTAGATCGTCCTGTTCAGCAAGCCGGATGATTCCGGGGAAAGCGCAGTCAGATCATCCTGCTCTAAGCGGATCGGATTCAGCGTTTTCCCCCGGCCCTCCTCGTGCGGAATGAAAAGCGTGACCGAACGGCTCCCGGCATGCTTCAGAAGGCCGACCAATTCGTCGGTCTGGCGTACGTTTTCCTTTGTGATCGGAATACCGGAATCAAACGAGATACCGGCCTGATCTGCCGCGTTCATCATCCGGAGCAGCAGATCATAATCCCCGATCCTTCCCGCGAAACGATCATGGTAATCCTTCAGTCCGTAGACTGTAAAATTGAGATTCTTGATCCCCTCGGCTTTCAGCATCTGCATCAGCTCTCTGCACTGCCCTTCATCCCGCATTGCCATGCCGTCGCACTGCAGGAACTCAGCCGTCGGGCTGCCAAGTCTTCTGAGGGTTTGAATGGCCTTCCGTAATTCCGGATGCTCCATCGAATAGCCAAAAGCATACGAGACGTTGACGCCGGGCCGCGCCGCTCTTAATTCGCTGATATACCGTTCGGCAAGGACGACGCCGCGCTCCCACGCCGTTCCAACCGGTTTTCCATCCCAGGACAACAAACAATACCGGCAGCGGTTGAAGCAGGGTGTGCAAAGATTCTGAATCATGATGGATTGTGTTTGGATTGCTTTCATGCTTGTCAGTCCTCCTGATTCCTTCGAATGTCATGTCGAGAGCAGAGGTTTGCGTTCACGTCCATTTTACAGGAAAGAACAGAGGATTGCAAGCGCGGATCTTGTCAGTTTTTTCAGGATTGAAACGCAAAAACATATTGACACTGTGTCAGCATTGTGCTACAATCCAATTGTTGACACAGCGTCAACAATCATTCCGGAAGGAGAACGATTATGATCAAGGGTACCCCGGAGCTGATTGCCACACGGCGGGAGGAGATCATCAACGCCTGCCAGCGGCTGTATCAGTCCATGAGCTTCAAGGAGATCACCCTGAAGGAGATCGGCGCGGAGACCTCTTTCTCCCGCCCCACCATCTATAATTATTTCCAGACCAAGGAGGAAATCTTCCTGGCCCTCTATGAGCGGGAATACCGGCTTTGGAACGCGGAGCTGGAGACGATCCTGGCTGAACACGAAGGACTCACCAGACCGGAGCTGGCGGAGCTGCTGGCTCGCTCTTTGGAAAAGCGGGAGCAGCTTTTGAAGCTGCTGGCCATGAACAACTACGACATGGAGGCCAACAGCCGTCCGGAGCTGCTGGCGTCCTTCAAGGCGGCCTATGGAAAATCCCTGGAGAATATGGATCGGATCCTGCAAAAATTCTGCCCGGAAATGGACGAGAGCCGGCGGCTCAGCTTCCGGCTGGTCTTCTTCCCATTTATGTTCGGCATCTACCCCTACGCTGCGGTGACGGAAAAGCAGCGCAGCGCCATGGAGCAGGCCGGCGTGGATTTCCGTTATTGTTCCATCTATGAACTCACCCTTGCCTGCCTGCTCAGGCTGCTGGGTTGACATTATTTCAAATAGGAGAACGAATATGGCTGAAAAGATCATTCAAACCGCAGGCAGAAACCAATTGGGAGAATTTGCTCCCACGTTCGCCCATCTCAACGACGACGTGCTCTTCGGAGAGGTATGGAACGAAGGGACCATCGACGTCAAAACCAGGTGCATCATCACGGTCGTGTCTCTGATGGCCTCCGGGATCACGGATTCGTCCCTGACCTACCATCTGCAAAACGCCAAGGCGCACGGGGTCACCAGGGAGGAGATCGCCGCCATCATCACCCACGCCACCATGTACGTGGGCTGGCCCAAGGGCTGGGCGGTGTTCCGTCTGGCGAAGGAGGTCTGGAATGAGGAGAAGCCGGAGCTGACCGAGAAGGACCGCTATCAAAATGAGATTATCTTCCCGATCGGGGAGCCCAATCCCTACGGGCAGTTCTTCGTGGGGCAGAGCTATCTGGCTCCGGTGTCCGAAACCCAGGTGTCCATCTTCAACGTGACCTTCGAGCCGGGCTGCCGCAACAACTGGCACGTCCATCACGCCAAGTCCGGCGGCGGCCAGCTGCTGATCTGTGTCGGCGGAAGGGGCTGGTATCAGGCTTGGGGCGAGGAGCCGGTAGAGATGACGCCGGGTACGGTCGTCAATATCCCCGCCGGGATCAAGCACTGGCACGGGGCTGCGGCGGATTCCTGGTTCTCCCATCTGGCGATCGAGGTGGCGGGCGAAGAAACCCGCGCCGAATGGCTGGAGCCCGTAGACGCCGAAGCATACGCCAAGCTGAAATAAGGCTCCCGCTTGAAGGGAAACGTTCGGCAGTCAGTGCGGCGTCGATCTTTCAAATGACAGGCGTTCTGATCAAAAGAAGGACGGTGCCGTGGGAAACCTTGCAATTATTATCTGAGCACCATGAGTCTGCCTTTGACGAAAAGCTCCCCGGAATGGGGAGCTTTTCGTTTATCCGGTCGGCATGCTGTTCCGATCTGTTTATCCTTGCGTGACGTTCGACTGCGCAGGTCCGGAGATCAGGTTTCCCCGGTAATCAAAGCGGGAGCCGTGGCAGGGACAGTCCCAGCTTTGCTCGTCCGGGTTCCATGCCAGCTGGCAGCCCAGATGCGGGCAGCGGACGCTTACCGTATCCAGCGTTCCGTCCTCCGCCTTGTATGCGCCGACCTTTTTCCCGTTCAGCCGCACCACGCCGCCGTGACCGGGCGGAAGCCGGTCAGCGGTTTTCTTTGGGATCGAAAAGAAGGTTCTGGCGAGATTCTTCACGGCATGCCCGCCCTCCTTTGAGAGCCCGGCAAGCACCCCGGCGCGGAAGCGGCCGGGGTCAAAGACCGTTGCCTCCGGCGGCTGCTCTCCGGCGATCAGTCTCCGCAGAAGCTGCGCCGCGACCATCGACGAGCTCATTCCCCACTTTCCAAAGCCGGTTGCCACGTACCAATCCGGCCGTCCGGCGCTGTATTTCCCGATGAGGGGAACGCCGTCCGGCGTGACGCAGTCCTGGGCCGACCAGTGGGCGACCTCCCTTGCGTCCGGGAACAGCTCCTTCGCCTTCTCCCGGAGCATGGCGTATTTGCCGCCTGCGCTGTTCTCGCCGGTGCGGTGTCCGCCCCCGCCAAGCAGAAGCAGGTTTTTATAGTGCCGCAGGGAGAGCTTCTCCACACCGGAGCCGATCCACATCCCATCCACCGGTTCCGCGGTTTCCAACGCCAGAACGTAGGAACGCTCCTGATGCAGCCGCGTGAAGTACAGCCCGGGGAGCCGGAGGAACGGATAGTGGCAGGCAAAGACGACCTTCTCGGCGCGGACCGTTCCGTGCGCGGTCTGTAATACCGTTCCGTCCACGGCCTGCACCCGCGTCTGTTCGTAGACCGTCAGCGGCTGAGAAACGGCTCGCAGAAACTTCAGCGGGTGAAACTGCGCCTGCCCGGAAAAACGAACCGCGCCGGCGGCGGGCAGCGGCGTTTCAAGATTCTCTAAGAACTCTGCGGGAAGGCCGAGTGATTTTGCCGCCTCTGCCTCCATCCTGAGCGTTTTCAGGTCTTTGCCGTAGAGATAGGCGCAAGTTTCTTCAAAATCACAGTCAATGCTTTCCTGCTCCACGAGACGTCGGTATTCCCGGATCGCAGCCTCGTTCGCGGCGGCGTAGGCTGCTGCGCCAACCGACCCGAGCGTGGAGCGCAGCCGACTGTAGATCAGCCCGTGCTGCGACGTGATTTTTGCCGTGGTATTGCGCGTCTGACCGCTTGCCATCCGGTCCGCCTCCAGAACCACCACCTCATGCCCGTCGCGCCGGAGCGCATCAGCGCACAAGAGCCCCGCCATCCCCGCGCCGATGACGGCGATTTCACAGTGCAGATCCTCCCGAAGCCTCGGGCGCGGCTCGATTTGACAGCTTTTGCTCCAAATGGATTCCATTGCGTTTCTCCTCACGTGTTCAGATGATTCAGATTTGCGATGATTTCCGCAAGCTGATTCGTGGGCGGCATACATCGGTGATCGCTGCAAAGATACCAGGTCGTCGATCCGTTCCGCAGCGGGTATTCCGCCGTCGGCTGCCGCAGGACGCGCACGGCCGATTCCGGCGGCATGACAAAGGGCAGCGATCGGAGCTCGGGATCCTGCGGAGAAACCACCGTCAGCGTCGTCGGGCTGTCATGGACAAGCTGCGCGAGCATGGTCATTGCAAAGCCCGCCGGATACGCTGCCGCAGCGGACGCCAGAAAGGAGAGCTGCTGCTCGGCGGCGATGCGCCATTCGTCCTTCTGTGTGATCTGATACAGACGCGTCAGATTCCACGCCATCAGGGAGTTTCCGCTGGGCATTGCGCCGTCAGAAAGCTCCTTTGCGCGAAGCAGCAGGCGCTCTGCATCCGCGGCAGTCAAAAAGAAGCCGCCGTTTTCAGCGTCGGAAAAGCGCTGAAGGACTGTGTGACAGAGGGCTTCCGCGTCTGTCACGCGGGATTCCTCCAGCGTTGCGCCGTAGAGTTCAAGCTGCGCCGAGGCAAGGGCGGCGTAATCATCCAAAAAGCCCTTGCTTCCCCGCCGTCCGCCTGCAAAGCTCGCGTAGACCGTGCCGCCCTCCCGGAGGGCTCGTTTCAGAAATGCGTCCGCCTTTTTTGCTGCGAGAAGATAACCTTCTTCCCGCGTCGTGCGGTATAACACGCAAAGGGCCGCGATCATCAACCCGTTCCAGGCGGTCAGGATTTTGTGATCCGTGTTCAGCACCGTGCGGTTTTGTCGATAGGCCAGTACCTTTGGCAGATACGGCGCAAGAGAACGGTCGTACGGGTCGCTCCTGATCTCGTTCGGGATGCTTTTTCCGGCGAAATTGCCGTCGGGCGTAATATCATAATGACGGCAAAAGGCCTGCCCTGCTTCCGCTCCCAGCAGCGCGGTAAGCTCCTGCGGCGTGAAGAGATAATATTTGCCCTCCTCGCCCTCGCTGTCCGCGTCCTGCGCGCTGTAGAAGCCGCCCTCGGACGAAGCCAGCTCCCGCAGCGCGTAGTCTCCCGTTTTCCGGGCTGCGGAAAGCAGCAGCCTTTTCAGCTTCTCGTCGGTCGTGCCCTGCCCGGCCGCGCATAAGGCCGGGATCAGCAGGGCGTTGTCATAGAGCATCTTTTCAAAATGCGGCGTCAGGAATTTCCGATCGGTAGCGTACCGGCAGAAGCCGCCGCCGACGTGATCGAACAGACCGCCCCGAACCATGTGCAGGAGCGTCTGTTCCGCCATTTCCGCTGCGTATCCCTGCCTCCGTTCGCGCCCGTAGGCAAGCAGAAACAGCAGGTTGTGCGCCGCAGGGAACTTTGGCGCACCGCCAAAGCCGCCGTATACAGAATCATAATCGCGGGCGAATGCCTGGAATGCTTTTTCCGGCAGATCGTCCGCTTTCGCGTTTTCCGGCCGACCAGCATCCTGCAGCGCACGGAGCAGGCGCTCCGCCTGATCGAGCAGCGCGGATCTGTTTGTTTTCCACTGTTCGGCGATCACAGTCAAAAGCTCTCGCAGACCGTACATACCGCCGCGGCTGACCTTGGGGAAATACGTCCCGGCAAAAAACGGCTTCTGATCCGCAGTCATAAAGATGCTGGTCGGCCAGCCGCCGCTGCCCGTGAAGGCCAGACACACGCGCATATAGACGCTGTCAATGTCCGGGCGCTCCTCTTTGTCAACCTTAACGGAGATAAAATGACGGTTCAGCAGCGCAGCGATCTCCGTGTCCTCAAAGCTCTCCCGCGCCATGACGTGGCACCAGTGACAGGTGCTGTAGCCGATGCTCAGGAACACAGGCTTGTCCTGCTCCCGCGCCAGCGTAAAGGCCTCCTCCGACCAGGGATACCAGTCAACAGGATTGTTCGCGTGCTGCAACAGATAGGGACTTGTCTCGTGTGACAAATGATTTGGCATAAGGATTCTCCTCGCAGGCAATTCCAGATTCAAGAGTAGTCTGCCGCATTTGCAGAACCATATTCGTTTCCTGACACATGAGCATACTTTTCTGCTTGACCAAGAATGATTTTGCTGTAATCAATAGCGGAAAGAAACTATAATAATTGATTGAGGGCTTACTGAAAGACCGCTAACAAAATGGCTGTTGGAAAGCGTATAAATGTATAGAATATTATTGTTCTATGCCAGCCATGAACGCAACTCACCGGCCACAACCGGAGACGCTGACTCAAATGAATGCCTAAACGGCATGATCGCGCATGAAACAAACAGAAGCATCAAAAAAACAGAGCAAAATAGGCGCTATTCAGCGATTCACCTGTCATAGTACAGAACTCTTGGAGAACGCTCCCAATCTTTTCCCAAACGCAGTCTTGACAAAGGAACTACCATAGCTTATAATGCTATATGTAGGATAATGAAGTTAAATGCATTGTTTCCGCATGATTAATTATCTCTTGCTGACGAAGTTTTTGATACTCGCAGAAACAGCAGCAATTACTTATCTGACGATCATCAAAAGAGCTTTATCACCTTCGAACTTAGTCTCTGACTTAAGCGCCGTCGTCAGAATCTCGAGATTAACCGGATGAAAGACTGGAAGAGCAAAGCGCTGGATTATTATAGCTGTTTTTGAAAACTCAGCTCTGATATTCTGGATATTACAATGAGCCTTAAGCTATTGCAATCACATATTTGGCGCATTTGATGTGATCCAGAAAAACAATTTTGCCTTTCAGCATCTCATAGCGGTCTGTTTTATGGTTCTACCAGGAACAGCATTCAATTAGGCTTGGAACGGGGGGTAAGCTTTATGGATTCAGTTATACGAAGATCAATTCCTTTTAGCCCACCGGATATTACTGAGGCAGAGATTCAGGAAGTTACTGATGCACTACAATCCGGCTGGATCACGACCGGGCCGAAGACGAAAGAACTTGAGCGCCTTGTTGCAACGCGATGCAAAACGGAAAGAGCTGTATGTTTAAACTCAAATACTGCTTGCTCTGAACTCACGCTCCGTCTATTGGGAGTTGGTCCCGGAGATGAAGTAATTGTACCTGCTTACACATACACAGCAACCGCTTCTGTTATTGCGCATGTTGGAGCTACCATCGTCATGGTTGACTGTGAGAAGAACTCCTTTAACTGGGACTATCAGCAGTTGGAGGATGCGATCACATCGAAAACGAAGGTCATTATTCCTGTGGATTTGTTTGGAATTCCAGCCGACTATGATCGCATCTTCAAGATTATTCAACAGAAAAAGAACTTGTTCCATCCTTCTCAGAATCACCCGGCAGGCCAGCCGGTTGATCCAAGTTGCCTGGGTGAACGGATCCAAGCATCAATCGGGCGAGTTATAGTGATGGCCGATTCCGCTCATAGCTTCGGTGCTTTCTATCAAGGCAAACCGATTGGGTCGGTCGCAGATTTCACAAACTTCAGTTTTCATGCCGTCAAGAATCTTACAACAGCTGAAGGCGGGGCTGTCGTTTGGCGAAAGATAGACGGAATTGATAGCAACGAGCTGTATCGCCAGTATATGCTATTCAGTTTGCACGGGCAAAGTAAAGAGGCGTTAGCAAAGGTTGAATCAGGTTCTTGGGAATACGATGTTTCCGCTCCGCTTTTTAAGTGCAACATGACAGACGTACATGCAGCAATTGGTCTTGCTCAGATCCGCCGTTTTGATCAGATTTTGCAACGAAAGAAGCAATTGATTGAACGTTATGATAAAGCGTTCCGTAGTCTTCCTGTTACCTTGCTTTGTCACTATACGGATCAGTATCTTTCATCAGGGCATCTATATGTTGTTCGATTGAATGATAGGACAAGAGAACAAACGAATCGCATTATTATGCGGCTCAGCAGCCTTGGCGTTGCAGCAAACGTACATTATAAACCACTTCCGTTGCTTACTGCCTATCGAAACCTTGGATTTGACATCAATAGTTTTCCAAACGCATTCTGCCAGTATGAAAACGAGATAAGTCTCCCTCTGTACTCCAGAATGACGGATGAAGAGGCAGATTATGTGATAAGTTGCTTTATAGAAGCAATAGGTTCAGTATAGTATGGCAAAGCTCGATCTGACCTTCAGAAAAATCAAATGGTATCAGATTCGCTTCATCAGCGAGGCGTCAAGGATTGTCTACCGGTGTGGTAAAAACATGGCTAGGCAAGAGGGCCTGTACCACTGGGACAAATCATTTTTTCTTATTATTTGTATCGTAATGTATGCCGCCTGCCGTTGGCAGCTTTATATTGCGTTCATCCAGAAACGGCCTGTTGCAACATTTCAGACGCAGATTAAAGGACAATCCTTTCATTTCCAGAAACTGGCGGTAACCCCTCAACTGGAGCATAGAGGAATCGGTGCAATATGCCTCCAAAAAATGGAAACAATGGCAAAAGCCCTAAACTGCCGCGACATTCGGCTCGAAGTCTATGACAAAAGTGAAGGCGCAATTTCCTTTTATGAGAAGAACGGCTATTCCAGGCTTGGCGTTATTTACACAAGAAAATATAGAGAATATCAAATGGGAAAGAAAGTTAGATGAAAAAGCTGTTGATGATCGGAGCGGGCTTCCTCCAGTCTTATGTGATCCGCAAAGCAAAAGCCCTCGGTTACTGGGTCGAAGCGTTAGACGGGAACCGGAATGCTGTTGGTTTTCAGTATGCAGACAATTATTCGGCCGTCGACATTGTTAATCCGTATGCATGTCTGCGTTACGCGGAAAATGCGCACATAGATGGAGTATTAACTGCAGCTACCGATTATGGCGTCGTTACCACGAGTTATATTGCGGAAAAGCTGGGACTGCCGGGATTGAATTTGGAATCGGCCGCGCTGATCAAAAACAAATTCCGAACGAGGAGTCGTCTGCTTGAGCGGAAAATAGATGGCATCGATCAGATTTATGAGATTAGAAAGAATGACGACACTTCAACTCTTCGTAAGTCTCTGCGGTATCCTGTCATGGTTAAACCCTGCGACGGTTCTGGCAGCCGTGGCGCATGTATGGTTTCGCGTGAGGGCGAACTGGAACAGGCTTGCCGTAACGCAATAGGCTTATCTCATATTGGAAGTGCAATTGTCGAATCCTACATAGGAGGATCCGAATACGGGGCAGAAGCCATAGTGATCGACGGCATACCACATGTTCTTGCAATTATAAAAAAACAGATGACGGAGCCTCCCTTCTATGCAGAGCTTGGGCATACAATTCCGAATGACCTGGATTCGGAGGTTGAGGCAAATGCAATCCGGCTTGCGGAAAATGTAATCAGAGCCCTGGGTATCAACTTTGGCGCGGTCAACATGGACTTGAAGATTTCAACTTCAGGCGAAGTGCATTTGGTGGACATCGGCGCACGAATGGGCGGAAATATGATTGGCTCTCACATCATCCCTTATGGTACGGGAATAGATTATATGAAAGGTATCATATGCAGCGCAATGGGGGATAGTGTAAATCTGAGCGCTGGTGAGAAAAAAGCGATTGCATCTAAGCTGCTTGCTTTTCACGGGGGCGTTGTGAGACGTCTGCCGGACTTTGTAGCGCTAGAGCGCGAGTACGAGGTGGAGATTCACCACCATCTGTCGATCGGAGACATCGTACATAGCTACCGTTCAAACCTGGACGGCTGCGGTTATGTAATTGCTTGCGGAGGCGACGCCGAAGATGTTCAGAGAAGGGCTGCCTTTGTAAGAGATAAAATCGAAGAATACATTTTTCAGGAGTCTTGACCATGAATCATATCGGCAAGGCTGCATCAGATGAGAAACTTCGCAAATCCAATGCTGATAGCCTATATCAATGCTTCTTCAAGAGAATCCTTGACGAAGCGATCGCTGTACAATTGCTTCCATTGTTCCTGCTGCTTTCTATACCAATTTCGATTCTGATTAAAGCTGAGGACGGAGGTCCGGTTTTTTACCGTTCAAAACGGCTCGGCAGAGGGTTCCGGGAGTTTTCTATGCTGAAATTCCGATCTATGCGAGTCAATGCGCCGGATCTTCGAAACGAGGATGGCGGAACCTATAATGCAAAAGATGATCCTCGTGTGACAAGGATCGGTCGAAAGCTTCGTGAGACGAGTCTGGATGAGCTTCCACAATTGCTGAATGTTTTGGCTGGACAGATGAGCATTGTTGGCCCAAGACCAGGAGATGTAGAGTCAAAAGATTCCTATCAAGAAGACGAGATGGCAAAGCTCCAGGTTCGCCCGGGCATTACAGGCTATACGCAAGCCTATTACCGCAATTCTTTAGGCGTGAGAGAAAAACGTCTCCTGGACGCGTGGTACGCATCTCACGTGACTTTCTTCCTTGATCTGAAAATCCTCTTGCGGACGGTTGTTGCAGTCCTGAAAATGGAAGACGTCTACAATAGCATAAACAGCCAAGATACGGAAAAACAGTCTTCGAGGTTAGGACAATGACAGTAAGCAATCCAGATAAGGAGCTCGACTATATTTCCGCTGGCGGGAATAAAGCGATACGTATCCTTCGCCCAAAAGCATATTACGATCCAGAGCGGACAGCTGCTTCCCAATTAGATCGTGATTATGAAGAAGCTTTGACATCAAGTGGATTCTGCATTGTCAATTATGCTCCCATTCCGTCAAGAGGAATCGATCGACCCACGGCAAAGATGTACTCCCATATTAAATATGAAGAAAAACACGATGGGAAAGTGATTGTACACCGCTTTTTTATGGTTCGCGAGCGAAATCATAATGTGCTGAGAGCAATCCGGTACATCTTCTGTAATGCAGTTGAGTTCTATCTTTGCAGAAAAGAGAAGAACATAGATATTCTCTATTGCTCGAGCACACCCCCTACGCAAGGCTTGATGTGCGTTTTTATTAAAAAATCAATCAGCAGGAAGGCACATAGGACCATTCCGTTCTGCTACAATATCCAAGATCTATTCCCGGATTCTTTAGTTAGTACAGGAATTGCAGGAAAAAAGTCATTCTTGTATCGAATTGGCGATAAGCTCTCAGATTATGTTTACAAGAATGCTGATATGATAACCGTGATCTCCCAAGCCATGCAGACTACGCTACTGCACAAGGGTGTTCCGGCTGAGAAAATAACGGTTATTCCAAACTGGATAGACACTGAACGCGTACATAGCATCAAGAAGACTAAAAACAGATTGTTCAGCGAACTTGGACTTGATCCCAACATTCATTATTTTGTGTATGCAGGTAATCTTGGCCTTTCGCAGGGAATTGGCACGATTCTTCAGGCTGCAAAGCGGCTCGCGGCCCGGAAAGAAATCTGCATTCTTCTTTTCGGCAACGAGACACGCCTTGAATGCTACCGGTCAGAGATTCAGGCAAAAGGGATTCAAAACGTCCGGTTATTTCCTCTTTTGCCAGTTGAACGTGCTCCGGAAGTATACTGTTTAGGGGACGCGTCGATCGTCTCTTGCAAAAAGGGCGTCGGAAAAACAGGAGTACCGAGCAAAGCATGGACGATCATGGCCTGTGGAAGACCGATTGTTCTGAGTTTTGACGCTAACACAGAGCTGCACGATATAATCGTGGATGGTGAATGCGGCTTGTTTAGCCCTGCGGAAGATGCAGACAGCTTAGCTGCAAATATCGAGTACCTGGCGGATCACCCAGAAGAATGCGGACAATATGGAAAGAATGCACGTACCTTTGTCGAAGCGACACACGCGAAGAAAACAATCACCCGGGAATTGGTGAAGTCTTTACGTGAGCTGTATAAAAAGTGAGTTGAGTGATACGATGAAGATATGGCTGATTTGCGGTGTCCTCGGGCCCAATACAGCTTTATACTTGCAGAAACGGCATACAAGCCTTGAAGCTGCTGCGGGAGCTTTTCAAAACAAACTGATTGACGGATTGCGGATAAACGGGGCAAGCTTCCGAGTGATTTCAGTGCCATTCATTGGTTCTTATCCAACAACGAGCCAAGTGATACGCTTCAAACCGCTGAAAGAAGATTCTTCGGGCTATACCTACATTGGCTTTCAAAACATTTCGATTTTGCGCAATTATTTTCGCCGTCGGAATTTAAAAAGATATCTGAAGACCGTTGAGATCGACGACAGCGAAGAAAACCTGTTCCTGATTTACAGCGCACACACGCCCTTTGTCAGCGTGGCTTCCGAATGGAAGAAAAAACATCCGAGCATTAAGATATGCCTGATTGTTCCAGACCTCCCGATGTACATGAATCTGAACCGACATTCCTGCCTCTACAGCACGGCGAAAAGAATAGATACTTGGATTCTGTATCGCAAATTGGACGCGGTAGACAGTTATGTTCTTCTAACTGAGCAAATGACGGAAAAGCTGCCAATCGGAGGAAAGCCATATTTGCTTACTGAGGGCATATTGGATAACATCGATGAACCCACAGAAGATCTGGAGTCAGATATCAGAACCATTGTATATACGGGAGCGATTCGTGCTCGATACAACATATGCGAACTTGTAGACGCTTTCCAAGCAATAAAGGGAGATAAGTTTCGTTTGATTATGTGCGGTTCAGGCGATGCTGTCGATTATGTCCAGCAGGCTTGCGTGCAAGACTCTAGAATCTCCTGGCTAGGACAGTTGGACCGAACTGCTGTTCGGGATCTGCAAAAAAAAGCAACTGTTCTTGTCAACCCCCGACTTGACAGCGGAGACTTTACGCGCTTTTCGTTTCCGTCGAAGCTGCTGGAATACCTAAGCGCGGGAAAACCGACTGTCTCTGCGGTCTTACCCGGTATGCCGCTTGTCTACAAGGACTTTGTCTATGAGATTGATGGCACACTTCCACCTGTCACAGCAATTCAGAAGGCGATCGAAGCTGCACTGAATGACAGTCTCACTGGCAGACTAACTAAGCAAAAACGGTTTGCAGACTACGCAAAAGACACGCTTCTGAAACAGATTGTCGTCCGAAATATTCTGAAACTCAACGGCCTTTCTGCGTCAAACTGAAAGGGAACAGTGAAATGGCTTATGAAAAGCATCCGAAGGTTCTGCTGTATTATTCAAGCAACCAAAAAGCAGGTGGCCCGCTGACCTATATAAACACCATCATTCACTCAGAGCTGAGAGATCATTACGATTTCGCCACCTGTTTTCAAAACTGCGCTCCGGGTGGACTTGATCTGAAGCTTCTGCGCCGGATGACGCATGAGATCAAGATGCAGGCACCCGATATCGTCCATGTTCAGGGCTTGCAAAGCGAGGGGCTTTACGGCGTAGCCGCTGCAAAGCTTGCAGGATGCAGGCACATCATTACAACGGTCCACGGCTTTGCCTTCGACAACCGACAGGCAGGCCCAGGGAAACGCTGGATCTACCGGCATGTGGTCGAGCCCTTAACAATCCGGATGTCCGACAGGGTCTATTGTGTCTGCAACTATGCCGAACGACGCGAAATCATCCGGAAACATGCGGGTCTGCGCAATGCCGGAACCATTTACAATCCTGCTCCGAAAATGCAGGCCGTGGTTTCCAGGGATGCGCTTCGCAACGAGCTTGGAATTGGCACTTCTGAAATCGTATTCATTATCGCGGCAAGACTCGTCGCAGATAAGGGCTTCCCGCTTTTGGAAGAAGCGGTAAAGATCATAAATCGTGCAGAGCATCGGTTCCGTCTGTTGGTATTAGGAAATGGCGGTTACCGAGCGACCTTTGAATCACATCTTCAGGCAGAGATTAAGTCAAGGCAGGTTATTTTGGTCGGCCAGACGGATCGAGTCGCTGACTATCTGAATGCGGCTGATGTTTTTGTGTTGCCATCTCTGCATGAAAACCTCCCAATCTCGATTCTGGAGGCTGCGGAGTTTGGACTTCCAAGCGTTGCCTCCGCTGTCGGTGGGATCCCTGAAATTGTGAACGATGGAGAGACCGGCTTCCTGATCTCCACCCAAACTCCCGAGGATTATGCGAAAAAAATGATTGTATTGATACGAGACGCAGCAATGAGGGAGCAATTTCGAAATAATATCAGGTCAGAGCTCCTGCCTCGTTTTTCGATCAAGTCTTTTTGTACTCAGATTGATAGGTTATATCAGGATGAATTCAAATATTATAAGTGATAAAATGGATCGGAAAACGAAAAACTTGTTTCCTATCCTTATCTGTACTGTGTCTGTCCTTCTGATTCTGTTCGGCATTCGTATTTCGATTCTCTCAATTTTGGCTTTCGCAGTGCTTTCTGCAGCTGTGATTTTTGCCAGATTGGAAAATGTTTTCACCATCATGTTTTTCCTAATCCCTTTTGCCAACATTTTCAAGATGGATTTCAGGGGAACATCTCTGTTTACATACCTGCAGTTGTTTTTTGTTGCCCGGATCATTATCCGGGATCTGAGGATCACCAGCCGTTTTCTGATCGCATGGATTATTCTTTTTATTCTCCAGCTTCTTGGAAGCCGGATGAGTCTTTCGCTGCTCATCAAGCAGGCTGTGATCCCGCTGTTGGTCTGCGGTTCCGCTGTTCTGATCGGGGGAATGGAGACGAAGATTACCATCAGTTTGAGCATCGGCGTAGTCGTTTCTGGTCTTGTTGCGTCATTTCCGAACTTATTCCCCGGCCTTCAATTATTTTTGCATCGGGTAATTGCCTATGATCTAGGCGGCCGCTTTGATCGTTTTACCGGTTTGTATTCTGACCCGAACTACTTTAGCGTCGTTGTCCTCAGCACGACGCTTGGAATTCTGACACTTGTAAATGCCAAACGAATAGATAATCGTTGGCTTTTACTCTGTATTCCAATGCTGTATTTTGGGGTTTTGACCATTAGCAAAATGTTTTTCTTTATGCTGCTTGTCCTGTATTTGATCTTCATTTGGCAGTGCTTCCATACGCAAAAATACAGGAAAGCTGCGATGTCTTTTGCCGTTATCCTGTTTTTGATGCTGGGAATCGTGGTCGGTAAGATTGATATCTTCAATAATTTCTTTCAGCGAATCTCTGTCGTCGGTGACCTGTCAACGGGGAGAATACGTATTTGGAAAGACTATCTGGCATATTTCGTCACGCATCCAATTCATCTTATTATCGGAAACGGTATTGGATCGGAACCGCTGCACGGCCCTGCGCACAATACGTTGATTGACTTTTTGTATTATTATGGATTAATCGGAACCATATTGTTTTTCCGGATTATAGTGAGGTCGGTTCCGAGGCATCAGCCCATCACAATCATGAATGGATGCGTTCTACTCGGAATGCTGTTCATGAGCATGTCCTTGAGTTATCTTGAAGCCTATGATTTCGGACTATTGATGAGTTTTGGGATCTGCTATCTCTTGATGGGAAATCATGCAGGAGCTTCGGTCTCCTCGAAGATCGAAGATCACCTGGCGCAAGGAGAGGCCTATGCAAATCAGCGCGATTATTCCAGTATATAACACAGAACCGTATTTGGAACGTTGTGTAGACAGCGTCCTCCGCGCCGGTGGGGCGGATTTGGAGGTCATTCTGGTGGATGACGGTTCCCCGGATCTCTGCCCGAAGATCTGCGACAGACTCGCCGCTGAACATAAAAACATTCGGGTTATCCATAAAAAGAACGGTGGCCAAACCGCTGCTCGACGGAGCGGACTTGATCTGGCTTCAGGTGAGTATGTATGTCTGATCGACAGTGACGATTTTGTAGAAGCGGGATATTTTGATAATTTCCGTAATGCAGCACAGGGCGAAAATGTCAACGTAATTCTGTGTGGATACGGGCTGGATGATGGTTCTTCCGTCGTAAGAAAAGCTCCGGTGTATCAAACCGGCTATTATGACCGGGACAGAATCCGTCATGAGATCCTGCCCACAATGATTTCGACTTCTCCGTTTTATTCCTTCGGCGTTTTTCCTGCTCTCTATACGAAGTGCTTCCGGAGAACGTTTTTGATGGATGTATGGGCACGTATCCCTGAAGACATCATCATCGGCGAGGATGCCGCAATTGTGTTTTCAGCGATGCTGGATGCAGATTCAGTCAGCGTCACAAATGGAACTGACTACAGATATCAGTACAATCCGCTCTCCGTTACCCGGTCGTTTAAGAAGAATCTTCCGCAATCAACAATGCACCTGTTTGAAGTGCTTTCAAAACAATTCGCTGCTGAAGGCGGAAACATAAGGCAACAGCTGGACGAATATTTCGTGATGATGTCGTATTTGGTACTTTACAACGAATTTGCCCATCATCAGGCCTCCGGAATGCTCGGCCATTTTCTTGACTCAGAGGCAGTGTCGAGAACCCTTGCGCTCGATGGCCTTGAGCAAAGACTTCCCCTTCGCTACCGGATCGCATTCCGCGAAATGAAGCGCAGGCACTTTCCTCTGACATATGCGATCATCCGTGCCGATGTGCTTCGAGGTCGTATCCGCAGAACTATTCGGAGAAGAAACAGTGAACGATCTTCAAAAAACAGAACTTGAGATTCTGAAGGAGCTCATCGAAATATGCAACAGGCATAGTTTGATCTACTACCTTGTCTGCGGGTCCGCACTTGGGGCAGTAAAGTATGGAGGCTTCATCCCTTGGGATGACGACATTGATGTCGCAATGCCGAGGGACGACTACGAACGGTTTCTTTCATGCGCTGCAGAGGAGCTGCCGGCTTGGTGCTTTCTTCAGAACGCAAGAACCGAACCGCTGTTTTGCCTGCTCGGGAGTAAACTGCGTGACTCCAGAACAACGATGGTCGAAAAAATGTTTGGTGCTCTGGATATTAACCATGGTGTCTTCATTGACCTGTTTCCGTTGGACGGAAGGCCAGAGAACGGAGCTGCGCTCAAAAAGCTCACCCGCAGGAGAAATCGCTTTGAAGCCGCCAGAAGAGTTCGACTGGAATACAGCCGTTTCTCTGGCCGGAATCTTCTGTCATTCCGCTGTAATCTATACTATCTTTTGTTTCACGGATTCGGATTGTTTGCAGATACAGGGAAAGAAGTTAAACGGTACGAGGATGAGCTTCGCAGATGGAGACTGGATGACAGCAAGCTATGGTGCAACTACGCGAACTCTATCTCTAATTCGGAATATGCACCGAGGGAACAGTATGGAGACGGCACTTGGGCATTGTTTGAGGGCCTTCGAGTTCGGGTTCCTGCGGATGCGGATTCCTATTTGACGCAAAAATACGGTGATTGGCGTGCAGACTTACCTCTTGAAGAGCAGAAGGGGCACCATCGCTGCGAGATCCTGGACTTGGAACATCCATATACGGATTATCGGTTCCCATATCACAGATGTTCGGAGCAGCCGGGGCACTTCTAAGTGTTCGGCGCACGAAAAATGTATATAGCGGTATCATACCGGTATATAATATCTATTTTAAAGGAGCGATAGGCATGAAAAAAAGGTTTACGAAAACCGTAGCTGCCCTCTTGTGCATGGCAATGCTACTCAGTGTTTTTCCGCTGAATGCATTTGCCTTCACATATGGTGACTACACCTCTGAGACCCACACCGTGTTCAGACACACGGAGCAAACCCTCGCACCCGGCATTGAGCAGTATACGAACTATGCTTACTTGAATGACGGCGAGCAGGTGGTCTATTATGTGACCATCTCTGATCTCAGCAGGGACGACGTGGTCGCGCAGGTCGCATACAAGGATATGCAGTGCGATGAGTACGGTCTGGACAAGCTGTCTAACATGGTTGCTGTTGCCAACCAAAAGTATGCCGATCCCACCAACCCGGAATTCATCAGCGAAAACTACAAGGTCGTATCTGCGACCAACGGCGACGGCTACAACATGCAGACCGGTGAGCCTGGTGGTTGTTTTGTCATGAACTACAAGGTCAAGAAGGGCTATTCCGGCCAGTTCCTTGCGATTATGTACGATGGCTCTGCAAGAATGGGCTATACCAAGGCGGACTGGGACAGCTTCGAGGCGGAAAACAATGGCAAGGGTATTAAGGAAGCCATCGACATCTTCGGCTCCGAGCTGGTTCGCAATGGCGTTGACGTGACGGCCAATGCCTCCGGCTCTTACAATACGGATCGTCATTCCCGTACAATGATCGGCATCACAGAGGATGGCAAGCTGATTAACATTGTCGTTGACGGTCGCCAGTCTCCGTTCTCCGACGGCGCTTCCATGCATGAGCTCGCGCAGATCATGCTTGAGGCAGGCGCCTACAACGCCTTCAACCTTGACGGAGGCGGCTCTACTACCTACATGATGAAGCCTGAAGGCAGCGACGAGTGTGTAGTTTACAACCGTCCTTCTGACGGCTCCGAGCGTTCCATCTCCAACGGCTTTATCATTGCCTCCACCGCGACGCCTTCCGATCAGTTCGATCACGCCTATGTGACTGCTTCGGAAGAATACGTTACCCCTGGCTCCACCTTTACGGTCTCCGCTGTCGGCGTCAGTGGCTCCGGCGATGCGGCTGATCTGCCAGCGGATCTTTCCTATCAGATGGCTGACACGAGCTTCGGTACTGTCACCGCTGACGGCGTTGTAACGCTGGCCGAGGTGATCGGCGACGCTGTCGTCGAGGCGGTTTCCGGTGGTCGTGTGGTCGGTTCCGCGACGGTGCACGTTGTGAACCCCGATTCATTCTCCTTCGCTGCGGAATCCTTTACCGCTCCCTTTGGAAAGAGCATCGAGCTCGGCGTGACAGCCAAGTACGGCCTGAATGAAGTCAAGCTGAAGCCCTCCGACGTAATCTTCACCTTCGATCCTGAGATCGGCGAGATGAACGGCTTTGAGTTCACTGCTCCCGAGTCCAGCGATGTCACTTCCTCCACCGTGACCGCAACCCTAAAATGGGGCAGTCTGACCGACACTGCGACCCTTAACCTCGGCAAGGGCTCAGTTGTTGCCTTTGACTTTGAGGACGGCTCCACGGTTGCTTTCCTCCGGACCAATACGGCCAACTACAATTATATCCTGACCCCCGGCAAGACAAATCTTGTCACGGCGGAAACCGGAAAGGTACATTCCGGTAATTATGCGATTGCAGTTCATAACCGCTTCGACATTACCACCGAGGCAGGCTATATCAGCGGACGCCTTCGTCTGAATGACAACGATCACGACGGCTACTACGACAAGCTCGACCTAAGAGGTGCGACTCGCGTGGGCTTCTGGTGCTATATCCCGGATGAGGCCGCAGCTTTTAATGGCCGTATTTTCTGGTGTAAGGTCACAGCGCGTGATGAGAACGATGAGATCACGAATTTGGATGGCTATTATACCTCGACGCTGATTGACACCGGCGGCAACTGGAACGTTGGCTTCAATACCCAGTATTCCGAGTCCAACTGGCACTACATTTATGCAAATGCCCCGACCGATACCGATGACTGGTGCCTGTCCAATGTTTTCCTGGATTATTATGTCAACGACCGCGATAATACGAATTACAATTATAACCACCTCGATTATTCCGGCTTGAACCAGAATCTGACATTCTATATCGACGACCTTACGATCGACTATTCCTCCGCCGTCGATGACAGAGATCATCCGGTTCCCGAATCCATTACCTACGCTGTTACCGGCATGTCCGACGCTGCAGCCCTGTCGAACGGCATCGTAATTACCGACAACACGGTTTCTTTTGCTGCAAAGTTCTCTGATTATCCGGCAGCGAACACCTCCGGCCTGAATGCGGACTCCGTGAAGGCTTACGTGGATGGCAAGGAGTGCACATTTGCTTACAATAACGGGCTGGTTTCCATCTCCGATGTGCATCTTGCCGACGGCGCTCACAAAGTCAAGTTCTCCATTGAGGACAATATGGGCAACTACAACTCCATTATCCGCTCCTTCACCGTCAACGCTGGAACCGCGGAGCGTTCGGTAATGGTCGTGCCGCACAGCAACAACTATGGCCAGATTCTGCTCGGCACTGTCAACGGCGAAGAGAAGTATGTTCCCGACTGCACTGAGCTGGATAAGATCCTTCTCGGCTCTGAATACTATGTGGACGTTGTCCCCACCGACGACATTGCCGACATCGAGAAGGTCATTGTGGATCTTGACCTCAATAACAACTCCGAATGGGAGCTTGACCACATGGTCGTCGCAGAAGGCTTTGAAGCAAGCTACGAGATCATTGACGCAGACGACAAGCTCGCTGAGATTACGATCACCCGCACCGGTGAAACTGAGTTGACCGGGCAGAAATTCCTCGTCTCCATCCCGACCCGTACTTGGGAGCTGATGGACGAGAATGGCTCGTTCTACTATGCGGCTGTCGGCCACCCCAACGCTGTTTGGGTTTATCCGCACTACAAGGCTGGCAACGAGACTTGGCCGCAGGAAATCCGTGTGAAAACCGAACGCGGCGAAGTGACCTTCACGGATGCAACAGAATCAACGTTCTCCTCTGACGACGTTCAGGTCGATACGGAGTCCTATGTTTGGGATAACGCAACCAAGCCCGCTGAATACGCGACCTGGAACGGCGGACACGATCACAACCCCGGCACCGGCAAGTTCTATGTGGACCAGAAGAAGACCGTAACTACACAGGTTGGCGATGCCGACCCGACATCAACCACCTCTTCCACCAAGGGCTGGTACGGCAACGTCGGCACTACCACCACTTCGACGACTGCTTCTGACGGCACCATTACCACTGTTACGACCACCATTGAGAACACGAAGACCTATGATAACCATGTTGACGCAGTTGCAATGGATGACGTGCCTGCCACCTGCACCAACCCTGGCGTTTCAGGCAGAACCTACTGCCCGGTCTGCGGCGCAGTTGTCACATGGGGCACTGAACTTCCCACGATTGCGCACAACTATGAGATTGTCGACGGTGTTCTCAAGTGCACGACCTGCGGCGAGCTTTTCAACGGTGAATATACCGATGATAAGTTCTACGTGGACGGCATTCCTGCGGAAGGCTGGATCGAAGACAGCTACTATGTTGACGGCGTGAAGCTGACTGGAATGCAAATCATCGATGGATTCTATTATGATTTTGGCGATGATGGTATCTGCGAAGGTCGCACCAAATATACCGGTCTTTATAACGACGGTACCGGACTGATGGACATTGCACTTGGTACGCCGTTGACTGGCTGGAGAGAGATTGATTCGAAGAATTACTATTTCGGCCCAGATTATTACGCAGTGACTGGCGTTCAAACAATCAGCGGCCATGAGTACACTTTCCAGGACGACGGTGTTCTGATCAAGGGCTCCTGGTATGAGACCGAAAAGGGCATGAAGTACTACTGGGCAGGCAAGGCTGTGTTCAGAAGATTCTTCGACATTGATGGAGAAACTTACTATTTTGGTTACGACGACATCATGGTGACTGGCCTGAAGAAGGTTGAAACCTCCAGCAACAGCCACGAATCTAAGTTCTATCTGTTCCGCGAGGACGGCAGGCTGGTTAAAGATGAGGGACTTGTCTTTGTGGACGGAGATCACTACTATCTTGAGAATGGCATGCCTGTTGCCAAGGGCCTCGTTCAGGACGGAGAAGACTATTACTACATCCGGAGTACGTTGAAGGCCGCAAAGGATTGCACCTATGCAGTCACAAACACCAACGGCCTGCTGCCAAAGGGAACATATCAATTCGATTCTGACGGCAAGCTGATCCTTCCGGAACCGAAAACCGAAAACGGCACATTGTACTATTATGTGGATGGCGTAAAGCAGCAGAACCTCGGCCTAATTGAGTACGAAGGCGACTACTACTACGTCAGAACCGCCGGACAGCTTGCTGTGGGCAATGAAAACGGCACATTGTACTATTATGTGGATGGCGTAAAGCAGCAGAACCTCGGCCTAATTGAGTACGAAGGCGACTACTACTACGTCAGAACCGCTGGACAGCTTGCTGTTGGCAGATATTTGGTCTGGAACGCTAACGGCCTCGCTGGGATTCAGGATAGAACGTATCAGAATTTCGACACAGACGGCAAGATGATTCTTGAAGGCTGAGACTATTAATTGCCCGTTGGGGGCCTCTAAAAACTATAAAAAACTTGAAATACAGGAATGAAAAAGGTTCTTCGTGCGGCGAATTTATAACAGATAGTCTATAGAGGTCCCCTTCAAGCAAAATGAAGCAGTAGTTCCCGGCCAATCTCAACGGCTGACCGGGAACTATTGCTTAAAAAACCGAGTAAGACGCCATGAATTAATGATCGCCGGTATCATGGAATGGCTGATGATGAAGAACTGAGGCGGACGGGATACAGGACATGAGAACTGATGAACAGTTGAAGAAAAGTAAACGCGTATTCCAAAACGCATCCTGGATTATTGCCTGCAGAGTGGCCCAATCTGTATTGTCTCTTGTGATTGGAATGCTTTCTGCACGCTACCTCGGACCAGCCAATTTCGGCACAATCAATTACGCTGCGTCTGTAACTGCGTTTGCCGTGCCAATCATGCAGCTGGGGTTGCGGAATATTTTGGTCAAAGAGTTTGTCGGTCAGATAGACCGACAAGGCGAAATCCTTGGTACAGCGTTGTTGATGAATTCGCTTTCCGCCATATTATGTATGATTGGCATCTTCGCATTTTCATCCATTGCAAACCGAAACGAACCTGAAACGATTATTGTCTGTGTCCTGTATTCCCTAAACCTCCTGTTTCAAGCGCTGGAGATGTCTCAGTACTGGTTTCAGGCAAAGCTTCTCTCGAGATATACATCGCTTGTTTCACTCATTGCCTATGTTGTTACATCCGCCTATAAGATATATCTCCTTGCATCGGAAAAAAGCCTATATTGGTTTGCTATCTCCTACTCGCTGGATTACGCAATCATCGCTGCTGCGTTGATGCTGTTTTATAGGAAACTGTGTAATCAGAGACTAAGTGTCTCCTTTGCACGGGGAAAGATGTTGTTGTCCGTCAGTAAGCACTATATCGTCTCAAATATGTTAGTTACGGTATTTGGCTATTCCGGTAATATCCTTCTGAAATTGTTGCTTGACGATGTCGCAGTTGGCTATTATTCAGCGGCCATTACAACTGTTGCTATGACCGGTTTCGTCTATAATGCGATTATTGATTCTGCAAGGCCTGTTATCTTTGAGAGTAAGCAGTCGTCTGAAGAGAGTTTTCAGATGAATGTCGTCCGCCTCTATGGAATTATCATTTTTCTTTCCGCAGTGCAGTGTGTTCTGTTTAGTTTACTGGCTCCGACCATTATTCACGTACTCTACGGAAAGGATTATGGACAGGCAGTATTTCCGCTGAGGGTGGTAGTTTGGCAGATACCTTTTTCGTATATTGGTATGGTCAGAAACATTTGGATTCTGGCAGAGGGAAAGCAAAGATACCTCTGGATTATTAATTCAGGAGGGGCTACGGTCAATATCTTAATCAACTGTCTGCTCATTCCGGTTTTGGGAGTAATTGGTGCTGCGATTGCGGCAGTTCTAACGCAGTTCTTCACGAATATCGTCTTAGGTTTTGTACTGAAACCCATCCGGGAAAACAACCATCTGCTGATGAAGGGGCTGAATTACAGAAATCTTATTGAGACATTCAAACTCTTATTAGATCGGAATTAATGCTGGCAGTTTCTATTGACAATCTCTTTGGAAGCTTCTCTGAGGAAGGAAAATGAAATCAATCATAAAAAGAACACGATTCTATGTATTGCTTATTATTGTACTGATGCTTTGCGGTTGTGGAAATAATCAGCCCATCAATAGTTATTCGTTAGATTCCGGCACCCTGCCGGCGATCTCCTCTTCGACGGTGAGTCGTAATGACTCATCGAACGATAGTAATAGTGAGACAGATTATGATACAGTTTCCTCGAGTTTCACTCCCGTCTCAACAGAAGAAGCAGGGCTTCCTGGCAATGAAAGTATCACGCAGCAGCAGGAAACTGGGGATGATGTGATTGTTCAGACGCCATACTGTGAACTCGTCGTCCCAGGGGAGTTTTACAGAATGACAGAATACCGCGTGTCTGGTGACAATCCCTGTACGATATCCTTTTGGAGCAAAAAAGACGGCACACAGCTTTTTTCGATTGTATTCGATAGTAAGGCGCCATATCTTCTTGGAACGCTAATGCAGGAAGATCGGAATGTAGTGGTTTACGCGGAACTACCTGATGTGAGTTATGAAAACCAGAACTATCAGGAACTAAGCAGGTTACAGGAAGACGGAATCAACAGCATTCTTTCCCATCTGATCGCGGATACAGACTTCGTTCTGAATGAAGTTGTAGAATACAATGCAACCTTTTCGATCTCGACAGAAGTTGTAACGTTACGATATCCTCTAAAGTGGAAAGACGAGGTGGACGTCAAGGTCTCTCAGCAAAAAGCCGAGTTTTATTGCGGAGAATATCATCTGTTTGATATTTCTTTTGTAAAATGCGATGGGATTCTAATAGGCAGATGCCGTGATATTCCAATTTATGTTATACCCTATGATCTTGACACATTCTCTCTATCAGAAGAAACCTCTTTGAAATTAAGTGAAATGCAAGAGGACGTAAACACATTGATAGAATGCGTTTTAGAGGAACCCGGCGTAGAACCCGCCGCTTGATTCGCCTCCTGATTATTTAGGATTTAGCGCTATTTGCTGAACAATTTATTATTCTTTCATATCCCTTATGATTTCCAAATTGTTTTAGCAGCTCGGGAGATACCCGTTAGTATTTTGCGGGATTTTGGTAAGGCCACAGTAGGATTGTTAGAGCCAGATCGGCGTTCATTTTATTAAAGATGAAATCCATCCATGCATTGTATTATTGGCAATTTATTATCTGTACAATCGCTTTAGAGAGCAATTTAGGGAGTTAGCAATCGCTGATGAAAAATGAGACTAACGTTTTTGCTGACCTTCATCTACATGCCTTGTATGACGTAGACGACGGAGCAAGGACACAAGAGAATATGCTCCGCATGCTGGATGCGGAATACCACGATGGCGTGCGGCTGCTTTGTTTGACACCGCATTATCATCCCGGCTTTTTTGGAGACAATCGCGAGGCGGTTCAGAAACGGTTTATTGAACTTCAAGGCAAAGAAGCCAGCCGTCGCTGGCCTGGGATGCGAATCACGCTTGGAAATGAGTTGCGTTACGACCAAAACAGCGTTTCCTGGCTGGAGAACGGACTCTGCAATACGATGAATGGAACGCGGTATATCCTGACCGATTATCTGGAAGGTGAGGACCGTAATTTCATCATGAATGGCATGTACGAGCTGCTCCGCGCCGGCTATAAGCCCATTTTAGCTCACGCGGAACGATACCGGAACCTGTCCCGGAATCTATCGGATATCCGAGAACTCAGGAGCAAGGGTATCCCGATTCAGGTCAATGCTCAGTCCGTGCTGGGAAAGGCTGGCTTCTTTGAACGCTCTCGCTGTAGGAAAATGCTGTCAAATCATCTGGTAGACCTGATTTGCTCGGACGGGCACAATTTGGACAGGCGCCCGCCCGGAGTCTCCGAATGCGCGGCGGTACTGGAACAAAAATACGGAGCAGAGTATGCTAGAGCACTATGCTTCGAAAACGCCTTCCGGATTCTAAATGGCGAACCCATTCTAATGAACTGGAGTTAATCATGGAAAAACAGGAAAATGTAAGAGTTATAACCTTTGGCGACTTCTGGTCGGTGTTCGTCCACAACATTTTGATTATTCTGATTGTGACCATTCTTGTCGTTGGCGGAGTGTTTGCTTTTATCGCAGTGACCTTTGAACCGGAGTATACGTCGACTGCCACCTTATACATTTTACGGCAGAATCAGAAGGAGGACGATTATCAGGTCAAGGAGGATTTTTCACTCGCCCTTAACGTCGTCAACGACTGTACCTATCTACTGAAAAGCCATGCCGTACTGGATGAGGTGAGGGATCAGTTGGGGTTGGACATTTCCTATAACCAGCTTACCCATAGCCTCACGACGAACAATCCAGAGGACACTCGAATCCTCGAAGTCAGCATCGTCAGCGATTCGCCAGAAAAATCAAAACTGATCGTAGATAAGGTTTGCGAACTCGGCGCAAAGCAAATCGAGACGGCGATGGGCTTTAATCAGGTCAACTGGGTGGAACGCGGTTTGATCGATTACAATCCGTGCAACCAAACCAGTATTATGACTTACCTGGTTATTGGCGTAGTGACAGCGTTGATTGTTTATGCGATCTGCCTGATCGCCTACTTCGCGGATGATCGGATCCGAACGGAGGAAGATATTTCCCGCTATCTTGGACTGAGTCTGCTGGGCGATATCCCGAACGCATATGAGAACACGAAGGGCAGAAACGGATATTACGGGAAGTATTCCCACTATCAGTATGAAGCTTCGAAAGAATCCAGCAAGCAGAAGGGAGAGAAACATAATGGATAAGATAACAATCAATCTCCCAGGCATGGATGACTTCTTCACGAAAGAGGCCTATAAGGTTCTTCGTACCAACCTGCAGTTCTGCGGTCAGGATGTTCGAGCAATTGCCATAACAAGCTGCATTGAAAATGAGGGCAAGACCGTCGTCTCCATGCAGATCGCAAAGAGCTTTTCCGAGCTTGGCAAGCGGACGCTGATCGTTGACGCAGACATGCGGAAGTCCGTTATGGCCGGTCGTAATACTGACGTTCGGAATTATGCTGGACTTAGCGAAGTGCTGACCGGAATGAAGCAACTTGAACAATGCTTGTATGCGACGCAGTTTGACAACCTCCACATTCTGTTCGCTGGAAAATATCCCCCGAACCCGGTGGAACTGCTCAGCGGAAAATACTTCTCAGCGCTCATGTCGGTCCTTCGCAAGGTTTATGATTATATCATTGTGGATACGCCGCCACTTGGCCGAGTGATCGACGCAGCAGTTATTGCGACTCACTGCGACGGTACGGTGCTGGTTCTCGGTGATGGACGCGTGCATTCTAAGATGGCTCAGGAGGTTCTTACGCAGCTCAAGAAGAGCGAATGCCGGGTCCTTGGAGCAATCCGAAATAAAACGCACAAGAAACGCGATGGCTATTACTATCGCAGCCGCCATTATGGTTACTACGGTAAGCACGGCTACGGAAAGGGTTACGGTTACGGCTACGGGTATGGTCAGCAGCACTCCCATCACTGGCATAAAAAGGGAAAGGATGAGCAAACAGCGAAACCTGAAATGGAGTCCGTCGAAAAAACGGACTAATCAAGCAGTCAAGAATTACAAGAACCCAGATTAACAGAGATTGTTGGTTTTTCCAAACAGGTGTGCCATGAAAATGAATCATTCAGATGCAAAAGGAAAGATTGAGGAGTTAAACGGCGTCCTCTATTACATAGAAGAAGGAGAACCCGTCCATGCAGGAGTAATCCGATTGAACGGGAAGATTTACTATGCAGGGACGGGCGGTGAGTTGGTCCGGAACCATCATAAGACGGTTCATCGAGACATGTCTCATGGCATTCTGAAACGCGGCGTCTATGAGTTTGACGAGGACGGCGTTCTGATTCCGGGCACCTATCAGAAGCCGAAGAATAAGAAGCGCGTTTTTTTTCGAAAGCTTAGGTTGACGAAGAAGAAAAGGGTATATCTGATCGGAACTGTAGCAGCGATGCTGCTATTTGCTGTCGGAGTATCCGCGATCAAATTGAGGGATCATGCTCCGAGCCGGCAAATTCAGATTGACAGTGTTGTAACAGCAGAAAGCAATCAAAGTGTTCCTCTGATCGAACTTCCTCCGGAGGGGGAGCTGGTCTGGCTCTGTTCTCCTGCCATGCAGGCGGTGTATGAAGGAAAGATATCTTTAGAAGATGCCGTCAAAACAAGCGGCTCTCCCTACCGGCCGTATGTCTTCCGCTACCGACTGCCGGAGGGCAACAAAGCTGAACTGAAGCTTTCCGGTCAGGTATATGAGCTGCCTCGTAACAGGACAGAATTGGAAATCAACAACCTGGAAACTGACCGCACATACCACTATTCTGTTACCGTAACGAACGCCAACCTGGAGGAAACCTATTCCGGTACCTTCAGAACAGCAGATACAAATCGTTTCATTACCTTTACTGGCGTTCGTAACACCCGTGATATTGGCGGATATGAAACGATATATGGAAAGCGGGTGCGCGAAGGCGTGCTAATCCGAGGCGGTGAGATCGACGGATTGGTGGAACCCACATATTTCCTGGAGAATCCGGAGGAAGTTGAGGCATTCGGCTTCCGTACGGATCTTGATCTCCGCTTCGCAGATTTGTTCAGTGGAAACTATATTTCCAGGTTGGGAAAAGGCGTCAGACACTCTTTTTATACTTCTCCGTCATATGGCGGCATCTTTGCAAAAGGCAATTATTCAACAATTAAACGAATCTTTACTGATCTCGCAGACGCAAACAATTACCCAATGTATCTGCACTGCACATATGGTGCCGATCGAACGGGAACGATTGTTTTCCTATTGCAAGGTGTTCTTGGGGTTTCAGCAGAAGACATGGATTTTGAATATGGCCTTACCGGATTCTTCGTTAACGGTTATGAGTATGCGGATAATCTGGATTCCGTTCACAACGGATTAGCAGGTTATCCAGGCGAAACGATCAATGAACAGATCGAATATTATCTGACCGAGATTGTCGGCGTTCCTCAGGAAGATTTAGACAGCATTCGGAAGATTTTTCTGGAATAAACAATAATGCTTATATTTTGACGGATAACCGTTCTCGGAAAGATTTTTAGTGCAATTATTGCTGTCCTCGGGATCGGTCTTGTCGCTGTCCCAACCGGTATTATATCCGCAGGTTTCACAGAGCTTATTGACGAGGAAAAAGAGGAGTAGGATGACGAAAAGGCGCACTGTCCTTATTGTGGTAAATAATTAAATGATAACGCAAAGCGAAAAACCTGTCGACTGTCATCAACAGGTTTTTCGCTTTGGCGGAGTGAGAGGGATTCTCCCGCGGGCTCAAAAACAGTCCACCGGACTGTTTTTGCCGGCGTTGCCGTCGCCCTGTTCGAATCCCTCTCACTGAATACCGTGCCCAATTAAACATCCACCGGCCAAGCCGGTGGATTTTCATATGCGGGCGAAGCCCTCTGTTCCTCGCGGACACGTAAAACGTGTAATACGGATCTGCCAGCTGCGTGGAGACTGTTACTTAGTAAGCGTCAAATCTGAGGGCGGGTTGAAGTAGCCCTCCGAATATGAGACAATGGATTGGGGCTTCCATAGACTTCCATCGAGTCGGTGCGAGTCTATG
>OMZQ01000045.1 GCA_900315595.1 uncultured Eubacteriales bacterium | reverse complement strand
AGGGTGAGCGAATAGAAGGTTTCGAACGTCATAACGGGTGCTCCTTTCGTTCTACCATGTGTCTGTCAAGTGTCCTCGTCGTCGTCGCAGTTGAGAAGTTCGACCGTTTCTCCAGTTTCCTGATCTCTGATCTCCACTTGATGGCCCTGTGCAGCATACCTTTCTGCAATCTCA
Organism: uncultured Eubacteriales bacterium; assembly: GCA_900315595.1. Taxonomy (GTDB): domain Bacteria; phylum Bacillota; class Clostridia; order Oscillospirales; family Oscillospiraceae; genus JAFRPC01. Next base: position 11,469 of record OMZQ01000045.1, on the reverse strand, counting down.
CGCGCGTCCTCCAAATCCTCAATGTCGCGGGTGTTCATCAGTTCTACCTCGGTGAAAATATCGTACATTGTGACTCCTCCTTTAGTTCATTATCTCACGAGTGTGACGATCAAGCCTTGACGATCTGGAAGTCGTCGGTGATGTCTGCGACCTTGTAACCGCTGATGCTGCCGGCGATCTCGGCGTCGACGCTGTGCGCGTAGATTTCGCGGGTCTCAGTGTTGGCCCAGTAGACCTTGCCGCGGTAGGTGACCTTCTTGCCTTCGATGAGCTCGGCGATGTGGCTGTTCAGATACTTCATGGTGTTTACCTCCTTGATTCTGGTCGGTGGGGTTTCTCTCTTGATCTGGTTATATAATACCACACATTGTGTGGAAAGTCAAGGGGTTTTGACAAATTATTTTGAATTAACAATCATAAAAACGATGGGAATGCCCCGCGAAACCGTGCAACTATTTTGCAACTTTGCATTTTAAAACGGTCCATTTTGGCGAAACCAAAATGGACCGCATCTATAGTAGATTTACAAAACCGAATAAAGCAAATTGTGATTCGGCGTCAGAGTATCGTGGATTCGAATTCCGCCGGGCGCGCCACTCGGATTCCTTGCCAGCATTGAAAATGCGGGCGGGGGATCCGCTTTTTTTATGCCTTGGTGCGGAGGGGGTGTGCAACTTTTGTGCAACTTTTTCATCCTGAGCGGGCACCGGCGGCGTCGGTGGCGGGGGCGCTGAACATGGCGTCCAGGCTGTCTCGGGCTTTGTCCAGGTGAGCGTTGGAGAGGTGGGTGTAGATGTCGCGGGTGGTCTGGAATTCGGCGTGGCCGACGATCTTCTGGCACAGCAGGATGTCCATGCCGTTCTCCCAGCACATCGTGATGAAGTTGTGCCGGAGGGTGTGCGGGGTGATCAGGGCGCGCACCTGGCCGCGGATGTCGCCCTTGGTGAAGTAGGCCGGGCGCTCGTCGGGCGGGATCGGCTCGGTGAGGTCGCAGGCGGTCATCAGGCGCAGCCACATCCTGCGGACGGCGCCGGAGCATAGGGGCTTGCCATCGACGCCGGGGAAGATGTAGGCGGAGGCGAGCTGGCGGCGGGAGGCGAGCAGGTCGCGCAGCGGCTTCGCGATCGGCACGAGACGCCGGGCGCGCGCGGTCTTCAGATCGCCGGGGACGCCGCCGGCGGCGTAGTCGATGTCGCGGGTTATGTGGATCTGGCCGGCGCGCCAGTCGATGTCGCTCCACTTCAGGCCGAGGGCTTCGCCCGGGCGCATGCCGGTGTAGTAGAGTATGGCGAGGTAGAGGCCGTCCGGGTGCGTCGGGAATATGGCCTGCATCCGCTGGCGCTCTTCCGGCGTCAGCGCGCGCTTCTCGGCGGCCGGGGTGGCGTCCGGGCGGATCAGTGTGGCGGTGGGATCGTAGGCAACGAGGCGATCCTGCAGCGCTGCGCGGTAGATGCCGCGCAGCGTGGCGATGATGTTGATGATCTGGGTGGCGGACTTGCCCGCGTAGCGGTTGACAAACTCCTGCAGTTCGACCGGCTTGATCGCGCGGAGGTTCCGGCCGGCGAATACGGGCAGGATGTGCTTGTTCAGTGCGGTGCGGTAGCTGCTGCGGCTCGAGGCGGAGATAAACGGCTCCTTGCGCACCTTGAACCACTCGACGGCGTAGTCGCCGAAGAGGCGGTCCGACTCGATGCCGATGCCGGTGATGTAGTATTCGATCGCGGTCTGACGCGCCTGCGCAAGTTCGTCGCGCGTGCGGGCGGACAGGTATTTGTACATCGGCTTGCCTTCCGCGTCGACGCCGATCTTGACCTTTGTGCGGTAAAGGCCGCTTTTTTGCTTTTTGGGCATGAGATCACCTCCGGATGTCGCCCAGCAGCGACCAGGACTGTTCCACGCTGGTAACCGCGTGGAGGGCGTCGATATACCACAGCGCGACCTGGCTGCGCAGGGTCAGCACGGCCAGCTCATAGCAGCCTTTCCATGTGGCGCGGTCCGCGGCGGGATAATCGGGAACGGGGTAGACGTCGCGGCTGCCGAAGGCCGGATGCGTCGCCCAGTAGCCGACGGCGATGCGGTAGGCTTCGTCGTCGAGGCCGGCGCTGATCGCGGCGGTCACGCGCAGCTCGGCGCGGACGCGGTCGTTGTACAGCGCGCGCAGCACGCGGAAGCCGAGCGGGCTCGGCTCGTAGTAACGATGGTCGAGGGCGTAGGCGGCCAGATCCGCGGCGGGGCACTGATCGACGATCGACTCGATCATGCACGGCTTCGTGCCCTTGACGGTGACGCCGCGGTCGGCGGCGAACGCCTTGAGTTCGTCGACCTTCAGGCGGGCGAGGGATGCGCGCGGATCCGGGGGCAGGATCCAGCCGGAGCGGTCGAGCTCGGCGTTGATCGGCACGGGGTCCGGGAACGCCATTTTCATCTCATAGCTGCCGTCGTTGTCGTCGCGGATGCGCCAGCCGGCGAAATACGACAGGAAGATGGCGCGGCGGAATGCTTCGCCGCGCGGATCCAGCGGCGGCGCGCTTTTCACGTGGAACAATCCGCGCCGGTCCTTTTGCAGCGGGTTCGGCAGGTGCAGGGCGAATATGTCCATGACGGTCACCTCCTGAGCGTTATGATATTGCCGTTGATGGTGTATCTTCTCTGTAATCCGGGTTGTAAGTCGCGCTTCGTGCGTTGTCGAGCAGATTCTGTTTTCCCTTCGCGTTCAGTTGGCGGTACAGTCCGAGCAGTTCTGTTTCATCCGGTGCGAGTGTGTCGGCGCTGATCGGCTTTATCTCTGTGCGAATATCGGTGCGGCACATGAGATAGGGGATGCTCACGCCGAAGTATTGTGCAATGGTTACAATGGTCGGCTGTTTGGGTGAGCGTGTACCATTTCGCCAGGCGTTGATCGTCTGCCTGGAAACGCCAAGAGCGTCGCCGATCTCGGCGTCATTCTTGCCAGACGAATTACAAATCTCGTTGAAACGGTCGGAGAATTTGGACACTATTACCACCTCCAACTACATTGTATCATACAAAGTATACGAAAATTAGCCTATAAGCCTACAAAATGTCGAAAAAGTGGTTGACAAGGATGGCGGGCTGTGATAAGATAATGACAGCTACAAAGTAGCAGCCACGAACGGGAGGTGAGACGATGCAAGTCAACGTATTGCGAGGAGAGGTTGCCGCAAAGTTTGGCTCATGCGAAAACTTCGCAAAAGCGCTGAATTGGAGCGGCAGAAAGGCACGCGACATCGTTAGCGGACGGCAGCGCATGACTGCTGACGACATTGTTGAGATGTCGGAAGCGCTGGGTATCAATGACAATGACGAATTGATCCGTATTTTTTTTAACAAGCCTGCTACAAAGTAGCAGCCGAAGAACGAGAGAGGAGGTTTAAACCGTGACAAAAAATGAACGGCTGGACGACATGCTCGACCGATACGGCGAGGTGTGCAAGCGCGCGGTCGCGGCGAAAGTGCTGGGCGTGTCGGCGCCGACGATCACGCAGATGTTGAAAGACGGGCGGATCCGGACGGCCTGCGCCGGGGCGATGGTCGACGTGCGGAGCATCGCCGAGTACGTGATGGAGCCGGAGGAAAAGGAAGAGGCGGCGCGGATCGAGCGGATCAAGCAGCGGCGCGGCACGCGGTGGGCGGTATGAGCGTCGGGTTGATCAGCGGCGGCACCGACCGCGAGGCGCTGGAGGAACTGCTGCTCAAGCGCGAGGACGACCTGCACGACAAGCTGCGGGAGCTGGCGACCGCGCCGGAAGCGCGGCGCAAGGCTTACGGCAAGTGGATCGAGGCGCAGCAGCACAGCATTGACGACATCCGGCACACGCTGGACACGCAAAAATAATGCTGCGCGCCGGTGCAAGCGGCGCGCAGCATGAGAAGAGGTACCGGAATGACCACAAACCGGCACCCTCATCATAGCACATTGAGGGAGGAAAATCAACATGAAAACGATTATGAGCGGCAAGGTGATCAGCTTTCCCAACGGAGGCCGGCAGGTGGTAACCAGCGCGATCGAGCGGACGCCGGAGGACGCGACCATACTCAAGACCATCGCGACGGAGCTGGCGCGGCATCCGAAGCAGCCGAAGCGCATGACCGAGGCGCAGCTGGACAAGGAGATCGACGCCATCGTCGACGCGAGCGGCGAGATCCTGAAGCGCAAGCGCGCGCGGGAGCAGCGCGCGGAGGAATACAAGCGCCAGCGCCAGGAACGCATGATCGCGCAGATGCGCAGCGCGGCGCGGGAGACCGTGAACGGCGTGCAGCTGGGTTGGTGTATGCTCTGGGCAATCATCTACGGCGGCATTGACCTGGCAAAGCGGACGCCGGGCGCGCTGGCCGCGCTGGGGCGCAAGGTGTGGAAGCTGCTGAACAAGGATAGCCACTGGAGCTACATGCAGGTGATCGCGTTTATCGTGTACGCAGGAATCCTCGGGGTTGGAGCGTTCAAGATCTGGATGCTGATTTCCTGAGTATTCGGTGAAGAGAGGGGTGTATTGGATGACTAAAAAACAGAGAGAAGAGATCGCCGCGACGATTGCCGTATTGGACATGGCGTCGTCGATCCTGAGGGATTTCAAATCCAGCACCGCAAATGTGGTCGTCGACAAGGCCGCGGATCTGATTAAGATGCTGGAAGAAGACTGCCCGGCGACGTGAACGGCGCAACGGAATAGCTTAGCAGCGAACAGCGAGGCGACGGAGAAGCTCAGCGATGAAGAGCTGGGAGACGGAAACGATTAGCCGAGGGCTGCAAAGCGGTGGGAATAGATCGCACAGCTGCGAAACGAAAGGCATCGCTATGGAACAGAGGGGCATATCAGCGAAAAGCAGCGGCATGGCCGCGGAATGAAGAGCATCGAAGCGGAAGAGCCCGGAATCACAATGCAACGGCGCGGCGGCGGAAGGAAGAGCATCGAAGTGGAACAGCCCGGAATCCCAGCGCAGAGGCTAAGATTAGATAGGCCGGGCAGCGCATCGGCATGGCGAAGAACCGATATGACCGGCGGAGCATCGGCAAGGCTGCGATTAGATTAGAGCAGCAACGCATCGGCAAAGATTAGATAGGACGTGCATTGCTTCGGAATGGCATAGATACCATCTGACCGGCATGGCAAGGGCGTGGCGTAGATAAGATACGAGGCGACATGCGGGGCGTGGGAATGGCTCAGCGTAGAAGGCCCGGCGAGGGTAAAGCGAAGCAAGGCGTAGACACGCTTCGGAAAAGCTGCGGCGCGCAAAGATGGCGACGAAATGCGCGGGAATGGCGAAGAGATGAAACCCAATGGTCGCAATGAGACGGCATTGCGTAGCACAGACGGGACTTGCCAAGATTTGCCCTGCGATGGCATGGCAAGGGATGGAAGAGAATGGCCATGGCAAGGTATGAAGCGAGGTGATATGCAACGCCGGGGGAACAGCTTAGCTCGGATATGCAATGCGGCAACGGCAAGGCAGAGCAAAACGTAGCCCGGACACGCACGGCGACGGGAAAGCATGGCGGAGCTCGGATGAGCGTTGAGACGCGGCGGGATAGCATTGAGGGACAAAGCTACGCTTTGAAGCGACGCAGCGGCAAGGATTAGCCAGGACACGCGCAGCGGTGCGGCGGCATGGAACCTCAACGATTCGCGATGGGAATGCAAGGATGCGATTTGCTATGGCAAAGCATAGCTTAACAAGGCAGTGCTGCGGCATAGCTGCGACGGGATCTGAAGGCCAAGGCGACGGAACGGCGGAGAAGTGCGGCGAATGGCTGCGGCAAGGATTGGATGAGCATCGGTAAGCTACGCGAAGGCATGGCGATGACATGCGATCAGGAGCGAGGGTAAGGCAATCCACCGATACGATAAGCTATGCAATGGAATTGAAATGCGTGGCGACGAGACGGCAATGCATGGCAAGGCTATGAATGGACTTGATGCCCGAGGCGTCGGAACGGCGGAGAAGTGCGGCGAATGGCTGAGGCAAGGATTGGATGAGCACCGGTAAGCTACGCGAAGGCATGGCGATGCGATCAGGAGCGAGGGAAAGGCAATCCACCGATACGATAAGCTATGCAATGGAATTGAAATGCGTGGCGACGAGACGGCAATGCATGGCAGGGCAAACACTTGCCGGGGAATAGCAGCGAGTGATGGGAAAAGCGCTGCGGACAAGAACGAGAGAATCAAGAGGAGGTACCACAATGAAATTCGCCAAGGAACTGAAGGTTACACTGACCACGACGGACGAACTGCTGGGCATGATGCCCACGGACAAGGAGCTGCATGAGACCTACATCGCCAGCAAGGCGCCGGACGCCAAGAAGATCGAGGAAGAGATCGAGGCCGTCGGCGTGGACGAGGTCGTCATGAAGGGCAAGACGGTATTCCCGCGCACGGCGGACGGTCGGCCGGCGCTGTTCGATTATCAGATCCGGGGCATGTTCAAGGATTCGATCGGCATGCTGCGCAGGGTGCCGGGCACGGCCTGCAGCAAGGTCAAGAACTACAAAAAAGTTGTTGACGGCCTGCTGTTCGTGTCGCCGCGCATGATTCCGATCGAGTTCGAGGGCGATACGGGCGACTGCCAGCGGCCGCTGCGCACGCAGTCTCCGCAGGGCGAGCGCACGGCGATCGCGCACAGCGAGACCGCGCCGGAGGGCAGCAGACTGACGTTCACGGTCCAGATGTTGACCGCGGATCTGGAGGCCGTCGTAAGGGAGTGCCTGGATTACGGCGCGCTGCATGGGCTCGGGCAGTGGCGGAACAGCGGAAAGGGACGGTTTGAGTGGACGGAAGACTGACGGCGAGCTTCGCTCACCGTCAGGGAGCAGGGAGCAGGGAGCAATAGCGTCCGGCGAAGCCGGACCGAGGGCGAGCGATCCGCAGGACTCGCCGCCCGATGCCCGCGACGCGAAGCGGGGCGGGGCGTGAGGGAGCAGGGGAATAGCCTGCTCGCCGCTCCCGTAACAAACATTAGGAGGTGCTGGGATTGAAGACGATTGATGAGATCGTGCTGGGGCTTCGGTGCTGCGAGGGCGGCAAGTGCGATGTGAAGCGGTGCCCGTATTCGGAGCTGGAGCCGAACGTCTGTTTTGTGGAGCTGCGCAAGGATGCGCGGGAGGCACTGGAGCGGGTGCAAACCGAGGTGGCGGCGGAGATCGCCGAAGAGGCGCGGCTGCGCGAGGAGCTTGAGGGCGTGAAGGCATCCGACCGGGAAGAGTATCCTGCCGATGACGGGGAGGTGGGATGATGAGTGATTTCGTGCAGACAATGAAGGATTGGCGGCAGATGTGCAGGGCATATAGCACAGACGACGACGATTGTTGCAAGGGATGTCCGGTGCTTGATTATGACAACGGATGCTGTGAGATATACGAGATGGGTGCCACTGATTGGAAGAAGTATGAGAACGCGATTGTGAAGTGGGCGGCGGAGCATCCGGAACCGAAGTATCCGACCTGGGTCGAGTGGCTTATGAAATGCGGGGTGCTCATGCCGACGATGGATACAGATATAGTCTTTTCCGAGGATGGAAAGCATCTCGTGACGGGAGTGAGGTTTACACTAAAGGCGTATGAACCCATGCCCGCCGACCTCGCGCAAAAGCTGGGAGTTGAGCCGAAGGGAGAAGTGTGATAGTGAGAATCAAGAAAGAAAATGCTATATTCGGGCGTTATCCATGCTGTGACCTATTAAACAGGGCATTGCGCTTTCTGCTTGACGGTAAAACTGAACTGGCGAAGGACGATATAATCCATGCCATATACAAGGCTGATGGGTATTTCTATAAGGATGTTGCTGAACGGCTGGGATTGGAGCCGAAGGAGAGTAATAATGGCTGGGGGTGCCGCCATGTTGACGTTTGAAGAGCTGGAGGCGCTGGGGCCGATGATCCGCGCGGAGGATGCGGCGGAGATGCTGGGCATGCAGTTCTGGAGCATCGTCAAGCCGATACGCAAGGGATTGATCATCGGCGCGCGCACCGGCGAGAAGCGCGGCGACGTGAAATACTGGGCGAACCTCGCCGACGTGAAGCGCTACGGCGGCAGCCGGATGCAGCGGGCGGCCGTGGCGCGGGCGAACCGGCGCAAGCTGGAACGCATGATGCTTGCGGAGAACGAGGAACCGCGCGCAGTCGTCGCCGCGCGGGAGGCTCGGGAGGCGCTGAAGGCGCAGCTGGATCAGGCGACGATGCAGCTGGACGCGTACATGACGACCGAGAAGATGCGCTGCGGGCTTTACGGCACGTTCGGCGAGTTCTGCCAGCGGCACGGCAACGCGCGGATCCGGCTGAGCGGGCTGGGCGGCAGCGTCAGCGATACGCTGACCGAGGCGCGGAAACTGGCGTATTGGTCAGCATGGGTAACGGAGATCAGGGAGCACCCTCTCCGCCCCTGCGGGGCACCTCCCCCGGAGGGGGAGGCAAGAATCTGCGGGAGCGGGGAGCAGTGTATAGCCAACTGTTATACCGTGAGACTAACCAGTGACAAGGGCGAGCTGCGGACGATCGCGGCGGAAAGGATGGGCGCGGCGTGAACATGATTATACTGACGCTTGCGGCGTTTGCGCTGGGGCTGATTGTCGGGCTGATGATCGCCGCGGTGATGGCGGTCGCGCGGGACGATGACGAAGTGCCGCGGCCGATTGACCCGGAGCAGCTGGGGCGCGCGGGGCTGGAGTTTGACAGCGCCGGATTTGCGCCGGTTTGGCTGGAGTGCAGCGAAGAGGGGCGCAAGAACATCGCGGATTTGATGGACATGGATCCAGTGTGTTTTCATGACGGCTGGACGGTCGAGGACATCAAGACGCTGAGCAAGCCTTGCGAGTGGGGCACCTACTGGACGGGCAAGCCGAGGGCGAGGGATCGGGAATGATCCGGCACGGCACGGAGCGCTGGGCGACGCCGGAGCGGAAAGAGAAAGAGCGATGGCGACTGATACCGGGGTACGGCAGCGAGCGCGTGCGATACGAGGCCAGCAACAAGGGCAACATACGCCGGGTGATGCTGCGCACCGGGGAAACGAAGCCGAAGTCGATCTACTACAACAGCGGCGCGTGGCGCGTAAAGCTGGCGCGCGACGGACGCAACGACAACGTAAGCGCGGCGCGCGCGGTGGCGCTGGCATGGCTGGGCGATGTGCCGCCGGACAAGCTGGTGGTGACGCGCAACGGCATACACTCCGACTTGCGGCCGGAGAACCTGATCTACATGAGCCGGTCCGAGTGCGGGAAATACCAGCGGAGAAACCGGCACCGCAAGCCGGTGGTGAAGATGCGGCGCAACGGCGAGGTGGTGGAAGTGTATCCGAGCGTAATCGCGTGCGCCAAGGCGAACGGTTACACGCAGGGCACGATCTCGAACCGGTGCCGGAGGGACGGCTCCGGGATGGACGAATACCTGTACCAGTATGACGAATGCGGCAAGGGGCGCGCATCGCTGACGGAGGTGCGCGAAAAACCGGCGCAGAAAAGAGGGAGGAAGCCACAAAAATGACGATCAACATTCAGCTGGACGCGGGCGCGTTTATGCCGGAGTACGCGCACGTGGACGACGCCGGCATGGATCTGCGCGCGCCGAAGGCGATCACCGTGCCGGCCAGAGGGTCCGCGGTGGTCGATACCGGCGTACATGTGGAGATCCCGCGCGGGTACAAGGGCGAGGTGAAGAGCAAGAGCGGCCTGAACGTGCGCGACGGCATTACCAGCGAGGGCGTGATCGACGCCGGATATACCGGCGCGATCGTGGTCAAGCTGTACAACCATACCGACGCGCCGCGGGCGTTTGAGCGCGGCGACAAGATCAGCCAGCTGATCGTGACCTCGGTGGAACACGCGCAGCTCAGGCAGGTGGCGCAGATCAGCGGCGGGCCGCGCGGAAACGGCGGCTTCGGCTCGACGGGGAGGTGAGCGCAATGGCAGAGACGGAACGAAAGCGGGTGACCGCTTCGGAGCGCGAGGCGATTATGCGCATCAACCTGATTACGGCGCTCGCGCTGGAGATCGAAGAAGGGATGCAGAACCGGTTCAAGATGATTCCGGGCATGAAACGCGACCTGAGGCTGATCGGCGCGCTGGGCACGAAGATGCTGCGCAACGTGTTTGCGACGGTGCCGACGGAGAGCCTGATCTCGCTGAAGCACAACGTGCAGATGTGCCACGTGCAGATCGGCGCGCGGCGTCCGGGCATGGTGGGAAAGAGCAACTACGACGACTACGGCACCTGGATCAGCTTCAAGGACCTCGCGAGCCTGATCGCCGGCTGCCAGGATCACTGCATGATGTGCGGACTGGATCGGGAGACGGAGCGGAAGTGCACGCTGAAAAAGGCGCTGGATAATACGGGGAGCGATGTGAGCCATGATGGAGGGTGCGGGTATCGGAGTGTTGTGGGATGAGGGGTCAGGGAGCACCCTCTCCGCCCCTTTGGGGCACCTCCCCCGGAGGGGGAGGCAAGAATCTGCGGGAGCAGGAAAGCGTCCGGCGTATGCGGGGAGCGGTGGTCGGCGGGCAGATTTGCATGACGGATTTTCCTTGCGTGGTCGGGCGGCTGAGGATTGAGGGGAGGGTAATTAAGTTGGTGCATGAGGACTGTAATGGGTGCCGGCATTATCTGGGCGGCGGGTGCTGCGCGGTCGGGCTGGAAGGCGAGTGCGCCGCGGGAGAGCGTGAAGCATGGGAGGCGATGGAAAACGGCGATGGTGTACCTATTGATCGCGCTGGCGCTTTGGCTGGCGGCTCGGGCGATGGACAAGGCCGCGCAGATTGACGCGGGCGAGGACGAAGAGGACGACGGCGACGAGTGACGCGCGGAGATGGGCGGGAGAGATCGCGCCCATCTGCAGGCGACACTTGACCGCCCTCTCCGCCCCCTGCGGGGGCACCTCCCCCGGAGGGGGAGGCAAGAACACGCGGAGAGTGGCTTGACGGATGCGGGGAACGTTACCCCGCAGCTGCGGCTTGAATGCGGTATTAACTTAAGGCGGAAAAATTGCGAGGGTTCGGGGCCCCGGGGACCGTAGTCGATCGGGGGTTTCAAGGGCTGCCGCTGCTGCGCCGCAGGCGCCTGACCCGATGACAATTAGCGGCGCGGTGAGCGCGCCGCGTGGGGGGATGCCCCTCGGCGGGGGCGCCAGCCCCCAAGAGAGGAGAAGGCGGAATGTACGGACATGCGGTCGACGATTGCCAGGCGTTGTTCGAGCGGTCGGACATGAGCGGCGCGGATCTGCGCAGCGGGATCGTCGGCTATCGCACGCGCACGGTGACCGCGGGCGCGTACAAGTACGTGAGCTGCTATCCGATCTGGGCGACGCGGTCCGAAGCGCGCAAGGCGCGGGAGAAGATCGACGAAATCCGCTCGAAGCCGGCGCAGGTGAGGATCAACTGGAAAAACGCGCAGCTCAAGTTCGAGCAGCTGGTCAACGCCAACTTCGGCGCGGGCGACCTGTTCGTCACGCTGACGTATTCCAGC
>OMZQ01000029.1 GCA_900315595.1 uncultured Eubacteriales bacterium | reverse complement strand
CCGTGCTCCCTTTTTCAATGTCCTTGTACATTTTCGACAAATGTGACAGGCAAATCTTGGCAGCTTTTACCTCTTGATTTCCGTCACTTCATAACAGGGGCGCGTACCTACGCGCCCGCCCTGCGAGCTGAGGGCTGAACGGTTGCGCTTTTTTCGCGAAGCCGGCCCGCCCCGGGTCGGAGCGGGCAGGGCTCGCGCTGCGAGCTTATTCCACGCCGCGGTAGGACAGCCCGCGCGTGCAGGAGCCGGGATCGAAGACCGCGCCGCCGCGCAGACCGGCCAGAACGGAATCCACCTCCAGGGGATTCTCGGTGGTGAACTGCAGGCGGATGGCCCAAAGACCCATGCCGCGGAGCTCCGTCTGCTTGTCCAGCAGATAGAGCTTTTTTCCGTTGTAGATCACGCTCCGGCAGGTGCCGGGGTCCGGCAGGACGCGGAACTCCTCGCCCCGGCGGTCGATCAGCTTGGTCTGCGCGGTATGACAGGCGCAGTGACCGGTTCGGTTCTTGATGATGCAGTTTTCGGTCAGCATCAGGGGCAGACGGCCATAGGCCAGCAGCTCCGTCGGCAGGGGCTTGGAGAGGTCCCGGACCCGGGGCAGGGTCAGCTCAAAGCTCGCCGTAACCGAATCCAGTCCCAGCCCCCGGGCTGCGTTCATCGCCCTGGAATTGAAGAGGTTCAGACCGTAGTCGCCGCTGACCTGGAAGCCGCGCGACCGGGCCAGACTGACGTGGCCCAGGTTGCCCACCAGGCAGCGCCGGACGCCCAGAGCGTAGGCGGCGTCCAACTGCTTGCGGACGCGCTCGGTCTCGTGATCCATCACGACCCTGGGCATCACCGCGCAGATCTCGGTCTCCGGCCGGATGGACTGCATCCAGTCCGTGCCGTCCGCAAGCATCGTGAGCGGGACGTACAGCCGGACGGGCCGGAGGGCGATCAGCTTCGGCGTGAGCTGGTCCGGGCTCAGAACGCCGACCGTAACGCGGGGCGGACGGGCAGGACCCGGCACGGTCTTGACCGTTGAGAAGCCGTTGAGCTCGCGGTTTTCGCCGCGCCGCCCGCGGATCGCGGTCAGATGGGTCAGGACCTCCCGGCGCATCGCGTTCAGGGCCGCCGCAGAGAGGGTCAGCCCGGGCTCGACCACGCTCTTCGTCTCGATGCAGCGATAGGGGGTGCCGCCGGTCTTCTCGAGCCGGGCGGCCAGATCCGTCTGCGTCAGCTGGCGTTTCAAGGCCGCCTCGGGAACCGGTCCCTCGGTCTTGCAGATATTGCCCTGGTCGTCCTGGACGGCCAGCATGGCGTTCCGCCCGGCGGAGACCACCGCGTAGAAGCGGACGGGAACGAGGGGATTTTCCGTATTTTCATAGCTTGCGCGGGCCGCCTGCATCAGCGCCCGGTTTTCTTTTTCCTTCTGCCGGGTGCCGAACATTTCCGGCCCGATCTGACCGGTATAGTAGCCCTGGGTGAAGCCCTGGCGGGAGAAGGCGTCGCGCAGATCGGCAAGGTCGGAGGCGGAGATGGCCTGCCCGTCGATGGCGGCGCGGTAGAGCCGCGTGGTGACGGCAACGTACTCCGGCCGCTTCATCCGGCCCTCGATCTTCACCGAGGCCACGCCCATTTCCTCCAGCTCCCGCATCCAGGGGATCAGGCAGTTGTCCTTGAGGCTCAGGGGGTATTTTTCCGCGAACCGCCCGTAGCCGTAGGGCAGACGGCAGGGCTGGGCGCACTGACCCCGGTTGCCGGAGCGGCTGCCCACCACAGCGGAAAAGTAGCACTGACCGGAATAGCACATGCAAAGCGCGCCGTGGATGAAGACCTCGATCTCCACCGGGCTGTTCCGGCAGATATAGGCGATGTCCGCCCGGCTCAACTCCCGTGCCAGCACGACCCGCGAAACGCCCAGCGCCGCAGCCTGCTGCACGCCTTCCAGAGAGTGTATGCTCATCTGCGTGGAGGCGTGGATCGGAACCTCCGGGGCCATCTGGCGCAGCAGGGAGACGATGCCGAGATCCTGAACGATGAAGGCGTCTACGCCGGCCCGGACCGCCGCGGCGATCGTCTCGCCCGCAGCCTCAAGCTCCCGATCCGTGACCAGGGTATTCAGCGTCAGATGCACCGCCACGCCCCGCACGTGACAATATCGCACGGCGTCCGCAAGCTCGTCCACCGAGAAATTCTTTGCGTTCTGTCGTGCGTTAAATTGACCGGAGCCCAGATAGACCGCGTTCGCGCCGTTCTGAACGGCTGCCCGGAGCGCGTCCATCGAACCGGCAGGGGAGAGTAATTCAAGCATGGCGGGACCTCGTAATGATTTAGGATTCAAAGGAATTGTCATAAGCGCAATCGGGGCGAATCATCCGGGATGATCCGCTTTCCGGTTCTCATTATAACAGACCGATTCCGAAAATGCCAGACAAAAAGCGCGCCGTGCGCCTGGCAATCTTTTCCACGTTCGGCATATTTACGGATAAATTACAAATCGAAACTTCTTCCGGTGAAACCACAAGGGGTAGGTTTTGGTAAACATAACATCCACAAATAATCAATTACGCGATTGCGGATTTGGAGAAGTTCTCCACATTTTCCACCGGGTTTTCCACCGATTTATCGGGGCGGCGGCTGAAAAACTCGTCGAAAACAAGGAGTTTCGGGAAAAAATTTGTAGGTTTCCACAGAAACCGGAGAAACCCACAGGGGAGATGTGGAAAAGGAATGCAAAATGGATGGTTTCCATAACAATGCGCTTTTCGCCGTTGCGGCGAAAAGCGCGTGAAAACCGGGGAGCAGGGACTAGGGACTGGTGACTGACCTCGCGAGCGCCAGAAGGGCGTCGCGCTCGTTCGGCACTTCTTCGCCCAGCACGGCCTCCAGCAGGGCGTTCAGCGTCCGACCGACCGCCGGACCCTCGGGGATGCCCAGTGCGATCAGATCGCGGCCGTTTACAGCCAGATCCTTCACCCGGAAGCAGGCCTGCTCGGCAAGAAGCTCTCTTGTCAGCGCCTCCACGCGGTCGCAGAGCGCAGCGCGCGCCCGATATCCGGGATCGTGGGCGAGGGAATCGGCCCGCTTGAGCGCAAGCAGACGGAAGAAGTCCTCCGTTCCGAGCTTCCCCAGCAAGCGCTTGATCGCGCGGGGCGGCTTGCCCGGCTCCGGATCGAGCGGGTAGTCGTGGAGGGCCACCAGGTCCGTCACGCGGCGGATCGTGTCGTTGTCGAAGCGCAGACGGGTCAAAATCGTCTTCGTCAGGTCGGCGCTGATCTGGCCGTGGCCGTAAAAGTGTCCGGTTCCGTCCCGATCCATCGTAAAGCAGGCGGGCTTGCCGCAGTCATGCAGGAGGGCGGCCAGGCGAAGGATCGGGTCCGGACGGACGGTCTCGGCGGCGACGGCGCAGTGGGTCAGCACGTCGTAGCAATGGTATTTGCTCCGCTGGTCGAAGCCCGCCATCAGGGCCAGCTCCGGCACCGGCACGGCGAGGATGGGCCAGAAGCCGCAGACCACCCGCCGCACGTCCGGGCCGCAGACCAGCTTGACCAGCTCCACGGCGATCCGTTCGCGGCTGACTGCTTCCAGCAGATCCTTTTTTGCAAGGGCCGAGGCTGCGGTGGCAGGGTCGAGATCGAAGCCGAGGACGGAGGCAAATCGCAGGGCGCGAAGGATGCGCAGAGCATCCTCGTCAAAGCGGCGGTCGGGGTCTCCGACGCAGCGGATGCGCTTTCGCGCGAGATCGTCCTGCCCGCCGCAGGGGTCCACCAGTCCGGTCTCCGGGTTCCAGGCCATTGCGTTGACGGTGAAATCCCGGCGGGCGAGGTCGTCTTCGATCTGCGCGGCAAAGCGGACCTCGTCCGGGTGGCGGTGGTCAGAGTAGGCGCCGTCTGTGCGGAAGGTCGTGATCTCCACCGGATGCCCGTCCAGCAGAAGGGTGACGGTCCCGTGCTTGAGACCGGTCTCGATGATGCGCTCGCCCGCAAAGACGGCCTCGGTCTGCTCCGGCCGGGCGGAGGTCGCAACGTCGTAATCCCCCGGCACACGCCCCATCAGCGAATCGCGCACGCAGCCGCCGACCAGAAAGGCGGCATATCCGCCCGCACGAAGCCTGGAAACGGCGTCCAACGCATAGGATGGAACGTTCATGGGACACCTCCTTGGGGGAATTGAGAATTGAGAAGTGAGAAATGAGAATTGAGAATTTGTGGTGACAATGGACCCTGGACCCTAATCCCTGATCCCTGTTCACTATTTCTTCCCGTTCATCGCCATCCACTTTGCCAGGGCGTCGGCCATGGCGGGGTTGGCTTCGGTTTTCTGCCCCTGCTGGGCCATATAGCGGCGGACGTCGGATTTGCCAGCGCCGTCGCGCTTGCGTCTGGCCTCAAAATCGATGAGCTTCTCGCGGTAGCCGCAGGCGCAGGCAAAGGTCTGCTTGTCGCCCTCGCCCCAGAGCTCTAATTTCTTGTGGCAGTTCGGGCAGCGGGCGTTCGTGATCTGGGTGGTCCGTCTGCGGAAGCCGCAGTCGCGGTCCGGGCAGACCAGCAGCTCGCCGCGCTTGTCCTTGACCAGCAGAAGCAGCTTGCCGCAGTTCGGGCAGGGCTTTCGGGTCTGATTGTCGTGGGTATAGGTCGCGTCGCTGGCCTTGACCTCCTTCACGAGCCGGGTCGCGTAGGTCCGCATTTCTGCCACGAAGGCGGAATCCCGCTCCTGACCCTTGGCGATCCGGGCCAGACGGTCTTCCCAGCGGGCGGTCAGCTCGGCGCTTCGCAGCTCCTGCGGCACCAGATCGACAAGCTGAATGCCCTTCGAGGTGGGGACCAGGCTCTTGCCGGAGCGCTCGATATAAAAGGTGGAAAAGAGCTTTTCGATGATGTCCGCCCGGGTCGCCGGGGTGCCGAGCCCGGAGGTCTCCTGCAGGATTTGGCGGAGCTGCTTGTCCGAGACCTGGCTGACCGGCGGATGCTCCATCGCGGTCAGCAGGGTGGCCTCGGTGTAGCGGGCCGGGGGTGCGGTCTGCCCCTCGGAGAGGCGGAGCTTCTTCACCGGCAGGCGCTGACCCTTCTGCAGATCGGGAAGGCTCTGTTCCTCCTCCTCGGCGTCGCCTTCGTCCTCTAAGGCGTCGTAGCTCCGGTTGTAGGCCGCCTTCCAGCCCTGGTCCAAGACCCGCTTGCCGGAGGCCGTAAAGGTCTGATCACCGATCTTGAGCGTCAGACGAATTTCTTCATATTCGAAGGGGGGAAGCAGGACGGCCAGGAAACGGCGCACGACCAGATCGTAGACGTTGCGTTCCGGGCCGGTCAGGTTGTAGAGCTCGGCTGCCTCCTCGGTGGGGATGATCGCGTGGTGATCCGTGACCTTGGCGTTGTTGACAATATACTTCGTCAGCATCGGCCGCTGACGGAGCACGGCGTGAGCCAGATCCTTGTATTCGGCCTGAGCCACGGCGCGGATGCGGTCGGGGAGGGTGGGGACCACGTCGTCGGAGATGTAGCGGC
This sequence comes from uncultured Eubacteriales bacterium, assembly GCA_900315595.1. Classification (GTDB taxonomy): domain Bacteria; phylum Bacillota; class Clostridia; order Oscillospirales; family Oscillospiraceae; genus JAFRPC01. Next base: position 17,887 of record OMZQ01000029.1, on the reverse strand, counting down.
TGTCGGTCCGGGGATAGGTCAGGGCCTTGTGCCGCTCATAGAGCGCCTGCATGCAGTTCAGGGTCTCCTTGGCGGAGTAGGCGTATTTCTTGTTTGCGTCGCGCTGGAGCTCCGTCAGATCGTAGGCCGCGGGCGGAGGCGTCATCTTCCGCATCTTGGAGATCTGCGTGATCTGGGCCTCCTTGCCCGTGCAGGCCGCCAGGAGCTTCTCGATCCGCGACCGGTCAAAGCTGTGGGCGTTGCCCTTCTCGTCGTGCCAGGTCGCGCGGAAGCCGGAAAGCTCCGCCTTGAGACCGTAGTAGGGCTTGGGAACGAAGCGTCGAATTTCGTTCTCCCGTTCGACCACCAGGGCCAGGGTCGGCGTCTGGACGCGGCCCGCCGAGAGCTGGGCGTTGAATTTGCAGGTCAGGGCGCGGGTCACGTTCAGACCGACCAGCCAGTCAGCCTCGGACCGCGCCTGGGCGGAGCGGAACAGATTGTCGTAATCCTTTGCGGGCCGCAGGTTGGCGAAGCCCTCCCGGATCGCCTTGTCGGTCTGGGAGGAGATCCAAAGCCGCCGCGTGGGCTTGTTCCAGCCCGCCTTGACCATGATCCAGCGAGCGACCAGCTCGCCCTCGCGTCCGGCGTCGGTGGCGATCACGAGATCGGAAACGTCTCCGCGCTTCATCAGGTTGGCTACGACCTTGTACTGCCGCGCCGTCTCCGGGATCACGACCAGCTTCATCTTCTCCGGCAGCATGGGCAGGTCGTCCATATTCCATTTTTCCAACTTCTTGTCGTAGACGTCGGGGTCCGCGAGCGTCACCAGATGGCCCAAGGCCCAGGTGACGACGTAGCGGTCGCCCTCCAGATAGCCGTCGCCGCCCCGGCGGCAGCCGAGGACGCGGGCCAGCTCCTTGCCGACCGAGGGCTTCTCAGCTAAAACCAGTGTTTTCGGCATCGTACCCCTCCGATCAGCCCTTCAGACCGCGGGACTGGCGGTCCATGTCCTCGACCACAACGTCGAAGATCTCGCCCAGGGAACGGCCGTATTCCAGGATCTTCCAGGGCTCGTTGGTGTGGAAATGAATTTTGATCAGATCCTCGTCCCCGACTGCAAGCAGGGAGTCGCCGGCAAAATGGCCGGATATATAGTCAAAGATTTCGTCCTCATCCAGTCCGTGTCCCTCGATGAGAAGCTGGGTGTCATAGCGGTATTCGAGCATGGTTCAGGCTCCTTTGATGGGATAGTTGTCGATATTATAAAAGATGCCGGAGGAAAAATCAACTGTTTTGGAACGCCCCGGCTGCGTGAAAAAAGAATGGCTGATCGGATAATAAACACTTGACTCTCACGCTGCGTGATGGTTTATAATACGTGTGAGAGGAGGCGGGCTGCGATGATGACGGTTCACGAGGTCAGCAGGCTGACCGGGGTTTCCATCCGGGCGCTGCAGTATTACGATGAGATCGGGCTGCTGCCGCCCACGCAGTACACCGAGGCCGGGTACCGGCTGTATGGGGACGCCGCGCTGGAGCGGCTGCAGCAGATCCTGCTGTTCCGGGAGCTGGAGTTCCCGCTCAAGGAGATCAAAAGTATCCTGGAAAACCCGGCCTTTGACCGGGATAAGGCGCTGGAGCAGCAGATCGAGCTTTTGACCCTGAAGCGGGAGCGGCTTGACAATCTGATCCGCATGGCGCGGACCGTGAAGCAGACAGGAGGGAAAACGATGAATTTTGAAGCATTCGATCAGAAAAAGTTAGAGGAATATGCGGCACAGGCCAAAAAAACCTGGGGCGCGACGCCGGAATACAAGGAGTTCGAGCAGAGAAACGCCGGGAAACCCCTGGCCGAGATCAAGCAGACCGGCGACGGCCTGATGGCGCTTCTGGCGGAATTCGGCCCCATGAAGGACGGCGACCCCGCGTGCGCCGAGGCCCAGACCCTGGCCCGCCGGGTGCAGGACTACATCACCGAGCACTACTACACCTGCACGAACCGGATCTTCGCCCAGCTCGGCCAAATGTACGGCAGCGGCGGCGCGTTCACCGAGAACATCGACAAGGCCGGCGGCCCCGGCACAGCGGCCTTCGCCTCCGAGGCGATCCGGCGCTTCTGCGATGCAGAGTAGAAAAATTGCAAATCACTCCACGAGATCATGACCGGCTTTCCGAAATCGGAAACGGTCATGATCTCGTCGTTTTTTCGATCAGACCTTCGCAGCCCTGAAGCACGTCCTGCCAGGTCGCCTCAAAGTCGCCGGTGTACCAGGGATCTGCGACCTCCTGGCCGGTGCGCTCCGTGAAGTCCAGCAGAAGGCGGATCTTGTTCTGCGGGTCGCCGCCGGCGATCCGGGAAGCGTTTCGCACGTTGGCCCGATCCATGCAGACGATCCAATCGTAATCGTCGTAGTCGGACTTCGTCATCTGTCTGGCCTGATGCCCCGCGCAGACGATTCCATGCTCCGCCAGCTTTCGCCGGGCGGGGGGATAGACGGGGTTTCCGATCTCCTCCCGGCTTGTGGCGGCGGAAGCAATCTGATACCGCGCTTCCAAGCCGCGCTTTTTCACCATGTCCTTCAGGACAAACTCCGCCATCGGACTGCGGCAGATGTTCCCGTGGCAGACGAACAGAATCTTTTTCATTTTCCTACCTCTGATCCCCGGTCAGACCGTTTTTGATTTGGGACGGAAACATGGCCCGGAGCCTTCGTTTCGCGTCCTTCTCTGTGAAAAAAATAACCGAGGTTGTTCTCCTTTGCAAATCCCGTTTTCCGGGCTCATATTACTTTAGCGAGACCGTACACAGCCTTCCCCGGAGCCGATAGCCGATCTTTTGATAGCAGGCGTTGGAGGCCGGGTAATTCGCGTTGGTATAGAGCACGGGCAGAAAGCCCGCCTCCCCGGCCCGCTTTGTCAGCTCATAGACCAGATTCTGGGCGTAATGTCTTCTGCGAAACTCCGGCAGGGTGTAGACGTCCGTGATGGTCGCCAGCCCTTCGTTGTGCCGCCAGCCGCAGCAGGCGGCAGTCCGTCCCTCCGGGTCCTTCCAGAAGAACAGCGCCCCGTCCGCGATTTTCTGCGCGGTTTTTTCCAGCACCGTCTGCTCCGGCAGGGGATGCTCTCCGACCTCCGCATAGAAGCGGGTCAGCAGAGCAGCCGCCTCCGTCAGATCGCCCGGCTCGCAGGGCTGCAGACCGCCCTCGGCCCGGTGCGTCGGCTGTATGGGGGCCGGGCAGTCGTAGGACAGCAGCTCCTTGGAGATCCCGGCGTTTAGTCCGGCAGTTTGCGCGGCTTCTGTAAAATAATCCGCCAGGTCGTACTTCATCATGAGCCGATAGCCGCCGGAAAGGGGGACTGCCTCCTCCGTCAGCCTCCAGGCGCGTTCCTTTTCCGCCGCCGTAAGGCCGTCCGCCGTCCAGATCCAAACAGGGTAAGGCTGCGTCGAATGGCAGAGGATCAGCCGCCTGTGATCGCTCCAAAGGATGGCGCAGGGGCCCCGCAGGATGCTGTCCAATACGGAGAAGCTGACCCGGTCTCCCCGGAGCAGTGCAAAATCCTGTTCGTTCACAAAGGGGTCCACGTTCCTACCTCCGCTTGATTATTCTCGTTTTTCACGCCCTTTGATCAGAGGCAAAGCTCCAAAAGCCCGTCCCGGTTTCCGGATCATATTTGCGTTTGATCTCGCCGCCTTGAACGGGACGCAGCTCGATCTCCGCAGTATATAGGACCGTAATGGATTTCATGTGCCCCGCCGCCATGCGGTGCTCCGCGACGTCCTTATAAGAGAATACCGCGTGGGTGTGATGGTAGTACTGCCCGGCCTCGTCCGTTACTACGTTTCCGTTCAGGGAGACCAGCTCCAGCATCCCGGCCAGGGTCCAAGTTTCGAAGCGTCCGGACTCTGGCAGGAAGGTCTGAATCTCCGCCCTGCTGCAGCCCCCGATCCCGCTGAAAATCGCGGACCCAAGCTGCTCCCGCCTGCATACGTCCAGAATGCCGCTGATAATCTCATCTCCCCGGTCCAGCCGGAGATAGATCGTATCTCCATACTTTCTGTATTCCATGTTATTTCTCCGATATTTCAATTTGGTTTTTCAATCGGGAAGCTGATCCACCGCTTCCCCGTGGACGCAAACCCTGCCGCCGTCCGGGCATCTGGCGTCAAAGACCTTCGCCTTGCCCTCTCCGCAGTCCAATGCCGCCCCGTTTTGCAGGGCAAAGACGTAGGGATAGACGACGTTCCACAGCTCGTGGCACAGCGGCGGGCACAGATCCCCCACCACAAAGCTGTCTCCCGCCTTGTGATACGCGCATCTGCAGTTGCTTTCTGTAATCGTCAGCTTTACGTTTCGCGTCATAAGCGTTCCGCTCCTTAGATCAGGATCCCGTTGCAGTGGTCGATCTCATGCTGGATGATCTGCGCCGTCCAGCCGGTAAAGGTCTTCAGACGGGTTTGCAGGTTTTCATTCTGGTACTGCACCTTGATGGAGCGGTACCGCTTTGTTTTGCGCACGCCCTCCAGCGACAGGCAGCCCTCCTCGGTCTCATACAGGCCGGAGGCCTTCACGATCTCGGGATTGAGCATTGCCATAGCCGTGCCCGCATTGTCAAAGACAATGATCCGCACCGCCTGTCCGATCATGTTCGCTGCCATGCCGACGCAACCGTCCCTGTGCGCAGCCAGGGTGTCCAGCAGATCCTGCGCGATCGGCAGATCCTCAGCAGTGGCCGCTCTCGATTTCTGCCCGAGAAAAATCGGGTCCTTTACGATTTCCTTTACCATCCTGATATCCTCCCGGTGATGACGTCCGGAAAAGCGCGTCTTCCTCCCGCATGTCGAGCGCTCTTTATGATTGGAGCCAAAGAGCGGATCGCTTTTGCTCCGAGAAGCGCACGCTGCGATACCTTTATTATACAGGATCAAGAAGAAAATTCAAGAACTATCAGAGGCCAATCTCGTTTGCCGCCTTGATGATGAATATCTGTCCTATGAAGAAACGGGGCTTTCTGTAGTATGATGAAGCGCAGAAAGATGCAGCCGAGGTGTGCAATACGCGCACCCCGGCTGCTGCTTTTTTCACGATCCTTTAAACGAGGAAGAAGGGACCCAAACGAGGATCCCCTGATCCGGTCAGATAAACAGATTGACGTCTGATTCTTCCGCATCGCCGAGGTAGGTTCCCACGCCGCCGATCTCGACGCCGTCGATCAGCTCCTCCGGGCGAATGCCCATCACGTCCATACTCATGGAGCAGGCGATGATCTTGACCCCGTTTTCCATGGCCTTCTTCATCATGTCCTGCACGGAGTCAATGTTCTTGTCCTTCATGATCTTCTTCATGAAGGCTGCGCCAAGACCGCCCATATTCATGCGGGAAAGGCCGGTTTTGGCAGCGCCGCGGGGCAGCATGGCTCCGAACATCTTTTCAATGGGATTCTTCTGCACGCTGCTCTTTTCCGGCTTCCGCAGGGCCGTGAGCCCCCAGAAGGTAAAGAACATGGTCACCGGGCGGCCCATGGCCAGGGCGCCGTTGGCAATCACAAAGCTCGCCAGGATCTTGTCCATCTCCCCATCAAAGACGATAATGGTTTTTCCCTTCGGGCGCGCCTCCGCCGTTTGGGTCGGCGCGGGGACTCCGCCCCGGCGAATGGTCGCCACAAACTCCCCGTTTCGTTCCGCATTGGACACCAGCGTGTTGCCGGTTCTGCGGCACCACGCGTCTACGTCTCTGGCAAAGCCGGGATCGGAGGCAGTCACCTCCAGCAGCTCCCCGGGCGCAAGGTCCTTCATCGAACGGAATACCTCCATGATTGGGCCGGGGCATTGCATACCGCTGCAATCTAACCGTACTGTTTTCATCCGGTCTCCTCCTTCCGCCGCCTTGGGCGCCTGGCCGGGATCGGGCGTCTGGAGAGGCTTTGGATCTGCCTGCTCCTCACCGGGGTGGGTGGCGCCGTAGAAACGCGCGCCGCCGGGATAGACCTTGACCCGGGGGAAGTCGTTCTGGGAGAGGATCCGCGCGGCATTGTAGGCGCGAACGCCGACGGCGCAGAAAACAATGTGTTCCCGTCCCTTGTCCAGCTCCGCAAGCCGATCTCTCAGCTGCCCCAGGGGGATATTGACCGCGCCGGGAATCGCAAAGGCTTCCGTTTCCGCCTTCTCCCGCACGTCCAGGAGCACCGCATCCCGATTGGTATCCGGCTCCCGCCAGTCGGCAAAGGCGACCATTCCCGTCATCATGTTTTCCGCCACGAAGCCCGCCATGTTGACCGGGTCCTTTGCGGAGGAATAGGGCGGGGCGTAGGCCAGCTCCAGTTCCTTCAAGGCGGATACGGGAGCCCCCAGCCGCAGGGCCGTGCCGATGGTGTCGATGCGCTTGTCCACTCCGTCGCGTCCCACGATCTGGGCGCCGAGAATCCGCCCGTCCGCCGGGGCAAAGAGCAGCTTCAGCGTCATGGGCGTGGCTCCGGGATAGTAGCCCGCATGGGAATTCTGCGTGATAATCAGCGTTTCGTAGTCCTTGCCTTTTTCCAGCCCCCGGCGGATCAGCGTTTTCTCGTTCGATCCGGTGGAGGCGGCGGTGAGATCAAAGACCTTCGCCACAGAGGAGCCCTGCGTTCCCCGATAGACCGAATCCCGGCCCGCAAGATTGTCCGCCGCGATGCGTCCCTGCTTGTTTGCAGGGCCGGCAAGGGGCACCATGGTCCCCTCGCCGGAGACCAGATCCCGGACCTGGATCACGTCACCCACGGCGTAGACGGAGGGGTCCTCCGTCCGCAGATGCTCGTCCACCAGGATGCCGCCCCGGTCGCTCAGCGGCAGCCCGGCCTCTCTGGCAAGCCGGCTGTTGGGCCGGACGCCGATGGAGAGTATGACCAGCTCCGCCTGAAGCGCCCGACCGCTGTTGAGCCGGATCGTGACCCGGCTGCCGTCGTCTTCAAAGGCCGCCACGCCGTCGGAGAGGTGCAGATGAACGCCGTTCTTTCGGATGTTTTCATGGAGCAGTTGAGCCATCTCCGGGTCCAGCGGGGCCATGACCTGATCCATGGCCTCGATCAGAGAGACGTCAAGCCCTGCATGCGCCAGGTTTTCCGCCATTTCAAGGCCGATGAATCCGCCGCCGATCACCGCGGCCCTTGTGAGCTTCCCGCTCTGCACCAGCGCCCGGATGGCGTCTGTGTCCGGGACGGTCCAGAGCGTGCGGATCCGCTCCGAGTCGATCCCCGGAATCTTCGGGCGCAGGGGAGAGGAGCCGGTGGCGATCACCAGATCGTCGTAGGACTCCTCGTATTCTCTGCCGGTCTCCAGTTCCCGGATCGTTACGGTTTTTGTTTCCCGATGGATGGCCACCGCCTCGTGGCGAACCCGCACGTCCACCCGGAAGCGCTGTGTCATCAGCTCCGGCGTCATCAAAATCAGGGAATTGCGGTTTCGGATCACGTTTCCCACGTGATAGGGCAGTCCGCAGTTGGCATAGGAAATATAGGGCCCGCGCTCAAGAAGCACGATCTCCCGTTCTCCGTCCAGCCTGCGCAGCCGAGCCGCGCAGCTTGCTCCGCCTGCGACGCCGCCAATGATCATGGTTTTGCGTTTTTCGTTGCTCATATCAGTTCCCCTGTCAATCCGTTTTGTTGGTCGTTCCGATTGGCGCGTTGGAGCCGCGCCGACTCTGCCGTTTTCATTATAGCATATTCTTCCCGCGAAATAAACGCCATATTTACACGCCGGAGGATTTTTGAAAGGTGAAAAATCCCGGTCTAATTTCCGAAAAGAAATCAGACCGGGATTTGCACGGCTCAGCGTTTTTTGTAAAGAACAAGCTCCGGGTCGGTGCCCTCGGCCCCGTAGCTACAGATCAGGATGAAATCCGGATTGGCCAGGACGCCGAAGCATCTGCCGGGGGCAAGCTCCGAGGGAAGCTGGTTGCCCAGATAGGTCGTCCGGTCGTCCAGAAACTTTGCCTTCATCCCGCCGGGGAGCGGGTACTCCAGATTGACGTAGGCGCCGACCAGGGCGTTCAGCTTTTCCAACTTCGGCATGCCCGGGATATGGAGGGCGTTGATCTCCTCGATCAATTGCCGCTTCAAGGCCTCGAACTGCCCGTCGTCTCCCAACTGCGCCTGCCGTTTCCAGTAATCCAGAGAAGGCAGCGTCTGCTTCATGTATGCGCGGGCCTGTTCCTCGGTGAAGCCCTGCTGCACCATGTGCGGAAGGCACACGCGGATCAGATCGTCCATATCGCTGTAGGTGTAGGTCCCGTCGGCATAGCACCACTGGCAATAGTCCTCATTGAGGGAGCCGTCCCGGTTCCTGCCCAGGATCTCGTCCTCCATGGGCATCCCGCAGCACTGGCAGATCAGCGGATGGGGCGATCCCAGCAGGGTATTGATGGATACCTGAAATTCCTTTGACAGCAGCTTCAGGGCTTCGGTGTTCGGAACCGTTTCCCCGTTCTCCCAGCGGGAAACCGCCTGCCGGGTGACGAAGATCCTTTCCGCCAGCTCGTCCTGGGATAAACCGCTCCGGGTTCTGAGGGTATACAAAACGTCCTTTGTGTCCATACCAGCACCTCCTGAATCGATTATACTGCCGACTCCGCCCAAAAGCAAGCAACGCGCTGTTGCGCTTCCCGTTCAGTTCTTTTTCAGCGGCACCCGGATGTGACGGTCATTTTCTCCGCTGCACGACGTGCGACGAAAATGGGCTTGCGCCGCGCGTCGAATGTCATCGTTGCTGTCATACAACTGCTCCTCCCAAAGCTCCGGGGTCATCATGCGGTAACGCCCCATGAGCCGGGCAGCTGTTTCCCGGCAGCAGGAGCACAGCGTCGTTTCATATACCAGAGGCAGCAGAGATTTCGGAGGTGATTCCACACCGGAATCCTTTCCGAACAAGTCGAAGATTGCCCAGTGCAGCCAATGCCAGTTGGATTTGCAGGCGTAGTCCACTCGATAGGCTTGCAGCAGGGCGTATAACCGGGCTTCATCCTCCGGGAGATAATTCTTGATCGCAATCGGCAGCGCATTGTCAGGGTCGTTGGCCAGAAGCGCCCACGCAAAGTCCCGAACCGCCATCGGCAGCGCATTGTCAGGGTCGTTGGCCAGAAGCGCCCACGCAAAGTCCCGAACCGCCGGGTGGCGGATCTCAGACAATGCTTTCAGCGCAGCGGACCGAAGCGCAGGGTGCGCAGAACGAGCGTCGTCGATCACCGGCGTCGGCTCCAGGGGATAGGGACAGATCACAAACGCCTCCAGGGCTGCGGCTCGGACCTCCGGGTCTTCTGCTGCAAGATAAATCTCAGCATACTTCGGCGCAAGCTCCAGGGCGCTTCGTTTGAGGTAACCGGATAAGCGTCGCCCGCTCTCCGGAATCGGTGTCACGCGTGGAGTATTCTTCCACCCATCCATGGTGCGCTGATGCTCGTCGATTGCGGCAAGATAGGCGGACAATTCGGCGGACTGATCAGCGGCTTTCCGCAGCCGCTGATTGAACGGCTTGGGTCTGCTGTCGTACAGCCATTCAAAGTCCCACCCGTCATACAGACGGCTTTTCAGAAACAGACCGCCGACGTCCAGGGCAATCCTGGAATAGTTCGCTTCCTTCCAGCTCAATGCGATACAGAGAGATTCAAAGCAGTCAATTGTGTTTCGCATTCTGCGGCTCGCCCGTCGAAAGCTGTGCAGCACCGCAAGCAGCTCCTTGTATTTCTCCCAGAGCGCAGCTTCCGCAGTCCCGTCGCCGTCCTCGGCAAAATAAGAGAGCAGCTCTGAAAAATGCGAATAATCCCAGCCGCCGTCGGGTTGTTTCCTTTGAAACCGGTCGATCACATGGTCCCGGAACGCTGCACGGTCGGAATAGCACAAAATCAGCTGATAGTCATACCAGGCCCTTGTTCCCTCGCATTGCGTGTCAAAGGCAAGATTCCTCCCGCAGGCCCAAAGCACCAGGTCCCGATACCGCTCCGGGTCGTTTCTGACTGCGAGATAGCCTCTGCCAAGGCCGCGCTGAATCGCCTGTTTTACTTCATTCTTCGTCATAAGCCAAACCCTCCGGCAGAGTATCCTTGAGCACTTTATAAAGTCGGCGTTTTTTTGATTATTACTTCTTTTTGCTGGTGAACCGGTCGCTGGATTTGAAATTGTAGATGGGGCGAATTTGCTTCTCAATGCGGACCGTGTCCCCGATGGCGGCGATGATGGTCCGGGGGTCCTTGTAGGCCATGGGGCACTCGTCCAGGGTATCCTTGCTGACGGTGGAGGTGTAGATGCCCTCCATGCTCTTTTTGAAGGCCGAGAGGGTGAAGCTGCTCTCCGCCTGGCTGCGGCTGAACAGCCGTCCCGCGCCGTGGGGCGCGCTCTGGTTCCAGTCATCGTTCCCCAGACCCACACAGATCAAGGCCCCGTCCCGCATATTCAGCGGGATCAGCAGCCGCTCCCCGTCCCGGGCGGAGACCGAGCCCTTCCGCAGAATGCCGTGCTCCAGGTCGATGTAGTTGTGAACGGTGGTGAAGAACTCCGCTTCGTGGAGCTTCAGCCCGTCCAGGATGCAGTCCCGGATGGTCCGGCGATTGAGGGCCGCGTAACGCTGCATAATGGCCATGTCGTGCAGATACCTGTCCCGGTCCGCGCCTGTCAGATAGGCCAGCTCGAAGGGAATCTCTGTCTGGCCCCTGCCGCCGACGCTTTCATAGGCCAGCTTCTGATAATACTCCGCCACCTGCAGACCCAGGTTCCGGCTGCCGGTGTGGATCACCAGATAGAGATTGTCCTCCTCGTCCCGGTCCACCTCGATGAAGTGGTTGCCGCCGCCCAGGGTGCCGATGCTCTCCGCGGCGCGGCGGGTATCGATGTACTGGAAGCATTCCAGCTCGGAAATATCGATCTGCCCGCTGTTGCGGTGTGCTTTCTCCCGCACGTCTCTGCCGTGGGGGATGTTCTTGCTGATGAAGGCGTCCAGGGCAGGCAGGTTGACCCGCTTTTCCTTGAGCAGGACCACGTCCATGCCGCAGCCGATGTCCACGCCCACCAGATTGGGGACCACGTACTCCCCGACGGTCATGGTGGTGCCGATGGTGCAGCCCTTCCCGGTGTGCACGTCCGGCATGATCCGGATCTTGCTGCCCGCCGCAAAGGGCTGATCGCAGAGCGCCTGGATCTGCCCCGCCGCGGAGGCCTCGATTTCATCCGTATAAACGATTGCATTGGCGTAAACGCCGTTGATCTCAATCATTTGGACTCCTTATCGTTTCTTTGAAGCAGTAATTTTGCGGCCAGCTCCTCTGCCAGCTTCAGGTAATAGCCGTATCTCTCGTAGGAGCGATTGTCATACCGGTTGCCCAGCATGACCCACTCGCAATACTCATAGAACAGGAAATAATCCAGCGTGCGCCGGTATTCCGCGTAGGGAATGCCGTGCTTTTTGATCAGCCCGTCATAATAGTATTGGATCGCAAAATTCCGATCTTCCCGGGTCATGTAGAAAAACGCGCCTTCCTCCTCGCGTCCGTGGGCGATCAGCCGGGCGAAGGAGGTGGGATAGGGCAGGAGCCCGCCGTACTCCCAATCGATCAGCACCGCCCGTTCCCCGATCAGCAGGTTAAAGGGCAGCAGATCATCGTGGCAGAGGGTGCGCGGCGTCGTTTGATAGATCCGCACAAACGCCGCGTAGACCTCTTCCAGGCGCTTCGACCCGAGATACCGCCCCCGATTTTCGACGCCCACCAGGGACTGTTCCAGCGTGAGCGCGGAACCATACAGCTCCTCCCGCTGCCAGAATTCATCCTGCATTTCGATCAGCGCGTCAAGGGCCTTTCTGAGCTTTTCCCGCTCGCAGCGGCGAAGATCCTCCCCCGGGCAGTATTCCATCAGGAAATACTCCGTACCGTCAAACGCGCAGGAACCGTAAAACGCTGGCGCATAGGGCTTTTTGTCTCGGAAGAAGCAGCGGTAGGTTTCCAGCTCAAAGGCCTTTGCACGCTTCAGAACATAGCTCCCGCTTCCGGCGTCGATGCGCCAGACCGCGTATGCGCCGCCGTCCTCCTCCACGGTAAACGCGTGGATTGCTTCGTCCGTGATTCCCGGAAGTCCGAGCTTTGCGAGGATCTCTCTAAGCTCATCTGTTGTTGGCGTTCGTTCTTCTTCCATCGCTTTCGTCTCTCTTTCCCGGCGTCGAATTACCGTGCTCCCCCGGATCAAGGCGTCTGAACAATGCTCTGTCCGGGCAGGGGCAAAGATTCCGCCTTCTTCAGCCTCTCTGGGCGTAGTTCCAGGATTCGTCCCCTTGAACGCTCCACGGCGATTCCCCGCTATATTCGCCCAGATAGACCAGCCTGCCGTCCAGGATCACGATCTCAATCCCGTGTTCTTCTTCCCAATCGCAATTCCCGCTCAGCTGGTATCCGATCCGGGAGGGGTCCTTGGGCGGCTCCACGCTGAGCGTGCCGATCTCAAAGCATTTCAGCATCTCCCGCGGGGCTGTGTTCGCGTCAACGGGCACGTGCAGCCTGCTCAGGATCTCATTTCGCCAATCTTCGGAGATCTCGTCCAGAAATTCCAGGCAGTATCCTTTGGCCGCCCGGCAAATCACGTCGATCAGCTCCTCCGGCATCGCGTTCATTGCTTCGGCGCACTTCTCCGCATATTCGATCGGAACGTCGTCATACAGATCAACGTCGATCTCTGTATTCCAAAGCTTGCAGAAAACCTTGCCCTCCACATAGGTACTGATCGTCCCCAGGGGCTTTACCTGCAAATCCCGGAGCAGCGGATGCTCCTTCGATCGGTATTCGGCCACTTCCGCCAGCTTCTTCTCGTCCGTCAAAGGCGCAGACGCCGGTTTCTTTTTGAATCGATCAAGAATTCCCATCATCATTTCCCTCCACCGGCTTTCGTCAGCCGGCCGGATCCCGCTTCCGGAACTCCACGTCCTGTCCCAGCAGATTGACCAGATCCAGCGCTTTCCCGAGCTCCGCCGTCTGCTTCACCTTTTCTGAGAATCTCTTCCACCAGATTCGCGCAAGCCTCGCGCAATGGCAGCTCGTAGTCCTCCGTAAGTCAACTGCGCAGGGAGGTTGTTTCATTTCCCCTGCGTTCACGCCTGTTCCAGCTCCTGTTCGCTTGCAGATCGGACGTCGATGGGCATTTGCTCCAGCCAGGGCGGGCAGGCGATGGCGACGGAGGGCAGCTCGGTTTCCCCGGACGCGCAGATTTTGTCCTCCTGTCTTGCCAGGACGATTCCGATGTCCGCAACCACAAGGCGTTTCACGTACCGCCCGGCGTTTTCCGTCACCAGGCCCCGCTTGACGAAGCCGATGGTCACGGTCAGATCGGAGCGGACGGCGGTCTCGGCCTCGCCGGTGTCGCCGTTCATCCCGCTGTTGATGTCGACGCTGATCACCCGGGCGCCGGAGGCGTTGATCTCCTCCACGGCGCTCAGCCAGGGCTCCCGCAGGCTGCCCTGGAAGCCGGTCCCCAGCAGGCAGTCCACGATGGTATCGCAGTCCGCGAAGGTGCCCGGGGCATAGGGCTCCATGGGAACGCCGAGCCCAGCGGCCAGCTTCGCGTAATACGCGCTCTCATCGGTCAGCTTCTCGCTGAGCTTCACGATTCTGCATGAATGTCCGTTTCCGGCCAGAATGTAGGCCAGAGCGTAGCCGTCGCCGCCGTTGTTGCCGCCGCCCACTGCGATAACCGTCCGGCCCTCCCAGTTTGCGGCCCGGAAGACGCCCAGCGCCGCCCGGTACATCAGCGTCCGCCCGGAGCAAAACCGCTCGATGGTCAGTCGGTCGCTCTCCCGCATATTCGCAACGGAAATACAGTCCAGATCCTTCATCCTTGTTCCAACCTCTCCCGGATCTCCCTGCCCGGCACCAGCCGGAAGTCCTCGCAGCGGAACTCCGGCGCGGTCACACAGGAGACAAAGGTATAGCCGTCCGCGGTCAGGTTTTCCGCGGAGCGGAGAAAATAGCGTCCTTTAAACAATTTTCTAAATTTCATTATACAAGAACAGTCACAAAATTCAACTGTAATTATTTTCTGGCGAAGGGCGTACAGGAGAAAGCCTTGCTTGAGTATCTGAGACTTGTTCGGAACATGGTCCCGGAGCATCCAACCGTATATCTGGACGACAGTGACGTTGTCAAACCGGAGGGACAGCGCTTTGAGGCATTGGGGATCGTGCGGGACGGGTCAGCGAGTACCGAGAAAAAGAAAGAATTCGTAAAAACAGAAAACTATACGACCAAAACAGGTGGTTCTCTGCGGCAGAGCTGTGCGCCAGACGAAAAGGCAAAGTTAACCGGCAAGCTGGGCATATGTCCGCCAAATGCAAAAAATGACCGCTTTCCTGAAATCGAAAACGGTCATTTTGCTTGCCTGGCTTATTGGGAAAATCTCCAATCCCCTCGTCGGCGCAAGCTTCAGATCCCTCGCTTCCGGCAAGATGCCGAAAGCTCGCTCCTTCCGCTGCGCCTCCTCTCCCTACGCGACTCGCTTCGCTGGACTCGCGCGGGGCCCCACAGCTGCGCGATTATTGCAAATTCGCTTTCTTATGGCTTTGCAGATTCATCGACGGTCAGATTACGATATACCTCATGCCCCAAAATGCGAATCACGATGCCGGTCTGATAATCTGTTTCCTCGATTGCAGCATAATAATCATCCACTTCATAGAGAAGCGCATGAAATGTTGTCATTCCAGCCGGTTTTGCCATGCTGAATGGAATCAAGCCGAGAATCAAAACAATCACAAGGAAGATGACGATTCTCTTTATGGTTTTCTTTTTCATACATAGATACTCCTGTATTGGTTCCGATTCGTTCATCAAGCAATTGCGCAATTACGAAATCATCTTCCCGCCGTTGTACTTCTTTTGCGCTTTCCGGATCAGCGCGAAGCCGACGAAGAAGCCCACCGGCAGGGCAAGCCAGCCGAGGCTTTCTTCCAAAAGACAGGCGACGATACCGGTGACAAGGCAGCCTGCGCCGATGGCAATCAGCGACAGACCCATCAGTTTTGTGTAAGCGGGAACGTCCTCTTTCTGCACATGCCGCGTGTGCCAGGCATTCACCAGATCGATCCGCTGCTTTTTCCGGAGCAGCCAGCCGAACACAAAAAAGAGAATCCCGACGCCCAGGAGAACGATCAAACCGATCAGCATGGATGCACCGCCTTTCGTTTCTGCATGATAGCGACTGTCTTAATCAATCAGACTCCTTGCCCAGTCAAGCAGCCCGTCCGATTCTTCGATCACGAGCTCCTGCCAGATCCCGGCGTAGTACAGGCCGTTGCCCTTCGCTGCGTTTTTCCGGTTTCCGTACACGTGTTCCGGCATCAGAAACGGTTTTGCGTTCCAGGTGCCTCGCGGCATATGCTCCATCGTGAGGATGCGGTCCGCGCGATAATCCAAGGTTCCGTATCCGGGCAGCTCCGGGTTCCAGGATAAATGCTCTGCAGGGAGATAAAGCGCATTCGCTTTTCCCCAGAACCGGTCCGAAGCGTGCGGGTGCCAACTGTACGCCGCGATCTTCTCCGGGTCTGTGAGGATTTCTCCGATCTGGAGATAGCCGTAGATCACATGAAGATCCGCACCGCGGAAGAAGTCTCCGCACTTTCTGACAAAGCGCCAGCCGTCCGGACCTTGCTCCACGTGCCGGAACCAGCCGAAGAACAGGATCAGATCTCCCTTTTCCACGCCTGCGTTCGACAGGACGCCCTGCGCGGAGCCCGCCTGTCCGAAAGCGGGCTTCCAGCCTTCCGCCGCGTCAGAACGGAGGCCGGGCCTCAGATCCGGGTCAACGTGGCAGTGCGAGAATGGTTTTCCGGGCCGGAGCTGCTGCAGCAGATCTTGGTAATTGACACCCTGCCAAGACAGATCTTCGTATGTATCCCGGTCGTTTGTCGGAATCGGCAGGGACAGAAGCGTCCCGTCCGGCAGGATCGGACTCGGGCAGCCTCCATTGGAGGAATCAAAGCCTTTTCTGGACAAAATGACCTTCATAAAGCGTCCTCCATCTGTCTGGTTTTGCCGGTTCCAAACGACTGGTTTCAACAAAACCATCATACCGTAAAAAAGCAGAAAACACAATATCGCAGTTACAATTTTGTCGATTTACTTCTCCATCAAAGGCAGCAGGCAAATCTCCAGCAAAAGCAGCAGGCAAAACCCGCAAAAGCAAAGAAAAAACAGGCCATTTCCGAAGAAATTGACCTGTTTTCCTTGGCAGCGGGTGAAGGATTCGAAATCAAAAATTTGCTTGCCGCCACGTGTTGTTCCCTGTTATCTCATGTTATCCCGTTGAAAAACAGCCATTTTATCTGTTACCACGTGTTGCCATAGTTTATCTCGTGTTATCCCGTAAAGGTCTAAAATAAGGTCTAAAAATAACCGCATTTATACATTAACGTTGCATAACCATGCAGCAGTCTTGTTTCAATATTCCTTTCTGTCATTTGTGAGTTGCTTATTCTTTCTTACTTCCTTCGCCCTCCATTTGGGCTTGATACTTTTTCCCAACTTCATGCGTGTCCTGCAAGAGGGCGCCGCGTTGGATGGTGCTGCGGCCGTATTTGGAGCGCAGCGCGTCCACGGCTTTGTCCAGCTTCTTCGATTTGTTTTTCCTTTCGTCCGCCGTGTCAAACAGTGAGGTCTGGACGTAGTCTTCCTTTGTGAGGTCTGTCAGGGCGATGCCCAACAGGCGCAGCGGCGTCTTGCCTTTCCACAATTCCGAAAATAACTTCTTTGCAAGTTGATAGATTTCGTTCGTCCCATCCGTCGGCTCCCGGAGCTTCTGCTGATGGGATTTGTTTTTGAAGTCGTTGCTTCGGATCGTAACGGCCACGCAAAAGGCCTTGAAGCCGTCGGCACGCATCCGGGCGGCTACACTGTCCGCCAGAGCCAGGAGGATGTGATGCGCCGCCTCTGCGGTCTCCACGTCGTCCTCTAAGGTGGTAGAGATGGAATAGCCCTTGGCCTCCTCCGGCTCCGCCAGAACCGGAGAATTGCTGATTCCGTTGGCGTAGCGATGCAGGTGACTGCCCAGCTTGGGGCCGAACATTCGCGTAAGCTGCTCCGGGTCCGTGTGGGCCAGGGCACCGATGGTTTCGATCCGGGCTTGACGCAGCCGCTCCGCCGTGGCCTTTCCCACGGTGAACAGCTCCCCCACCGGCAGCGGCCACATCTTTACCGGGATCTCGCCGGGATAGAGGGTGTGGACCTTGTCCGGCTTTTCAAAGTCGCTGGCCATCTTCGCCAGCAGCTTGTTCTCGCTGACGCCCACGTTCACCGTGAAGCCCAGGGTTTCTTTGATTTCGTCTTTGATCCGGTACGCCAGCTCCAGGGGATCCGGGTAGACCAGCTCGGTGTTGTCAAAGTCGCAGAAGCACTCGTCGATGGACACCTGTTCCACCACGGGAGCATACTTCCTGCAAATTGCGATGAAGGCCCGGGAGTTCTGCACATAGAGCTTGAAATCCGGCTTGGCCAGCACCAGATCCGGGCACTTCCGCAGGGCCATGGCCACAGGCTCCCCGGTGGTGATTTTGAATTTTTTGGCAGGGATAGACTTGGCCAGGATGACGCCTGTGCGCTTCTCCGGGTCTCCGCCGATGGCCGAGGGAATGAGCCGCAGATCCGGCTCCCCCTTGGCCACCCGCCGCGCTGCCTCCCAGCTCAGATAGGCGCTGTTCACGTCGATATGAAAAATCAGCTTTCGCATAACAGTGCCTCCGGTCTTTCCAGTAAGGGGAGCCCGATAAACTGAAATTTCGTACTCAATTATAGAACAAAAAAATTCAAATTTACTGCTGATTCTTCTTGCTTCTCCAATATAAAATTGCGGCTATACACAGTTCCAGTATTCCTATTGCCAGCCACACAATTCCCATGGCGATATTTCTGACCCATAA
>OMZQ01000035.1 GCA_900315595.1 uncultured Eubacteriales bacterium | reverse complement strand
CGTACCGTCATTTGCATCCGGCAAAGTGCATTCGTTCCGAATGCCGGACAAGCGATGCTTGTCCCTACGGCAGAGAATGACCGTTTTCGGTTTTTTCGGCGGGGCTCTGTTGTCGATCCGTGCGGGCGCGTGGATACGCGCCCCTACGAGGCTGGCGGTCGTCGGCGGGCGCGTAGATACGCGCCCCTACGAGGCGCTGCGGCGGCCAGAGGTCTGGCCGCCCTACGCTGTTCCCTGATCCCTGATCCCTATTCCCTAACCCCCAGCCCCATCCACCGGATTTCCACCTTTTCCTCTTGCAAATTGCCGGTTCTTACGATATAATGGGAACGAATTGTGGTATTTCGCGTCAATTAACTGTCCGGAGCCTTGCTTCGGCGGTTTTTCGCGGAAGGGAGGCATTGATTTGGTTTTCTCCAGCTTGTTTTTCGTCTTCGTTTTCTTGTTTGCCAATCTTCTCACCCAGGCCCTTGTAACGGACCTGAAAAAGAAGAATATCGTCATGCTCTGCTTCTCCCTGGTGTTCTACGCCTGGGGCGGCGTCCGTTACGTTCCGCTGCTGCTCGGCATGACCGCGATCTGCTGGTTCTTTGCCCTCCGCATCCAGAGCGCTCAGAGCGCGGGCCGGGGCAGCGGCAAGGGCGATCTGATCGCCTGCATCGTGCTCCAGCTTGTGATCCTCGGCATTTTCAAATATACCGGCTTCTTCCTGCGCAACCTTCAGATCGTCGCCGGCGTACCCAAGGTGATCCCGAATATCGTCCTGCCCATCGGCATCAGCTTCTATACCTTCCAGCTCATGTCCTACGTGGTGGACGTCTACCGCGGCGATACGGACGCCCAGCCGAAATACTGGCTGCTGCTGCTCTATGCCAGTCTGTTCCACCAGTGCATCGCCGGTCCCATCGTCCGCTACCGTGACGTCGAGAACGACATTCTCCACCGCCGCGTCAAGATGGCCGAGGTCAGCCGGGGCGTCACCCGCTTTGCCGTCGGCCTCGCCAAGAAGGCGATCCTGGCCAACGGCTGCGCCACTGTGGCCGATCTCCTGCTCGACGCCGAATACCTCTCCCGGACCTCCGTCCTCGGCGTCTGGATCGGCGCGATCGCCTTCATGCTCCAGATCTATCTGGACTTCTCCGCCTACTCCGATATGGCAATCGGCATGGGTCTTATGTGCGGCTTCCACTATAAGGAGAACTTCAACTATCCGTACACCGCCGATTCCATCACCGATTTCTGGCGGCGCTGGCATATCTCCCTGTCCACCTTCTTCCGCGACTACGTCTACATCCCACTGGGCGGCAACCGCTGCGCCAGGAGCCGCCATATCTTCAATATGTTCGTGGTTTGGGCGCTGACCGGTATGTGGCACGGCGCAAGCTGGAACTATATCCTCTGGGGCCTGTACTACTTCGTCTTCCTGGTCCTGGAGAAGTATCTGATCCCCGTGGACCGCATCCCGAAGGCCGCCCGCCGCGTCCTGACCCTCGTCATCGTCCTCTTTGGCTGGGTCCTGTTCAAGTTTGAGAATATGTCCCTGCTCGGCACCGCGCTCAAGGGCATGTTCGGTCTGAACGGCAACGCCTTCTATCTGCGCTTCGACTGGCTCCAGCTCCAGAACAATATCTTCTTCCTGATCGCCGCCGGGATCGCCTGCACCCCGCTGATGAGCAAGCTCGGCAACCTGCTGAAAAATCTCAGCCGCAACAGCAAGGGCGGCCTGATCGCCTACGGCGTCATGGACGTCGCCGTGCCTCTGGTCCTGATGGTCCTCTCCACGATGGCCCTGGCCGGAAACAGCTACAATCCCTTCCTCTATTTCCAGTTCTAAGGAGGTGCGAACATGAGACCAACCAAACGTGAATTTCAATCCATCCGCTACGCAACTGCGCAGATCAAGCAGCTCGTCTTTCTGGGCTTTCTGGCCCTGATGGCCTTCATCGGCCTGCTCTGGTTCGCCCGCCCGAAGGAATCCGCCACCGAGCAGCGCAAGCTGACCGCCTTCCCCAAGCTGACCCTCGCCGGGATCTGGGACGGCAGCTTCTTCAACTATGAGCCGAAGACCCCCGAGGAGAAGCCCGGCGGCGTCAGCACCTGGTACGCCGATACCTACCCCCTGCGCGAGCTGATGACGACCGGCTACAACGCCATGCGCGACGCCTACGGCACGGGCGACCGCCTGACCAAGCGCCCCACCGCCGACGAGATCCCCCAGCAGGGCGGTCTGACCCCGGAGCAGCTCGCGGCCCTCGCCGCCGAGGGCGACCCCAAGACCACCCAGAAGAACGATCCCGCCGTGACCGACACGCCGGCGAAGACCGAGGTCCCGCCTGAAACCCAAAACGGCGCCGTCCCCGTGGAGACCACCGCCGTGCCGACGGAGCCCACGACCACCGAAAGGAAATCCGGCGCGGGCGACGCCGTCACCCCGGCGGAGCAGGCAGGCTCCATCTACATCACCGAAAACTGCGGCTACGGCATCTACGGCTTCAGCCAGAGCGGCAGCGCGAAATACTGCATCAACGTCAACGCCGTGGCCAAGGCGCTGAGCGGCAAGGCCAAGGTATACTGCATGATCTGCCCGATCTCCGCCGGTATCATGCTCTCGGACTCCGTCCGCGAGGGCATCGGCTGCTCCGACGAGAACGAGGCGATGAACTGGATGTACTCCAACATGGATCCCTCGGTCACGCCGATCAAGGTCTATGACACGCTCAAGCAGCACAACGACGAGTATATCTACTTCCACACCGACCACCACTGGACCGCCCTCGGCGCCTACTACGCCTACCGCGAATACTGCGCCCTCAAGGGCTGGACGCCCCACGAGCTCAGCAGCTTTGAGACCATCACCTTCCCGAACTTCCTCGGCACCTTCTATTCCAGCAGCAACCAGAGCCCGGCGCTCGCCTCCAACCCTGACACCGTCACCGCCTACTATCCCAACGGCACCAACGATATGACGATGTACAGCAACTACAACATGCCCACCGGCAAGTATGCCGAATACGGCTGGAAGATCATCTATGACGTCTCGGGCTATCCCAAGTCCGGCCTGTACGGGACCTTCTCCGGCGGCGACCAGCCCTATAACTACGCCCACAATCCGACCGTCACCGACGGCTCCTCCGTCCTGATCGTCAAGGATTCCTACGGCAACGCCTTCATCCCCTTCCTGGTGGATCACTACGAGCATATCTACTGGATCGACTACCGCAGCTTCCAGAGCTGGTGTGTCTGGGCCGGAAAGCCCTATTCCTCCATCTCCGGTCTTGTGACGGAAAAGGGCATCCAGGACGTGATCCTCTGCAACAACATCAACTCCACCGGAAGCTCGACCCTTCTGGAAACCATGGAAAAAATCTTCAAATAACGTATTCAATCGGGAGAGATCAATATGAATCTGATTCAGCGTATCATCAACGAGCTTCGCAAGGCGGTCCAGGGCAAGGACCAGGTCCTGATCTGGGTTCTGATGACCATTCTCGCCCGGGGCAATATCCTGCTTGAGGACATTCCCGGCGTCGGCAAGACCAATATGGCTTTGGCCTTCTCCCGCGCCCTCGGTCTCGACTACGGGCGCGTCCAGTTCAATCCCGACGTTCTCCCCTCCGACATCACCGGCTACTCCGTCTACCAGAAGGAAACCGGCAAGATGATCTACCAGAAGGGCGCGATCCTCTGCAACCTCTTCCTGGCCGACGAGCTCAACCGCGCCACCTCCCGCACCCAGTCCGCTCTGCTGGAGGCGATGGAGGAGGGGCAGGTCACCGTGGACGGCGTCTCCCATCCGCTGCCGCGCCCCTTCACGGTCATTGCCACCCAGAACCCCACCGGCGCAGCCGGTACCCAGCTCCTTCCCGATTCCCAGATGGACCGCTTCACGGTCCGCCTCTCCGTCGGCTATCCCCAGCCCAAGGACGAGCTGGATATGGTCCTGGCCCGCCAGGGCGGGGTCAATCCGCTGAACGCCGTCCGCCAGGTCGTCACCGCCGCGGAGCTGGTCTCGATGCAGGAGGCTGTGGGCAAGATCTATATGAAGGAGAGCCTGATCGCCTACGTCGTCTCTCTGGTCAGCGCCACGCGCCAGCATCCCCAGATCAGCCGCGGCGCAAGCCCCCGCGCCACGCTTGCCATCGTCTCGATGGCAAAGGCGACGGCCTATATGAACGGGCGCGACTACGTTCTGCCCGAGGACGTTCAGACCGTCTTCGTCGGCACCGTCTCCCACCGGCTTCTGCTCTCCAACGAGGCGCAGAATCTCGGCCTCACCGAGAGCGCTGTCCTGACCGAGCTGATGTCCAAAATCAGCGCGCCCAAGGTGTGACCTATGGCTGCCAACCGGATCCTCTATTGCTTCGCGGTTGTTGCGGCTGCGGCCTTCTACTTTGCCAGCAGTCTCTGGGTCTCCTGGATGCTGCTGGTTTTGGTGGCCGCCCTGCCCTGGATCAGTCTGCTCTTTTCCCTGCCCGCGATCCTGACCACCCGCGTTGAAGCCGCCCTGCCCACCTCGACGGAGGAAAACGAGGCCGTGAATCTGCACATTCACCTGCGCCTGCCCCGTTTCCTGCCCACGCCCGAGGTCCGGATGCGCCTCAACCTGCGGACCCGCGATACCATGACCGACCTGCGCTTCCTCAGCCGCCTGTCCCGGACAGACGGCGTCCTTTCCGTGCCCACCTCGCCCTGCGGCTATCTGGCACCGGAGCTGCGGAAGGGCAGGGTTTATGATTATCTGGGCCTCTGGGCCATTCCGGTCAAGGCCCCGACCATGCCCGTCATGGCGATCCTGCCGGCGGCGGTCGCGCCGGACCCCATGCCGAATCTGGAACAGATCCTCAACCAGCAGCTCCGCCCCAAAAACGGCGGCTATTCCGAGATCCACGACCACCGGCCCTACCGCCCCGGCGACCCGGTGAAGGGCATCCACTGGAAGCTCTCGCTCAAGTCCGACGAGCTCATCGTCCGCGAGCCGATGGAGACGATCCGCCGCAGCGTCGTTCTGGCTGTCCGAACCCCCAGAGGGCCGGCTGCCCGCGCCAAAACCCTGGGCAGCCTGCGCTATCTCTCGTCCTGGCTGGTGGACCACAGCGTTGACCACACCGTCCTCTGGATGGACGGGGAGGAGGTCGTCCGCGCCGAGATCCACGCAGAGGACGACGTGATCGCCGCCCTGACCGGCGCCTGTCTGGTCCCGGAGACCAGCCGCGCTCTGCCCGCGCACCTGCCAGTGAAGGCCGACTGGCTCTGCTGCATCGGAGAACAGGGGGCGGAGAAATGAAGCAAAAAAGCACCCTTCACACCGCCGTGCAGCTCTTTTTGGAAACCGTCGTCGGCGCGCTCGGCATCTTCGGGGCGCTGTTCTGCCTCTGCACGGCCTTTGCCGAGAAACGCCCCAGCGGGGCTGCTGTCCCCATCTCCCTGCCGGACGTCGTCTGGATCGTCGTTCCGCTTCTGCTCCTGACCGTGGCCGTGCTCGCCCGGATCCGTTCGGGCGGCTGGTACACCCTGGCGCTCGGTCTGACGCTGCTCCTGGTCGCCTTCCTCCTGCGCCGTCAGCTCTGGCTCCAGGCCAGGGCGATTTGGAACGTGCTGGCCTACTACTACCGCCAGGGCTACGTTCAGCTCCGCTCGGCCTATGATCCGAAGCTCGGGCTGAATTATCCCGCCGCGTCGCGCTTCCTGCTCCCGCTTTCGATCCTGATGGCATTTTTCATGGGTCTGGCGGTCAGCCGCTGGCGGACGGCAGCCGTTGCCGCCCTCGCCCTCGTTCCGGGCGTCGTGCCCTGCTTCGTCCTGCTGGATACCCCGCCCAGCCGCATCGCCCTGTTCTGTGCGGCGCTCTGCGTGCTGACCCTGCTCTTTTCCCAGAACGTCCGCCGCCGCGAGATCCGGGAGACCGGCCGCGCCTTTTTCTGGGGCGCCCTCCTTTCTGCGGCCCTGCTGGCCGTCCTGCCCGCCATCTTCCCGGAAAAGACCTATCAGCCGCCGCTGACCTGGCAGGAGCTGACCAAGAAGCTGGAGCAGCTCTCCGCCGAGGCCGAAAACCGGCCCAACGAGGAGGCCGGTCTGAGCGGAAACCCGAGCGCGGTCCATCTGAACGAGCTCTCGCCGCTTCCGAACCGACCGAAGTCGGTCATGCGCATCACAACGGACTATCCCGAGCGCCTCTATCTGGCCGGTACGAACTACGCGGGCTTCGACGGCGGCACCTGGACCCGCCTGACCGAGCGGGACTGGCCGGTGACGGTTGCCTGGCCCTCGCTTGCCGTTGACGCCGCGCCGTATTCCCTGACCGTGGAGCCGATCCAGGAGGAGCCGGTCTGCTTCTATCCTTATGATCCGACCGCTATGCCCGCGGAAGCGGAGCCGATCTCCGACGCCTGCTTCCGAAATCCGAACCCGAAGGACCCCTATACGGTCTTCTTTTACCCGGAGCTCAACGTTGTGCCCGCATGGGATCCGGGCGAATGGAGCGTCGAGATCGGAGGAGCCACTCGGAGTGATTTCGTCTCGTATCCGCCCAACGACTACATCGTCGACGTCGACAACCGGGAATACGCCGCATGGGTCAATTCCAACTGTCTGGATCTGCCCGACCGGACCAGACAGGCGCTGCTTGCCTGGCTGGACGAGCATACGGACGGGCCGGTGACGGACCTGCCCGTCCCGGAGCGCGCCGCCCTGATCGAGTCCCTGGTCTCGAACGTCGCGCCCTACAGCCGCGACGCAAAAGCGCCCCCCGCGGGCAAGGACTTCGTGACCTGGTTCCTGACCGAAGCCGATACCGGCTACTGCGTCCACTACGCCACCGCTGCCGCCGCCCTGCTGCGCGCGGTGGGGATCCCGTCGCGCTACGTCTCCGGCTACGTCTGCAACCCGGTTCCCGGCGAGCCGACGACCGTGACCTCCCTGATGGCCCACGCCTGGGTGGAATACTGGGACGGTATGGGATGGCAGCTCCTTGAGCCGACCCCCGGCGACGCCACCGAGTTTACCGGCGAAGTGCCGACGCAGCGCCAGGACGCAAGCGAGTTCACCCTGCCGCCGGTCACGCGGCCCACCCGCCCGCCGGAGACCACCTCCGCCACCGAGCCCCCGGTGACCTCCGAGGCTCCGCCTGCGCCTTCTACGACCCCGCCCGCCGCAGCACCGCAGGGCGGACAGGGAAGCCGCGAACCCTTCCGGATGCCAACCTGGGCCTGGTGGGTCCTGGGCGTCCTGGCCGGGATCGGCCTGCTGATCGCCCGCCGCCATGCCGCAATGGCCCTGCGCAAGCGCAAGCTGGATCGCGCCGACGCCAACGGCAAGGGCATTCTCCTGTACCGCCGCTGCCGCAGCCTTCTGGCCCGCGTCAGGCAAAAGCCGCAGCCGGAGGCGGAGGAACTCGGCAAGAAGGCCGCCTTCAGCCAGCACGAGCTGACCGAGGACGAGCTGAAGCTGCTCGAACGGCACCAGGCCGTGGCCGAGCGTCTGCTCTGCCGCTCCGGCTTCTTCCGGCAGCTCTGGTACAAATACGTCCTTGCGATCCTCTGACCGCCCGCCCGAGGGAGGCATCACCGTGAATGAAAACGAGACGCGCGCCGCCCTCCTGCCGTTCGGCAGCCTCCGCGGCATACCGGTCTATCTGGCGCGGCTGACCGACGGGGACTGCGCCGCCGAGGTCCTGACCTACGGCGCAGCCCTGCGCAGCCTGACCGTCCCGGACGGGGCGGGACGGCTGACCGACGTCGTCCTGGGCTTCGACCGGCTTGAAGATTACGTCAACCAGGACTGCTTCATCGGGGCCACGGTCGGCCCGGTGGCGAATCGGATCGCGGGGGCCGCCTGTCCGCTGAACGGGCGGACGCTTGCCCTCGATCCGAACGAAGCGCCGAACTGTCTGCATTCGGGCCTTGCAGGCTTTGACAAGGTCGTCTGGACCGCGACGGCGATCTCGGAGCGGGCGGTCGCCCTCTCTTACGTTCACCCGGACGGTCTGGGCGGCTTCCCCGGCGACCTGCGCGTAACGGTGACCTATACGCTGATCGACCGGACCCTGCGCATCGACTACCGGGCCGTCAGCGAGCGCGATACCGTTCTGAACCTGACGAATCACAGCTATTTTAACCTCAACGGTCACGCCGCAGGCAGCATTGCGGATCACACGGTCTGTATCTGTGCCGACCGCTTCACGCCCACCGACGCGGCCTCCGTCCCGACGGGAGCGCTTCTCCCCGTGACCGGAACGCCGATGGATCTTCGGCAGGCGAAGCCCATCCGGGCGGGACTGTCCGCCGCGTACGACCAGCTCCGTCTGACAAAGGGCTACGACCACAACTGGGTCCCGGACGGCAGCGGCTTCCGGGAGATCGCTTCGGTTGCCGCAGACCGCAGCGGGCTGCGTATGCGGGTGTGGACCGACCGCCCCGGCGTTCAGTTCTACACCGGCAATTACCTTCCGGCGGGGCTGCGCGGCAAGGACGGGGCGGTCTACGGCCCCCGCGCCGCCCTCTGCCTGGAGACCCAGGCCTGGCCCGACGCCCCCAACCACGCAGGCTTTCCGTCCATCGTCCTGCGTGCGGGGGAGACCCGCACCAGCCGGACGGAGTACCGCTTTGAAGCGGCGGGATAACGAAAACCCACGCTTGTCAGGCGTGTCAAAAAACCGCGAGGCGAGCGTGACGAATGAAATTATTAAATTATGAAACTATGAAACTATTGTGGTATGTTCCATATCTTCGATATGGAACATGATTTTCAATCGTCCCGAAGGGACGCCGAAATATTTACATTTCGGTTTTCATTTAGATTGGTCTGACGCAAAAAAGGAATGGCCCGGAGGCAAGCATGATTTTCAATCGTCCCGAAGGGACACCGAAATATTTTCATATTTTCATAGTTTCATAGTTTCATGGATTTCGGTCTACCCAATTCGGAATTCTTTGACAGCTTGCGGAAGCGCGGCCGCGTGGCGGCCGCGCTTGCGCTATCCCTTTGCCAGACCGAGCACCAGGATCCCGATCACCTTTTCATAGATCGCCTCAAGCTGGGACAGGGGCAGGGGATTCGTTCCCGTGCCGACCTCCACGGTGTAGCCGGGGCGGTCAAATTTCAGGATGAACCAGTCCTTGTAGCCCGCGAAGCCGGAGGCAAAGGGCACGTCCTCCAGCGTGTAGCCGGAGACCGCTGCAAAGTCCTCGCCAAGCTCCCGTGCGCCGTCCGGCTCCAGACTTCCGAATTTCCAATAGATGACCTCGCCCTGCGTGTGGAAGGACAGGGTCAGGCTGGGCCGGAGCCGCTCGGTCAGGGCCGCCATTGCGGCGCTCTCCGGCTGATCCAGCGGGGCCGTGCCCACGTAATCCCGCGGCCCCGGGCGGGTATAGCCCTGCGCAAACTTGATTTCCCGCGCCTGCTCCCAGCCGGCGGGGTAGTTCAGATTCAGGTCCACCCCGCGCAGATTCGCCTTCCACCCGTCCGGGAAGGGAACGTTCGGGTCGTTCTCCGCCAGCCGGACGGCGTTCTCATAGCCCGGCGAGCCCTCCGCAAGACCGCCGGTCACCAGATCCACCCCGTCGGGGTTCACCATCGGGACCAGATGCAGGACAACCCGCTGATAGAGCGCCTGGGCCGAATAGCCGAAGATCGTCCCGTTTTCGGAAATCGCCTTGGCGTACTGCTCCAAAAAGCGGAGCAGAAGGGGAACCGTGATCCATTCGTTCGCGTGGTGGGCCGCGTTGTAGAGGACCCGCCGCTGCCCCAGACCGACCGCGATCTGGGGGATTTTTCTGCCGTAATAGGTCTCCCCGACGTCCCGGACCGTCAGGAAGGGATAGCGGGCCGAAAGCCCGCGCAGGCAGAGACGCAGCAGCTCCCAGGTCATCGGCAGGTTGGACGGAACCAGGGAAAAGCCCAGCGGCAGGGTCAAGAGCTGGCCCACCTGCAGGCGCAGGGGGTCCTGGTTCGGGTTCGCCGTGATGATCGCCCGCACCGTGGTCCCGAAGCGGGCGGCGAGCCGCTCGTAATTGTCTCCGGGGACCACGCGGTAGTTCAAATAGCCCAGCAGCCAGGGAAGCAGGGCCTCCCAGGTCAGCGCGTCCGCCGTCCCGGTGGGTACCAGCCCCGCCTGCCGCTGAAATTCCGCCAGGGACGGCGCTCCGGCCCGTCCCAGCGCAAGCTCGATCAAGTCCATGCAGCTTCCTCCTTCGTGGAATCGTGCTACAGCCTATGCACCCGGTCGGGGAAATAGAAGCGGAGATTGAGCGGCGATTGTTCAAACCCATTTACAAATCCCCTTTTTGGGGATTGCATTCTGGGGCAAATGCGGCTATAATAAGAATTGGGTAATTATACGCCGCAATGAAAACAAAGAGACGGAGGAATCCGCACATGAATGAAACCATCCGCTCCGCAGTCGAAGCCTTTCACCGCGGAGACAATATCCGCGCCGCGGACCTGCTTGGCTGCCACCGGGAAACCCGTGACGGTGTGGCGGGCTGGGTATTCCGCGTCTGGGCGCCGAACGCCCGCGCGGTCAGCGTCGCCGGCGATTTCAACTTCTGGAACCGGCAGGAGCTTGCCATGCAGAAGATCTCGCACGGGATCTGGGAGGTCTTCTCCAAGTGGGCCAGACCCGGCTGCCTCTATAAATACTTCGTCGTCGGCGCCGACGGGCGGGAGGTGGACAAGACCGACCCCTACGGCTTCCGCACGAACTGGCCCGATACCTGCTCCGTGGTCTGCGACCTGGACGGCTACCGCTGGCACGACGGCCTCTACCGCGCCAACCGAGACCGCCGGAACGCGCTGCGCGCCCCGATGAACATCTACGAGATGCACCTCGGCTCCTGGCGGCGCAAGGCCGACGGGACCACCTACCGCTATTCCGAGCTTGCGGACGAGCTTATTCCCTATCTCAAGGATATGGGCTATACCCACGTCGAGCTGATGCCGATCACCGAATACCCCTACGACCCCTCCTGGGGCTATCAGGTCACGGGCTATTTTGCCCCCACCGCCCGCTACGGCGAGCCAAAGCAGTTCATGGAGCTGGTGGACCGGCTCCACCAG
This sequence comes from uncultured Eubacteriales bacterium, assembly GCA_900315595.1. Classification (GTDB taxonomy): domain Bacteria; phylum Bacillota; class Clostridia; order Oscillospirales; family Oscillospiraceae; genus JAFRPC01. The sequence goes on along the minus strand of OMZQ01000035.1, from coordinate 21,067 downwards.
GCGGGCATCGGCGTCATCCTCGACTGGGTCCCCGCCCACTTCCCGAAGGACGCCAACGGCCTGTATGAGTTCGACGGCTCCTGCTGCTACGAGCTTTCGGACCCCGCCATGAACGAGCATCCGGACTGGACCACCCGCATCTACGACTACGGCAAGCCGGAGGTCCGCTCCTTCCTGATCTCCAGCGCGGTCTTCTGGCTGGAGCGCTACCACGTCGACGGCATCCGCGTGGACGCCGTGGCCTCCATGCTCTATCTGGACTACAACCGGCCCAACTACAAGCCCAACCGCTTCGGCGGGCGGGAAAATCTGGAGGCCATCGAATTCCTGCGCGCCCTCAACCGGGCGGCCTTCTCCGTCGCCCGGCAGCCGATCATGGTCGCAGAGGAATCTACGGCCTTCCCCCTCATCACCAAGCCGACGAACGACGGCGGTCTGGGCTTCCTGTTCAAGTGGAACATGGGCTGGATGAACGACAATCTCAGGTATATGTCTCTGGACCCCATCTACCGCAAGTACAGCCATGATAAGCTGACCTTCTCCATGACCTACGCCTTTTCGGAGAACTACATCCTGCCCCTGAGCCACGACGAGGTCGTCCATGGCAAATGCTCCCTGGTCCAGAAAATGCCCGGCTACTATACCGATAAGTTTGCGAATCTGCGGGCCTTCTTCGGCTGGCAGATGGGCCATCCGGGCAAGAAGCTCAACTTCATGGGCAACGAGTTTGCCCAGTTCATCGAGTGGAACGAGAATCAGGGTCTTGACTGGCTCCTGCTGGACTATGACCGCCACCGCCAGATGCAGGACTTCGTCCGCGACCTCAACCACCTGTATCTGAAGCACCCCGCCTTCTGGCAGAACGACGAGGACTGGAACGGCTTCCGCTGGATCTCCTGCGACGACCGGGACAACTCCGTCATCGCCTTCCGCCGCATCGACCGCAAGGGCCATGAGATCATCGGCGTGTGCAACTTCTGCCCGGTCAAGCGCGAGCACTACCGGATCGGCCTGCCCAAGCCCGGCGCCTACGAGCTGCTGCTGAACTCCGATGCGGAGCAATACGGCGGCTGGGGGACCGAGCTGCCCGCCGTCGCTGCCGAGCCCGGTCCCTGGGGCGACTGCGAGGCCTCCGCCGAGCTGACCCTGCCCCCGCTGAGCGTCCTCTACTACCGCCCGAAGCCCCGCCGGACGGGGCGGCAGGGAGGCAGCGATTCAGCCCAAAGACCTTCCCCTTGAGAAACAAATGAAACGATGAAACGCTTTCGGTGTCGCTTCGCGACGGATTGAAATCACAATATTCAAATTTTTCGATAAGGAGAACCGAATACCATGAACTTCCCAAAGAAACGATGTGTCGCCATGCTTCTGGCCGGTGGCCAGGGCAGCCGTCTGCTGGTCCTGACGGAGAATACCGCTAAGCCTGCCGTGCCCTTCGGGGGCAAGTACCGCATCATCGACTTTCCGCTGTCCAACTGCGTCAACTCCGGCATCGACACGGTCGGCATCCTGACGCAGTATCAGCCGCTGGAGCTCAATGAGTACATCGGCAACGGCCAGCCCTGGGGTCTGAACCGCTCCCACGGCGGCGTCTCCGTCCTGCCCCCCTACGCAAAGTCCAAGAAGTCCGAGTGGTATAAGGGCACCGCAAACGCGATCTATCAGAACATCCCCTTTATCGAGCGCTACGATCCCGAAAACGTCCTGATCCTCTCCGGCGACCACATCTACCGCATGGACTACGCCAGAATGCTCCGCTACCACGAGGAGCATGATTCCGACGTGACCATCGCCGTCCGCAAGGTCCCGATGGAGGAGGCCTCCCGCTTCGGCATCATGAACACCAACCCCGACGGCTCCATCTACGAGTTTGAGGAGAAGCCCAAGCAGCCCAAGTCCAACAACGCCTCCATGGGCATCTACATCTTCAAGTGGAGCATCCTGCGCAAGTTCCTGGTGGAGGACGAGGAGAACCCCGATTCCGACAACGACTTCGGCAAGAACGTCATCCCCGCCATCCTGAACGCCGGTCACAAAATGATGGCCTACGACTTCGAGGGCTACTGGAAGGACGTCGGCACCATCTCCTCGCTCTGGGAGGCCAACATGGAGACCCTCGGCCTGAACCCCGCCTTCAACCTCTACGGCGACGGCACCGCCCAGATCTACGCCAGAAACTACGCCCTGCCCGCATCCTATATTGATACGAAGTCCAAGAACGTCAACTGCCTGATCGCCGAGGGCTGCGAGGTCTACGGCGACATCACCCACAGCGTCATCTCCACCGGCTGCAAGATCGGCAGGAACGCGATGATCGAGGACTCGGTCATCATGCCGAACGTGGTCATTGAGGACGGCGTCATCATCCGCAACGCGATCATCGGCGAGGACTGCAAGGTCTGTTCCGGCGCCGTGATCGGCGGCAGCTTCCGGGAGGGCGAAAAGCGGCAGATCAGCGTGGTCGGCAAGAACCACGTGATCGCCGCCAACCAGGTCGTCAAGCCCGGCGAAGTCATTTGAGGCAGGAGGTAGAAACCAATGAAAAATATAATGGGTCTTGTTTTCGCAAACATCTATGACAGCTCCCTGGGCCAGCTTACCAACAAGCGGACGCAGGCGTCCCTGCCCTTCGGCGGCCGCTACCGCCAGATCGACTTCACCCTGTCCAATATGGCAAACGCGGGCATCCGCCACATCGGCATCGTCACCCAGTACAACTACCAGAGTCTGATGAACCACATCGGCTCCGGCGAGGAATGGGATCTTGAGCTTGAGGAGGGCGGCCTGGAGTTCATCACGCCCTATTCCCAGGGCATCAACAACAACTTCCGCGGCAAGATCGAGGCCATTCACGGCGCGGGCCGGAGCTTTCTGGATAAGGCCCCGGAGGAGTACATCGTCCTGGCCGACGCCAGCGTGATCTGCGCCATGAATCTGGAGGAGGTCATCCGCGCCCACATCGATTCCGGCCGCGACGTGACCGTCGTGGTCAAGGCCGGGATCGCCAACGCCAACAAGCAGCTCGATCTGGCCGTCCACGTGGACGAAAACGGCGAGGTGGACGATCTTGCCGTGGACTACGACGCGCCCGCCGACTACCTGGCCTCTATGGGCATGTTCGTCATGCGCTGCGACCTGCTGATGGCCTCCGCCGAGGAGTGCATGGCCCACAATCGCTTCCGCTTCGAGCGGGACTTCATCCTGCAGGACTGGACCGACGGCAAGCTCAGCGTCAACGCCTTTGAATTCCACAACGTCGCCCTGTTCAACGAGTCCGCCGAGGAATACTTCCGCAACAACCTGGCCATCATCGACCGCAACGTCCGCCACAGCCTCTTCCGCGACGATCTGACCATCTACACCAAGGTCCGCGACCAGGTCCCGACCTACTACGGCGAGAGCTGCGAGATCGACGACTGCATCGTGGCCGACGGCTGCATGCTGCTCGGCAAGGCGTTCAACTCCGTCCTCTTCCGCCGCGTCCGCATCTCCACCGGCGCGGTCGTCCGGAACTGCGTCGTCATGTCCAACACCGAGATCGGCATCGGCGCCCAGCTCGAATACTGCATCCTGGATAAGGACGTCAAGATCTCCGCCGGCACCAAGCTGATCGGCACGGCGGAGCACCCCGTCATCCTGAATCGAGGAGACGCCGTATGAAAATCGCGATGATCGCCTCCGAGGCCGCCCCGTTTGTCAAAACGGGCGGCCTGGGCGACGTCCTTCAGGCCCTGCCCGACGAGCTTGCGCGCGTCGAGGGCAACGAGGTCGCCCTGTTTCTTCCCTATTACAAAACGATCAAGCAGAACCCGGAGATCGAGACGGAGCTGCTCTCCGCCTTCACGGTCAATCTGACCTGGCGGCAGCAATACGTGGGCCTCTTCCGTCTGGTGCGGGATGGGGGACCTGCGGTCTACTTCCTGGATAACGAATACTACTTCCTCCGCGACGGGATCTACGGCTTCTATGACGACGGCGAGCGCTTCGCCTACTTCTGCAAGGCCGTCCTGGCCTCGATGCGCCAGCTCGACTTCTGCCCCGACGTGATCCACTGCCACGACTGGCAGTCGGCCCTCGTGCCCGTCTATCTGGACGCCGAGTTCCGCTCCGACTTCCCCCGTGCGAAAACGGTCTTTACGATCCACAACGTCGAATACCAGGGCAAGGCCGGTCCCGAGTTCTTTAACGAGGTCCTGGGTCTGGAGGACTACTGGCGGGGCGTCTGCTCCTTCGACGGCTGCGTGAACTTTATGAAGGCCGCCGTGGTCCGGTCCAATCTGGTCACCACGGTCTCCGAGACCTATGCCACGGAGCTGCGCTATCCCTACTTTGCCCACGGTCTTTCGGGCATCCTGGCGGCCCGCGGCGAAAACCTCCGCGGCGTCACCAACGGCATTGATACCGGCGTCTACGACCCCGCAACGGACAAGGCTCTGGCGAAGAATTACACCGCCGCGACCTTTGCCGACAAGCAGATCTGCAAGCGCGCCCTGCAAAAGGAGCTGGGTCTGGAGCCCTCCGACGCCCCGATCCTCTCCATGGTCACCCGTCTGGCGGGTCACAAGGGCATCGACATCCTCTGCTACGTCCTGCGCCGCCTGCTTGAGCGGGAGATCCAGCTCGTCATCGTCGGCACCGGCGAGGCCAAGTATGAGCACGCCCTGCTCTCCGTGGCGAACGAATATCCCGGCAAGTTCTCGATGAATCTGCGCTTTGACCCGGCCCTGGCCTCCCGCGTTTACGCGGGCTCGGATATCTATCTGATGCCCTCCAAGTCGGAGCCCTGCGGCCTGAGCCAGCTCATCGCCATGCACTACGGCACCATCCCCATCGTCAACGCCACAGGCGGGCTCAAGGATACCGTCCCGCCCTTCAACCCCGAGACCGGCGAGGGCCGCGGCTATACCTTCCAGTCCTACAACGGCGACGACTTCCTCGGCGCCATCGACCGCGCTCTCGGCGACTACTACGAAAACCGCCCCGCCTGGGATCAGCTTGCGAAGAACGATATGGCCGTCGATTTCAGCTGGAAGCAGCCCGCGCAGAAGTACATGGAGATGTACGAGAGCGTTCTGTAAGCGCGGAATGCAGCAAAAACACAGGCGTGACCGTCGTGGTCACGCCTGTGTTTTTGGGACCAGGGATTAGGGATCAGGGATCAGGGAGGTAAACAGGAAAAACGCCGTTTCGGCGCAGTAGGTGATGATGCCTTTTTCATTTTTGCCGAACGCAAAGCGAGGCGGTACGCCCCCTCATCCGTCATCCGGCTTCCGTGAGACGCCGGATGCCACCTTCCCCCCGAGGGGGGAAGGCTCTGTCGGAGCCCCGTCTCCTATTGCCTAATGCCTGCTGCCTATTGCCTAAATATCCTGTTGCCTGTTCGTTTGGGTCATGCCTTGGCGAGCAGACGGGCTCTCTCCCGCTTGGCGTCGGTCACGGAGGAGTCGGTCTCCTCGCTCAGACCCCATTCGTTTTCCAGCAGGTCGATGATCCGGTCGTAGGTCTGCGCAGCCCGGGCGTAGTCGCCCCGGATCTCGCAGATCTGGGCGATTCCCATCAGGGGATCCTGGAATCTGGGCCGCTTCGGGTCCGCGGCGAAGGCGCGTTCATAGCAGCCGATGGCTTTTTCGTAGTCGGCCTTGGCGGCGTAGTATTGCGCGGCCTCAAAGAGAACGGCGTCGTTCTCCGGCTGCTCCGCCAGCAGGTTTTCGATGATTTTGTCCGCCTCGGCCTCGTCAAAGCGGGCCAGGGCGATGTGGGCGCGGTAGACCTGCTTCATGACCGGATGGGCCTTCTCCATGGCGCAGTAGCGGCTGAGCCAGTACTCCGCCTCGTCGGCCCGGCGGTCGGCGATCAGATTGTCCAGCAGATACATGCAGGGCAGGGCCTCGTTCGGGTTGTTCTCCGCCAGCTCGCGGTAGAAGTCGATTGCCTTGGCGTGGTTTGCCAGGTTCCAATCCCAGACGGCGTGGTTGTCCGTCTTGTTCAGGATCCACTGGCAGTCCTTCTTGGCCGGGTTGCGGGCGATCGCTTCCTTTGCGTACCGGCTCGCCTTCCGGGCTTCCGCGTTCATGCGGTGCCAGTAGAGGTAGGCGATCAGTGCGGTCGCGCGGTCCTTGTTCGCTTCGTCGTTCAGCTCGGCCTGCAGGAAGCCTTCAAACTCACGGAAGACGTCAGCCGGAAGCTCCTCCTCCGCGTCCATGCGGTTTTCGATGCGGTTGAGTCGCTGCTCGGTCGTCAGATCAAACAGATCGTCGATCGTGACGCCGAAGATCTCCGCCAGGAGCGGCAGGGTGGTGATGTCCGGCATCGCCGCGGCGTTTTCCCACTTGGAGACCGACTGCGGGGAGATCCCCAGCTTTTCCGCGAGCTGATCCTGCGTCAGTCCCGCCTTGAAGCGGAGCTGTCTGATTTTCTTTCCCATATCCATGATTGGTTTCCTCCTTGAAGGGTGTTGTTTTTTGATTGCAGCCTCATTATAGCCGACGCTTGAAAAAGAATCAATCACGCAGATTTCAAGCCGCCTCGCCCGTTGGTAGAGCCGGGCAAAGGCCGCCGCAGCGCCTTGTAGTGGCGCGTACCCACGCGCCCGCACGGATCGACAACAGCCCCCCGCCGCCGCAGCGCCTTGTAGGGGCGCGTATCCACGCGCCCGCACGGATCGACAATAGAGCCCCGCCGAAAAATCCGAAAACGGTCATTCTCCGCCGTAGGGACAAGCATCGTGTCCGGCATTCGGAACGAATGCAATTTGCCGGAGGCAAATAACGATACGGGATCGCGTCATTCATACGGGCAACATCGCCCTTGCGGGCGATTCGTTCCGCTTCGCGGAACCGGGCGCGTGGATACGCGCCCCTACGTATGCCGATGCAAATGACGATACGGGATCACGTTATTCAAACGGGCAACATCGCCCTTGCGGGCGATTTATTCCGCTTCGCGGAACCGGGCGCGTGGATACGCGCCCCTACGTATGCCGATGCAAATGACGATACGGGATCGCGTCATTCATACGGGCAACATCGCCCTTGCGGGCGATTTGTTCCGCTTCGCGGAACCGGGCGCGTAGATACGTGCCCCTGCGCGGAAGCGTTACGCAAATATTTTTCCGAAAAACCATAAAATTACATTTGACATTTGTTTTTCCCTGTGGTATAGTGTACAAGCCGCATTGAAGAGGTCAGAAAGCGCAGGACGACCTGCCACCTCCAAAGCGAGACTACAAGAAAGGTAGAGACAGTATGCAGGCGATTATCGTTACCGGCGGCAAGCAGTACAACGTCAGCGAAGGCGATGAGCTCTTCATCGAAAAGCTGAACGTCGAGGCTGAGGACACCGTAACTTTCGATCAGGTGCTGGCAATCGTGGACGGCGAGAACTCCCGCTTCGGTACCCCCGTGGTGAACGGCGCTTCCGTGGAAGCCAAGGTCATCAAGAACGGCAAGGCCAAGAAGGTCGTCGTGTTCAAGTACCGCCCCAAGAAGGACAGCAAGTCCCTCCGCGGCCACAGACAGCCCTACACCAAGGTCAAGATTGAGAAGATCAACGCGTAATTATGATTACGGTTGAATTTTTCAGTCAAGACGGCAGACGGACCGGGTTCCGGGTCTCCGGCCACAGCGGCTATGCCGAGGCCGGCGCGGACATCGTATGTGCGGCAGTGACTGCCGTGGTCCGTTTTGCAGAGGCCACGCTCAATGACATTCTGGGCGTCGGCGCCAAAACCAGGGTGGACGACGAAAACGCCGAGATCACCCTGACCCTTCCCGCAAAGTATGAGGACGAGGACACCGTGCAGACCGTTTTGGACGGCATGATGCTGACCCTGGCCTCCCTGCGGGACGAAAATCCTGATTATATCGAAGTTATGGAGGTGTAACACATGCTGAACATCGGTTTACAGTTCTTCGCCCACAAAAAGGGCGGCGGCTCCACCAAGAACGGTCGTGATTCCGAGTCCAAGCGGCTTGGCGTGAAGCGGGCTGACGGTCAGTTCGTCCTGGCCGGCAACATTCTGGTTCGCCAGAGAGGCACCCACATCCATCCCGGTCACAACGTCGGGATCGGCAGCGACGACACCCTGTTTGCTCTGATTGACGGCAAGGTCAAGTTCGAGCGCATGGGTAAGGATCGCAAGATGTGCTCCGTCTACGCAGAGCAGTAATAAAGCGACAACAAGGGCCGGAACATAGAGCATGTTCCGGCCCTTGGCGTATCACCCGTAGGGGACGGGTCCCCCGTCCCGCCGTCGCGCAGGGGACGGCTCCACCATCCCGTAGGGGACGGGTTCCCCGTCCCGCAAGGTATGGGCCCAGCAAGCTTGCTTTCTGATCCGGAGGAGAACGATCATGAATTATCCACAAAGAAAACGTAACCGCCTGGCCGACTATGATTACTCCGAAAACGGGGCATATTTTATAACGATTTGTACCGAGAACAAAAAATGTTGTTTATCGTATATTCAATGTATCGATACAGAGACACAAATCACCCTGACAAGGAAGGGGCAAATCGTTGAACGATTTGTCGGAGAAATCCCAATCAAATACCCAACGGTTTCCGTTGATCATTATATGATCATGCCAAATCATGTTCATCTGCTGCTCCGGATCGACCGCAGCCGTGGGACGGAGGGTGACGGGACGGGAAACCCGTCCCCTACGGTAGGGAATGTCATTGGATGGTTCAAATATCAAACGACAAAAGCAATCAACGAAGCAGAAAAGAATAAGGCCTCATTCTGGCAGAGATCCTATTTTGATCACGTAATACGGGATGAAACGGATTACAGGATTCGGTGGAACTATATGGACGGCAATCCGGCTCGATGGGCCGAGGATAAGTATTACAGCGTTTAGCAGAATCGAACCGGGTACGGGCCGATTCGCCGGCGCACGTGAACGTGCAAAAAACCAAAGTTTTTTCCGCGCCGGAGCAGATCGGCCCCTACGTTGAGCTTTTTACGCAAGGGGAAAGGGGCAATGCAAGTATGTTTGTCGATAAAGTAAAAATCTACGTCAAGGCCGGAAACGGCGGCAACGGGGCGGTGGCGTTCCACCGTGAAAAATACGTCGCGGCGGGCGGGCCGGACGGCGGCGACGGCGGCCACGGCGGCTCCGTCATCCTCAAGGTGGACGACAACCTCTCCACGCTGATGGATTTCCGCTACAAACGCAAATACCAGGCCCCGAACGGCCAGGACGGTCAGGGTGCGCGCTGCTCCGGCAAGCGCGGGGAAAACCTGATCATCAAGGTTCCGCGCGGCACCGTCGTCAAGGACGCCGAGACCGAAGCCGTCATTCAGGATATGTCCGACGTGGACGAATTCGTCCTGTGCAAGGGCGGACGCGGCGGCTGGGGCAATAAGCACTTCGCCACCCCGACCCGACAGGTCCCGAACTTTGCCAAGGCCGGTCTGCCAGGCGAGGAGCACGAGGTCATTCTGGAGCTCAAGCTCCTGGCAGACGTGGGTCTGGTGGGCTTCCCCAACGTGGGCAAATCCACCCTGCTCAGCGTGACCTCCAACGCCCACCCGAAGATCGCCAACTACCACTTCACCACCCTCTACCCGAACCTGGGCGTGATCTACGTGGACGAGGGCGTCAGCTTCGTCATGGCAGACATCCCCGGCATCATCGAGGGCGCGGCGGACGGCGCCGGTCTGGGTCACGATTTCCTGCGGCACATCGACCGCTGCCGCCTGATCGTCCACGTCGTGGACGTCTCCGGCTGCGAGGACCGCGACCCGGTGGAGGACTTCCAAAAGATCAACCGCGAGCTGGCGGAGTACTCTCCCGAGCTGGCGGCCCGCCCGATGATCGTGGCAGCCAATAAGACCGACCTGATTCCCGCGGGAAGCGACAACCTCGAGCGCCTGCGCGCCTGCGTGCAGGCCCAGGGACTGGAGCTCTACGAGATCTCCGCCGCCACGACGCAGGGCACCAAGCAGCTCATACGCACCATCGCGTCGAAGCTCCGCGAGCTCCCGCCCGTGACGGTCTACGAGGCCGATTACGTCCGCCCGCTGGCAGAGGCGGGGGAGGCCGACGACCTCAACATCCAGCACTACGGCGATACCTGGGTCATCTCCGGCAAGTGGCTGGCCCGGCTCATCAACGACATCAACTTTGCCGACTACGAATCCCGGAACTACTTCGACCGCCAGCTCCGCAAATCCGGCCTCTTTACCCGTCTGGAGGAGCTGGGCATCAACGACGGCGATACCGTCTCAATCTACGATTTCGAGTTCGACTACGAGCGCTGAACGGCGCACGGAGGCCGCGCTGCAAAGATGCGAAGATCGCATTCATGCAGCGCGGCCTTTGTGTCGGAAGCTATTTCGCCTCGTACCAGCTCCTGCCGGTCTTGGCCTCTGCGGTCAGGGGGACGGCGAGGGAGGCGGCCTGCTCCATCTCCCGGGCGACCAGAGCCTGGACGGTCCCGGCCTCGGCCTCGGGGCATTCGACGATCAGCTCGTCGTGGACCTGCAGGACCAGCTTGGCCTTCAGACCCGAGGCCTTCAGGGCCTCGCGGACCCGGAGCATCGCCAGCTTGATGATATCGGCGGCTGTGCCCTGGATCGGGGCGTTCATCGCCATCCGGCGGGCCGCCTCGCGGACCATATACTTGCTGCTCTTGAGATCGGGCAGATAGCGCCGCCTGCCGTAGAGGGTGGCGACCCAGCCGTCGCGCGTTCCGTTCTCCACCACGGCGGTCATAAAGTCGCGGATGCCGTGGTACTTCTCCAGATAGCTGTCAATGTAGCGCTTGGCCTCCTGCCGGCTCACGCCGATGTCCTCGCTGAGCGAGAATTCGGAGATCCCGTAGACGATGCCGAAGTTGACGGCCTTTGCCGAGCGGCGCATTTGCGCCGTGACCTCCTCGAAGGGGACGCCGAAGACCTGGGAGGCCGTGACCCGGTGGATATCCGAGCCGGAGTTGAAGGCGTCCTGCATGGCCTTGTCGTCCGCCATGTGGCTGAGGACGCGCAGCTCGATCTGACTGTAGTCGGCGTCCACGAAGACCATCCCCGGGGCCGGAACGAACATCTTGCGGATCTCCGCGCCGAGATCGGTGCGGACCGGGATGTTCTGGAGATTGGGATCGGTGGAGGACAGGCGGCCCGTGGCGGTCACGGTGTTCTGGAAGGTTGTGCGCACCCGGCCGTCCGGCCCGATCACCTTCAGCAGACCCTCGGCGTAGGTCGCCTGGAGCTTGGTCAGCGTGCGGAAGGTCATGATCTCCGGGATGATCGGGTGCTTGTCCCGGAGCTTTTCCAGCACGTCCACGTTCGTGGAATAGCCGGTCTTGGTCTTTTTGCCCGCAGGCAGGGACAGCTTTTCAAACAGGACCTCACCGAGCTGCTTCGGGGAGTTGACGTTGAATTCCCCGCCCGCGAAGCGGTAGATCTCACGCTGGCAGTCGGCGATCCGTCCGCGCAGCATCTCGTCGAAGCGGTGCAGGGCGTCCGCGTCCACCAGAACGCCGGCGATCTCCATCTCCGCCAGAACCCGGCAAAGGGGCAGATCCATTTCATAGAGCAGCTTTTCGCAGCCGATCTCGCGCAGGGCAGCGTCCAGCACCGGATGCAGGGCGAAGATTGCGGAGGCCTCGGCCTCCAGCACCGCGCCTGCGGCCTGATCGGCAGGCACGCCCTGAGACGCAAGCGTTTTGGCCTCCGGGAGCTGAGCGTGGAGATATTCCACCGCGAGCTGGGCAAGCTCGTACTTGCCGCGTGCCGAATCCAGCAGATAGGCGGCAAGCTCGGTGTCAAAGACGATCCCCTCGCAGGCAAGACCCCGCTCCAGCAGACGGCGCTGGAGCTCCTTCGCCCCGTGGGTCAGAATGGAAACGCTTCCCGAAAACAGGGCGTTCAGACTGGTTTCCCAGGCGTTTCCCAGGGTCTCGCGGCGCAGGACCGTCATCCGACCGCCCTCGTCCACGGCAAGGGTCTCCAGCCCCTCGTCGGCGCGGACGGCGACTGTCTTCCCGCGCAGGCTGTCCAGCCAGGCGGGAACGGTCCCGGCGTCCGGAGCGGTCGCGGCGACGGTCTCCGCCGCCGGGGTCGGCGGCGCGAGCGGAAGCTGCTCCGGCTCCGGGGCGCGGAGACGGTACTTGTCGATCAGCTTCACAAAGTTCAGCCGCAGGAAGAGGTCGTAGAGCGCGCGGCGGTCCGGCTCGCGGATGCGGGCGTCCTCCGGCGCAAAGTCCCCGATCGGAGCGTCCGTGCGGATCGTCGCCAGCTCGTAGGAGAGGTAGGCGCTGTCCTTCCCGGCCTCCAGCTTGTCGTAGAGCTTGCCCTTCATATTCTCCCGGCTCAGATGCGCATAGACCCCGTCCAGGGTCCCGAAGCGGAGCAGAAGGTCGGTGGCGGTCTTGGGGCCGATGCCGGCCACGCCGGGGATGTTGTCGGAGGAATCGCCCATCAGAGCCTTGAGGTCGATCAGACGGATCGGCTCGAAGCCGTATTCGGCTTCAAAGACCTGGGGGGTGTAGAGCGTGGCGTTGGTCTGTCCGCCCTTCGTGACCACCAGCTTGACCGAGACGCGCTCGTCCACAAGCTGTAAGCTGTCGCGGTCGCCGGTGACGATCACGCAGTCCCAGCCCTCTGCCCCGCACCGCCTGGCGACGGTGCCGATCACGTCGTCCGCCTCCCAGCCCTGGCAGGCGTAGATCGGGATATTCATCGCCCGCAGAACGTCCTTCATCACGGGCATCTGCATCGCCAGCTCCTCGGGCATCCCGTGGCGGGTGGCCTTGTAGCCGTCGTAGCGCAGGTGGCGGAAGGTCGGCCCGTGCAGATCGAAGGCGACGCAGAGGGCGTCGGGCTGCTCCTGGGCGCGCATCCGCTCCAGAACGTTCAAAAACCCGAAGATCGCGTTCGTGTAGAGGCCGTCCGCCGTGGACAGCAGACGGACCCCGAAGAAGGCCCGGTTGATGACGGAATTCCCGTCCAGAATCATCAGCTTCATGCCAGCTTCCTCCTGTTCGTGTCCGGTCAGCTGCCGGACGGTGCTTCCTGTTGTGCCAGATAGGCGGCGATCAGATAGTCGGCCACCAGACCGTAGCTCCGGACGCCCTCCGGCTGATCGAAGGCCTTGAGATAGCCGTCGTTGACGGCCTGGGCGGCCTCCTGGACCTTCCCCTCGTACTGTTGGTTGTGCGTGATATTCACGTTGCAGTCGTGGATCAGCTCGTCCGAGCAGAGCTCCCAGAGCTTCTGCGCTGCGGACGGGTTCACCTCGTGCAGGGCGTTGAAGCAGTGGATAAAGGCCTCGTAACAGCCCGAATACCGGAACAGCGGGTCGTCGCTGGCCGTACACGCCAGATAGGCGCAGTAGTTGGCCTCGTCCTCGGCGGCAACCGCCAGACTGTGGCCCAGCTCGTGGCAGACCGTAAAGGGCTGGGCGAGCGGGAAGCAGTCCGTGCTGACCGTCGGCTCGCCGGTCAGACAGACGAAAACGCCCGTCGTCCCCATGTAGGCGAAGGCCTTGCTGACCAGAAGGGGCTTGGCCCGGTTGACCGGGTGGTCAAAGCGGGGCAGCAGCCTTCCGAGGTTGACATAACTCTCCGCGGCGGTCTCCGCCAGCTCCGGGAAGGGCGGCAGGACGATATCGCCGTTTTCGTCGCGTGCAACGGTCTTGGACGCCTCGCTGGCCTGCCTTGCGTAGAACTGCGCGGCCTGCCTGAGCTCGGTCTCGGTGTATGCCCGGACCTCCAGCCCGATCTGATCCTTCAGGGCCGGGCCGAAGTAGTTCAGCCCCCAGAGGCTCACAAAGAGGAAAATCAGCAGGGCGAGGACCTCGATCACACCGGTCAGCCAGCCGAAAAAGCGGCGCTTTTTGCAGGCGTAAACCAGCCAGACGATCACGCCGAGGATCAGCGCTGCCGCCGCCGCCTCCCAGACCGGGAAGGGGATCCAGCCGAAGGCGATCCCGAGACCGCGTACCGCAGCCCGGGAAACGCCGGGATAAAAGGAGAACCAGAATTCCGGCAGGAGCCGCGCCGCCGCGATCAAAGCGGCGGTCAGAGCGAGCAGGATCCCCGCGCCGATCAGATTCCGGACGGGCTTTTTGAGCTGGAACATGTTTGCACCTCATTTCAGATGAAAAACCGGGGGCGTTCCTCCACGCACGGCGAAGGAACGCCCCCGGCCCTTGCGGGACTTATTGAGGCTTGTCCTCCGGGGCAGCGGAGCGGCCAACGCGGGAGGCAATGAACAGGACGACGGCGGATACCAGCGAGACGGCGCCGACAATGAGAACGACCGTCCAGTTGACGGTGTTCAGCGCGGTGACGTCGAATTCGCCGGTTTCGGCGTTCTGCATCTTTCCGAAGACGGTGACGGTGATGAAGACCAGACCGGCGGTCAGCACGATGCCGGAGACCCAGCGAAGGGCGGGAATGCCCTTGACCGCGCTGCGCTGGTAGGGGGCGATGCTCGTCTGGCGGAAGTCCAGGCTGCTGCCGATGTAATAGGCGACCAGAAGCAGAACGATGACCTCGGGGATCATATAGGTCGCGTTATAGACGAAGGAGTAGGTCAGAGCCGCGGCGGTGGGGATGGACAGACCGGCCCAGACCGTCGCGCCGGAGATCACGTGGCAGAGATAGCGCAGGAGCCCGGCCAGCAGGCAGCCCAGGAGCAGACCGGCGGGCTGGGACTTCATCCGGCGGAAGGCCCCGGCAAAGCCGATGACGCCGAAGGCGATCAGGTAATCCAGACCGATGATGGCAACGATGGAATACCAGGTGGAGAAATAGCTGAGATTTTTCAGGCCGAGAAGCTGCTGGATCGCGCCGAAGACCAGACCGGTGACCAGGCCCCAGCCGCAGCCGTAACGGTAGGCGATGATGGCGATGGGCAGCATCGAGGCGAAGGTGACGGAACCGCCGTAGGGCAGCTCCACGAGCTTGAACAGGCTCAGCACGGTTGCCAGAGCCAGCATGACCGCGCTTTCGATGAGACGGCGGGTGGTAGAAGTGGATTTCTGCATGATATTTCCTCCTGTAGTATGGTTCGGGGCCGTACCAAAAAACCGACGGACTGCTGCCGTCGGCAAGGTGCGGCCTTTGGCCACAGGAGTCTCTTTCCCTACGACGGCATGATCCGTATCAGGTTCGCGGGTGAGAGCGCCGTTTCGCTCAGTCTCAGCCGGATCGGTCCGACTCCCCGAAGAAGTATCTATATATTACCGCAAACGGAGGGAATTGTCAACTGTGAATCGAAGCCGGACGGAATGATCCGCTGTGCGAATTCTTTTCCGTTGTAATTTCCCCAAAACCGTGGTATACTGAACGCAGAGAGGCGGTGTACGCATGAAAAAACGGAGTTCCGGTATTCGGGCCATCCTTTCCCGGACGAGGGGATTTTTGCGCTGGTGGAATGAAAAAGGCATCATCACCTACTGCGCCGAAACGGCGTTTTTCCTGTTTACCTCCCTGATCCCGATGCTCATGCTGGCCTTCACGATCTCCTCCATGACCCCGCTCAAGCCGGAGAACGTCGTGGACTTCATTATGTCCATCCTCCCGGCGGCGGGGCGGGGCTTGATCGAGGAGATCGTCGATTCGGTCTTTGCCTCCTCCGGCTCCGGGACGCTGACCTTCTCTCTGGTCTTCGTCCTCTGGTCGGCGGCCACTGCCTTCATGGCCATCCGCAAGGCCCTGAACGTGATCTACAACGTGCAGGAAAACCGGGGCTATCTGGCCCTGCGCGGGATCTGCACCCTGTATACGATCCTCTTTCTCCTGGCTCTGACTCTGCTTCTGCTGGCTGCCATCTATTCCCATCAGATCCTCGCGGCGGTGAATCAGGTGTTTTTCGACGGCTCCGCGGCGGACTGGCTGGTCCGCACGGTCAGCTTCCTGATCTCGGAGGCCGTGTTCCTGCTCATCTTCCAGTGCCTCTACGCCTTTCTGCCCGCGAAGCACCAGCGCTTCCGCGCCCAGCTTCCCGGCGCGCTGTTTTCCTCGCTGACGCTGAACGCCGTTATGACGGTCTACTCCTGGCTGACCGGCCGGGAGGGCGTGTATTCCTTCTACGGCAGCCTGCGTTCGGTCATCATTCTGGTGCTGAGCATCTATATCCTGGTCTTTATCGTCTTCCTTGGCGCCGGCATCAACTATAACCTGACGCGGAAGCAGACCCGCAAACCCGCCCCGTCCCCGCAGAAGCAGACCATGCGGCCCTTCCAGCCGTAGCAGATGATAATTTCATATTTTCATTCGATACGCCGGCGGCGCGGCATCTTTGCTGCGCCGCCGGCGTATGCTTGCCGGGGGGGATGGTATGCGCGGATGGAAGGGACGGACGCTGATCCGGGGAACGGCCCTGCTGGCGCTCAGCGCGCTGACGCTGCGCGGCGTCGGGGTCCTGTTTCAGCGGGTGCTGGCCGGACGGATCGGGGCCGAGGGCATGGGGATCCTGCAGCTTGTACTGACGGTGGGCGGCTTTGCCGGAACCCTCGCCTCCTCCGGGGTGCGGGCCGCGTCCCTGCAGCTCGTTGCGGCGGCCTGGGGGCGGGGCGACCAGTCCGGCGTGGCGGCGGCGGTCGGGGGCTGCCTGCGCTACGGCCTCTGCGTCAGCGCGGCGGTCGGCGCGGGGCTGATCCTCCTGGCGGAGCCGCTGGCGGCGAACCTGCTGCGGGAGCCGCGGACCGTCCCGGCCCTGCGGATGCTGGGTCTGCTTCTGCCGCTCACCATGCTCTCCGCCGTCCTGCACAGCAGCTTCACGGCCTGCGGGCGGGTGCGGGAGCTCGTCCGGGTCGAGCTGATCGAGCGGGCGATCACGATCGTCCTGACCCTGTTTCTCCTGCGCCGGGCGCGGGGGCTTTCTGCGGTCTGCGCCGCAGTGATCACGGGCAGCGGCATTGGGGCGGGGCTCTCGGCCTGCACGCTCTGGCGGCGGTTCCGGCGGACCGCCCTGCGTCCGGACCGCCTGCTCGGGGCGGAGGTCGTCCGGCTCTGCGTCCCCCTTGCCCTCAACGACTATCTGCGCGCCGGGCTCTCGGCGGTGGAGCAGTTTCTGATCCCCTGGGGGCTGGAACGGCACGGCTCCCGGCACACGGCGCTGGCGGCCTACGGACGGATCTCCGGCATGGTTTTCCCGGTCCTCTGGTTCCCCGGCGAGCTGATCTTCGCCCTCGCGGAGCTGCTGATCTCCGAGCTGGCCCGCCTGCAGGCGCAGGGGCGGACCGCCCGGCTGCAGGCTCTGGTGAAAAAGAGCCTGCTTGCGGTGAGCGGCTATGCCGCCGCCGTGTTCGCCCTGCTCTATGGCTTCGGGGACGCCCTCGGCAGGGCGCTCTTTGACAGCGCCGCCGTCGGTCGGGAGCTGCGGCTCTTTGCTCCGCTGGTCCTCTTCCTCTACGTGGACGCCATCGTGGACGGTCTGCAAAAGGGGCTGGGCCAGCAGCTCTTTCTGGTGCGGTATAACAGCTTCACGAACGTGATCGACGTGGCGGGCCTTTGGACCACGGTCCCCCGCTTCGGTCTCTGGGGCTATCTGGGAACCTACTGCGTCTCGCATCTGGCGAATCTGTTCCTGAGCCTGCGCAGACTGCTGATCGTTACGGCGGAGCCGGTGCGGAAACCGGCCTCCGAGGCCGGTCCGTCGGACCGGTCCCGGAGGCCGGAAAGGGGTCAGCTTCGGCAGCCGGAGGCCGCGTTCGGCTTTCGGATCAGGCGTCGATGCCGGTGACGGTCACGCCGCCCAGACGGGTCAGGGCGGGGATGCGCCAGTTGTTGTACTGCACGGTCTCGGCGGAGGCATAGAGGGCCTGCACGAAGTCGCGCATGGAGCCGGAGACCGAGCCGCCGGATACGACGGTGCAGTTCTCGCCGTCGTGCCAGTAGCCCAGACGGATCTCACCGAAGATGTCGCCGGTCATGGCGTCCACCTGGAAGTCGGAGAACTCCACGGCCTCCAAGTAAGCGCCCTGCCGAAGCTCCGCCTCGGTGCGGGTGCCGCCGCTGACGGCCAGGTTGGAGGGGATGAAGCAGTCGTCCAGCCCCAGGTAGCTTGCGAACATCCGCCCGCCGGCGTAGTGCTCGGCCACGCCGTCGCGCATCAGGACCAGGTCGCGGATCGGCGCGCCCTCGGGGTCATAGCGGCGGTTCCGGGCGGAGTTGGGCAGGCTGCGGAGCGCCGTGAGTGTCAGCCGGTCGCCGCGGAATTCTTCCGCCACGGGCTTGCCCGGCTCCCAGTCGCTCATGCGGCGGGCGACCATCTGCACGTCCAGCTTTTCCGCGAACCAGCGGTAGATCTCCACCGCGGCGGCGGAGGAAAACAGGACGTCCGCCTTGCCCAGATTCGGGGTCGGGGCGGTATGCAGGCGGTCCTTGCCGTACTGCATGGTCTTTACCAGATCGCGGGCCAGACCCTCGGCGTCGCAGGTGCCGCTGTCGTAGCTGCGATAGAGCTCGATCTCGTGTCCGTCGCGCCGGGCGTTGACCACGACCTCGATCATGCTCTCCGGGTAGGTCTCGGTCACGTCGATGCCGGTGGAGGTGATCAGGCGGCGGGTCTTGGCGCTGACGAAGATCTCATAGCTGTTGATATCCTCGGTGTCCGTTTCGGGCAGGGTCTGCATCGCGCGGAGGAAGTCCTTTGCGATCGCAGCCACGTCCGGCGCGGCGGTCTCGCCTGCGTCCGCGGCGGGACGGGGCGGGTTCAGCTCGTAGGGCTTGTTGTGGACCAGGGTGGCGCGGTAGGCAAGCTGCTCGATCAGAGCCTTTGCCTCGGCCTCGGTCGCCGTCGGGGCCAGCTCTGCGGAGGCGCTGCCCATCCCCTCGTCGTCCTTCTGGTAGACCTTCAGGACGATATGCTCCACGTCCTTCGCCCGGTTCTGGTCGAGGGCGTGACGGATGAAGTAGAATTCCCAGCCGTGGGTTTTCACGTCGGTGACCTCCCAGGCGTAGACGCCGGAGGCACGAAGCAGTTCGATTACCTTGTTCAGCATCAGCCCAACCTCGCTTTCGTTTTCAGATAGGGGCCGCCGTCGGAGACCTTGACCCATTCCTTATAGCCCTTGCCGCAGCCGCCGGTGCCGAAGACCTCGCGGTCGGACGAGCGCATGCAGATCCCGCCCAGCAGATCGGGCACGTAGCCCGTCATGATGATCGGGGCCACGACCTTGCCGGTCAGCTTGCCGTCCACGATCTCGCGGCCCAGCTTGATGATGCACTGGATGCCCCAGTGCTTCGGGTCCTCCATGCCGCTCTCCATGCCCTCCAGCAGATAGCCGTGCTTCACGGAGGCGATCATATCCTCCAGCCTGTCGTCGCCGGAGTCGAAGATCGTGTTGGTCATGCGGGTGTAGACCTTGTGTTCAAAGTTCTGGCGCTTGCCGTTGCCGGTGGGGGCGATGCCCAGACGCAGGGCGCTGAGCGCGTCGCAGATGCCGGTCTTGAGGATGCCGCGGTCGATCTCGATCACGTCGCCCGCCGCCGTGCCCTCGTCGTCGAAGGCGTAGCTCGTCACGTTCTCGGCGCAGAGCGCGCCCTCGTGCATCGTGACCAGATCGGAGCCGACGCGCTTGCCCACGTAATCCTTGCCCAGGGCGCGGTTCTTGACGAACATGTCCATCTCAACGCCGTGACCGAAGGCCTCATGGGCGATCAGACCGGAGACCTCAGGCGAGGTGATGATCTCGTATTCGCCCGGCTCGATCCGCCCGGCGGTCAGCAGGTCGCGGACCATCGCCACGCCGCTCTCCAGCTTGGCGTCAAGCTGCGTAAAGAGCTCCGGGCCGCAGAGGCCGGAAACGCCCTCGTAGCCGTTCTGGACGGAGCCGTCCTCGCCGCGCATGACCGGAACGACCACGCCCTCGGAATAGACGTAGCTCTGGCTCAGGTCGCGGTGCTCGGTCAGAAACAGCTTGCAGACGTGGGTGGATTGGGCTCTGGCGATGCACTCGATCATCCGCTCGTCCAGCTCCATCCCGTGATCGGAGAGGGCGGTCAGACGGTCCACCAGGGCCTTGACGTCGGTGGTTTCGGGGAGCTGCTCGGTCTCGCGCTCCACGAAAAGGGTCAGCGGCTCGTCGGACAGGGCGGCGGTGTCATAGACCTGGGTGCCGCAGCCGTCCAAGACGGCCTGCTGGGCGGCCAGCTCCGCCTCGATCCGCGCAGCGGTTTCCTCCGCGCGGTCCGGGTCAAATGCGTTGAGCGCATATTCGCGGTATTGCCCGCCGCGGTAGAGACGGACGACGACGCCGCGCTCGGTGGACATCGTTTCGGAGCCGACGGAGCGGGCCCGGCGGGAGATGGAGACCGTCAGACCGACGGAGTCCGTTGCCAGAACGCTCACGTAGTCGTAGTCCCGCCGCAGCAGGGCGACGAGCTGCTTCAGACCCGGCTTGATCCGCAGCAGATACGGGGAAAAGGGTGCTTTCATAAAAAACCTCCTTACTGTTCAAAGTACCTTCATTATACGCCCGCGCGGAAAAGAATGCAAGCCTCTTTGCACCGGCAGGGAATAAAACAGCCCCGGTTCCGCGCAGCGGAACCGGGGCTGAATCGGAAGGATTACTCCTCCTTGGGCAGCTCGACGTCGGCGTAGTCCTTGAATTCCTCGGCAATGGCCTCGGCCTTGTCCTCGACGGCGTCCTTGGCCTCCTCGACGACTTCCTCAGCCTTCTCCTCGACGGCTTCGGCAGCGTCCCCGGCCTTCTCGGCGGCTTCCTCGACGAAATCCTCAACGGTATCGCCGCAGCACTTGCACTGCTTGCCCTTGCAGAGGAACTTCTTGACGACCAGAGCGATCGCAGCCAGGGCCGCCACTACGCCGATGATGGCGAACAGAGTTTTGTACATCTTATCCATGTTGTGACACCTCCTGATTTTAATTGGATTCTGGATCCAGTATAGCATAGTTTATCCCGGAGCGCAAGTAAATAAATCATGAATTTGCGGAAATTAGGGATCAGGGATTTGTCGGTCAGGCAATAGGCAACAGGTAATCGGCAATAGGGGACGAGGGATGGGACGGGCAGCTTGCCGGGGCTCCGACAGAGCCTTCCCCCCTCGGGGGGAAGGTGGCATCCGGCGTCTCACGGAAGCCGGA
>OMZQ01000009.1 GCA_900315595.1 uncultured Eubacteriales bacterium | reverse complement strand
GGTGGCTGCCAAGGGCCACTATTGGGAGGTCACGGAGATCCTGACCCCCGCAACCGAGGACGAGCACGGCACGGCAAAATACACCTGCAAGACCTGCGGCGAGACGAAGGAAGCCGTCCTCTGCGCCAGTGAGATCTTCATCGACGCCCCGGCGGAAGACCACTGGGCGCACACGCCGATCGACTGGGCCTTCTTCGGCGGCATCACCACCGGCACCAAGGCGAACCTCTTCTCCCCCGACAATACCTGCACCCGCGATCAGGTCGTGACCTTCCTCTGGCGCGCGAACGGCTGCCCCGAGCCCGCCTCAACGGAGAATCCCTTCCAGGACGTGAACGAGTCGAGCTACGCCTTCAAGGCCATCCTTTGGGCCGTGGAGCAGGGGATCACCACCGGCACGTCCAAGACCGAGTTCTCCCCGGCGAATACCTGCACCCGCGATCAGGTCGTGACCTTCCTCTGGCGCGCAAAGGGCTGCCCCGAGCCGGAGGCCGAGGAGAATCCCTTCAAGGACGTCAGCGAGGGCGACTATTTCTACAAGGCCGTCCTCTGGGCCGTGGAGAAGGGCGTCACCAACGGCACGTCCAAGACCAAGTTCTCCCCGGCGAATACCTGCACCCGCGCTCAGGTCGTGACCTTCCTCTACCGGGCCGCCCAGCTCCCCGATCCGAACCCGGACCCCGATCCGAACCCGGACCCGGAACCGGAACCGGACCCGAACCCCGATCCGGACCCGAACCCCGATCCGGAACCGGACCCCGAAAATCCCTGATTCCTTCGCGTCCGCGGCGGCCTGACCTCAGGCCGCCGGACCCGCTCCGCGACGCCCACCCCGGACGGGAGCGCTCACCCATCGTCATAAGCTCGGCGGCCAGAGTCCGGCCGCCCCACGGAGTAACCCCCTGATTGTTCGCCCAATCAGCGGTTTTGATGCGCCCGGTGATGAACTTGATTGCTTCGTTGGAAGTAAAGAAATCAGGTATCTATTCAGCAGCGCATGCTCCGTCTGAACTGCATAATTCCCGGTCTGCCCGGACCGGCGCAAGCGATTTTGCGCCGGTCCGGGCTTTTT
The DNA here is from genome assembly GCA_900315595.1 of uncultured Eubacteriales bacterium. Classification (GTDB taxonomy): domain Bacteria; phylum Bacillota; class Clostridia; order Oscillospirales; family Oscillospiraceae; genus JAFRPC01. The sequence goes on along the minus strand of OMZQ01000009.1, from coordinate 55,222 downwards.
TGCGCGCAGAGGGAAAGACCGTGGAGCGGGGTTCAAAATTTTCTTGTAAATTGCGCAAAAAGTGATTGCAATTTCGTTACAAAGCAGTTATAATGGAGCAAAGTGGATGTAAATGGGGCGAATTCCCACAAATTCCCCAATTTGGGAGGAGGTGAGCAGGTTGATCGGCAAATATACGCACAACGTAGACGCCAAGGGGCGTCTGTTCGTGCCTTCAAAGCTCCGGGAGGAGCTGGGCGACGTGTTTTACGTGATGATCGGTCTGGAAAACAGCCTGCTCGTCTACCCCGCAAAAAAGTGGGAGCAGGTCAGCGAGAGCTTCAACTCCGTCCGCCTGTCCGATTCCGCGGCGCTGCGCTATATCCGCGCCAACGTCGCAAAATGCGAGCCTGACAAGCAGGGCCGCTTCGTTGTCCCGCAGATCCTCCGCGATTACGCCCATTTGACGGAAAACGTCACCTTCCTGGGTGAAGGCGACCACGCCGAGATCTGGAACGCCGAGGACTACGCCGCCAAGGAGGCCGCCTTCCTCGATACGCCGGGTTCTCTGGCGAACGCACTGAAGGAGCTGGGACTGTGAGCGAATTTCATCACGTCTCCGTTCTGCTCCGCGAGGCAGTGGACGCGCTGAACGTCCGCCCCGACGGCATTTATCTGGACGGGACGCTGGGCGGCGCCGGGCACTCGCTGGAGATCGCCCGCCGCCTGACCACGGGCCGGCTGATCGGCGTGGACCGGGACCGGAAGGCTCTGGCCGCCGCAGGCGAGCGTCTTGCGCCGGTCCACGATCGCGTGACCCTGGTCCATTCCAACTTCGCGGAGCTGGATTCGATCCTGGACGGGCTGGGCATTCCCGGCGTGGACGGGATGCTCTTTGACCTGGGCGTTTCCTCTCCCCAGCTCGACGAGGCGGAGCGAGGCTTTTCCTACATGGCCGACGCGCCGCTGGACATGCGCATGAACGCCGAGGATCGGCTGACGGCCCGCGAGATCGTCAACACCTGGCCGCAGGAGGAGCTGCGCCGCATTCTCTACGCCTACGGCGAGGAGCGCTATGCGCCACAGATCGCCGCATCCATCTGCCGCCGGCGCGAAGCTGCGCCGATCGAGACGACGTTCGAGCTCGTCGATGCGATTCGCGCCGGGATGCCCGCAAAGGCTCTGCGCGAAAAGCAGCATCCGGCCAAGCGGAGCTTTCAGGCCATCCGGATCGCGGTCAACGATGAGCTGACCGCCGTGGACAAGATGATGTCCGCTGCGATCCCCCGGCTGAACCCGGGCGGAAGGCTGGCTGTGATCACCTTCCATTCGCTGGAGGATCGCATCGTGAAAAACGCAATGGCCCAGGCTGCAAAGGGCTGTACCTGCCCGCCGGAATTCCCGGTCTGCGTCTGCGGCAAGAAGCCAACCGTCCGTCTGATTTCCCGCAAGCCCATCCTCTCCGGTGAGGCGGAGCTGGCGGACAACCCCCGCGCCCGGAGCGCCAAGCTCCGCGTGGCGGAGAAGCTCTGAAGAAAGGAGACCCGTTATGGCGAAAAATCAACTGCCCGATCTTGAGGGCTCTGTGGCCTATCAGATCTACGAGCGGCCGTTTGACGGCAACACCGCCGTACAACCCATTCCCGCCGCCCTGCCGGAGGAAAAGGTATCCTCCAAAAAGCAGAAGGCCCCGAAGGCCAAGCTGGAAATCGCGCCCCTGGCCGCAATCGGTCTGGCTGTGGTCGTCTTTCTTCTGGCAATGGTCCTGTACAGCTACGTTCAGCTTTACGAGGCAACGAATCAGGCCGGCGATCTCCGCGCCGAGCTGACCGCCGCCCAGAACGAAACCGCCAAGCTCCGCTCGGCCTATGAGAGCCGCATCAATCTCGACGAGATCGAAGCGCGGGCGAAGGAGCTCGGCATGAGTACCCCGACGGCCAAGCAGACCGTCTACATCAACGTGGCGGGCGCAGACCGGGCCGAGGTGCTGCAGGTGGACGAGCGCTCCTTCCTGCAAAAGGCGCTGGACGCCATGACCGGGAGCTTCCGCGGCATCCTGGAATATTTCCATTGACAAACCCATAAAGCTAAAAGGGGCGACACCCGGTGCCGCCCCTTTTTACCGATTTCAGTACCCTTGAAAGGAGGCCTCCGCGTGGCGAAAGAAGCGAACATCCGGATCGTCCGCCCGGGCGAACGCCCCGCATATGACCGCGAAAAGGCCAACCACGGCGTTCTGCGCCGAACCACCGCCATCATGCTGGTCTGCGGCATTCTGCTCTTCCTGCCGCTGTTCTACCAGTTGTTCACACTGATGATCGTGGATCACGACAAGTACGAATCCGCTGCCATCAGCAACCAGACCCGGACCACGGCGGTCCCGGCGGACCGCGGAACGATCTACGACCGCAACATGAAGATCATCGCCGCCTCCTCCACGGTCGAGACCGTCTTTCTCGACCCGCTGGAGATCCACAACGCCGAGGAGGACGTGGACTTCATTGCATCGGAGCTGAGCCGCATTCTGAACGTGGACGAGGAAATGATCCGCAAGAAGGCAGCCAAGATCGACCGCCAGTACGAGGTCATTGCCACCCAGCAGGAATACGAGGTAGCCGAGCAGGTCCGTAAATTCATCACCGACAACAAGCTGACCGGCATCCATCTGGAGCCCGGCTCCAAGCGGCACTACGCCACGCCCGCCACGGCGGCCCAGGTCGTCGGCTTCGTGAATGCGGAAAACGTCGGCGCGGACGGTCTGGAGGCCTATTACGACAAGCTCCTGCAGGGAACGCCCGGCGCGGTCATCACCACGAAGGGCAACTACCAGACCGAAATGCTCTACTCCTACGAGAAGCTCTATGAGGCCTCTGACGGCAGCTCCCTGGTGCTGACCATCGACGCCCAGGTCCAGCGCATGCTCGAAAAGAATCTCAAGGCCGCGGTGGAGAAGTACGACGTGAAAAACGGCGGCTTCGCAATCATGATGAACGTGAACACCGGCGAGATCGTCGGCATGGCCATCGAGGGCAGCTACGACCCGAACAACTATCTGGAGATCACCGACCTGAGCGTTCTGGAAAAGCTGGATGAGATCGGCACGGAGATGGATCAGGTCGCCGAGGGCACCGAGGCCTACAAGGAGCTGGCCGATCTCTACAACCAGACCGTGGCAGCAGCCCGCCTGCGCCAGTGGCGCAACCGCTGCGTCTCCGACGGCTACGAGCCCGGCTCCACCTTCAAGACCATCACGCTGGCCTCCGCACTGGACTGCGGCGCGGTGGATCTGAACACGACCTTCTACTGCGCGGGCGAAAAGGACTACCCCGACCGCCAAGACACGCTGCACTGCTGGAAGCCGGAGGGACACCGCGCCGAAAACACCGCCCAGGCCCTTCAGAATTCCTGCAACATTGCCTTTGCCGACATCGGTCTGATGATCGGGGGCGAGCGGCTGTATAACTACGTGGACGCCTTCGGCTTCCTGGAGAAGACCGGGATCGACATGCAGGGCGAGGCAACCGGCGTCTTCCATCCAAAGGATGAGTTCGTCAAGAATGCCCAGTTGACCACGATCGCCTTCGGCCAGTCCATCAAGCCGACCCCGATCCAGATGGTGCGGGCGATCTCCGCCGTGGTCAACGGCGGCTATCTGCTCAAGCCCTACGTGGTCAGCGAGGTTCTGGACGACAAGGGCAATGTGGTCCAGAAGAACACGCGAACCGTCATCCGTCAGGTCATCAGTGAGGAGACCTCCAGGATCATGTGCGACCTGATCGAATCCGTCGTCACCGAGGGCACCGGCGGCAACGCCGCCCTGACCGGCTACCGGATCGGCGGCAAGACCGGCACCTCCGAAAAGCTGGACGTTTACGACGAGAACGGCAACCAGACCGACGATAAGATCGTCTCCTTCGTGGGCATCGTTCCGATGGATCGTCCGCAGTACATCTGCCTGGTCGCTCTGGATACGCCGTCCCCCGGAACCGGCTTCCGGATCTCCGGCGGCGTTATGGCGACCGCCGTGGTGCGCGACATCTTCTCCGACACCCTGCTCTATCTGGGCGTTCAGCCCGACTATACCGACGTGGACATGAAAACCGTCAACGTGCAAATGCCCGACGTCCGCGATCTGACCGAGTCCGAGGCCGCCACGGAGCTTGCCGCCGTGAGCCTGACGCATATCGTCGTCGGCAGCGGCGAGACCGTCACCGGCACGATCCCCGCCCCGGGCGAGATGCTCCCCGGCAACTCCGAGGTCATTCTCTACATGGGTGAGCCCGTGCCGACGGACAAGGTCAAGGTTCCCGATCTGAGCGGTCTGACCATGGCTCAGGCCAATCAGATGCTTGCAAACAGCGGTCTGTATCTGCAGACCAAGGGTTCGAATCTCTACTACGCCACCGTCACCGATCAGGACTACGCACCGGACGCCGAGGTTGCACGCGGCACGACGATCACCGTGGAGCTGACGGATAATTCAGTGGTTGACTAATGAATTGGATGTGATACAATGAAGCTCTCTGAACTGCTGCGGGATATTCCCGTTCTGGAAACCAACGCCGACCCGGAACTCGAGATCACCGGCGTCAGCTACGATTCCCGCGAAACCCAGGCGGGACACCTGTTTGTGGCCGTGACCGGCTTCCAAACCGACGGGCACGACTACATCCCGAAGGCCGCAGCAAGCGGCGCGGTCTGCGTCCTCTGCGAGCGGAAGCCGGAGGCCGGCATTCCCTTCGTCCGCGTGGCGGATTCCCGCGCGGCTCTGGCGATCCTCGGTGCAAACTGGTTCGGCCATCCCGCCGAGCGGTTGACCGTGATCGGCGTGACCGGAACCAACGGCAAGACGACCGTAACCTTCCTGCTCAAATCCGTGCTGGAACGGGTCCTCGGCGCAAAGGTCGGTCTGATCGGCACGATCCAGAACATGATCGGCGACGAGGTTTTGCACACCGAGCGAACCACCCCGGAGAGCTTTGAGCTTCAGGGCCTGTTTGCCGAGATGCTGGAAAAGGGCTGCACCCACGTCGTAATGGAGGTCAGCTCTCACGCCCTCTGCCTGCACCGCGTGGACTGCATCCCCTTTGCCGTCGGCGCGTTCACGAACCTGACCGAGGATCATCTGGACTTCCACAAGACGATGGAGGCCTACCGGAAGGCCAAGGCGATTCTCTTTGACCGCTGCCGCATCGGCGTGTTCAACGCGGACGACGAGGCCGTCCGCCGGACGATGGCGGAGGCTCCCTGCGAAAAGCTGACAAGCTCCGCAAAGGGTGCCGCTGACCTCTATGCTGCCAACGCCGTCCTGGGCTCCGACCACGTGGCCTTCGATGCACACTGGCAGGGTCGGGTCCGCCCCGTCCGCATTGAGATCCCCGGCGGCTTTACGGTGTACAACGCCCTGACCGTTCTGGGCTGCGCGCTTGCGCTCGGTCTGGACTTTGAGACTGCCGCCGACGCGCTGGCGGAGGCCAGGAGCGTCAAGGGCCGGGTCGAGGTCGTGCCGACCCCCGGAAAAGACTATACCGTTCTGATTGATTACGCCCACACCCCGGACGCCCTGGAGAACGTTCTGCGCTCCGTGCGGGGCTTCTGCAAGGGCCGGGTCATCGGCGTCTTTGGCTGCGGCGGAGACCGCGACGCAGCGAAGCGTCCCATCATGGGCGAAATCGGCGTCCGCTGCTCGGATCTGGCCGTGATCACCTCCGACAATCCCCGGACCGAAGTCCCCGGCGCGATCATTCAGGACATTCTGGCAGGCGTGAAGGGTCTGGACAGGCCGTATCTGGTCGTAGAAAACCGCCGCGCTGCCATCGCTCGCGCCATGCACGAGGCAAGGAAGGATGACATCATCGTTCTCTGCGGCAAGGGTCACGAGACCTATCAGGAGATCAATCAAGAAAAGTTCCACCTGGACGAGCGCGAGGAGGTCGCCCGCGTGCTGGCCTCTGACCGGGCTGCAGCCCAGTCCAACGCCATCACCTTCGCCCAGGCAGCCGAATGGTGCGGCGGCGAGGTCCTGCCGGAGTTTGCAGACCGCTGCTTTGCCGGACTTCGAAACGACACCCGCGAGCTGAGCGAAGGGATGCTCTTTGCCGCCCTGCGCGGCGAAAAGGCGGACGGACACGACTACATCCCCGACGCAATGAAGCGCGGAGCCTCCGGCGCGCTGGGAACCCGCCAGCTCCCCGGCATCCCGATGATCGTGGTGCCGGACGTTACGAAGGCGATGGGCGACATTGCCCGCGCCTATCGCCGGACCCTCCCCGTCAAGGTCGTCGGCGTGACCGGAAGCGTCGGCAAGACCACGACCAAGGAAATGATCGCCGCCGTCCTGAGCGAGGGCTTCCGAACCCAGTGCACCCTCAAAAACTACAACAACGACATCGGTGTGCCGATCACCGTGCTCAGTCTGCGGCGGGACACCGAATTTGCCGTGGTGGAGATGGGTATGAACCACCGGGGCGAGATCTCCTATCTGACGCAGATCGCCCGCCCGGACGCCGCCGTCATCACCAAGATCGGGGAGTCGCACATTGGGAATCTCGGCTCACGCGAGAACATTTGCCGGGAAAAGCTGGATATCATCGACGGCATGGGGCCGGACGGCCTTGTGATTCTGAACGGCGACGACGATCTGCTTCGGGTCGCGCAGACCGGCCACAGGACCCTGACCTTCGGCTTCGGCGCGGATTGCACCCTGCGCGGTGAGGAGCTGATCGAGGACGAGAATGAGATCCGCTTCACTGCCGTTGGTCTGGACCGGCGCTTCCCCCTGACCGTACCCGTGGCGGGCCGCCACAACGCCATGAACGCCCTGAGCGCGGCCCTGACCGGTCTGGAGCTGGGCTTGAGCCCGGCGCAGATCGCCGCCGGCCTTGCGGACTTCCGCAACACCGGCGACCGCCAGCGGACCGAGACGGTCGGCGGCTATACGCTGATCATCGACTGCTACAATGCCGGGCCGGACTCGATGCAAGCTGCCCTGTCGGTTCTGGCAGGCCGCAGCGACGCGGGCCGTCGGATCGCAGTGCTGAGCGATATGCTGGAGCTGGACGACTACGCCCCGGAAGCCCACCGCAAGGTGGGAAGGCTCGCTGCAGAGGCCGCCGATCTGGTGCTTGCCTGCGGGCCGATGAGCTATGCGCTTGCGCAGGCCGCCGGAGAGAAGGGTCGCTGGTTTGAAAGCCAGGACGCCCTGCTCGAAGCCCTTCGCGCAGAGGCAAAGCCCGGCGACGTCCTGCTGTTCAAGGCAAGTCACGGCATGCACCTGGAGCAGCTCGCCAAAAAATTCAAAGAAGAGATTTGAAAGACAGCCGCGTCCTTGACTGACGCTGCCAACGGAGGGATCACCCATGACTGAAGGTTCCGTATTGACTATCATCCTGTCCATGCTGCCCTGCTTCGTGATCGCACTGATCGCAGGCCGCTTCATCATCCCCTGGCTGCGCGCCATGAAGGCCGGGCAGACCATCCGCGAGATCGGCCCCAAGTGGCACGCCTCCAAGGCCGGCACCCCGGCCATGGGCGGTCTGATCTTTATCCTGACCGCCCTGATCGGCACGGTTGTCCTCTGCGCGATCACCAAGACCTGGACCTCGGCCTTCGTCTTCGCCTTTGCTCTGGTCTTCGGCGCAATCGGCTTCCTGGACGACTACTTCAAGGTCAAGAAGAAGCAGAATCTCGGCCTGAAGGCCTGGCAGAAGATGGCCCTGCAGCTTCTGGCCTCGGCCCTGTACCTCTTCCTGCTGTACAAGGCCGGACATATGACGGCCAGTCTCTGGATCCCCTTCACCGCCGTCCGCTGGAGCATTCCGATCTGGGTCTACATCCCCTTTGCGGTCTTCGTCATCGTCGGCACCGTGAACGCGGTCAATCTGACCGACGGCGTAGACGGTCTGGCAACCGGCGTGACGATCCCGGTCATGGTCTTCTTCCTGGTGACGGCCCTCTCCCTGCACAAGGCGGAGCTGGCGATCTTCCCCTCCGTCCTGCTGGGCGGACTTGCGGGCTTCCTCTGCTATAACTTCCATCCGGCCAAGACCTTCATGGGCGACACCGGCTCCCTCTTCCTGGGCGGCGCGGTGTGCGGCCTGGCCTTTGCCCTGGATATGCCCCTGATCCTGATTCTGGTCGGCTTCGTCTACATCGTCGAGACCGTTTCCGTTATCATGCAGGTGAGCTATTTCAAGCTGACCCACGGCAAGCGGATCTTCAAGATGACGCCGATCCACCACCACTTTGAGATGTCCGGCTGGAGCGAGGTCAAGATCTGGTGGGTCTTCTCCGGCGTCAGCCTGCTCATGTGCGTGCTGGCCTATCTTGCCGCTGCCCCCCTGCGCTGATTCCTCATGCCGGCCCGCGCGCCGGAGATTGGAGCAATTATGGCTTTGTTTCGGAAAAAACAGGACCCGATGGAGCGGCTGAAGCCGCAGGAGCTGGACGAAACCGGCATTCTGGATATGCCCTATCTGGTGCTGACGGTTCTACTGGTCTCCATCGGCGTGCTGATGATGTTCTCCGCCAGCTATGCAAAGGCCTATTATGATACCGGCAATTCCGCCTTCTACTTCGTTCGTCAGGCGATGTTCGCGGCGGGCGGGATCCTGGTCACCATCGTGGTCGGACGCCTGAACTACTTTATCTGGTACCGTCTGGCCCTGCCGATCCTCGCGGTCTCCATGGTCCTGCTGGTGATGGTGCTGATCCCCGGCGTCGGCGTGACCCACAACGGCGCGACCCGCTGGCTCAAGATCGGCATTGAATTTCAGCCCTCCGAGATCGCAAAGCTCGGTCTGATCCTGACCTTCGCGGCGATGATGGCCGTCTGGCAGGATAAGATGAACACCTTCCGCTACGGCGTTCTGCCTTACGCCGTCATACTCGTGATGGTCGCCGGTCTGCTGGTTCTGGAGAAGCACCTCTCCGCCACCCTGATCATCATGCTGATCGGGGCCATTCTCATGCTGATCGGCGGCACGCAGAAGCGCTGGTTCCTGATCGGCGGCGTTCTGGTGGCAGTCTTTCTGGTGATCTATCTGGGCAGCCACGGCTATGCCAACGCCCGGATTGCGACCCACCGCGACCCGGAGAGCGATCCCCTGGGCAGCGGCTATCAGATCATTCAGTCCCGCTATGCCATTGGCTCGGGGGGACTGCTTGGTCTGGGCTTCGGGCGCAGCCGCCAGAAATACCTCTATCTCCCGGAGAGCCACAACGACTACATTTTCGCCATCGTCTGCGAGGAGCTCGGCTTCGTCGGAGCGGTCGGCGTGATGCTCCTGTTCATGCTGCTGATCCTGCGCGGCTATTGGATCGCGATCCATGCCCGCGACCGGTTCGGCACTCTGGTCGCCGCAGGCTTTACGACGAAGCTCGCCATCCAGGTCTTCTTCAACATCGGCGTCGTCACGAAATTCCTGCCCTCCACGGGCATTTCCCTGCCCTTCTTCTCCTACGGCGGCACGGCCCTGCTGCTGCAGATGTTTGAGATGGGCGTCGTGCTCAGCGTTTCGCGCTGGTGCGTAAACAAGCGGGCATTGCGGAGGAAATCGGCATGAGAGTGATCTTTACCTGCGGCGGTACCGCCGGACATATCAATCCCGCCATCTCCGTGGCAAAGCTCCTCCAGGCCCGGCGGCCGGACGCTGAGATCCTCTTCGTCGGCGCGGAGGACGGAATGGAAAACAAGCTGGTCCCGCGCGAGGGATTCCGGCTGGAAACGCTGAAAATCTCCAATTACCAGCGCAAGCTGACGCCGAAGGGCATCTGGCACAATCTGATCACGCTGAAAAATCTGCACGGCTCGCTGAAAAAGGCCGACCGGATCCTCAAGGAGTTCCGGCCTGACGTCATCGTCGGAACCGGCGGCTACGCCTCCTACCCGATGCTCAAGCAGGGAGCCAGGCGCGGCGTGCCCACGGCCGTCCACGAGGCCAACGCCATGCCCGGTCTGACGACCCGGATGGTCGCAGACACTGCATCGCGGATCATGGTCTGCTTCCCCGAAAGCCGGGACTACTACAAGAACCCCGAACGGGTTCAGGTGGTCGGCATGCCGGTCCGGGAGGATTTTCTGTATACCAAGCGCGCCGACGCAAGGCGCGCGCTCGGGCTCGGAGACGAGCCGCTGGTCATCTCCGCCTGGGGCAGTCTCGGCGCCCGCGAGATGAACCGTATGATCACCGACTTCATGCTGCTGGAGGTGCAGAACGGCTGTCCCTGGCGGCATATCCACGCTACAGGCTCCTACGGCTGGCGCTGGATGCCGGACTGGGCGAAGGAGCACGGTCTGGATCTGGAGGCCCATCCGCAGTTGGAAATGCGGGAGTATATTTACAATATGCCCCAGCTCATGGCGGCAGCGGATCTGATCATTACACGCGCCGGGGCCTCCACGCTGAACGAGATCCAGGCTGCGGGCACGCCCTGCATCATCGTTCCCTCCCCCAACGTGACCGACAACCACCAGGAGAAGAACGCCCGCGTGCTGGAGCGGCACAAGGCCGCCGTGGTTCTGACCGAACCCGGCTTGACCGCGCAGGCTCTCTACGAGGCCGCTGACGCCCTTCTGCGCGACGCGCCGCGGCGGGAATCCATGCGATCCGCCCTGCACGAGATGGCCGTGGTGGACAGCGCAGAGCGCATCTGCCAGACGGTTCTCGACCTGGCAAAGACCTGATCCGCGCACCTGAACGCCCCCTGCCGCATAGAATGGCAGGAGAGGAGGTCGGGCGTTGGAACGCATCCGGATTCGGGGCGGGAGGCCGCTTTGCGGCGCCGTCCGCGTCCACGGCGGGAAAAACGCCGTTCTGCCGATTTTGACAGCAACGGCGGCGATCCGGGGACGATTCATTCTGCACAACTGTCCCGCCATTCGGGACGTGGAGATCACGCAAGAGCTTTTGGCGGCGCAGGGCGTCACCTGCGTTCGCACGGGAGATACGCTGCGAGTGGACAGCACCGGTCTTCGGCCCGGTCCGATCGACCACCGGCTGGCCGGGCGGCTGCGGTCCTCCGTTCTGTTCCTCGGGGCGCTTCTGACCGCCTTCGGGGCGGCGGAGATCCCCTTGCCCGGCGGCTGCGTCCTCGGGGCAAGGCCGCTGGACCTCCATCGCTCCGGTCTGGAGTCTCTCGGCGTGGAGACCGCCTGCGAAAGCAGCGGGCTGATCGCCCGGGGAAGACCTCGGAGCGGGACCGTGATCCTGCGCTACCCGAGCGTCGGGGCAACGGAAAACCTTCTGCTTGCCGCCCTCGGGGCGGCGGGATCGGTTCGCATCCTCGGCGCAGCCCGGGAACCGGAGATCGACGACCTCTGCGCGTTTCTGACCGCCTGCGGCGCAGAGCTGACGGGCGTCGGCACAGCCTGTCTGACCCTGACGCCCCGGCCCCAGCACGGGGCCGAGCACCGGATTCTGCCCGACCGGATGGAGGCGGCGACCTATCTCTGCGCCGCAGCCTGTGCGGGCGGAGCGCTGACCCTGACCGGGCTGATCCCGGCGCAGCTTGCTCCGGTCACGCAGGCCCTGCAAGCCGCCGGCTGCACCATTGAGGACGGCGCGGACAGCATTACCATCCACGGCACAGCGCGGCGGGCAATCCCGCCGGTCCGCACCGGGCCCTACCCCGACTTCCCCACCGACGCCCAGGCTCCGCTGACGGCGGCGCTTCTGCGCGCGGAGGGCTCGACCGTTCTGGAGGAGACGGTCTTCGAGAACCGCTTCCGACACCTGCCCGCTCTGGAGAAGATGGGCGCAAGGATCGAAGGCGGCGGAACGCTGATCCGCATTCGGGGCGTTCCAAGTCTCCACGGCGCTGCCGTGGACGCGACCGACCTCCGCGGCGGCGCTGCCATGGTCTGCGCCGCCCTCGGCGCGGACGGCGAAACCCTGATCTCCCACGCCGGGCTTCTGGACCGGGGGTATCAGGATCTGATCCCGATCTTACGGAGCCTCGGCGCAGACGCTGAGGCCGACGAACCAAAGAGAACAACCCCCTGACCCACGGAGGTACACGATATGGACGAAAACAGAAGACCGCGATCTCCGGAGGAGCGCGGGCGCGCAGCGACACAGGAACGGCCTCGCCGTCCGGGCGGCCCGCAGCCTCCGCGCCGGCAGAGCGGAACGATGTCAAGTCAGGCCCGCGCCAGACAGCAGCGTCTGGCGCAGCAGGACGCGCAGGATCGTCATCCCGCAGCAAACGCCGCCCGCTCCGAAGCGCCGCGCCGGGCCGCGCAGACGCGCCGCGAACCCGATCCGCGGGAGCGCCGTCCCCAGCCCCGGCGCACGCCGCCGCGCGAGCGGAGCGAGGCGCAGCCCCGGACCCGCACGCCGGAGCAGGGCGCTGCAAAGCCGGACGAGCGCCGCAGACAGCAGGCGAAAAAACCGGAACGCGAAAAAACCGTGCCGAAGCGCAAGAAGAAAAAGCCGCACCGCATTTACAACACGAACTTCGGCTTCAAATTCGTGACCATGCTGGCGGTGGTCGGCGTGATCGTGCTGGCTATGCTGATCTTTTTCAAGGTCAAGCACATCAACGTGGTGCAGACCGGCGTGAACAACACGAAGGTCCTTGCCAGCGACGTCTCGCCCCGGAACGGAACGGAAACGACCTTCCCGGCGGAGGCTTCTACCGCTTCCGTTGAATCGGAAAGCGGGTACGCAGAGCCTTCTGCGGCGGAAGACACAGCCCCGGCCGCAAGCGGCGAGGATGTCTTTTCGGAGTCCGAGACTGCGCCCGTGCAGACCGAAGCGGCTCCCCCGGAGACTCTGCCGGCTGCGCCGCAGGGCGGCGCAGTGGTAGAGGGCAGCTTCAGTTACTACACGCCTGAGGAGATCGTGGCCGCCTCCGGCATCAGCATCGACGACAATCTGCTGAGCCTGAGCAAGGCCGCGGTGGCTTCCCGCATCCACGCAGAGCTGCCCTACATCAACGAGATCCAGATCCGGAAAAAGCTGCCCAACACCGTGATCATTACGGTATCAGAGTTCACCGTCACCTACGGCATTCAGGACGAGCACGGCCTTTGGTGGCTGATCAGCCGTGAGGGGCGCGTTCTGGAGCAGGCCAACGAACAGAGCGTCAAGGGCCATCTGACTGTGACGGGCATGCCCATTGAGACGCCGCAGATCGGCGACTATATCAAGCCGGTCGCCACGCCCGGCGCAGACCTTTCCGAGATCGCTGCCAAGCGGGACGCAACCGTCGCCGTTCTGCCGCTTCTGGAGCAGTCCAGCTTTGCCAAGGAGATCGTATCGCTGGACGTTTCGACCTCCTACGATCTGATTCTCTGGTACGGGACCCAGTACGAGATCAAGCTGGGCAACACGGAGAACCTCTCCTACAAGCTGAATTACCTTGCTTCGGTCCTGGCGGAGCTCGGAGCGGAGAAATCCGGGACCATCGACCTCACCTTTACCGAGGACAACAAGGGGCACTTCCTCCCCTTCGGATAAAAATTTTGAAAAATCTTTAAAAAAAGCAAAATACAGATTGACTATTTCGCAAAAGCAAGATAAAATGTAAAGGTATAAATGTGCTTATTCTGCGCATACTGCATTTCGGATGCAGAAAACGATAGATACATAGGAGGGCGTATTCATGGCAGACTATCCTGAAAAAGTTGTAAATATTAAAGTGATCGGCGTCGGCGGCGCCGGCAACAACGTTGTGAACCGGATGCTGGAATCCGGTGTGGAGGGCGTGGACTTCCTCGTCGTCAACACCGACCGCCAGGATCTGAACAAGTCCAAGTGCCCCAACAAGCTGCCCATCGGCGAGAAGCTGACCGGCGGCATGGGCGCTGGCTCCAAGCCCGAGATCGGCAAGAAGTCCGCTGAGGAATCCCGCGCGGCAATCGCCAAGGCCCTCGAGGGCGCCGACATGGTCTTTATCACCGCCGGTATGGGCGGCGGCACCGGCACCGGCGCGGCTCCCATCATTGCCGACCTGGCCCACGAGGCCGGTATTCTGACCGTCGGCGTAGTCACCCGCCCCTTCCGCTTTGAGGGCGCGAACCGCTCCAAGCAGGCCGACGAGGGCATTTCCGCCCTGTCCGAGAAGGTTGACTCCCTGATCGTGATCCCGAACGACAGACTGAAGTTCGTCACCGACCAGAAGATCACCTTTGCCAACGCCTTCGGTATTGCCGACGACGTGCTGAAGCAGGCCGTGACCTCGATCTCCGAGCTGGTCAGCTACTCCGAGAAGGTCATCATCAACCTTGACTTCGCGGACGTTTCCTCCATCATGAAGAACGCGGGCCGCGCGCACATGGGCGTCGGCACCGCCTCCGGCCGCGACAAGGCCGAGCAGGCCGCGATGGCCGCCGTTTCCAGCCCCCTGCTGGAGACCTCCATCAACGGTGCGACCGGCGTGCTGATCAACGTGACCGGCTCCCAGGATCTGGGTCTGGATGACGTGGAGACCGCCGCGAACATCGTCATGGAAGCCGCGAATCCTGACGCCAACATCATCTTCGGCGCGACCTTCGCTGACGGCTTCGAGGACGAAATGCGCGTGACCGTGATCGCCACCGGATTTGAGGGCAGCAAGAAGGAAGAGGAAAAGAAGCCGGATCGGCGCACCTTCTCCGCTCTGAACAACGACTTCAGCGCCCGTCCGGCGCAGCAGACCGGCCGTCCCACGACGCAGCCGGCCCCCGCTCCCGTGGCCCCGGTCCGTCCGAGCGAGAGCGACATCAACGACATCGACGCCGTGTTCGATATCTTCCGCAACAAGTAAAGCCGTAAGGAATCCCCCGCTCCAATCCCGGAGCGGGGGATTTTTCGTTCGACCGGCAACGGAGCTGCTACCGCACCCGCTCCATTGCGCCGTTGTCAAGCTCGTAGACTGCGTCACAGAGCAGATCGACGTCCTCGGCGGAGTGGGAGGCGAGCAGGATCGTCTTGCCCTCGCCGCGCAGGTTCGAGAAGAGGACGCGCATTTCCTCTACGCCCTCTTTGTCCAAGCCGTTCATCGGCTCGTCGAGGATGATCAGCGACGGGTCTTCCATGATGGCCTGGGCGATGCCGAGCCGCTGCCGCATACCGAGGGAGTACTTCCCGACCCGCTTCTTGTCCTCCGGGTCCAGACCAACCAGACAAATCGCGTCCTTCACCTGCTCCACGCTGATCTTCCTGCGAATCGCCGCCAGGGCGCGGAGGTTTCGCAGGCCGGATTCGTAGTGGATGAAGCTCGGCGTCTCGATCAGCACCCCGGCATCGGGGGCAAAGTCGCGGTCCCGGCCGACCTGCACCCCGTCCACCGTGACCGTCCCGGTCGTGGGCAGCATCAGTCCGCAGATCAGTTTCAACAGCACGGTCTTCCCGGAGCCGTTGCGCCCAATGAACCCGGTGATGGTCCCGCTTTCCACGGTCAGATCTGTCTTCTGCAGGACAGTCTTGTCCTGGAAGGTCTTCGATACGTTTTTCAGGATGATCATAGGCTTCTCCTTTTCTTCCAGCGAATAAGCCGCCAGCCGAGGAGGCTGAAGGGAAAGATGATTGCGAGATTCAGCGCGAGGGCCGACCGGAGGGGGAATCCGCCAAGTAATTCCATCGTATTTCGCTCTACTTCGTCACGTCCATGCGGCGGAAGCGGCGCAGGGAGAAGAACCACAGCGCGGCGACCTCCAGCACGAAGATCCCGCCGATCCGCAGGGCGGTTTGCGGCTGGACATCCCAGGCGCCGAGTGCGGTCAGTCCGATCGGATTCAGCCAGTTCAGAACCTGCCATCCGTCGCCGCTTGCCCCGACCCGGCGCAGGAGCCAGAAAACCACCAGCAGGACGCTGCCGTAGCTCCGCTTCGTCCAAAGGTTCAGCGTCATGCACCACATGGCGATGCAGACATATTGCATTCCGTTGAGCAGGAGGATCACGCCGAAGGCTCCAATCGGCGTCCGGCCCTGGATCAGATCCATGCTGGGCTTTGCCCCGAGACCAAACCCCGCCGCTTCGCCGCGTCCGGTCTGCGCCAGGACTCTGCCGAGCGCACTCCACCGATTATCCAAAGAAAGCAGGTCTCTTCCGAACAGGCAGAGAGAGCAGAGCAGGAAGAAAATCAGCCAAAGCAGGGTCAGAACCAAGACCGCTGTGAGCTGTGCGAGCAGCCACTTTCGCCTGGTCGTGCGGCTCAGGGTACTGTCCAGGCCGGTGTGGAAGAATGGCGCGTCGCCTGCCAGCACCAAAAAGACCGAGAGCACCGGAAGCTCCGGGCGGACGCCGGCGAAGAGGAAGATAAACGGTTCCAGCGCCTGCAGCCGGGCGTCGTGTGCCGCCAGGTAGGCCGGCACCTCGAAAAAGGCCAGAAGCGAGCAGCAGACCGTGAGCAGGACCGCGACAACGACCCGCGGCCGCCCGAGCTGACGCCGCAGACTGTTCCGCGTCAGGGAAAGGAGCTCACCCATTTTTCAGCCTCCTTCGCAGCCGAAGGTGGAACAGGCCGCCGCAGACCAGGAGCACCGCCGAGAGATAGACAGCATAATACACCAGCCCGCCCTCCGGTCCGTTCTCCATGTTCGAGCCAAGGCCCACCGGCAGCATGGCCGGATCGAGGTAGGAGATCCAGTCTTTACTCAGCGGCGGGACCGTTCCTGCCACAAATTTGCGGTAATAGACCAGATACTGCGTGGAATAGGTTGCTGCGAAATAGAGCAGCATCGGCGAAGCCGCACAGATATACTGATTCCGGCAGAAGCCCGAAACGGCGTAGGAAACCGCTGCATACATGCCGCCGCATCCGGCCAGAACAGCCACTAAGAGCAGGAAAAATACGATCCGGGGCAGTCGGGCATAGAACGGCCCCGCAGACAGAACGGACTGAAGCGAAAGGCTGCCCGGGCATGCATAGGCCAGGTAGAGGAACAGCACGAACAGGGCAGATGCGAGTACGACGATCCATGCGCCGGATACGAAGGCGGCCAGAAGCCCGCTCACGGAGTATCGCAGCGGCGAAGTGCGCAGCAGCGGGAACTGCCATGCTGCGCCCTGCTCAAGCGCATAGCGGACGTAACAGATCGGAAGCACCGTGGCGACCGGCAGAAACCAGTGCGTGATCCCAAGGGACATTGCGGACTGGAAGAAATAAATCATCTCGGGGTCCGGGTGCCGGTAGTCCGTAAACACGAAGAGCATGGACAGAAAGAGAATGACCGCGCCGACCCAGGTCGCCGGACAGGGGATCAGCTTTTTCAAATAAAACGAAAACAACGCAAGCTCCCTCCAACGTCAGATTCAATTATCTATTTAATTGAATTGATAGGATCAGAATCCGACCTTTCCGTTGAGCAGCTCGCCGGTGATCGCATTGAAGCGGTACTCCAGTTCCTGTATCTCCGAGCTGTCCGTCCCGTCCGCTTGCCGGATCACGACGTAGCGCTTTCCGGTCACGGTATAGATCGGCAGGATGGTATTCTGCTCCAGGTCGAGCCCATAGGTCAGGCGGCAGGTGCGGAGGACTTCAACGACTGTCCAGTTCTTCGCAGTCTGCACGGTTTCCTGCGTGGTAAGAGCTGCTGCCAGGCGCAGGTCCTCCCCCGTCAGGGAGCCGTCCGGATGCAGGGCCTTCGTCCGTTCCACGGCTTCGATCGGTACGGTCAGGCTGACGAAGCCATCTCTCCATGCGCACAGAGCACTGAACGCACTCGAAACACTTTGCGATTGGTGACTTGTGTTCGGGTTGACCGGGAGACCGTCGAGGGAAAGCGTATAGGCCTTGGCGGGATGAATGTTTCCGATCGGCCCGTCCCATGGAACCAGCTCGAGGTCGGTCCGTGCTGCGAACCATTCCCGGATCCGGTCGACATAGTCGAGAACGACCTTCTGCTTGAGGTGGAACACCCGACGGTTTTTGGTCTCGCCGTCGAGCTGGATGAAGTCCGCGCCGACGTCCACCCACACGGCCTTTCCGTCGATTTCCAAACGATAGCGCGTGCAGTATTCTGTTTCCTCCGCAGGCGCCGTGTCCGTCGCATCGGGGAACACGGCGGCGCGGAGCTCCGGCCAGAGGGCTCTGCAATCAAAAGACCGGAACGACCAGAGGGCAAGATTGTCAGCGTCGGGCAGAGCGGGGTCCACCTTCCAGAACAGGCCGGATTCCCGGGCGTCGATGGCAGCCTGGACGTCCGGCTCGATATCCGGCTCGATCCTCCAGCCGGTGTCCGTCGCGGACGGGGCGGAGACTTCCGCTGCGCTGTTGGGACTTGTCGCGGCGGACCCGGGGTCAGCCTTGCCGCGTCTCGGGAAGAACCACAGGCCGGCGATCAGCAGGATGACGGCTGCCGCCGCAGACGCGCCGACGAGCCAGGTTCGCTTGGAATTCTGCCGTTTTGCCATGATTGGATGAACCTCCTGTTCTATATCTGCGGCGTCGTGTATTACGTCTCCCGCAGCGCGGCGTCGAACGGCGCTGAGCGTGCGGGTCAGAATTTGCTCCTCCCGCGCCCGGGAAAGCGGCGGGACCTGATCCGGGGCGGGGGCCGAGATCTTCTCCCAGACTTCGGCCTTCCGCAGCAGGCTGTCAATATGCTTCATACTCTCAACTTCCTCCCGATGCTTGCTCCTCCAAGAGGAGCTTGAGCTTTTTGCGTCCTCGCCGGAGGCGTGTGCGAACCGTCGCTGCCGGTAGGCTCATCCCGGACGCGATTTGATCGGCAGTCTGATCCAGAGCATAAAAACGCCGGAAGATCTCCCGATCCTCGTCCGACAGGGAGCAAAGCGCCTTTCTCAGGGCGAGAACGTCTTCTTGTTGTTCCAGCGCTTCGCCGACGGTGTCCGGAGCGACGGCCGTGGAATCCGTCATCGGCAGACTGATTTTGTGCCGTCGGAGGCGGTCCACGGTCTTATATACGGCGACCTGCGCAAGCCAGGGACGAAGCGTTTCGCCCCGGATCGCGTCCGCCCCGTCCCAGAGGGCGAGAAAGACGTCCGAGGCAAGCTCTTCCTCATCCTCTGCGGTCAGGATTCCCCTGCCGCGGCTGTGTATGACCGCCACAACGTACGCCGAGTAGCGGCGGATCAGCGCCTCCAACGCGGACTCTTCGCCGCATTGGAGTTGCTGGAGCAATTTGGCTTCTGTCATTTCTTCCTCCGTTGTTTTTGAATGGGAACACCCTTAGTGTCGAGGGGAGGCGGAAAAAAGTTTCACCGTGCGGAATATTTTGTTGAAGAATTGGCGTGGCTCATGCGGGAATGTAGAAAAATCGCCCCGGCTCGATGAGCCGGGGCGATTGGTTGTGCAAATCAGCCGATTCGGATTAGTCCTCGTTGATGGCGATGACGACACCGGAGCCGACGGTTCTGCCGCCTTCGCGGATAGCGAAGCGGAGGCCGTTCTCAATGGCGATCGGGGTGATCAGCTCGACGTCCATATCGACGTTGTCGCCGGGCATGCACATCTCAACGCCTTCGGGCAGGGAGATGATGCCGGTCACGTCGGTGGTACGGAAGTAGAACTGGGGGCGATAGTTGTTGAAGAACGGGGTATGACGGCCGCCTTCTTCCTTGGTCAGGACGTAAACCTGGCCCTTGAACTTGGTGTGGGGATGAATGGAACCGGGCTTAGCCAGAACCTGGCCGCGCTCGATGGACTTCTTGTCAACGCCGCGGAGCAGAGCGCCGATGTTGTCGCCGGCCTCAGCGAAGTCAAGCAGCTTGTGGAACATCTCGATGTCGGTGACAACGGTGTTCTTCTTCTCGTCGGACAGACCAACGATCTCGACGGGCTCCATCTTCTTGATGACACCACGCTCGACACGACCGGTGGCAACAGTGCCGCGGCCGGAGATGGTGAAGACGTCCTCAACGGGCATCAGGAAGGGCATATCGTCGTTACGGGCGGGAGTGGGGATCCAGGTATCGACAGCGTCCATGAGCTCCTTGATGCAGGCGTACTCGGGGGCGTTGGGATCGGTGGACTCGGAAACCAGAGCGTTCAGAGCGGAGCCGCGGATGATCGGGGTGTCGTCGCCGGGGAAGCCGTAGAAGTCGAGGGTCTCGCGGACTTCCATCTCAACGAGCTCGAGCAGCTCTTCGTCGTCAACCTGGTCGCACTTGTTCAGGAAAACCAGAACGGAAGGAACGTTGACCTGACGGGCGAGCAGCAGGTGCTCCTTGGTCTGAGCCATGGGGCCGTCGGAGGCAGCGATAACAAGGATCGCACCGTCCATCTGAGCAGCGCCGGTGATCATGTTCTTGATGTAGTCGGCGTGGCCCGGGCAGTCGACGTGGGCGTAGTGGCGGGCAGCAGTCTCATACTCAACGTGAGCAGTGTTGATGGTGATGCCGCGCTCTCTCTCTTCGGGAGCCTTATCGATGGAAGAGTAGTCGGTGTACTCAGCGCCGCCCAACATAGCCAGATACTTGGTGATGGCCGCGGTCAGAGTGGTCTTGCCGTGGTCAATATGGCCGATGGTGCCGATATTGACATGGGGCTTGGTTCTATTGAATTTCTGCTTTGCCATGGATGTTTTCCTCCTGTAAAGTTGTAAGTCAATGACTTGCCCATATATTCAGACATAATGCATTTTACAACATGTCGCCTGAAAATACAAGCATTATTTTTTGAAAATGCCGAGAATTTTCAACATTGCTCAGAATCTGCCGCGCTTGAGCATGATTTCATCCTGAATGCTCCGGGGCAGCTGAACGTAATGGCTGGGCTCCATGGTGTAGGTGCCTCGGCCCTGGGTACGGCTGCGCAGGTTCGTCGCGTAGCCGAACATCTCGCTGAGCGGGACATTGGCGTCGATCTGCGTGGAGCCGTTGCGGGGCTCCATGCCCAGGATATTTCCGCGACGGCCGGAGATGTCGCCCATGACGTCGCCCATATAGTCCTCGGGCACGGTGACGGACACCTTCATGATGGGCTCCAGAATGACCGGGCTTGCCTTGCGGCAGGCCTCCTTGAAGGCCATGGAGCCGGCGATCTTGAAGGCCAGCTCAGAGGAGTCAACCTCGTGGAAGGAGCCGTCATAGAGCGTCACCTTGACGTCCACGACCGGGTAGCCCGCAAGCACGCCGGCCTGCATGGCGCCCTGAATGCCCTGATCCACGGCGGGGATGAACTCCTTGGGAATGACGCCGCCCACGATCGCGTTGACGAACTCATAGCCCTTGCCGGACTCATTGGGCTCGACCTTGATCTTGACGTGGCCGTACTGCCCCTTGCCGCCGGACTGACGAACGTAGCGCTCGTCCACGTCGGCGGTCTTGGTGACGGTCTCCTTGTAGGCGACCTGCGGCGTGCCGACGTTGGCCTCCACCTTGAACTCCCGCAGCAGACGGTCCACGATGATCTCCAGATGGAGCTCACCCATGCCGGCGATGATGGTCTGACCGGTTTCGTCGTCCGTGTAGGTCTTAAAGGTGGGGTCTTCCTCGGACAGCTTCATGAGGGCAAGGCCGAGCTTTTCCTGACCGGCCTTGGTCTTGGGCTCAATGGCGACCCGAATGACAGGCTCCGGGAATACCATGGATTCCAGGATGATGGGATGCTTCTCGTCCGCGAAGGTATCGCCGGTGGTGGTGTTCTTCACACCCACGGCAGCGGCAATGTCGCCGGAATAGACGGCCTCAAGATCCTCGCGGTGATTGGCATGCATCAAAAGAATGCGGCTCAGGCGTTCCCGGGTGCCCTTTGTGGTGTTCATGACCGTCTTGCCCTTCTCCAGCACGCCGGAATAGACGCGGAAGAAGCAGAGCTTGCCGACGTAGGGATCGGTGGCGATCTTGAAGGCCAAGGCGGAGAAGGGGGCATCGTCCGATGCGGGACGAAACTCCTCCTTGTCGGTCTTCGGGTTGACGCCGGTCACGCCCTTCTTATCCAGCGGAGAGGGCATGTACCGCACGATGGCGTCCAAGAGCTCCTGCACGCCCTTGTTGCGGTAGGAAGTACCGCAGGTGACAGGAACCATGCGAACGCCGATGGTAGCCTTGCGAATGGCTTTGTGGATGAGGTCTTCGGGGACCTCCTCGCCGGAAAGATAGAGCTCCATGACCTCGTCGTCCTCCTCGGAGAGGGCTTCGAGCATATGGTCGCGGTACTCCTCGGCCTGATCCCGCAGGTCTGCGGGGATTTCTTCTTCGCGCACGTCCTTGCCCAACTCGTCATAGAAGACGTTGGCCTTCATGCGAATCAGGTCGATGACGCCTCGGAATTCCGCTTCGGCTCCGATGGGGAGCTGAATCGGGACTGCGTTGCACTTCAGCCGCTCGTGCATCATCTTGAGGACGTTGAAGAAGTTCGCGCCCGTGATGTCCATCTTGTTGATGTACACCATTCGGGGAACGTCGTACTTGTCGGCCTGACGCCAGACAGTCTCGGTCTGCGGCTCTACGCCGCCCTTGGCGCACAGAACGGTGACGGCACCGTCCAGCACGCGCAGGCTGCGCTCCACCTCGACAGTGAAGTCCACATGACCCGGGGTGTCGATGATATTGATGCGGCAATTCTTCCAGATGCAGGTGGTCGCGGCAGACGTGATCGTGATGCCGCGCTCCTGCTCCTGCTCCATCCAGTCCATCGTGGCCGTGCCCTCGTGGGTCTCGCCCAGCTTGTAGGTGCGGCCGGTGTAGAACAGGATGCGCTCGGTGGTGGTGGTTTTACCGGCGTCAATATGCGCCATGATGCCGATGTTCCGTGTATTCTCAAGAGAATATTGTCTCGGCATGGTACAACTCCTTTGTTCCGATCGGGGCGGTAATTACCAGCGGAAGTGGGAGAAAGCCTTGTTGGCTTCCGCCATCTTGTGGGTATCTTCGCGCTTCTTCACGGACGCGCCGGTGTTGTTGCAGGCGTCCATGATCTCACCGGCCAGGCGCTCGCGCATGGTCTTCTCGCTGCGCTTGCGGGAATAGGTGGTGATCCAACGCAGGCCGAGCGTCTGACGACGTTCGGGCTTGACCTCCAGAGGAACCTGGTAGGTGGCGCCGCCGACGCGGCGGGACTTGACTTCCAGAGCGGGCATGATGTTTTCCATCGCCTGCTGGAACGCCTCTAAACCGTTTTTGCCGGTTTTCTGTTCGACAAGTTCAAAGGCACCGTAGACGACCTTCTGGGCAACGCCCTTCTTGCCGTCGAGCATGATGCTGTTGACGAGCTTGGTAACCAGAACGGAATTGTAAATCGGATCCGGGAGAACTTCTCTCTTGGGAACATTACCTCTTCTGGGCACTTCGCTTCCCTCCTTCATATAATAATGATTTCATAGGTACTTCAGGGGGACTTTCACCCTCTGTCGGTGCTTGCCTGAGGCGTACAGATCCGACGATCTATATCAACTCATGGCAAGGGTCTTGCCTTGTCACAAGGCAAAAATTTCATTGTGCGGGTGAAGAATTACTTCTTCTTGGCAGCCTTGGGCCGCTTGGCGCCGTACTTGGAACGGGCCTGCATTCTGCCCTGAACGCCCTGGGTATCGAGCGTACCGCGGATGATGTGGTAACGAACGCCGGGGAGGTCCTTAACACGACCGCCGCGGATCATAACCACGGAGTGCTCCTGCAGGTTGTGGCCTTCGCCGGGAATGTAGGCGGTGACCTCGTAGCCGTTGGTCAGACGAACACGGGCGATCTTACGGAGCGCGGAGTTCGGCTTCTTGGGGGTGGAGGTACGGACAGCGGTGCAGACGCCTCTCTTCTGGGGGGACGGCAGATCGGTGGTGTGGTTCTTGATGGTGTTCATACCCTTCTGCAGGGCGGGAGCGGTGGACTTGTAGGTGGACATCTCGCGGCCCTTGCGAACCAGCTGGTTAAAAGTAGGCATATTTGTCTCCTTTCCTTGAAAATTCCGGGCTTGCCCGGTTATTATATCCGGGAATCAAAGATTTGATTCCGCAGACGACGAATGGAAACGGAAAGCCTCAGCCTTCCGGTCTGCGCAGCCCCGCCGCGCTGGCCCCGACGGCAATGCCGCAGGCCGCGCCGAGCTCGCGCATGGTGGAAACCCAATCGACCCGAACGCCTTCGGCCTCAGCCTGCTCCGCGATGGGAGCCGTGAGCGCCGGATCGGCGTCGGAGGCCAGGAAGACGCGCAGGAGCTCTCCCCTGTTCAGTGCCTTGCGAAGCTGCTTGACGCCGACGACCTTCGGGGAATTTTTCAGCTCGCTGAGCAACCTTCGCACCTCCGGGAATCTGATCCTGCATCCAATGAAAGGGTTCATTGAATTGTGCTGCGCTTCACGCAGCCGTTCCGGCACGTCATACCGGAAAGCGCCTCATGCTGTCACGGATCAAAAGAAGGCTTTTTCCCATCAGACAGCATAAAAAGGGCGCATTTGGGCATAGAAGCCCACGCAGATTCGTATTATAACAGCTTCCACGAAAATAGTCAAGAAAATTTGTGGAAAATGCAGAAAAATTTTTCCAAAATCAAAACCACCACGGAAGTGGTGGTTTTGATTTTGGCGAACGCAGGATTATTTCCGGATGAAGACCAGATCCATGCCGATTTCGCCTCCTGCCATGGTAATCACGCCGTCGGCATAGGTGACTTGCAACGGCTCGTCATCTGCGGTCAGAGTCAGAGCGGAGCCGTCCATCTCCCAGGTGCCTTCGATGTTTTCGTCCATGAAGTTCATCGTGAAGGTGCCGTCCTCGCTGATGTCGAGGGTGATCGTATCTTCGCTCATGCCGGCGGACTCCAGCGCAGACCGGAGCATCTCGTCGCTCATACCTTCGACCTCCCCGGACGCCTTCATCGATTCGATCAGAGCATCCAGATCGACCACGTAGTGCCCCGCAACTTCGCCCTCTGCTGTGGCATAGCCGCTGCCGCCTCCGATGGAAGTGAAAATGCTCCCGAGCGCTTCAAGCTTGGATGCGTTGGCCGTGACCCGATTGGCAAGTTCCTGAAGCTCGGGAAGGGACAGGGAGAGAACGTTGGTCGTCTTTCCGGTGGGCGTGTTGAGATCGGCAGGCTTGCCGGTGACGTCCATGACGATGCTCTGCTCCGAGGATTCATCCTTGCCGGTTGCCGAAAGGCGGAAGCCGCCGTCTGCGGGAACCAGCTTGTAGTCCATACTCACAACGCCGCCGGCAATGGCTTCAAACGGCTGACCCTGGCTTTCGTTGTTCTGGCTTTCGTTGTCCTGGAGGACCGTGATCGCACCGTCAGAATCCTGATAGGTGAAACCGATGGCGTGGTCCGGCTCATTCCGATTGGTTGCGGTCAGGGTCAGCTTGCCGTCGGCAATCTTGGAGGCGATCTCAATGGTCTCGCCGTTGGCCTGGATCACGGCGTGCTCCCAGGGGTTCTTTTCGCCGTCCAGACGGAGCTCGACCTCATTGCCGTCTCCCTTGGCGTAGAGGGCGACCATCCGCTCTTCGCCGTCGATGCAGTAGCGCAGATCCTCGATCGATTCGGCGCTCTGCCGGATCGCTGCCAGATAGGCGCTGGCGAGCAGCTTCTCCAGATCAAGGTTTTGCAGTGCGCTGGGATCCTCCATCTGCGTGAGCTGATCCAGATTGGCCTGCGCCTTTTCCGCCAGCGAGTTCAGCTTATCCTTGTCATAAGAGACGGTATAGGTCGTGCCGAGGCCGGAGAAGCGGGTATCGTTCTTGTCCTCGGTCATCTTGACGCTGTCGGTGAAGGCCTTCCACTCGTCGCCGAAGACCTTTTCCAGCATCTTGGGCAGGGAGTCCTTGGTCAGCTCGGGCATGGACAGATCCTCAGGCAGCTTGACGCCGGTGGCCGCAGCAAATGCCGACTGGTTCCACTGCTTGCCGAAATCCTTGAGCGGCAGGCTCAGCATCTCGTCGCCAAACAGGGGCTCGCAGGCGAGCAGAAGCTGCTCGTTGTCCAGGAAGACCGTCAGCGGGATCTGAACGGCTTCGCCGTTTGCGCCGGGCGCGTTCAGGTTCACGCTCAGCTTATACTTGCCCTGGTCTGCGTCCAGATCCATACCGAGATCGATTTTACTGCCCGTGGCGTTTGCGCTCATGCCGAGGTGAACCTTCCCGGCTTTTTCCATCTCGCGGACGTTTTCCACGATCTTGTTCAGGTTGGGCAGATCCTTGGTGTAGTCCTCCAGAGCCGCCATGGACTTGTCGGCGGCCTCCATCATGGGGGCGAGGGGGCCTTCGAAGGAATTGCCCTTGTTGCGGAAGAAGAGGAACCAGGCGCCGACCGCCAGGGCCGCAACCAGGACAAGAGCGCCGAGGGTGATGAACAGGGGCTTCTTGGACTTCTTCTTTTTGGTCTCTACCGCAGCCGGAGCGGCGTAGGGATCGTAGCCCGGCTGCGCGTAGGCCTGCTGGACGTAGCCCTGCTGCGCATAGGGCTGCTGGGCATAGGGCTGCTGGGCGTAGCCCTGCTGCTCATAGGGCTGCTGGGCGTAGCCCTGCTGCTCATAGGGCTGGGGATCGCTCTGCTGAGGCTGCTGAACCGCAGCACGGACCTCGTCAGTCAGTACGGCACCGCAGGCGGTGCAGAATTTGGAGCCATCCGGGATCTGCTTTCCGCAGTGTGGACAGAACATAAGTAGTCCTCCTTTTCCTGTGTTTGGGATACCGTGTGGGAATGGGAACGAACGGCGAATCAGAAGATATCATCGAAGAGATCGCCGAAGATCTCAAGGCCGGATGCGTTTTGGGAGATCCGCTGTGCAAGCGCCTGAAGCTCCGGCACGCTCAGGGAGAGCAGATTGGTCACCTTTCCGGCGGGCGCGGAGATCGAGCCGACGTCGGTGGAGAATTCGATGGTTTCGGAGGAGTTGGTGTAGTAGTCCTCTTCGCCCCAACTGCTCTTGGTAATCAGGCGGAAGCCGTCGTCGGTGGGAACCAGATTGACGTCCGCATCGCTGATGTCGTCGCCGCCGTGCGAAAGCGTGATGGAGCCGTCAGAATCCCGGTAGGTGATGGTGACTGCCTCCTCCGGGTAGTCGGGGTTCATGCCGGTAATGGTCAGTTCACCGTTGGAGATCTTGGTCGTGATCCTGCCCTTCTCGCCGTCCGCGTTGAAAACGATATCCTCCCAGGGATTTTTCTCGCCCTCGAGGCGGAGTTCAAAATCGCCGTCCTCCGTCTTCACGTAGAGGCCGACCATGCAGTCGTCGTTCGTGCAGTAGGTCAGCTCCTCGATCTGACCGGCAGCTTCCTGAATGCCCATCACGATGGCGCTGGCGATCACTTCTTCAAAGTCGATCTTCTCCAGATCGCTGGGCTCCTCAATGTCGGAGAGGGTTTCAAGGTTTTTCTCCGCTGTTTCGGCCAGATCCTCCAGCAGCTTCTCGTCGTACTTGACGACGTAAGCGGTGCCCAGGTCGGAGAAGCGCTTGTCGTTTTTATCCTCCGTCATCTCAACGCTCTCTTCAAACTCCTCCCAGTCGTCCCCGAAGGTCTTTTCCAGCATCTTCGGCACGGAATCCGAGGTCAGCTCGGGGATGGAAAGGGTTTCGGGCAGCTTGACGCCGGTGATGGCAGCCAGCGGGGACTTGTTCCACTCCTTGCCGAAGTCCTTGAGCGGCAGGCTCAGAACCTCGTCGCCGAGCAGCGGTTCACTGGCAAGCAGGAGATTCTCGCCGTCAACGTAGACGGAAACGGGAAGCTTGGACGTTCCGTACTCGCCGTTGGGCACGTTGACGGTCAGGTCGAGCTGATACCGGCCGGCATCCCGATCCATTTTGAGGCCGAAATTGATCGTTTTCTTTCCGCCCCAACTGGATTCACCGTCCATGGTGAAGGAGACGCGGGCAGTTTCGGAGTTCTCGAACGCGCGGAGGTTTTCCACGATCTTGTTCAGGTTGGGCAGCTCGTCGGTGTAGTCCTCCAGAGCGGCCAGGGACTTGTCGGCAGCCTCAAGCATCGGGCCGAGGGGGCCGTCAAAGGAATTGCCGCGGAAGAAGAGCAGCCATGCGCCGACGACGAGAGCCGCCACGGCAACGAGGGCGCCGATGGTGATAAACAGCGGCTTCTTGGACTTCTTCTTTCTGGTCTGCACCGCAACGGGGGCGGCATAGGGATCGTAGCCCGGCTGGGCGTAGGTCTGCTGCTGGGCGTAGGTCTGCTGCTGGGCGTAGGCCTGCTGCTGGGCGTAAGCCTGCTGCTGCGCGTAAGCCTGCTGCTGCGCGTAGGCCTGCTGGTCATAGGGCTGGGCGTAGGTCTGGGGCTGCGCCGGCTGTTCAAAGGACTGGGGCTGCTGGACGGCGGCCTTCACCGCGTCCGTCAGCGTTGCGCCGCAGCCGGGGCAGAATTTGGACTGGTCCGGGATTTGCTTTCCGCATTGTGGGCAAAACATGGGGAATCCTCCTTTTGTTTGTTAACGACTGTGGTTTTCTGTGCAGACGGCAGCCTCGGTCTGGTCGATCCGCAGGAAATCCGCCTCCGCAAGCAGGGGTCGGTTTTGTAACAACTCCTGGGTGATCGGGTAAAACTCGGCCCAGGTTTTACACTTTTTCATTTGCTTCCAGCTTCCGTCCTCCGGAAACAGGAGGCGCAGATAGGCCCAAAGCTCCTTGAGCTTGGGCAGCACCGCCTGATTGGGGTGCATCGCGGTCAGATAGGCCGCGCAGAGGTCGTTGTGGAAAGCGAGCAAGTCCGCGCGGGTCCGTTCGCCGCCCTTGCAACGGACCGCGAGCGCCGGGTCTGCCAGCAGACCGCGGCCCAGCATCACGCCGCCCACCGTCGGGAAGGCCTCCGTTACGCTTTGGACGCAGGAAGGCGTGAATAAGTTCCCGTTGCAGCAAAGCGGGGCGGCAGCAGTCCGGACCGCCTCTGCAAAGGCCTCCGTGTGGACCGGACCGGCGTAGAGCTCGCGCCGCGTGCGCGGGTGGACGGTAAGCTCGCAGATCGGATAGCGGTTCAAAACCGCAAGGATCGCGGGAAACTCCGCCGGTTCCTCCAGCCCGATCCGCGTCTTGACCGAGATCGGGATCGGGCAACGGGAGAAAACGGCATCCAGAAAGCGATCCAGGGCGTCAGGATCGCGGAGCATCCCCGCGCCCTTGCCCTTTGAGACCACGGTGCCGGAGGGACAGCCGAGGTTCAGGTTGATCTCCCCATAGCCGAGATCGGCAATGGCGGAGGCGCACCAGAGGAAATCATCCGCCGATTTCGTCAAAAGCTGGGGCAGCAGACGCGCACAGGACAAAGGTCCCGGCTCCAGCTCCCGCTTCTGCCGGGGCGTGAGCACGTGGACCTCCGTCGGGGAAAAGAAGGGCAGGCAGTAGCGGTCGATCCCCGGAAAGTGCGCCGCGTGGATCTCGCGGAAGATCTTTCCGGTGATGCCCTCCATCGGCGCGAAGGCATAGCGCAGAGGTCTCATCCGTTGCCGGAGTCGGGCTGGGAGGACTGCTGATAACGGTATTCAAAGGAGATGGTCTGCAGCGGCTCGACCTCGCCGCGTGCGGAGTCAAAGAATTCGACCCTGACGTAGCCGCTGGTCGTGCAGTCCGTGGGGAATATGGCGGCCCAAGGCTTCATGCCGGAGGCACTGCCGTCGCTGTTCAGAATAGCTCTTCCCTGCCGTCCGTCAGGCATGGTGTAGCGGGCCAGGATCAGGACCGCGCTGCCGCTGCTGCGGGCGACCTCATAGTGGATATAGAGGCTGCTGAGGTTGGCCACGACGCTGACCTCAGCGTCGCTGGCTGCCGCGCTCAGAGAGAGATTGAAACGGAAGCCGATGCCGTTCAGGCGGTCGAGCAGCTCCTGCGCCCCTTCGTAGCCTTCGGCGCTCAGCGTTTCGAGGTAGTCGATGGCGGTCTGATCCGTACCGTCCAGATGCGTCTGGGCGTAGCGGAACATGCAGTCGGAGCGGTATTCGCGGCTCTGCTTGTAGTCGCCAAGCTGGGTGAAGGTATCGATGGCGGCGGGGAATTGCTCCGCATTCATCTGCTCCACGCCGATGCGGAAGCGGCATTCGAGGATCCGGTCGGCGCTGTCGGAGTAGTCGCCCGCCTCGGTAAAGCGGGAGATCGCATCCTCGTAGGCCTGGATGCGTTCGTTCGGATCGGTCAGCTCGGCGGCCTCGCCTGCGCGGCGGTTGCCGAGACTGTAGCTGCAATACTGACGCAGGGTGGGCAGACCGTCATAATCGGGGTACTCCGCCGCAAGCTGGTCCACGTAGGCCTGAGCCCGGTCGAGATCGCCGTCATTGAAGGCCAGCACGCCGAGACTGTAGATGCAGTCCGCCCGCAGCGCCTCCGCGCCTTCCAGAGAACGGATGGGCTCCAGGAGCTGCAGAGCGCCGGCATAGTCCTGGGCGGACATGGCGGCCCGGACCTTCTGAAGCGCGATCTGATTGATGCGGTCCGCGCTGTCCTTGTAGTCGCCCAGATCCTCGAAGATGGCAACGGCGGTCTGATAGTCGCCCGCAGACTGGGCGGTCAGGGCGTTCCGGTAACGCAGATAGGGCATCAGGAACTTGAAAACGCAGAACACGGCGATGCAGAGGGCCAAGACCGCCGCCAGCGCAATGGCAAGCGTGCGTCCGGCATGGGAGGTCTGGTCCTCCTCGTCGGAATCCTCTTCGTCCTCCTCCGGCTGCGGAACGGGCCGGGCGTCCGGATAGAGCGGGTAGTCCGGGTACGGTGCCGGCGGGGCGGTCATAAAGGGCACGACCATCGGCATGGCGGGCTGGGCCGGGGCAGGATTCTGGACCGGGGGCTGGGCCGGCGCAGGCTCGGCGTATTCGGGATCCATGTTCTTCTCCAGCCAGAGGCGGTCTGCGCCGCAGTGGGCGCAGCGCAGGGAGGCCGTGCCGTTCGGCTGGCCGCAGGTGCAGGTCCAGACGCCCTTCTGGCTGTGGAAATA
Organism: uncultured Eubacteriales bacterium; assembly: GCA_900315595.1. GTDB lineage: Bacteria > Bacillota > Clostridia > Oscillospirales > Oscillospiraceae > JAFRPC01. Next base: position 24,493 of record OMZQ01000009.1, on the reverse strand, counting down.
GTAGCTGTTGCGGACGCCGCCCTGCTCCGCCCGCTCGCGGTAGAGCCGGTAGTCCGGGTCGTCGGTCTTCACCGGGACCGGCGCGGCAAAGGCCAGATAGTTATGGGGACTCTCCTCGTTCCAGGTAGTGCCGTCGGAAAAGACGACGCGCTGGACAAAGGCCTCCACGAAGCTGATATCCGGCGGGGTGATCTCAACGATCTTGTCGTCGCCGAAGGCCCGTCCGGGCAGAACCAGGACGGCAGGCAGGGGGATCATCTCCAGCGTTGTGACCTTGCGGGTCTCCGCCTCTATGCAGCGGATGCGCAGGAAAACCTGGCGCAGGCGTTTATCAGAGAGGTTGACCATTCGCACCTGCAGCAGGCGCTTGCCGCTCTCGGCGTCGAGCGACAGACGGTAGCGGCTGACCCAGACGGGGCTGTCCGGGTCGAACCGGTTCTGCGCGCCGGCGGAGATGGTTTGAAAGCGTTGATAGTTTGGCATAGGAACCTCGCACATTCCGGATTGCCGCCGCAAGGCGGCAGATTTGGTTATTCTCAGAGTATTATACCACAACTTGTCGCGCGGTTCAATGGTTTTTGTGAATTTTCCGAATTTGCCCTGCCGGAAAGCCTTGTACAGCGAGCGCCCGCCGCGGGAGGGTCCCGGGGCGGGCGTTTGCTGTGAAAATGAGGTCCGGAAGCGCCGGACGTTCGGTTCGCGGGGATCAGCCCAGCTTCTTTTTCAGATCGGCCAGCGCGTCGGTCATGGCTTCCTCGAAGGTGGGATGGGGACGGATGGGCAGGCGGAGCTGATCCACGGTCAGGCCGTTGGCGATCGCCACGCTGAGCTGGGAGATCATATCCGTGGCGCGCTCACACATCAGGTGGGCGCCCAGGAGCTTGCCGGTCTCGGCGTCCGCCACAAGCTTCATGAAGCCGCGGTCGCCGTCCACGATGACGGTGCGGCCGTTGGCGCTCATCAGGCTCTTGGCGACCTTGACGTTCAGGCCGCGCTCCTTGGCCTCGGCCTCGGTCAGGCCGACGGAGGCGATCTCCGGGCGGCAGTAGATGCAGCCGGGGACCAGGCTGAGGTCCTGGGAGGGGGCCAGGCCGCAGATCTCATCCACGCAGGCGATGCCCTGGGCCGTGGCCACGTGGGCGAGCTGGACCTTGGAGGAAACGTCGCCGATGGCCCAGACGCCGGGGACGGAGGTGCGGAAATGCTCGTCCACCTTCAGACGGCGGCGTTCGGTCTCCGGCTCGATGCCGGCGGCGAAGAGGCCCTGCCAATAGGGGCTGCGGCCGATCGCGCAGAGGACGACCTCGCTCTCGACGACGCCGGGCTTGTCCTTCTGGGTGTAGTGGACAGCCATGCCGGTCTCGGTCTTCTCGACCTTGGCGACCATGGCGTTGGTCTGGATGTTGACCCCGCGCTTTTTGAGGATCATAGCCAGGTTCTGACCGAGCTCCTTGTCCATGTTGGGCAGGAGACGGTCGAGGCCCTCCACCACGTTGACCTTGCAGCCGAGGTCGGTGAAGAAGGTTGCGAACTCGACGCCGATGACGCCGCCGCCGATGATGGTCAGGGAGTCAAAGAGGCGGTCGGTGCCCTCGAGCAGCTCGTCGGAGGTCATCACGCCCTCGAGGTCCAGGCCGGGGATGGGCGGACGGGCGGGAACGGAGCCGGTGGCCGCGATGATGGCGTCGGCGGTATAGGTCTGCACGCCCTCGTCGTTCGTGACGGTGACGGTGTTCGGGCCGACGATCTGTCCCTTGCCGCGCAGGAAATCGACCTTCGCGGACTTGAACAGAGCCTCGATGCCGGCGCGGAGCTTGGCCGTGACCTCGTTCTTGCGGGCGAACATCGCGGGCAGGTCGGCGCGGACGGTCTCGGCGGTCACGCCGATGGCGGCGCCGTTCTGGATCTCGTGGTAGAGCTCGGAGCTGTGCAGGAGGGTCTTGGTGGGGATGCAGCCGCGGTTGAGGCAGGTGCCGCCGGCCTCGCGGCAGTCCACGACCGCGACCTTCTTGCCGAGCTTGCCGGCGTGGATGGCAGCCTCGTAACCGCCGGGACCCGCGCCGATGATAATCAGATCGAATTGGTTCATAGGGAACTCCTTCGTAAGTTGAAAGTTGAAAATGGAACGTGGAACATTCAGGACTGTTCAGGACTTCTTCCATCGGGCGGAAAGCCAGTCCGCTCTGGTCAGGATCCTGAGCTCCTCCTCCTCGACCTTGTTCTGCTTGGTGGTAAAGAGGCCGAAGTCATAATGGCGGAAGCCGCATTTCTCCTGGACCCGCCCGGACTGTTTGTTCCAAAGAAAGTGACCGCAGAGGATCACGTCCAGCTTTTGTTCTTCGAAAAGCCAGCGGATCACCTCGCTGACCCCCTCCGGCATCAGGCCCAGGCCCCAGCATTCCCGCGCCAGGACAAAGCCCAGCATCCGGACCCGCTGTTCGGAAAATTCCGGATAGCGCGCCTCGTCATAGCCCTCGACGCCGATGGATCCCACCACCCTGCCCCGGTACTCCAGAGCAAAGGTTTTCCTGCCGCTCACGAAGCGATCCAGGATCATTTGGGATTCCTCCAGGCTATCATGGGGCTTCCAGCCCGCCATGGGGCCAACCTCCGGGTCGGAGGCATAGGCATACAGGTCCTGCAGGTCCGTCTGCCGCCAGGGACGCAGGGTCAGGCGCGGCGTATGCAGCGTCACGTCGGTAACGTCGATTTCTGCGTTCATGCGGTTCACCTCGGTTTATCACAACACCTTTCGCAGCAGGGAAAGGACGTCGGTTTTCTGCAGATCGGGAAGGTCTGTCCGATTCATTGCATCCAACAGGGCATTGGAACGGAAGGGGCAGCCGGTCAGGGCAGCCTCCACGGTAGGCGAGAGCGTTTCGTCCAGGGCGTCGGTATAGACCTTCGCCAAACGGATGACGCCCTCGTTGACGTTCAGCTGCAGCTCCACGCCGCCCCAGGAGAAACGCTCCTCCACAGACAGGGTGAAGGGCAGCTTCGGCCCGTAGAGCCAGGCGTCGGATGCGTATTTCGCGCGCAGGTCTCCGAGGTCGAAGGCCTTCGGATCCAAATCCTGGATCGCCGGAATGCCCTCCCCTGCGGAGTAGACTGCAGGCAGGGCGGAGATGAGGGCGGACGCAAGCCGTTGGACGGTCAGATCGGGAACAAATTCCTTCAGATTCACCACCCTGGCGCGGACGGAGTCCACGCCCTTGGCCTCCAGCTTCGCCTTGGACGGGCTGAGATAGCGCTGGACCAGGTCCGTATCCACGTCCACCATCAGCGTGCCGTGGTGATAGCACCGGCCCTCGTGCTTGCAGAAGGCGTTGCCGGAGAATTTGCGGCCGTCGGCCAGCAGATCGTTCCGGCCGGAGCGCTCGACGGGGATGCCCAGCGACCGGCAGGCGGTCTCGATGACCGAGAGCTGGCGGGAGACGTCGTAATCCGTCTCGCGGACGAGAAAGGTGAAATTCAGATTTCCGCGGTCATGAAAAACAGCGCCGCCGCCGGAGAGGCGGCGGGCCAGGTGACCGCCCTCCTCCGCGAGGAGGGCGGTCCTGCATTCTTTCCAGGGATTCTGGTTTCTGCCGATGACCACGGTGCGTTCGTTCTGCCAGAGATAGAGGATCAGCTCCCCTGCCCCGACCCGGTGAAGCAGGGCTTCCTCCAGGGCGAGGTTTTCATAGGGGTCGGTCCCCCGACTCCGACAGACCAGCAGCTGCCGGATCATGCCTGCTCCCAGCGAAGGATCGGGGTGCGGGCGGCCTTGACCTCGTCGGGACGGCCGATCTGGGCATGATGCGGCGCGGCGTGCATGTATTCGGGATCGGTGAAGGCCAGCTTGTAGAGATCGCGGAAGATCTCGGCGGCCTCGTCCAGGGTCTGCTTGCTCTCGGTTTCGGTGGGCTCGAGCATCAGGGCCTCGTGGACGATCAGCGGGAAGTACATTGTGGGCGGGTGCATGCCGCGGTCGATCAGGGACTTGGCAACGTCCAGAGCGGAGACGCCGGTCTCCTTCTTGAACTCGCTGAGGTCGAGGACGAACTCATGCATGCAGGTGCGGTCGAAGGCGGGCTCGAAGGTGCCCTGGATCTTCCGCATCAGATAGTTGGCGTTGAGGACGGCGTTGATCGCGGCCTCGGGAACACCTTCGCGGCCAAGGGTCATCAGATAGGTCAGGGCGCGGACGACGACGAGGAAGTTGCCCTCGAACATCCGGACCTGAATGTGACCGGCTTCCTCCATCAGGACGGACTTCGGCAGGAACTCCTTGAGGAATTCCTTGCAGCCCACGGCGCCTGCGCCGGGACCGCCGCCGCCGTGCGGGGTGGAGAAGGTCTTGTGCAGGTTCATGTGGATGCAGTCGAAGCCCATATCGCCGGGACGGACGACGCCCATGACGGCGTTCAGGTTCGCGCCGTCGTAGTAGCACAGGCCGCCGCATTCGTGGACCAGGCGGGTGATCTCAAGGATGTTTTCGTCAAAGATGCCGACGGTGTTCGGGTTGGTGAGCATCAGACCGGCGACGTCCGGGCCGAGGACGGCCTTGAGGGCCTCCAGATCGACGCAGCCGTTGGGGGCGGAGGCGATGTTCACGACCTCGAAGCCGCACATGGCCGCCGTGGCGGGGTTGGTGCCGTGGGCGGAGTCGGGCACGATGATCTTGGTACGGGCGGTATCGCCGCGGGAAACGTGATACTGCTTGATCAGCATGACGCCGGTGAACTCACCGTGGGCGCCGGCTGCGGGCTGGAAGGTCATGCCGTCCATGCCGGAGATCTCGCAGAGATAGCGGGCGGCGGTCTCGTACACCTCGCGGCAGCCCTTGACGGAGGCCGCAGGCGCGAGCGGGTGGATGGAGGTGAAGCCGGGCAGAGCAGCCATTTCCTCGTTGATGCGGGGATTGTACTTCATGGTGCAGGAGCCCAGGGGATAGAAGCCGCAGTTCACGCCGTGGACCCGCTGGCAGAGCTGGGTATAGTGGCGGGAAACGTCGGTTTCGCAGAGCTCGGGCAGGGGAAGCTCGGTCTGGCGCTGATAGGCGGCGTCAAGCTCGACCTCGGGCACGTCGCACGCGGGCAGCAGACTGGACTTGCGGCCGGATATGCTCTTCTCAAAAATCAGCTTCATGCGAGCACCTCCTTTACGATGGCGACAGCTTTGTCGAGCTGGGCCTTGGTCACCTTCTCGGTGGCGCACCAGAGCACGCCTTCCTCCACGGGCAGACCGCCCAGGATGCCGGCCTCGTCCAGCGCGGCAAGGACCTCCTCCCGCTTGGGCAGGACGGTGACGAATTCATGGAAGAAGGGGCCGTTGTACTTGAGGCTGACGCCGGGGATCGCGCACAGAGCGTCGGCAAGGTAATGAGCCTTTGCCATCGACTGCTTGGCGACCTGGCGCAGGCCGTCGGGGCCGACGGTGGCCAGATACAGGCCGGCGGTCAGGGCGCAGAGGGCCTCGTTGGAGCAGATGTTGGAGCTGGCCTTCTCGCGGCGAATGTGCTGCTCTCTGGCCTGCAGGGAGAGGACGTAGGCACGGTTGCCGGCGTCGTCAGTGGTCTCGCCCACAATTCGGCCGGGCAGCTTGCGCATCATGCGGCTGGTGGCGGTCATGATGCCCAGGTACGGGCCGCCCCAAGCCATCGGCAGGCCGAGGGGCTGGCCTTCGCCAACGGCGATGTCCGCGCCGCATTCCTTCGGCGTGGCCATAATGGCAAGGCTGATGGGGTTGAAGGAGAGGATGTACTGCGCCTTGGCTGCGTGGACGAGCTCGCCCAGGGCCTTGGCGTCCTCGATCTGACCGAAGAAGTTCGGGCTCTGCACGATCACGGAGGCCACGTCGGGGGTCAGCATTTCCTTGAGGGCCTCGGGATCGGTACGGCCATCCTTGCAGGGAACGACGCGCAGCTCATGACCCGTGCCGAAGCAGTAGGTGCGGACGGTGTTGATGGTGTCGGGGTGGACGGAAGCGGAGATCAGGGTCACGGTGCGCTTGCGGTCACGGCACATGGCGGCAGCCTCGGCGGCGGCGGTTGCGCCGTCGTAGACGGAGGCGTTGGAGACGTCCATGCCGGTGAGCTGGCAGATCATGGTCTGATACTCAAAGATGGACTGGAGGATGCCCTGGCTCATCTCGGCCTGGTAGGGCGTGTAGGCGGTCAGGAACTCTTCCTTCGCGGGAATATACTTGACAATGCTGGGGATGTAGTGGTCATAGGCGCCGGCGCCGCGCAGGACGACGTCATAGACGCGGTTTTTCGCGGCCATGGCTTCCATCTTGGCGCGGACCTCGAGCTCGCTCATGCCGGCGGGGATGTCCAGCGGCCGGTCAAGCAGCATCGAAGCCGGAACGTCGGAGTAGAGCTCTTTTTCGGAGCTCATCCCGATGGCCTGCAGCATTTCCCGCCGCTCGGCGGCGGTTGCAGGAACGTAGCTTCCCATTTAGCCCTCCTCGGCGCAGAAAGCTTCGTACGCATCGGCGTCCATCAGCTCTTCCTTGTCGGTGACGTCCTTGACGCGGATGATCCACGCGCCGTAGGGATCGGAGTTCAGCATCTCGGGGGCGTCGATCAGCTCCTCGTTGATCTCGCAGACGATGCCGGAAACGGGGCTCTGCAGGTCGGAAACGGCCTTGACGGACTCGACGTCGCCGAAGGCTTCGCCGGCGACGACTTCATCGCCGACCTCGGGCAGGTTGATGAAAACCACGTCGCCCAGGGCGTCCTGCGCGAATTCGCTGATGCCGACCTCGGCAATGCCGTCGGCTTCCTTGAGCCATTCATGGGACTTGGTGTAGAGCAGTTCGTTGGGATAAGTCATTGTAAGTTACCTCCGTTTGATCGTTCAGATTTTATTATAATGTATTGAGTTGCCTCAATTATGGGCGATGACAGGGATGACGTAAGGGGGAACATTGTTGGCGATGTGCTTCAGGGGGATGACGGCCTTCAGGCGCTTGCCGCGGACGTCCACCTCGACCTCGCTGTTGGTGAGGACGTCAGAGGTGATGTAGGCGATGCCGATGGCGCGCTTGGCGGTCTCCTCGGTCAGGCGGAGGTTCTCGCCCTCGCCCTCGGTCTTGAAGTAGGGGATCATGGTGGCGCTGGTGACGTAGCCGATCTTCTCGCCGTTTTGGTAGATCGCCATGCCGTGACGCATGACGCCGCGGTCCATCAGAGCGATGGGACGGACGCGCTTGGGCAGGATCTCCAGATCCGCAGCGGTGCCGCGCTTCTCACGGAAGGCGGTCTGCGCCTCAGCCTGCTTCTCCAGTGCGGCGCGGCCGATGAAGTCGCCCTTCGCCGGGTCGAAGGAGACTGCGAAGCGGGCAAGCGCCAGGGCAAAGATCGGCATTTCCTTGCCGTCCTCGTCCACGCCAAGCTCGTCGCCGTAGAGCGGGAGCATGCCTTCCATGCGGAGGGTGTCGCGCGCGCCGAGACCGGCGGGCTTCGCGCCAAGCTCCATCAGGCGGTTCCATGCCCACATGGCGTCCTCGTTCTTCAGGAAGATCTCATAGCCGATGGGCTCAGCGGTATAGCCCGTGCGGGCGATCCAGGTCTTGTGGCCCTCCAGATCCAGGATGGAGAGGTTGTTGCGGGCGGGGGCGGTGACGTCCTCGACGCCGGCCAGCTTGGCCAGGATCTCGCCGCTCTTGGGACCCTGAACGGCGATGGAGATGGTCTCGTTGGTGATGTTGCGGATCGTGCAGTCGTAGTTCTTCACGATGGGCTCGAACCAGGCCAGGTCCTTGTCGGTATTGGAGGCGTTGACGACCAGAAGATAACGGTCTTCCTCAAACTGATAAAGGTAGGCATCGTCCACGGCGGAGCCGTTTTCGTTGGGGATGATGCAGTACTGGGCCTTGTTCAGTGTCAGGGCCTCGACGTTGCTGGTGAGGACGTGCTGCAGGAACTTGACCCGGTCCGGGCCTTCGATCAGCAGTCTGCCCATGTGGGAGACGTCGAAAATGCCGCAGTACTGACGGGTGTACAGATGCTCGGCCACGATGCCGGTGGGGTACTGGATGGGCATTTCCCAACCGCCGAAGTCCACCATCGTGCCGCCTGCGGCGACGTGGGCGTCATAGAGCTGGGTACGCTTGAGTTCGCTCATGGAATTACCTCCTGTGTATTGGAAATTGTATCACGGACGTGTTTATCAAAAAACGGCGGCACAGCCCAGCCTCCGAACAGGGGCTGCCGTGCCACCGTTTTAAGCCTGAGAGATTCCCCGCGCGCCGTGCGCGGGTTGCACCTACGGCGTGTGCCACGCACACTTTACGGTGTTTCGTCCGAATCCGGTCCTTCTGCCTGAGAGCTCTCGCACTACCCCTTCGGCGCCGTGATTTTCACGGTCTCTCCCGGATCCATCATCCGATGATTTGCTATGTAAAAAGTACCACAAGACCCGTTGCTTGTCAAGAAAAAAATTGGCAAACGCCGAGCCTGCGTACCGGAAACCGGATCGCGGTCGGCAGGCGGATCGCCCGCCGGGCGGTCCGTTTCCGATTCTCCGCTTCCGGTTCTCAAGGCTTGCTTTCGCGCACGAAATTCACCCTCGGAAATCCAGCGGTGGATCCCCGGGATCCCGCCGGAAAATCTTTTCCGGGATTTCCGAGAATAGGGGTTGACAAATCCACGGATTGGGGGTATTCTATTTATCGGCCACAAGATGTTGTGGTTTCTTTTCCACTGATTTCCACACATTTTCCACATGGTTATCCACAGGAGGTATGCCGATGAAGCTGGGCGGTCTGCAAAAGATGACGCTCCTGGATTTTCCGGGGCGCGTGGCCTGCACGGTCTTCACCGTCGGCTGTAATTTCCGCTGCCCCTTCTGCCACAACAGCAGCCTGGTGGTCAGCCCAGAGGTTCCGGAGCTGCGCCAGGACGATTTTTTTGCGTTTTTGCGCAAGCGCCAGGGGCTTTTGGACGGCGTGGCGATCACGGGCGGCGAGCCCCTGCTCCACCCCGATCTGCCCGAGCTTCTGCGGAAGATTCGCGCCATCGGCTACGCGGTCAAGCTGGATACGAACGGGGCCTTCCCCGACCGGCTTGCCGCCGTGCTGGACGAGGGTCTGGCGGACTACGTGGCAATGGACATCAAAAACGCCCGTGAAAAGTACGAGCAGACGGCGGGCGTGCGCGGCATCCTGCCGCAGATCGAGCGGAGCGTCTCGATCCTGATGGGCGGGAAGACGGCCTTCGAGTTCCGCACCACCCTGGTGGACGAGCTCCACGAGCCGGAGGACTTTGAATCCATCGGCCGCTGGATCGGCGGAGACGAGCCCTATTTCATCCAGGGCTTCGTGGATTCCGGCGACATTCTGGCCGGCGGCATGCACGCAGCCTCGCCCGAGAAGGCGAAGGCCTGTCTGGAGGCGGCTCTGCCCTTCCTGCCGAAGGCGCGCCTCCGCGGGCAGGACGGTTAACCGTCCTGATTATAGGACACCAAATAACCTACAATTATAAATACACCGAACGACAGAGAAAAGGAGAGAATTTCCCATGTACCGTATCATCAAGCGCAACGGCAAGGTCGTTGACTTTGACATTACGAAGATCAGCACAGCGATCAAGAAGGCCTTTGACGCCCTGGAAAAGCAGTATAACGACGACACCATCGACTTTCTGGCGCTGAAGGTCACTGCGGACTTCGAAAAGAAGATCAGGGACGGCGAGATCGCCGTGGAGGACATCCAGGACAGCGTGGAATCCGTTCTGGGCCGCGCGGGCTACGAGGACGTCGCCAAGGCCTACATCCTCTACCGCCGCCAGCGCGAAAAGCTGCGCAACGTCTCCGAGACCATGATCGACTACAAGAACGTCGTGGACCAGTATCTCAAGGTCATGGACTGGCGCGTGAAGGAAAACTCCACCGTCACCTACTCCGTCGGCGGTCTGATCCTCTCCAACTCCGGCGCCATCACCGCCAACTACTGGCTGAGCGAGATCTACGACGACGAGATCGCCAACGCCCACCGCAACTGCGACTTCCACATCCACGATATGTCGATGCTGACCGGCTACTGCGCCGGCTGGAGTCTGAAGCAGCTCATTCAGGAAGGTCTGGGCGGCGTTCCCGGCAAGATCACCTCCGCTCCGGCCAAGCATCTGGCCACGCTCTGCAACCAGATGGTCAACTTCCTGGGCATCATGCAGAACGAATGGGCCGGCGCCCAGGCTTTCTCCTCCTTTGATACCTATCTGGCTCCCTTTGTCAAGGTGGACAATCTGAGCTACGACCAGACCAAGAAGTGCGTGGAATCCTTCATCTACGGCGTGAACACCCCCTCCCGCTGGGGCACGCAGGCGCCGTTCTCCAACGTCACCCTCGACTGGACCGTTCCCAACGACCTGGCCGAGCTGCCCGCCATCGTCGGCGGCAAGGAGATGCCCTTCAAATACAAGGACTGCAAGAAGGAAATGGATATGATCAACAAGGCCTTCATCGAGGTCATGATCGAGGGCGACGCCAACGGGCGCGGCTTCCAGTATCCGATTCCCACCTACTCCATCACCCGCGACTTTGACTGGTCCGAGACGGAGAACAACAAGCTCCTGTTCGAGATGACCTCCAAGTACGGCACGCCCTACTTCTCCAACTACGTCAACTCCGACATGGAGCCGAGCGACATCCGCTCGATGTGCTGCCGTCTGCGTCTGGACCTGCGCGAGCTGCGCAAGAAGTCCGGCGGCTTCTTCGGCTCCGGCGAGTCCACCGGCTCCGTGGGCGTTGTGACGATCAACCTGCCCCGCATCGCCTATCAGGCCAAGGACGAGGCCGATTTCTACAAGCGTCTGGACAAGCTGATGGATCTTGCGGCCCGCTCGCTGAAGATCAAGCGCAACGTCATTACCAAGCTCCTTCAGGAGGGTCTCTACCCCTACACCAAGCGCTATCTCGGCACCTTTGAGAACCACTTCTCCACGATTGGTCTGATCGGCATGAACGAGATGGGTCTGAATGCCAACTGGCTGCGCAAGGACATGACCCATCCCGAGACCCAGGAGTTCTCCAAGGAAGTCCTGAACCATATGCGCGAGCGGCTCAAGGACTATCAGGAGCAGTACGGCGACCTCTACAACCTGGAGGCCACCCCCGCCGAGTCCACCACCTACCGCTTCGCCAAGCACGATAAGGCCGACTTCCCGCACATCATCACCGCGAACGAGAACGGCACGCCCTACTACACCAACTCCTCCCATCTGCCCGTGGGCTACACCGAGGACGTCTTCTCCGCCCTGGACATTCAGGACGAGCTCCAGACGCTCTACACCTCCGGCACCGTCTTCCACGCCTTCCTGGGCGAGAAGCTGCCCGACTGGAAGGCCGCCGCAAACCTGGTCCGCAAGATCGCGGAGAACTACCGCCTGCCCTATTACACCCTGTCCCCCACCTACTCCGTCTGCCGCGAGCACGGGTATCTGGCCGGCGAGCAGTACGTCTGCCCGCACTGCGGTCAGAAGACCGAGGTCTACAGCCGCATCACCGGATACTACCGCCCGGTCCAGAACTGGAACGACGGCAAGGCGCAGGAATTCAAGGACCGCAAGGTTTACGACCTCGGCGTCTCCTATGCCCACAGCTTCAATCAGAACGTGACCTTCGACCAGCCCGCCGCAGCCGCCCCCGCAGCCGCTCCCTCCGCGGTCAAGCTGGAGACGAAGAAAGCGCCGGAGACTGCGCAGGCGCCCGCCACCGGTCTGCTGCTGTTCACCACCTCCACCTGTCCGAAGTGCGTCATGGCGAAGAAATTCCTCGCTGACGCCGGTCTGAGCTACGATACCGTGGTCGTGGACAAGGACCCCGCCCTTGCAAAGCAATACGGCGTCCGCCAGGCTCCGACCCTGCTGGTTCTCGACGGCGGCAAGGAGATCCAGCGCGTGGAGAATCCCTCCAACATCCGCGCCTTCTGCGAAGCAAACCGCGCGTGATCCGATCATCCAAAGAACGGCCCCCTGTTCCATCCGGAACAGGGGGCCGCGCTTGTTGGAAGGGCTTATTTGCCGAACAGGCCGCCGAGCTTGCCGACCACGCCGTCCAGGTTGATCTTGCTCTTGACCGCCTCAACCACGCCGTTGACCTGATCGTCGGGCAGATCGACGCCGATCAGACCTTCAACGGTCTTCGTGGGGTCCTTCTGGAACTTCTCGCCGATGTCCTTGTCGTTCTTGATCTTGCTGACGATGTCTTCCACGATCTTTTTGATATCGAATGCCATTGTTTTTTCCTCCTTGCAGATATGTATTATTGATTCGGTGTTACGAACACCGCGGACGTCAAAACGACGGGCGTCACGGGCCGGGACAGCTCGCTGCCGTTGTAGGTCAGCTCCACCTTGCAGACCTGATCCACCGTATCGAGCCCCGCCACGACGTAGCCGAAGGCAGCGTAATTGCCGTCGAGGCCGATGTAGTCGGCATGCATCAGGAAGAACTGGGTCGAGCCGGAGTCGGGCGGGGTCGCACGGGCCATGGACAGGACGCCGCGGACGTGGGAGAGGGGGTTCTCCACGCCGTTCGAGGCAAACTCGCCCTTGATCGAGGGTTCGCTGCCGGGCAGGCCGTCGCCGTTCTCGGAACCGCCCTGGATCATAAAGCCGGGGTAGACCCGGTGGAAGAGCTTGCCGTCATAGTAGCCCTTGGCAACCAGGCCCTTGAAATTCTCCACGCTGATCGGCGCAACGTCGGGCCGCAGACGCAGAACCAGCTCGCCGTAATCGGCGATGGTCAGCTTCACGTAGTCCGTCGGCTCGCTGCTCTCGGTGAAGTCGGAGACGGATTTGCTGTCGATCTCGGCTTTGACGTCGTCCATGCTGAACGCCTTCGTCTCGCCGGTCGCAGCATCCGTTTTCGACGGGACGGTGCTCGGCTTCTCCGACGCGGCGGGCTCAGACTTCGACTTGCAGCCCGCAAGCAGCAGGCCGAGGGCAAGGAGCAGGGCAAGAATGGATTTCAGTTTCATTTGATTTCCTCCTTCGGTTGAATTACTCCGCGCAGACCGTCCCGATCGAGGGCGGTGATCCGCACGGGCAGTACCTGATTGTGAAGATTTGCGCCGGGGGCGTAAACCCGGATGGAATTCGGCGCGTGGCCGGTCCAGTCGGGGCCGTCGGTCTCCTCAAAGAGGACCTGCTGCACCGATCCGACCATTGCCTCCCGGAAGCTCCGGTTCAGTTCGGCGGCGGCGGCGATGGCGGCGGCGGAGCGCGCCTCCTTGACCGCTTTGGGGTGCTGACCGGGGAGCTTGTCCGCCGGGGTCCCGGGGCGGCGGGAGTATGGAAAGACGTGGACGGCAGCCAGACCGCAGGTTCGGATGAACGCCAGGCTCTCGGCAAATTCCGCCTCCGTCTCGCCGGGAAAGGCTGTAATGAGGTCTGTGGTCACGGCACAGCCCGGGAAATACCGGTTAAGCAGCTCCACGCCTTCATAATAGCGGGCGGAGTCGTATTTCCGGTTCATCCGCTTCAAAACGGCGTCGGAGCCGGATTGCAGGGAGAGATGGAAGTGCGGGCAGAGGTTCGAAAAGCCGGAAAGAGATCGGCAGAAATCCTCATCGATGATCCGGGGTTCCAGAGAACCCAGCCGGACCCGGACGCCGGGAACGGTCTTCAGGATCGCGGTCAGCAGGTCGGTTAGCCTGCTGCCGTCCCGGAAATCCCAGCCCCAGGAGGCAATTTCAATGCCGGTCACAACGATCTCGCGGTAGCCCTCGGCGGCAAGCGCCGCCGCCTGGACTTTGGCTTCGGCCAGAGGCAGGCTGCGGACCGGGCCGCGGGCGTACGGAATGATGCAGTAGGAGCAGAAGTTGTTGCAGCCGTCCTGGACCTTGAGCATGGCGCGGGTTCGGGCAGCCAGGCCGCCGGCGGGCAGGATCTCAAAGCTGTGCCGATGCAGCGCCTCGTCTACGGATTCCCGCTTCTGCCGGTCCCGGACCGTGGTCAGGACCAGGTCCAGAAAGCCGGTGCGGTCGCCGGAGCCGGAGATGACGTCCACGCCCAGGGCGCGAACGTCCTCCGGGCGGATCTGGCTGTAGCAGCCGCAGACCGCAAGCACGGCGTCCGGGTGGAGCTTGCGCAGACGGCGGATGACGTTTCGGTTTTTCTTGTCAGCCACCGCTGTGACCGTGCAGGTATTGACGATGCAGAAGTCGCAGGCCTCCTCCGGCCGGACCTCAACGTGCCCCAGCGCCGTAAGAGCCTGCTCCATGGCCTGGGTCTCGTACTGGTTGACCTTGCAGCCGAGGGTCGTGATGGAAAAATTCATGGGTCGTCCTCTTGATTTCCCTGCGGCGCTATTGGTGCCGCGGCAGGTAGTATTCGTCGCCCTTCTGATAGTAGGGGCAGCGGCCGTTGGGGGTGGCGAAGACGCGGTAGTAATCGTCCTCGTCGAGATCCATGCGGCAGAAGTATTCGTCGGCTTCCTCGTCGTAATCGTAGTGCCAGCAGGTTTCACAAAGCTGCGGATCCAAGGCGCTCCCCTCCTTTCGTTTTCGTTATCATACCACATTCCTTCGAAAAAAGAAACACTTTCTGTTGAATTTTTCCGGGAACGATGATACAATGAAGCAAATATAAATGACAGGAGGCTTCCTTGCATGGGTATTGTGGTCATTGGCGCGGTGTTCGTGGACACGAAGGGGTTCCCCATGGACAAGTATATTCCCCAGGGTCGGAACGTCGGTTGGATCGAGGAGGTTCACGGCGGCGTGAGCCGCAACGTGGCGGAGGACATTGCCAACGTGGAGCTGCGGCCCACCTACGTCAGTCTGGTGGACAAGAACGGCGTCGGCGAGGAAGTCATCCGCAAGCTGCGGAGCCACAAGGTCAACACCGACTACATTCTTCCGGTCCGCAACGGCATGGGCACCTGGCTGGCGGTCTTTGACCACGGCGGTGACGTTGTGGCATCCATCTCCCAACGGCCCGACATGAGCCCGCTGATCGACCTGCTGGACGAGAAGGGCGACGAAATCTTCTCCAACGCCGACAGCATCGTGATCGAGATCTGTCTGGACAAGGAGATCATCAAGCGTGCCTTCCGGCTGGCAAAGAAGTACGGCAAGCCGATCTACGCCGTCGTCGCCAATATGTCGATCGCCGTGGAGCGCCGCGACTTCCTGCAGGACACGGCCTGCTTCATCTGCAACCGTCAGGAGGCCGGTATTCTGTTCTCCGACGACTACTCCGGCAAGTCCATTCCTGAGATGGAGGCCATCCTGGCCGAGAAGGTCCGCCGGGCCAGGATTCCCAGCATGATCATCACACTGGGCGACAAGGGTGCGGTTTACGCCGACACGTTCGGCTACAAGGGCTACTGCCCGGCGAGAAACGTCATCGTCAAGGACACCACCGGCGCGGGCGACGCCTTCTGCGCGGGCGTGGCCGTCGGCCTGACCTACGGCAAGACCCTTGCCGAGGCCTGCGAGATCGGCTCCTTCCTGGCAGCTTCCGTCATCATGACCAGCGAGAACGTCTGCCCCCGCTTCCTGCCCAGCGAGCTCGGCATCGACGTCGAGGTCCCGGACGACGACTGACCCGCCCTGTCCGGCCCTGCATTCACCGCACGGCGAATGCAGGGCCGGAATTCATTTCTTATCCGAGCGCGACGCGGCGCAGGGTGAGCTCCTCCGTCAGCCGGATGCCGCAGTCTGCGGCAAACTGCCGCGCCGCTTCCCGCCCGGCGGCGTCAGAGAGATCCGCCGGGCAGTGAGCGTCCACGCCGAGAACGGCGGTCACGCCCTCCTCTGCGGCCAGACGCCAGAAAACCGGATTCGGATACTGCTTGCCTTCGGCCAGGCCGAGCTGATTGACCTCTACCGGGATGCCAAGCCGGTTTGCCGCCCGGCAAAGCCTGCGCATCTGGCAGTCATATTCTTCCGGCGAGCCGATGAAGTTGATCAAGTCCGGATGGGCCAGATAGGTAAAGACGCCGGTTTCCAGCCCTTCGATCACCTGATCGACGTACTGCCGCAGGAGGTCCGGGTCCTTCGTCGGGCGGCCCGAGTAGACGCGCTCCATCTCGTTATAGAGGGCATGTTGGCCCAGAAGCAGATATTCCAGCGGATAATCCTTCAGAAAATCCATCTGCGCCGCGAACAGGTCGGGGTAATACTCCATTTCGAGCCCCAGGCGGATCTCGATCCTCCCCCGGAACTCCTCCCGCAGGGCAAGGATGGTATCACAATAGCCGCGCAGCTCTTCCGGCAGCATTCGGATCGACGAAACGTAGCCGCTCGGAAAGAGATACGGGGCGTGGTCGGAGAAGCCGAGCGTCGTAAAGCCCGCTTCGATTGCCGCGGCGACGTATTCCCGCTCACTGCCCTCAGCGTGGTGGCAGCGGGGCGTGTGCGTATGATAGTTTACCATAATTCCTCCTGTGAAAAAGCCGGCTCTCGGGTATTGCCTGAGGGCCGGCATTGGTTTTTCAATTTGTCTCGATCATTTCGTCCTCGTTTTCGCTGACGTCCTCCTGAGACAGGGAATCCTCCTCCGGACGGGGCAGGGGCTTTTCCGACTGCCCGCCGCCGCGGAGCAGAACCGCCAGCAGCAGACCGACGAGCAGCACGGCCAGACCTCCGAAAACCAGGAAGGGGACGAACCGGTTGCGTTTGCGGAATTTCCGTTTCAGGACGAACGCGTATCGATCCTCCGTCCGTTCGGACCCAGCGGACGGGACGGCGGGAATATCGGAAGCGGGGTGCGCGGCGGTCTCCGGCGCGACCTCGTCTGCGGCGCGGGACGGGAGCTGGCCCAGGCTGACGCTTCCGTAGTCCTTGTAGCGTCTGGAGCTCTGGCGGCGAACCTCTTCTCCCCTGCTCTCCTGCATCCGGCGGCGGTGCTCCCCGGAGCCATCCTGACGGCGGCGGGGCCGCGCCTCGCCGTTCTCCGAGGAAGGTCGTCCATCTTCCGCGCCGCTGCTGCGGTGGGTACGCCTGCTGACCTCAACCAGCTCAAGCTTCGGCTTGTTTTCCATGGGAACACCCCCTCGTATAATAAGCTTCAGGATAGTTTAGAGTGCGTCCCTGTACACACTTCCAAATGTTTTCAACAGGCTTTGAAATGCCCGTGGTATAATGCTGTTGGTCGGCAGGGCAAGTTCTTTCACCCCCCGTTGAGCCGCAAGGCTGCTTCATAGAAAGTCTGTTCCCCTGGGCCGGAAGTTAGCTTCAGACACATTGGCTGTTTGCCGAAGGCCGGACCGCTCCTCTTGCAGTGGGAGCCGTCGCATTGGTCCGCTTCGGCGGGATTCTGATACGCGAGGTTGTTGATGCTCCGGTTGCCACGGGTATCTCAAAGCCTGTTGACCGAGAATCCAACACAGAAGGGTGGTGAAAACTATGGATCAACTTTACGTTGGCATTGATGTGGGCAGCAGAGGAAACGTAGCGTACATCATGCGGCCTGACGGCGAGCTGTTCAGCACCTTCGCTATTGGGAACACCCTCGGCGGTTACTGGGATGTGTCCAAACGGATCGTCGCTGCCATGGACAAGCTCGGCCTCGACACCGTTCAGATCGGTATGGAGGCAACCTCCATCTACGGAGATGGGCTCGTTCACGCTATCCGCGAGGACGGAAGCCTCGGCAGATTTCAGCGGAAGATCCACGTCCTGAATCCGAAGCAGGTCAGCAAGTTCAAGGAATCCTACAACGATCTGCCGAAGACCGACTGGGTCGACGCCTTTGTGATTGCCGACGCCCTGCGCTTTGGTCGAATCAAGAACGAGGTCTACTGCGACGATTACCGGTACGAAGCGCTCAAAACCCTGACCCGAGCCAGATTCTACGCTGTGCAGAACCTTGCCAGAGAGAAGCAGCGCTTTGGGAACCTCTTGTTCAAGAAATGCTCCGGCCTGGCGCAGAGCAGCGACGTAATTAACACCGCTTCCTCCACCTTTGCCCTCATGGAAAGTTTTGAAACCGTGGATGACCTTGCCAATGCCGAGTTGGAGAACATCTCAGCCTTCCTCCACGCCGCCAGCCGCGGCAGGTTCGCCAACCCGGATGAAACTGCCAAAATCATTCAGGCTGCCGCCAGAGGCTCGTACCGTCTTCCTAAAACGGTAAACGACTCTGTGAACCAGGCAATGTCTGTCTCGATTGCCGGTATCCGGGCCTTGCAGGGCCAGATCAAGGAGCTCGAGGCCGCCATTCAAAAGCAGTTCGAGATCATTCCCAATACGATCATCTCTGTCCCCGGGATTGGCAAGGTCTATTCCGCCGGGATCATTGCCGAGATTGGAGATATTCGCCGGTTCCAATCTCATGCATCTGTGGCCAAATACGCCGGCCTCGTCTGGAATAAACACCAGTCAGGCATATTTGACGCTGAGGACACCCGTCTCATTAAATCCGGCAACCGTTTCCTGCGTTACTACCTGCTGGAAGCTGCGAATTCCGTGAGAGGATGCGACTCCGAATTTCAGCGGTACTACAACCTCAAGTACAAAGAGGTGCGGCACCACCAGCACAAGCGTGCACTCGCGTTAACTGCCAGAAAACTGGTCAGGTTGCTCTTCCGTTTGATGAAGGACAACCGCCTGTATATCCCGGCGTGAGCTGAAAGCTGACGCTGGCCTGTCGGCCCTGTTTTGAAAACGTTCCAGGGCAGGGCCTGTTTGCGTGCGGCCTGTTTCTGCTAACTTCGGCAAATTCTGCTGTTCTTTAGCAAAATCTTTTTCAAATCCTATCTTGACTTAACACCATTGGACTTTTTTCCCGCATTTCAGTTGATTCTGTGCTCCTATTATATATCTGAATGCCCGGAAGCGCAAGCCATAATCCAAAAAAACTGTAACGAATCTACGGTTGTATTCCGCTTTTGAATCTGGTATAATGAAAAAAACGGTTCGGGAGGGACGCAAATGAAGCCCTTGGAGCGGGACAGAGCGGAAATTGACCGCTTGGACGCGGAAATGGCGGCGCTCTACGCGCAGCGGATGACCGTGGTGCGCGACATTGCCGCCCGGAAACAGGCGGAGGGTCTGCCCGTCCGGGACGCAGCACGGGAGCAGGCGATTCTGGAACGGAACGTCTGCCGGATCGCTGACCCGGATCTGCGGCCCGGCTATGCCGCCCTCCTGCGGAAGCAGATGGCGGTCTCCCGCGCCTATCAGGAAAAGCTCCTCTCCCGCGCGGACCTTTGCGTCCAACTGGCGGAGACAGTCTGCCCGATCTATCTGAAGGACGGCGCGCTGCACGAAGCGGACCGGTATCTTGATCTGAACCGAAGGGTCTGCATCGTCACGGACGACGGAACGCCGTCTGCATATGCCGCAACGCTTGCGGCGCGCTGCGCGTCCCCGCTGATCGTCACGGTCCCGGCCGGAGAGGGCAGCAAGTCCGTCTCCGTCTGGGCAGACCTCTTACAGCGGATGCAGAGCGCCGGGCTGAAGCGGTGCGACTGCGTGGCTGCCGTGGGCGGCGGGGTCGTCGGAGACCTTGCGGGCTTTGCCGCCGCATCCTATCTGCGGGGAATCGACTGCTACCAGATCCCCACAACCCTGCTTGCGATGGCGGACGCCTCCGTCGGCGGGAAGACTGCCCTGAACCTGGGCGGCGTCAAGAACGCCGTCGGCGCGTTCCGGCAGCCGCGGGCCGTCCTGATCGACACGACCGTGCTGAAAACGCTTCCGCCCCGCCAGCTTGCCAACGGCCTGGCGGAGATTCTGAAAATGTCGCTTACCTCAGACCCTGCTCTGTTCGCTCTGCTCCGCCAGCCCCTGCCGCCCCTGCGGGACGCCCTCCTGCGGGCTCTGGCCGTGAAGCTCGCGGTCGTGGAGCAGGATGAACGGGAGGCCGGCCTGCGCCGCGTTTTGAATTTCGGACACACCCTCGGTCACGGGATCGAGGCTGCCTGCGGCGGAAAACTTCTGCACGGCGAATGCGTCGGTCTGGGGATGCTCCCGATGTGCGCGCCGCACCTGCGCCGGCAGGTGGAGGCGGCACTGACCGACCTCGGTCTGCCCATCCGGGCGGAGTTTGACCCGGAAATCGCTCTTTCTGCCATTTCCCACGATAAAAAGGCCGACGCCGGCGGCATCCAAACCGTCCGCGTGGACGAAATCGGCCGGTGGCGCATGGAAACGGCGTCGCTTTCCGATCTCCGCCCGATGCTGAACGGGCTGCTTCTCAATCGCTGAACAAGGAGGACCTCTGCGATGCGCAACACCTTCGGAACCCGACTGACCGTGACCCTTTTCGGAGAGAGCCACGGTGCGGAGATCGGCTGCGTTCTGGACGGCCTGAAGCCGGGTCTGCCGGTGGACGCTGCCCGGATCTCGGATCTGCTTGCCCGCCGCCGACCCAATGGACCGACGGCCACGGCCCGCGTTGAGCCGGATCCCTTCCGTATCGTCAGCGGCGTCTATCAGGGCCGTACGACAGGGGCTCCGCTCTGCATTCTGATTCCAAATACCCAGGCAAGAAGCGGCGATTACCGCGATCTTGCCGATACGCCCCGGCCCGGTCACGCGGATTATACCGCCTTCGTCAAGTATCGGGGCTTTGCCGATCCGCGCGGCGGCGGACACCTCTCCGGACGGCTGACTGCGCCGCTGGTCGCGGCGGCAGGCGTCGTGCTCCCGGCGCTGGAGGCCGGAGGCATCCGCATCGGGACCCATCTGGCCCGCTGCGGCGGCGTGGAGGATCGCGGCTTTTCCGACCTTCCCGCCGACCTGACGGCTCTGTCGCACGCATCGTTCCCGGTGCTCGACCCGGAACGGGGCCGCGCCATGCGCGAGGCCATTCTTTCCGCCGCTGAAGCGGGCGACAGCGTGGGCGGCGTGCTGGAAACCGCAGTCACCGGCCTGCCCGCCGGGCTCGGTGAGCCCTGGTTTGACACGGTGGAGGGACTTTTGGCCCACGCCCTGTTCTCGATCCCCGCGGTCAAGGGCGTGGAATTTGGAGCCGGCTTCGCGCTTGCAGACCTTCGCGGCAGTGAGGCTGACGACCCCATCCGGATGGACGGAGACCGCGTCGTTACGGCAGCCAACCACAACGGAGGCGTCAACGGCGGCATTACAAACGGCATGCCGCTGATCGTTCGGACGGTCGTCAAGCCGACGCCTACGATCCGAACGCCGCGCCGGACCGTCAGCCTTGCGAGCCGATCGGACGCGGAGATCACCGTCCAGGGCCGCCACGATCCGGCCATCGCCCCGCGGGCCGCCATCGTCCAGACCGCCGTAACGGCTCTGGTGCTCTGCGACCTGCTGGCGGAGGCCGAGGGATGAACTGCTATCTGATCGGAACGGACGTTTCGCACAGCCGCTCCCCCGCCATTCACGCGGCCTTCGGACGGTACGCCTACGGTCTGCGTCAGCTTGCCCCGGACGGACTGGCGTCGTTTCTGGAAACCGAGGACTTTGACGGTCTGAACGTCACCCTGCCCTTCAAGCGCGAGATCCTGCCCTATCTTGACGCGGTGGACCCGCATGCCGCTGCGATCGGGGCCGTGAATACCGTCGTCTGCCGGGGTGGAAAATGCATCGGCTATAACACCGACTACCTTGGTCTGCGGGGCCTGCTCGAACGCGCAGGCTTTGAACTGCGCGGCAGAAAGGTCCTGATCCTCGGAACGGGCGGAACCTCCAGAACCGCCGCCGCCGTTGCCGAGGACTGTGGAGCCGCGGCGATCATCCGTGTCAGCCGCACCGGGCGCGAGGGAGCCGTGACCTACGCACAGGCTGCCGCCTCGTGCAGGGATTTCGACTATCTGATCAACACGACGCCCGTGGGCAAGACGCCGGAGCCGGACGCCTGCCCCATTTCACTCGCACCGTTTTCCCGTCTGCAAGGCGTGGCCGACGTGCTCTACAACCCGCTTCGGACCCGTCTGGTCCTGGAAGCGCAGGCACGGGGGATCCCTGCCGTCGGCGGGCTTGAGATGCTGGTCCGACAGGCCGCCGCAAGCTGCGCCCTGTTCACCGGGCTTCCGGTCGCGGAACAGACTGTTCGCGCCGTCTGTCAAAGACTGGGGCGGGAACTGGAAAACCTGGTCCTGATCGGGATGCCGGGCAGCGGAAAAACCACAATCGGCCGTCTGCTCGCACAAAAAACGGGTTTGCGTTTTGTGGATTCCGACGAAGAAGCAGCCTCCGTCGCCGGAAAGCCCATACCGGAGCTGATCCGCGAAGCGGGGGAAGCCCCGTTCCGTGCCCTGGAGGCCGCCGTTTTGTCCGAGCTCTCACGCAGAAGCGGGCTGGTGATCGCCACCGGCGGCGGGGCCGTTCTCGATGCGGACAACGTCCGCCGTCTGCGGCAGAACGGACGGCTGATCTTTCTGGATCGCCCGCTTTCCGACCTCGCGCCGGACGACGCGCATCCGCTGTCCGACACGCAGGCAAAGCTCACGGCTCTCTACGCTGCCCGCCACCCGATCTATGCGGCCTGCGCGGACCGAACCGTTTCCGGCTTTCCCGATCCGCAAGCAGCGGCGGAGGCCGTGTACGCGCTGTGGAAGGAGGACAAATGATGATAAAGCTCCTGGTCCTGAACGGACCGAATCTGAACCTGCTCGGTCTTCGTGAGCCGAAGCTCTACGGCACCCGCAGCTATGACGAGCTCTGCGCGATGATCCGCGCCCACGCCGAAAGGCGGGGCATTGCCGTCGAGATCGTGCAGACCAACCATGAGGGCGTGATGGTGGATCGGATTCAGGAAGCGCGGGGCGTCTTTGACGGTATCGTCCTGAACCCCGCCGCCTACACCCACACCTCCGTCGCCCTGCGCGACTGCCTGCTGGCCGTCGGGATCCCCACCGTCGAGGTCCATCTGACCGATCCCGCCAGCCGCGAGCCCTTCCGCGCCGTGAGTTACGTGCGCGACGCCTGTCTTGCGACGATCTGCGGGCATGGCTTCGACGGTTATCCGGAGGCTATGGATCTCCTGCTGCATACCCTGACCAAATGCTGAACACCCTGATATCACTCGGAGGAAAAAACGATGAAGCGTCTGCTTTTGATTATGAATCCCGCGGCCGGAATGAAGAAGGCCAATCCCCATCTTGCCGAGATCCTCTCGATCCTCGGCGCGGCAGGCTATGAATGTCTGACCTTTATGACGCAGAAGCGCGGCGACGGCACGACCCTTGCCGCGAAATACGCTGCGTCCGTGGACCGCATTGTCTGCATCGGCGGAGACGGCACCTTCAACGAGGTCATCTCCGGCGTCGTCGCCTGCGGCGCGCAGACGCCGATCGGCTACATCCCGGCGGGCTCCACGAACGACTTCGCCGCCAGTCTGAACCTCTCCAAGAACGTGCTGCAAGCAACGCTCGACGTCGTTGCAGGCAAGCCGACGAGCTTTGACGTGGGCCGGTTCCAGAATCGGTATTTCACGTACGTGGCCTCCTTCGGCGCCTTCACGCGGACCTCCTATTCGACCTCCCAGAGCGTCAAAAACGCCCTCGGCCACCTGGCCTACGTTCTCGGCGGAATCCGCGAGCTCTCCTCTCTGCGCCGCTATCGCGTCCGCGCCCTCCTGGACGACGGGACCGATCTGGAGGACGACTACATCTTCGGCGCAGTCAGCAATTCCACTTCTGTCGGCGGCATTCTGACCCTCGACCCGAAGATCGTGGACATGAACGACGGTCTTTTCGAGCTGCTGCTGGTTCGATATCCGCGGAACATGAGCGCACTGGCGGAGGTGATCCACGCCCTGACGACCCAGGACTACCACTCTCGTATGCTTGCCTTCCATCCTGCCAAAAAGCTGACGGTCTGGGCGGATCCGCAGATGGACTGGACCCTGGACGGAGAATACGCCAAGGGCGCGACGGAGCTGCAGATCGAAAACCTGCACAGCGCCGTACAGATCGTGGTGAACAACTAATGCAGAACACAACACTTTGTTATATCGAACGGAACGGGGCTTACCTGATGCTCCATCGCGTCCGAAAGGAAAACGATGCAAACCGGGACAAATGGATCGGCATCGGCGGCCACTTTCAGGAAAACGAAAGCCCGGAGGATTGCGTGTGCCGCGAGGCGTTCGAGGAAACCGGGCTTCGGCTCCACCGTCCGCGCTACGTGGGGATCGTGACCTTCGTCTCCGACCGCTGGGAAGGAGAATACATGCACCTGTTCCACGCGAAGGACTTCGCCGGCAGCCTGCGCGACTGCGACGAGGGCGTTCTGGAATGGGTTCCGAAGGAAAACGTTCACGCCCTGCCCCAATGGGAAGGAGACAAAATCTTCCTGCGCCTGTTGGAACAGGAAACGCCGTTTTTCTCGCTGAAGCTCCGCTACGAGGGCGAAGCACTGCGGGAAGCAGTGCTGAACGGCGAAATGATGAGCATCAAAAAATGAAACGAAACGCCCCGGTGGGGCGTTTTAGGCAAAGGACGATAGCGTAAAGAAAAGCACCCACGTTTCCGTGGATGCTTTTTGTGTTGGCGTTATCTATTTTCACATGCAGTCACCCGCATACTATCGTCGACGAACCTGAGCTTAACTTCTGTGTTCGGGATGGGAACAGGTGGACCCTC
>OMZQ01000014.1 GCA_900315595.1 uncultured Eubacteriales bacterium | reverse complement strand
GATTTCTCGACAATTTCAAGTATAACATGTGGAGTTCCGTGGCGCTTTATTTTTTCACGCTTTTTGCCCTTTCCTACCCACACTTATTAGGGAAGAGCCCAAAAAAACTTTATTTCTGAAAGAAAAAACGGGAACAAATCTTAACCGTTCCCGTCTATTAAAAAGACTCCAAAAAAAAGGAAGGAAAAAACCATGAAAAAAATCGCTGTACTTACCCTCGCCCTGATCCTTGCCCTCGGCTGTCTCGCCGGCTGCGCCAAGGAGCCCGCCGCCAATGAATCCAAGGCGCCCGACGCAAGCACCGCCGCTCCCGCCGAGTCCACCGCCGCTCCCGCCGAGTCCACGGCCGCTCCGGCTGCGGTTTCTCTGAATCTCGAAGAGGTCTACAACAATCTGATTTCCGGCTGCGCGGAAGATGTAGTCCTGCTTCCCGCCGCTGACGAAGAGCTGGACAGCTTCTATCCCGGCCTGAACGACATCGAGTTCAAGCAGAAGGTCGCCTACATGGCCCCGGTCACCGGCGCCGCGTTCGAGGTCGTGATGGTCGAGGTTGCCAACCCGGACGACGTTGCCAAGGTCCAGGGGATCTTTGAGGCCCGCATCAAGGAAGGCGCGGAAGGCGACTACTGCGATCCCACCCAGAACGGCTACTGGCTGAACGAAGCCAAGGTCCACGTGCTGGGCAACTACGTCGGCATGATCGTCCTGGCGAAGGATGTCACCGGCATCACCGTTCCCGACAACGTCTTCGCCGACGCCGCCAGATAAGAACGACCCGAAATCATCATGCAGACGGTCCGCCCGGCGGACCGTCTGCATGAGCGTTTTTTGACTGAGGACTGCTTATATGGTATTCTCCACGCCTGTATTTCTGTTTGCGTTTCTGCCAGCGGTACTGCTGCTGTTCTATCTGGTCCCGCGCAGGCTGAAAACCTTGATCCTTTTGCTTTCTTCCCTGTTCTTCTACTTCTGGGGCGAACGGGCCTACACCGCCCTGATGGTCTTTTCCATCGTGGTCAACTACGGGTCGGGCCTTGTGATCGCGGCCTTGAAGTCGAGAGGGAAGGCCGGCGGCGCGAAGGCGATGCTGATCGTCTCCGTCGTCATCAATCTCGGTATGCTGATTTTCTTCAAGTACTGGGATTTCCTGGCCGAATCCCTGCAGGGGCTCGGTCTGGGCTTCCTCCCGGTCCTGGGCATCCATCTGCCGATCGGCATCTCATTCTACACCTTCCAGACGATGAGCTACACGATCGACGTCTACCGCGCGGACGTTCCGGCGCAGAAGAACCCCGTCGCCTTCGGAGCCTACGTGACCATGTTCCCGCAGTTGATCGCCGGACCCATCGTCCGGTATAAGGACGTCGCCGAGCAGCTCGACTGCCGGGGCGTGAGCTGGGAGCGGTTCGCCTCCGGCATCTTCCGCTTCACAGTCGGTCTGGCCAAGAAGCTGCTCCTGGCGAATGCTCTGGGGCAGATCTGGTCCGGCTTCCGCGACGTGCCGACCGCAGAGCTCACCGTGGCTGGCGCCTGGCTGGGCGTGCTGGCCTTCAGTCTGCAGATCTATTTTGATTTCTCGGGCTATTCGGATATGGCGATCGGCCTGGGCAGAATGCTGGGCTTTGAGTTCCTGGAGAACTTCCGCTATCCCTATGTGTCTGACAGCATCACGGAGTTCTGGCGGCGCTGGCACATTTCCCTGTCCAACTGGTTCCGCGACTACCTCTACATCCCGCTGGGCGGCAACCGCTGCTCCAAGCCCCGATGGCTTTTGAATCTGCTGGTGGTCTGGATGGCGACCGGTATGTGGCACGGGGCAAGCTGGAATTATCTCTCGTGGGGCTTGTATTTCTTCGTCCTGCTGATGCTGGAAAAATTCGTGCTGAAAAAGCTCCTGGACCGCATGCCCGCCTGGACGCGGCATCTCTACACGGTGCTTCTGCTGATGATCGGCTGGACGATCTTCGGGATCGAGGATTACGGCCACCTTGGCCGGTATCTCGGCGTGATGTTCGGCGCAGGAGCGAAGGCCTTCTTCGACGGGACCTTCCTCTACGCCCTGCGCAGCGGCGCTGTGATCCTGATCGTCAGCATACTTGCCTCGCTCCCGCTCGCCAGGAATCTCCATGAGAGGCTGCCCGAACGGGCAAGGCTCCCCGTGGACGCGGTATTGCTGATCCTGGGCCTGCTGGCCTGCACGGGGTCCATGGTATCCAGCACCTACAACCCGTTCCTGTATTTCCGGTTCTAAGGAGGCGGCAAGCATGAAAAAGACATATTCCGTTCTCATCGTCTGCATCTTCGTTCTCTTTCTGGCTGCCGTTTCCGTCGGCTCTCTCGTTGCGCCGGAGCGGACCTTCTCCCAGATGGAGAACCGCGTCCTCAAGACGGCTCCAAAGCTGACGGAGCAGGCCGTTATGGACGGCTCCTATATGAACGATGCTGAGACCTATCTTTCCGATCACATTCTTCTGCGCGACTTCTGGTTCTGCGTCAACGCGGGTCTGAACCGCACCCTGGGCAGGACCGACGCCAACGGCGTCTACTTCGGCAGGGACGGCGCTCTGCTGGAGCGGGAGGCGACGCCCGATCCCGCCGACCTGCTGAAGCGCGTGGGCTACGTGAACACGCTGTCTGAAAAGACGGACCTTCCGATCTACTTCGGCCTCATCCCCTCGGCCTCGACGGTCTGGCGCGACCGGCTGCCCGCCAACGCCGAAACCGCGCGCGAGGACGAAGTCATTGCCCAGGCCTACGACGCCTGCAAGGTCAAGACCATCGACGTTCTGGGCGCCCTGAACGACCACCGGGACGAGCCGATCTATTTCCGCACGGACCACCACTGGACGCCCCTCGGCGCGCGCTACGCGGCCGACGCCCTTTTGACCGCCATGGATCTGGAGCCGCTGGACGAGAGCGAGCTCGACCGCGAAACCGTCTCGGAATCCTTCTACGGCACGCTCTATTCCAAGACCGGCGCGTTCTGGCTGAAGCCGGACGCCGTGGAGCGCTTCGTCACCGACGAGGGCGTCTCGGTCACGCAGTACAGCACCATGAAGCCGGAGCCGGGGCAGCTCTACCATCCCGAGCTGCTGGCGCAGAAGAACCAGTATAACTACTTCCTCGGCGGCAATAAGCCCATCGTCATTCTGAACAGCGAGAACGCCCCCGCGGGCAAGGTTCTGGTCGTGCGCGACTCCTACTGCGACGTGCTCGCCCCCTTCCTGACCCGGCGCTTCTCCGAGGTTCATCTTTTCGATATGCGCTACAACAGCCTGAGTCTGGTGAGCTACGCCGCCGAGCACGACATCGACGCCATTGTGATCCTCTACGGCTACTCCACCTTCATCAACGATACCAGCGTATTCCGCATCGGAAAATGACAAGCTCCGGGGAATCCGGAAAAGAAAAGAAATTTCTTGAAAAATACCAAAAACCATTTGACAAAACACGCAACTGCCGTTATAATATGTTCCGCATGACTATGAGGATCAGGAGAGAACAATGCTGCTGAACGTTTCTTCACTGAAAAACAGGCCCGGCGGCACCCTGCCCTTCGAGGTGTCTCTTGATCTGCATACCTTTGCATTTGGTGGCTGCTGCCCCGTCACCGAGCCCGTCCGGGCCGTGGGCGAGGTCCGCAACACTGCCGACGTAATGATCGTCAGCGGCAAGGTCACAACCACCCTGCACGGCGTATGTGACCGCTGCGCCCGCGATGTGGTCCGCCCGGTCGAGTATCCGCTCCACGCGATCCTGACCGAAGAATTCACCGGTGTGGACGGTGAGGAGGACCCATGGCTGTTCCTGCTGGAGGATGACTGCGCCGACATGGACGACATCGTCACCACCACCTTCGTCCTGAGCATGGAGAGCAAGCTTCTGTGCAGCGAGGACTGCAAGGGACTTTGCCCCCGCTGCGGAAAGAATTTGAACGACGGTCCCTGCGACTGTCAACCGGAAGTCGATCCGAGACTGGCTGTGCTCAAACAGCTGCTGGAAAAGTAATCATTTATGTTTGCCGACAGGCATTAAGACCGAGGAGGTGTCACCATGGCTGTTCCCAAGAGAAAGGTTTCCAAAGCAAGACGCGACAAGAGACGCAGCTCCCACTGGAAGCTGAGCGTTCCCGGCGTGGTCGCTTGCCCGCACTGCGGCGAGCCCCGTCTGCCCCACAGAGCTTGCAGAGCTTGCGGTTACTACAATGGCCGTCAGGTTGTCGAAGTTGCTGCGGAATAATTCCCGAACTGAGAGAAGTTGAGAGGAAGCGCGTCAAGCCGCCTTCCTCTCTACTTTTTTCTTAAATTCACAATTTGTTTTCAAATTCTGATTGAAAACCGAAGCCATCTATGGCATAATGGTTGTAAACTCCCGTGAGGAGGGATACTCATGTCAAAGCATTACGTCGCCATCGTGGGCCGGCCCAACGTGGGCAAGTCCATGCTGTTCAACAAGCTGACCGGTCACCGCACCGCCATCGTGGAGGATACGCCGGGCGTCACCCGCGACCGTATCTACGGCGAATGCGAGTGGAACGGAAAAACCTTTGAGCTGATCGACACTGGCGGCATCGAGCCGTCTGAGGAGACCGAGATGCTCAAATTCATGCGGCGGCAGGCCGAGATCGCCATTGAGACCGCAGAGGTCATCATTATGGTCACCGACGTCAAGGTCGGCGTGACCGCAGCGGATCTGGACGTTGCCAACCTGCTCAAGCGCAGCCGCAAGCCTGTGATCGTGGCTGTCAACAAATGCGACTCAATCGGCCCGGTCAACCCTGAGGTCTACGAATTCTACGATCTGGGTCTGGGTGACCCGCTGGAGGTCTCCGCCATCCACGGCCACGGAACGGGCGATCTGCTGGACTTTGTGACGGCGCACCTGCCCGACGACGCCCTGGAGGAGCCGGAGGACGACACGGTGAAGGTCGCCATCGTGGGCAAGCCGAACGTCGGCAAGTCCAGCCTGCTCAACCGCATTCTCGGCGTGGAGCGCGTGATCGTCTCCGACGTTGCCGGCACGACCCGGGACGCCATCGACTCCTATTTTGAGAACGAGCACGGCAAATTCCTGTTTATCGACACGGCGGGTATGCGGCGCAAGTCCAAGGTGGACGACGCCATTGAGAAATACAGCAATATGCGCTCCATTGCCGCCATCGACCGCGCGGACGTCTGCCTGATCCTGATCGACGCCGAGGACGGCGTGACCGAGCAGGACACCAAGATCGCAGGTCTTGCCCACGAGGCCGGAAAGGCCAGCATCATCGTGGTGAATAAGTGGGATCTGGTTGACAAGGACACCCACACGATGGACAAGAAGACCGAGGAGATCCGCCGCGACCTGGGCTATATGCCCTACGCGCCGATCCTCTTCATTTCTGCCAAGACCGGGCAGCGGGTGGACAAGCTCTATGAGCTGATCAACTACGTGAACGAGCAGAGCGCGCTGCGCGTCACCACCGGCATGCTCAACAACGTACTGGCTGACGCCACAGCCCGCGTCCAGCCGCCCACCGACAAAGGCCGCCGTCTGAAGATCTACTACATGACGCAGACCGGCGTGAAGCCGCCGCACTTCGTTATCTTCTGCAACGATGCGCGTCTGTTCCATTTTTCCTATCAGCGCTATCTCGAAAACCAGATCCGCGGGGTCTTCGGTCTCGAGGGCACCCCGATTCGGATCACGATCCGCCAGAAAGGGGATTCGGAGGAATGATCGTTCTATGGTTTGCGCTTTGCGCGCTCATCGGTTATCTGCTGGGGAGCTTCAACGGGGCCATTCTGATCTCCCGCTGCTTTCATAAGGAAGACATACGCACCAAGGGCAGCGGCAACGCCGGTCTGACGAACTTCTATCGCAACTACGGCGGTCTGGACACCCTGCTGGTCCTGCTCATCGACATCGGCAAAACCGTGGCGGCCTGCTTCATCGGCAGAGCCATCATGCGGGCCTACGACCCCGTCTGGTTCGACGAGGGCGCGATGCTCTGCGGCGGTTTTTCCGTCATCGGCCACGTCTTTCCGCTGTATTTCGGTTTCCACGGCGGCAAGGGCATTCTGACCTGCGGCACGCTTGCGGCCTTCATCGACTGGCGGATCATCATGATCCTGCTGGTGATTTTCGCGGCCATTGTGATTCTGACGCGGTACGTCTCCCTGGGTTCCATCATCTGCGCCATCCTCTACCCCTTCCTGTTCTGGATCCGCTATCCCATCGACAAGAACATCGAAGAGGGCACGATCATGATGACGATCATGTCCTTCTGCCTGGGGGCGATGGCCGTCTATCTGCACCACGGAAACATCGTGCGCCTGCGCAACGGCACGGAGCGGAAGTTCAGCTTCCACAGTGCAAAGAAAGATCAAAACGCAACTGACGAGCAATAGAAAGGAACGCATTATCATGGAAATTGCAGTTGTCGGCAGCGGCGGATGGGGCACGGCCATCTCAATGCTGCTCCACCGAAACCGCCACGAGGTCACGCTGATCTCCTACTCCAAGGAGGAGAGCGACAACCTTGCCGCCAAGCTGGAGAATCCCTTTCTGCCCGGCGTAAAGCTGCCGGCAGACCTGCGCTACACCGCCGATCCCGCGGCTGTGGCGGACGCCAGCCTGGTCGTCGTGGTTCCGCCGTCCTTTGCGGTGCGCGCCACGGTGGAGAAAATCGCGCCGCACCTTCGGCCCGACGCGATCATGGTGAGCGCGACCAAGGGCATTGAGGCCGACACCGGCAAGCGCATGTCCGAGATCGTCAGCGAGGTCACCGGCAAGAAGGTCGTCGTACTCTCCGGCCCGTCGCACGCGGAGGAGGTAAGCCGCGAGGTGCCCACCGGCGTCGTTGCCGCCTGCGAGGATCGACTGCTGGCGGAGATCGTGCAGGAGGTCTTTATGAACCGGACCTTCCGCGTTTACACCTCCTCCGACCCCATCGGCGTGGAGCTTGGCGCGGCGATGAAGAACGTCATTGCCCTCTGCGCCGGCGTCTGCGACGGCCTGGGCTACGGAGACAACACCAAGGCCCTGCTGATGACGCGCGGTCTGACAGAGGTCGCCCGTCTGGGCATGAAGCTCGGCTCGCGCAAGGATACCTTCGCCGGTCTGACCGGCATCGGCGACCTGATCGTGACCTGTACCTCCATGCACTCCCGCAACCGCCGGGCCGGTATTCTGATCGGCGAGGGCAAGGGTGTGAGCGAGGCCATGCAGGAGGTCGGCGCGGTGGTCGAGGGCTACTACGCCACCAAGGCCGTCAAGCTGCTCGGCGACCGATGCGGCGTGGAAATGCCGATCACGAACGCCGCCTATGACGTGCTCTACGGGGGCGCTCCGGTCGGCGAGGTGCTGCATCACCTGATGGGCCGCAAGAAGGGGAAGGAGATCGAGGACGCCGGTTGGAGCTGAAGCTCTGTCTGCAATCGCGTTCGGGACGATCACCTAAGATATCGTGCGCACAACGTACGGTTCCGCGTCAAGCCTGACGCGGAACCGTCCTTCTTCTTTCAGATCCTGCCGTCCGTGCCCTACGACAAATCTGCGCCGGCGGACGGAAAAGGATTGGCATTTCCCAACAGATGTGATATAATGATGAAAAGGAGGCGCGAAAGACAATGCAACTGAATTTTTACGGCGCTGACCGGGCTGTGACCGGCTCCTGCCACGGTCTGACCGTGGCAGGATACCATCTGCTGGTGGACTGCGGTCTCCAGCAGGGACGGGATGAGACGGATAACCATATATTCCCCTTTGCAGCAAACCATATTGACGACGTGATCATCACGCATGCCCACATCGACCACTCCGGGCGTCTGCCCCTGCTGGTCAAGCAGGGCTTCCGGGGCAGGATCTATGCCACGGCAATGACCTGCAAGCTCCTGCGGATCATGCTCCTCGATTCCGGTCATATCCAGGAGTCCGACGCCGAATACGAAAACCGCAAGCGCGAGCGGAACGGCAAACCGCCGGTAGAGCCGCTTTACACGATCGCAGACGTAGAGGAAACCCTGACCCATCTGGTTCCGGTGGACTACGACACCGAGGTTTCGATCAATGACTACGTTCGCTTCTGTCTGACCGATGCGGGCCATCTGCTTGGCTCCGCCTACGTTCAGCTCTGGGCGACGGAGAACGGCCAGACGAAAAAGCTGGTCTTTTCCGGCGACATCGGCAACGTGGATCAGCCCGTCATCAAGGACCCGGAGCCGGTCAGCGGGGCCGACTACGTGATCATGGAGTCCACCTACGGCGACCGCAGCCACGAGAAGCCGGACGACTACTGCGCCGTTTTGACGCGCATTCTGCGGCGGACCTTTGACCGCGGCGGCACGGTGCTGATCCCCTCGTTTGCCGTGGGCCGGACGCAGGAGCTGCTGTTCTTCTTCCGCGAGATCAAGCAGCGGGGGCTGCTGCCGGAGTACCCGGACTTCCCGATCGTGGTGGACTCGCCGCTTGCCGTGGAGGCCACCAACATCTTCACGAGCGATCTGAGCGGCTATCTGGATGCGGAATCTGCGGAGCTGATCCGGCAGGGTGTGCCGCTGTTCTCGGTGGAGAACACCCGTCTGGTCGTGACGCAGGCCGAATCTCAGGCGCTCAACGAGGATCGGACGCCGAAGGTCATCATTGCGGCCTCTGGCATGTGCGACGCGGGACGGATCCGCCACCATCTCAAGCACAATCTCTGGCGTCCGGAATGCACGGTGGTCTTTGTCGGCTTCCAGGCCTACGGAACGCTGGGCCGCGCCCTTCAGGAGGGCAAGAAGGCCGTCAAGCTCTTTGGCGAGGAGGTCCAGGTCCGGGCAAGCATCGAGACCTTCCAGGGGCTCAGCTCCCACGCCGACCACGACCATCTGGTCCAGTGGGCCGAGCAGTTCCGGGACGACAGACCGACGCAGATCTTCGTCGTCCACGGAGACGAGCCTGTGACGG
The DNA here is from genome assembly GCA_900315595.1 of uncultured Eubacteriales bacterium. Classification (GTDB taxonomy): domain Bacteria; phylum Bacillota; class Clostridia; order Oscillospirales; family Oscillospiraceae; genus JAFRPC01. The sequence continues at coordinate 36,552 of OMZQ01000014.1, read as the reverse complement.
AAAAATTTGCCTCCGAGCTGCGAGACCGCGGCTTCGCGGCCCACGCCCCGCTCTATCAGGAGTGCTACGACCTTCTTTCCGGCTCGATCCTTTCGGAGGGCGTCGTGGTCCCGCACAGGCCTTCTGCACGGGCTGGCTCCCCCGAATACCGCCTGCTGGAGGAGGCCGGGCGACAGCTTGAGGCGGTCATCCGCCAAAACAAGGGTCTGCGGAACAGCGACCTGCGGAAGTTCACCGCCCAGCTCGAAAAGCTGATCGCAATGTGGAAGCGAGACGACGACTGATTCGAGCTTTCGCTTTCACGGATCGCACACGCTTGCTGCGCTTCACGCAGCGCCGAGGCACGCGCCGCAAAAACAGAATGGAGGCACCCCAATGGATGAACCGAAACAACCGGATCAGCAGACGCCGCAGCGCATGAGCGGGCGGATGCAGCAGGCAGGGCTTGCAGCCTGCGCTTTGGTCCTGCTTGCGATTCTGGTCTTCTTGATCGTAAAGCTGATACAGGGACCCCCGGACGTGACAGCCGGGATGAAGCATCCGCCCCGCGCCGCGATAGAGACCCTCTCCCCTGCCGCAGCTCCGTCGGAGGAAGCAGAGAAGACGGAGCCAGCTCAGACGGAGGACACGCAGGCGGCTTCCACGGCTGCTCCGCCCGCCGCCGACGCGCCGTCACAGACAGGCAGTCCAACCATGCAGCTCCCAACCTTCCCGGCGGAGAATCTGACCCAGCGCCTCCTGCTGCCGCTGACGCTGGCAGAAAGCTGGCTCAAGACGGAGGACAGGCTCTACTTTGAGGAGCCCGCCGCGGACAAGCGCGTGCCGGACGCGACCGTGGATCTGATGTGCCTGGGCGACAATCTGATGCACTCGACCGTGCTGAAGGCCGGGGAGAACGGCGACGGAACCTATGATTTCCACAATCTCTACCGGTATATCCGCGACGAGGTCCAGGCGACCGATCTGGCCTGCATCAACCAGGAGACGATCTTCATCAACGACCCGAAGGAATACACGAACTATCCGATCTTCGGCGGACCGGTGGACGTTGGAGCAGCGCTGGCGGACACGGGCTTCGATATCATTACCCAGGCTACGAACCACTGCTATGACAAGTTCTCCCGCGGGATTCAGGATACGCTGGCCTTCTGGCGGAAGTATCCGGAGATCACGGTCGTCGGCATACACGACAGCGAGGCGGACGCGGAGGTCCTCCGCGTGGTCGAGTGCAAGGGCATTCGCATTGCGATCCTGAACTACACCTATGGCACGAACATGGGCATTCCCCGCGACGACTGGGAGATCGATTTCCTGGACAAGGAAAAATGCGCCGCCGACATTGCACGGGCGAAGCAGATCTCTGATATCGTTCTGGTCTTCCCGCACTGGGGCTTTGAAAATCAGTTCACACCGAACGCGGAGCAGCGCGAATGGGGGCAGTTCTTTGCCGACCAGGGCGTCGGCGCAATCATCGGCTGCCATCCGCATTCCCTCCAGCCGCTGGAGATTCTGACCGGCGAAAACGGAAATCAGGTCCCCGTCTTCTGGTCGATGGGCAATTTCATCTCTCATATGCTCGGCAACCAGAACATGCTCGGCGGCATGGCGCGGCTGACCATCGGTAAGGACCGCTGGGGCGCCTATATCACCGGCTGCGAGCTGGTTCCCACGATGTGCTACGGCACCGAAGCGAGCGGCAAATGGGAATTCTACGGAATGCGTCTGACCGATTACACCGACGAGATGGCCGCCAATCACTACGTGGAGCACACGAGCGTTCAGGAGATGTGGGACCTGTACCATCAGATCGTGGGAGAAGACGACTGATCATCCATCCAACAAGCGAAAAAAGTTTACCCTGGCGCCGGAAACCGGCGCCAGGGTTTTTTTGAGGCGTTCAGCCTGCCAGAAGCAAAACGATGAGTACGGGGATCCCGACGACGCAAAGCAGGGCCAGGATCACAGCCGGTAGAATGGTCAGATACGCACTGGTCAGCATGGCGGGAATATCGCCCTTTTCCAGGTCAACGTCCTTGTCCGTGTTTCCGACCGTCTGAATGCTGTTCGCTTCATTCCGCTCACGCAGGAGCTTCATGGCACGCTCTGTTTTGCGAAAAGGATCCATAATCAAGCCTCAGCTTCCAGATTGAGGATCTTCTCCAGCTTATGATGGCAGGCCACAAAGTGATTTGGCTCCACCTCTTCCCAGTCGGGGACGACAGATTCGCAGATCTCGGTGCAGTACTTGCAGCGGGAATGGAATTTGCAGCCCTTCGGCGGGTTGACGGGGCTGGGGATATCGCCCTCGAGAACCACCAGATCCTTCTTCTCCTCGGTCGTGGGGATCGAGTTCAGAAGGGCTTCGGTGTAGGGATGGTACGGATGATGGAAGAGGGATTCCGAAGAAGCCAGCTCAACCATGTTGCCGAGGTACATGACGCCGATACGGTCGGAGATGTACTTGACGACGGAGAGGTCGTGGGTGATGAAGAGGTAGGTCAAATGCTGCTCCTCCTTGAGGTCGCGCAGCAGGTTCAGGATCTGGGACTGGATGGACACGTCCAGAGCGGACACGGCCTCGTCACAGACAACGAACTTGGGGCGGACGGCAAGGGAACGGGCAATGCAGATTCTCTGGCGCTGGCCGCCGGAGAACTGGTGCGGGAAGCGGTGGACGAAGTAGTCGGCCAGGCCGCATTCGTTCATGACCTTGATGACCTCGTCGTTCATGCGCTCGCGGTTCTTCTTGTAATACTTGTGCGCAACAAGGCCCTCGGAGATGATCTGACCGATCGTCATTCTGGGGTTCAGAGAGGAATAGGGATCCTGGAAAATGTACTGCATCTGGCAGCGGAGCTGACGAACCTCGGGGTAGGTCAGGCGGGCCAGGTCGATGCCGTTGTCGCGCAGGGCCTCGTGCTTCTGGAATTCCGGATCGTTCTGATAGGTGGCGCGCAGCGCGTCGAGCTTCTGATCGATCTCAGCCAGAGCCTTGCGGTCGGCATTGATAATCTGATCACAGGCGTCCATCTTGGCCTTGTACTTCTCAACGTCGGCCTTGGCCTTCTCCTTCTTGCCCTCGTCTGCTTTTTCAGACTCGTTGGCGATAAAGGTGGCCTCATCGTACTCCAGCTTGGGATCCCGGCGGGCTTCGATGTGGTTATGGAGCCGCTTGCAGGCAGCGTAGCGCTCACGGAACAGCTTCATGCATTCGGTAGGATCGCTGACGGAGTAGAAACCGCCGACCAGGTTGACGATGTTCAGATAAGCGTCGTTGGCAGCCTTACGGGCATTGTCCATCTCGGTGTGGCGCTTGAGCTTTTCCTTCTCGTCGGCCGCATCGTATTCCTGCTTCAGATGCTCATACTTTTCCTGGAGCTGCTTCTGCTTTTTGATCAGCTTCGGCATCTTGGTGTAGGTATAATTGACATACTTGGGCGCCAGCTCGTCCAGGGAGGAGCCATAGTACATGGTTCTGCCGTCAGTCTGGCGGTAGAGCTGGAGGATGGTACGGCCGAAGGTAGACTTGCCGCAGCCGGACTCGCCGACCAGGCCGAGGGTTTCGCCCTCATAGATGTCCAGGGTAATGCCGTCGTTCGCCTTGACAAACGCGTGCTTGCCAACAGGGAAATACTGCTTCAGGTTGGAGATTTTCAGAAGGATCTTCTTATTCTCATTTGTTTGCATGACGATCCTCCTTCTTCGGATAGAAGCAACGAATCTGCTGATTCTCGGACACTTGCATCATGGTGGGCTCCTCTTCCTTGCAGCGCTCGGTGCAGTACTTGCAGCGCGGGCCGAACTTGCAGCCCTTGGGCAGAGCCAGCGGATGGGGGACGGAACCGGGAATCGCGTCAAGCTTGGTATTGTTCGGCGTGCTCAGACGGGGGATGGATTCCATCAGGCCTTCGGTGTAGGGATGCGAATACTCCGGCTTGCCGAAGATCACTTCGGCGGGAGCCATCTCGACGACCTGGCCGCAGTACATAACGGCTACGTCGTCCGCGATCTGGCGGATGACGCCGAGGTCGTGGGTGATGAACATGACGGACGTGCCGTGCTCATCCTTGAGGTTGTTCATCAGCTTCAGGATCTGAGCCTGAATGGTGACGTCCAGAGCCGTGGTCGGCTCGTCGGCAATCAGCAGCTTGGGCTTGCAGGCCAGGGCCATGGCGATCATGACGCGCTGACGCATACCGCCGGAGAGCTGATGCGGATACTGCTTGGCAACGATATGTGGGTTCGGGATCTTGACGTCCGCCAGCATTTCGACGACCTTTTCAGCCGCTTCCTTCTTGGACATGTTCTGGTGGAGGATGAAGGGCTCGGAGACCTGACGTTCCACCGTGAAGACGGGGTTCAGCGAGGTCATGGGCTCCTGGAAGATCACGGAAATATCATTGCCGCGAACGTGATACATCTCGTTATTGGAGATTTTGGTCAGGTCTTTGCCGTCAAAGAGGATCTCGCCGCTGTCGATGTAGCCGTTGCCGTCCAACAGGCGGAGAATACTCATGGCGGACACGCTCTTGCCCGAGCCGGATTCACCGACGACACCGAGGGTGCGGCCGGCGTCCACGGAATAGGACACACCGTTGACAGCCTTGACGATACCCTTCTTGGTGCGGAAGAACGTATGCAGGTCTTTGACTTCCAGTAATGGCATATTCAGTTCCTCCTTTACTTATCGCGGTCGGACTTCGGATCGATGACGTCACGCAGCGTATCGCCGATGATATTGATGCAGATACAGGTAACGGCAAGGAAGATGGACGTGAAGACCCACTGCCACCAGAAGTTCTTGATGATCGTAGCGTTGTTGACGCCGTTGAGCATGTTGCCCCAGGTGGGTCTGGGATAGGTCACGCCGAAGCCGAGGTAGCTGAGGGAGGATTCCGTCAGCATACAGGTGGCAAAGTCCAGCGTCAGAGAGACCAGAATGATGGAGACGATGTTGGGCAGGATGTGCTTGAAGGCGATGTTGCGCTCGCGAACGCCCATGGCCTTGGCGGCGGTGACGTACTCGTTTTCACGGGCAGCCAGAACCTGCGCACGGACGATACGGGCCAGGCCCGTCCAGGTCAGCACGCCCAAAATCACCATCAGCAGGAAGATCTTCGAATTCTCGGAGATGTTCATCTGCGACATCAAAGCGGAGAGGATCAGGGCAAAGGGCAGGAACGGGATCGCAGCGAAGATCTCCGTGATACGCATCAGAATCATATCGACCTTGCCGCCGAAGTAACCGGAGACGACGCCGACAATGACGCCGATAATGGAGGAGATGATAACAGCGATCGCGCCGATCGTCATGGTCATCTTACCGCCCTTAATGATGCGCTGGAAGATATCCGCGCCGTACTTATCGGTGCCGAAGAGGTAGCCCTTGTTGCCCCACTTATCGACAAGCTCGTTCTGGTCGTTGACCGCATAGGTCTGGAACGCGCCGCAGTAGAGCTTGGTGGTGCCGGCCAGATCGGAAGGCACGTCCGTCTGGGACAGGGTATTGCCGCCCCAGCAGAGCACGCGTCCTTCGGAGGTCAGGCCGACGTAGTGGTAGGTACCGGCTTCCAGCTCGATGAACTTCTCACCGGCGTGCAGGGCAGGAACGGGATCGTTGCTGCCGATGGCGTCGCCGACGAAGAAGATGGAGCCGTCGTCGAGCTCGCCGCAGACGTTCTTGGAGGTTGCAGCGATACGGACGACCTTGCGGCCGTTCAGGAACTCACGGCTTGCGACAGCCTTGCCGGTCAGCGTGCTCTTGAGCTTGTCAAACAGGCCGCGCTTGCCGGTGTAGACACCGTTCTGGGCCGTCGTAACGCCGACGATGTTGTTCAGCGTAAAGTCGATGTCGATCAGGTCCGTCTTGCCGACGAACTTGTCCATGTTGGAGTAGGACTTGGCGTTGCCCCAGATGTAGAGGGAGCCGTCATTCATCAGAATCGCGGTGATCTGATAGCCGCAGGCGACCTTCTTGATGTTGGCAACGTCAACGGTCTCGGTGCCGTTGGCCAGACCCTCGGGGATGGAGACGACGTCATCCGCCACCTCCTGATCGGGGGTGTAATAGGTGTACTGGCCGCGCTTCGTAGCGCCCCAGCCGTAGACGTGGCCTTCCTCGTCGATGGCGATGGCATGGTCGATACCGGCAGCGACGTAGGCGATCTTGTGGTTCTGGACTGCCTCGGGGATGTCAGCCATCTCGATCTTCGTCAGAGGATCGTAGGTGTCGCCCCAGACGTAGACCTTGCCGGCGTTCGACAGGCCGATGGAGAACTTGCCGTAGCCGTCGATCATGCGAATGTCCTTGCTGAGCTCGCTGGGCACGCTCATCATCTTGAAGCCAGGGGAGATGTTCTGCTGGGTCGTTTCGGTGTAGGAGTCGTAGTAACGGGGCATGAACAGCGGGCCGATAAAGACCAGAATGAACATGCAAATCAACACGACCAACGCGATCACGGCGAGCTTGCGCTCAAAGAAGCCGCGCACGATCTGCTTCATCGGAGATACGATTTCCTCAACGGCGAGAGAGGGATTATCCTCCACCAGGGTCTTGCTGCCGCCGCGGAACAGCCGGCGGAGCCAGCCGCTGCGTTTCTTGGTTTCCTTCATGCTCGCACCTCCTTACTTGTTCACGCGGACTCTCGGGTCAACCAGGCCGTAGACAATGTCGATGACCAGATAGCCGATCAGAGAGACGATGACGTAGAACATCTGGAGCAGAATGATCAGATCGTAGTCTCTGGTATTCAGAGCGCCGATCATCAGCTTGCCCATGCCGTTGATGGCGAAAATGTTCTCAAACATCAGAGAACCGGAGAAGATGCCGAGGAACCAGCCGAGCGCCTGCGTGACGATGGGGATCAGAGCGTTTCTCCACGCGTGGGAGTAGATGACGGTCTTTTCGCGAACACCCTTGGCTCTGGCGGTGCGGATGCAGTCCAGAGACAGGGAGTCGATCATGGCGGCGCGGACGTAACGGGTCATGCCGCCCAGGGAGCAGAAGGTCATCGTGATCAGAGGCAGGGCCAGGTATTTCAGCTCGTCCAGAATTCTGGTTAAGCCGGTATAGTTCGTGCCGGGCGTTTTCATGCCGCTCGGCGGGAACCAGCCAAGCAGCGAGCAGAAGATCCAGATAAATACGATACAGGTGATGAACGCAGGCAGAGAGTAACCGATGATGGTGACCACCTGCACAAACTGGTCTGTCTTTTTGCCCTTGTGGGTAGAGCAATAGATGCCGAGGGGGATCGTGATGCCCAAGCCGAGGATCATCGCGATGATGTTGATCTTCATCGTGTTCAGCATGGGATCCTTAACGGTTTCCAAAACGGTTTTTTTATGCTCGTAGGAGTAGCCGAAGTTGCCCTGGAGCAGACCGTCGAACTTGCCATAAGCGTTGGGATACAGGCCGACCCAGCGAAGATACCGAACAGCCATGTTCTTGGTATCCGTGCCGTAGCGCTTCTGATACTCATGATAGCGCTCGTTAAAGATCTCCTGCTTCTGTTCCTCGGTCTTGCCTCTCAGGGTGTTCTTCATGGTCTGCATATCCGCCTTGGCGTCGGTATAAGCGCGGTTGGCAGGAAGCAGGTTGTATAGCAAAAACATAAGAATTGACAGAACCAGCGCAACGACCAGCATATAGCCAATTCTTTTAATTACATATTTTCCCATGTTTATTGTCCTGTCTGTCGCACAGGCGACTGTATTTTGCCGAGCGGGAATTCCCTTCTCGGCCTTTGTCGGTTTCTTGTGTGCGAGCGCGGTAAGGCGAATGCCGGAAGGGGTACGTATTCAGAGAATTAAAATCGCAATCCCGGATGGAGCAGAGCCCCATCCGGCGATTGCGGAAGTCAGGGCCGCGAAGCCGCGGCCCTGACCGCGATGGTTTGGGGATGAATTAGTTGTTGAAGTAGATGTCAGCCGCGTCCTTGATGTAGTACTGGCTGTAGTCATCGTACATGCTGGGATCGATGGTCATGTTGAAGCTGTAGTCGTAAACAGCGGAGTTGAAACCGGTGGCGAAGTTGAACACGCAGTACATCGGGGTGCCGGAGTAGTAGCCGTAGAGCTGCGCCTGAGCGAGCTCGTCGAGCATCGGGGCGAAGTCGCCCAGAGTCTCGTAAACAACCATGCCGGCGTTGGCAACGTTGTCGTTCTTCTCAAAGCCGGTGACCAGCAGATCGGAGAATTCGTTATCAACGGTACCGAACCAGTTCAGAACCAGAGGCATGTAGTAGTTGTCGCCAACCTTGGTGGTGACGTACTTGCCGTCCTTGGACTTGTAGTTGATGTCGTTCTCGGTGGCGTACTCAGCGGGGATCATCTTGTAACGGACGCCCTCGGTGTAGGGGTTGCCCTCGGCGTCATAGATCCAGCCGCCGGCCTCGAGGACTTCGATCGCGGAGTCGACAGAGGTGTCGTATGCATCGAGCAGCATGCCCTGCGCGGTAGCAGCCTTGTACATCCAGGAACCGGTGTAGTACGGGCCGTCAACAACGCCGCCGTAGCCGCCGGTGAAGTCCTTGGCGAAGGTAGCGCGGTCCATGCAGTAAGCAATGGCGCGGCGAACCTCGGCGAACTGGACGGGGCCGTAGTCAGCACGGAAGCCGAGCTTGCCGTAGCCGGCGCGGGAGTAGTGGGTGTAGACGAACTTGCCGTTGGAGCTGTCGGCCATGGAGATGGCTTCGTTGGTCGCAGCGCCGCCGGTGATGGCAGCCAGGCAGTCAACGCCGCCGGAGGTCAGGTCGTCGAGCTGGGTCTCAGTGACGATCTTCTTGTAGACGACAGTCTCGATGGAGGGCTTGATGCCTTCGTAGTTGCCCTTGAAGTAGGGGTTCAGCTTCAGAGTGGCTTCCTTCGCGCCGGTGTCGTAGGACTCGACAACGTAAGCGCCGGAGTAGGGATAGGTGGTGTCGGTGTTGGCAGCAACATCGCTGATGTGCTTCGCATTGGTGTAGGAGTCGCCATCCTTGGCGTAGAACTCATCGGTCCAGTAGCAGCCTTCGCCATCGTCCGCGATGTCGCAGTTGCAGGCCCAGGTGGACTGGTGAGAGGGAGACAGGGAGGCGTAAGCAATGGCGTAGAAGTAGGGGTAGTACGCGCTATCAACGGTGACGGAGAACTGGTAGTCGCCCAGCAGACGAACGCCGGTCATGACCTTGGAGGCAGTGATCTCATCGTCGATCGCTTCGCCGTCGTTGGTGCCGTCGTAAGCTGCGAAGTTATCGTAGCCGGCGTAGTTCATCATGGACTTGTGGTCCTTGGAAGCAGCCTCGGTAGCAACCGGGGTGGAGAAGGCCATCGGGAAGTACAGGTAGTTCTTCGCGGTGACAGGGCTGCCGTCAGAGAACTTCATGTCGTCGTAGATGGTGATGGTGTAGGTGTGGGAGCCGTCCTCGTTGTCGGTCTCTTCGTGCGCGGCGACGACGGTGTCGTTCCACTGATAGTTGCCTTCCTTGTTGGCAACGACGGTCTCGAGGCCGTTGACCAGGCCGTCAACGTCGTTGTCGGAGGAGCCGGGGCTGGAAGCGCCGAACACGGAGTAACGGAACTTGCCGGACAGGTCGGTGGAGGAACCCATGATGAAGGAGTTGTCAGCCTTCTCGGAGCTCCAGTCGATCAGAGCCTTGGAAACGCTCCAGAACGGGTTGGTGGGATGCTCGTCAACGCCCTTGATGGCAGCGTTGTAAACATCGTAGTACTCGTTGGAGTACAGGGGGATTTCGGGAAGCAGGTAGTTCCAGCGGGTGATGTAGTACTTCCACCACTCGGCGTAGACTTCGTCCTCAGAGGCGAAGCTGGTGCCTTCGGTGGAGGTGTTGTACACCATGGCCATGGTCAGGAAGTCCAGGCCGAGCTCGAACTGCTGGCCGTCCACGTTCAGGTACGCAAGACCGGTAGCGGGATCTTCCTCGACGTCAGCAATGGAGATGTCCTTGCCGTACTTGTCGTACAGGGAGATGTAGTCCTTGTTCTTGCCGTATTCCTTGCCGGCGACCAGCTGGGCGCCAGTGGGAACGTACTCGGCGGGGCCGGGTTCGGGAGCTTCGGTGGTTTCCGGAGCATCGGTGTCATTGCTGACGTCGGGCGCCTGGGTGTCAGCCTTGGTGCCGGTGGTGTCAGCAGCGTTCTTAGACTCGTCGGGCTTCTTGGAATCCTGGCAGCCGACAAACAGAGCGGCGACCATCGCGAGAGCCAGAACAAGAGCTAAGAGCTTCTTGAGATTGGTTTTCATGAATCTTACCTCCTAAAAAATTTATATTATCGGCTTGCGCCGAGAATACCGATTCCTGCGGGGCATTCCCCAATTACTAAACAACTATAGCACACTTACCCCGATTTTTCAATCAGAAATTCACACAAATTAAATATCCGACCTGATTTTCCCAAAATAATGTATTTTTATGCAGAATATTGTCATAATATGTAATTGTTTTCATCCGGATGCTCGTTCTCTTTGTGAATTCTGACGGTTCCTGTTCGTTCGCCCGAGGAGGCGCAATGAACTGAAACGCGAAAGAAATGAACATAAATTCTGAATATGCGAATAATCCGTCAAATAAACCTCAAATCGAACGACGGGATGGGTCAGCAAGCCGGTTTTTCGGAAATGATACGCTCCCATTTTTCGTCAAAATGCCGGTTTTTTCGATCACAGGGCGGAGAAGACCTTGCCCAGGCTGTCATGTATGACAAGGTCGGCCTCGTTGTCATAGGGGGTGTGATCACGGTTGATGAGGACCATGCGGGAGCCGCGGTAATAGGCGATCATGCCCGCAGCCGGGTAAACCGTCAGCGAAGTCCCGGCCACGATCAACACGTCCGCCTCGGAGATGGCCCTGGCCGCCCGGTACATGACGTCCGAATCCAGGGATTCCTCATAGAGCACGACGTCCGGCTTGACGATCCCGCCGCAGTCGCAGCGGGGAATGCCGCTGCTGTTTTTGACGAAGGCGGCGGAATAGGATCTGCCGCAGCGGGTGCAGTAGTTCCGCAGTACGGAGCCGTGGAGCTCCAGGACGTTTTTGCTGCCGGCCTTCTGGTGCAGACCGTCGATGTTCTGGGTCACGACGGCGGAGAGCTTCCCCTCCCGCTCCCAGCGGGCCAGAACCTTGTGCGTGACGTTCGGCTCGAAGCCGAGCGGCAGCATCTTTTCTTTGTAAAATGCAAAGAATTCCTCCGGCCTCTCCCGGAAGAAGGTCGCGGAGATGATCTCCTCCGGGGGATATTTGTATTTTTGGTTGTACAGGCCGTCCACGCTGCGGAAATCGGGGATCCCGCTCTCCGTGGAGACCCCGGCGCCGCCGAAGAAGACCAGGCGTTTGGCCTCATCGACCCAGGTTTTGAGCGTATCGAACTCGGAACTCATCGTCTTCCTCCTCCAATTCCCGGATAAATTTTTTCTCCGCCCGGCTGTGGTCGGGCAGGCGAAGCTGGGCGAACAGGTCCGGACGGCGGCGCATCGTGCGCAGGATGGACTGCTTGCGCCGCCAGCGGGCCACGTTCTGGTGATTGCCCGAGCGCAGGATCTCGGGCACGGGGCGGTCGTGCCAGACCGCGGGGCGGGTGTACTGCGGATATTCCAGCAGGCCGTTCCAATGGCTTTCGTCGGTGAAGCATTCGTCGTCGGAGAGGACGCCGGGCAGCAGGCGGCAGACCGCGTCGGTCACGGCCATCGCCGGGATCTCGCCCCCGGTCAGGACGAAGTCGCCGATGGAAATCTCCTCGTCCACGCACGCCTCGATGAAGCGCTCGTCAATGCCCTCGTAGTGGCCGCAGACCAGGATCAGATTCTGATAGTCCGCCGCCAGACGGCGGGCCTCGGTCTGGTTGAAGGTCCGTCCGCAGGGGGACATATAGATCGTATGCGGGCGAACGCCGGTTTCCGCACAGACGTGCTCCCAGCAGCGAAATAAGGGGTCCGCCTGCATGACCGCTCCCCTGCCCCCGCCGTAGGGATAGTCGTCCACCTGATTCTGCTTGTTGGTGGTGTAGTCGCGGATCTGGTGGGTACGGATCGTGATGAAGCCGCGCTCCTGGGCGCGCCCCAATATGGAATCCGAGAGCACGTCTCCGACGGTCTCGGGAAAGAGGGTCAGAATATCAATCCGCATCGGTTTCCATCCCTTCGATCAGATGCACCTCCACCTCGCCGAGCGCGGGGTCCACGTGCGGTATGAAGGCGGGAACGCAGGGGATCATATAGGACCTCTCCCCTTTTACGACCCACACGTCGGACGAGGGCATGGTGAGGATCTCCTTGAGCCTGCCGATCTCCCTTCCCTCCGAGACCACGCGAATGCCGATCAGATCCGCCTGGAAGATCGTCCCTTCGGGGATGTTCGGATCGTCGCGCCGGATCGAGATGATCTGACCGCGCAGGGTCTGCGCGTCCTCCACCGAGTCACAGCCCGCGAACTTGAGCAGGACGCAGGTGTTCTGGACCGAAGACTTCTCAACGGTCAGAGGCTTTTCGCCGGGCAGATAGAAGGTATCGAAGCGGGTCAGGAACTCCGGTCCGTCCGCCCAGGGCAGGACCTTGACCGCCCCGCGGATCCCGTGGACGGATACGATCTTGCCGGCTTCCAGATATTTTCGGTTCATGGGAAAACCTCCTGTTGCGGGATACCTATATTATACAGGAAACGGTGCCGATTTGCAAGAGGCAGGAAAAAACGGGAACCGGCCTCTGCTGAAGTCGGTTCCCGTTTTTTCAATCCATGATCTCAACGCTGACGCGAACGCCTTTGCGCTGGGCTACGGATTTCATGATGGCGCGAATCTCTTTTGCAATTCGTCCGCCCCGGCCAATCACCTTACCCATGTCCTCGGGGGCTACCCGAAGCTCCAGGGCAATGGGATCGCCCTCGAATTCCTCGACGGTCACACGGTCGGGATGTTCCACAAGATTCTGCGCCATGTAGAGCAGTAAGTCCTTCATGGTGCCGCTCCCGTGAATCAGAGCGCGCCGGCCTTCTTGAGCAGTCCTCTGACGGTATCGGTGGGCTGAGCGCCGTTCTTGATCCAGTTCTGCGCCTTCTCGACGTCGACCTGAATCATAGAGGGCTTCGCGGTCGGATCGTAGGAGCCGATCTCCTCGATGCAGCGGCCGTCACGGGGCATACGGGAATCCGCGACCACGATGCGGTAATAGGGGTTCTTCTTGGCGCCCATTCTTCTGAGTCTGATCTTAACCATTGTTTGTTTTCCTCCAAAATAATAGTGTTTTTTGTTTTTACATACCGGGTAAGCCCGGGAACCCGCCCCGCTTTTGCAGCTTCTTCATTTTCTTGGAAGCGCCGGGGCCGGTGAACTGCTTGATCATTTTCTGCATGGTCTCAAACTGCTTGAGCAGCTTGTTCACGTCCTCCACCCGGGTGCCGCTGCCCGCCGCGATGCGGCGCTTGCGGCTGGAACCGAGGACGTTGGGGTTTTCGCGTTCGTAGGGGGTCATGGACTGGATGATTGCCTCGACCCGGCCCATCGCCTTTTCGTCCACCTGGACGTCCTTCATCTGGCTCATGCCGGGGACCATGCCGAGCAGGTCCTGCATATTGCCCATCTTTTTGAGCTGGGTGAGCTGATCGTAGAAGTCGGTCAGGGTGAATTTGTTCTGGCGCAGGCGGTTCTCCAGCTCGGCGGCCTTCTTCTGGTCCAGAGCCTGCTCGGCCTTTTCGATCAGGCTGAGCACGTCGCCCATACCGAGGATCCGGCTGGCCATGCGGCTGGGATGGAAGGGCTCGATCTGGTCGAGCTTCTCGCCCACGCCGATGAACTGGATGGGCTTGCCGGTGACAGCCTTGACGGACAGAGCCGCGCCGCCGCGGGCGTCGCCGTCCAGCTTGGAGAGCATGACGCCGTCGATATCCAGCCATTCGTTGAAGGTCTGGGCCGCGTTCACCGCGTCCTGACCGGTCATGGCGTCCACGACGAGCAGGATGTCGGTAGGCTTGACCTCCTCCTTGATGGCTTGCAGCTCGGTCATGAGCTTTTCATCCACGTGCAGACGGCCCGCAGTGTCCAGGAAGATCATGTCGTTGCCGTGCTGCGCCGCGTGGCGGAGCGCGGCCTTCGCGATCTTGACCGGGTCGTCCTGCCCCATCTGGAAGACGGGGATCTCAAGCTGCGCGCCGACGACCTCAAGCTGCTTGATGGCGGCGGGGCGGTAGACGTCGCAGGCGACCAGCAGGGGCCGCTTGCTCTGGGACTTTTTGAACCAGCCCGCCAGCTTTGCGCCGTTGGTGGTCTTGCCGGCGCCCTGCAGACCGACCAGCATGACGATGGTCGGACCGTTGGACGCCATCTTGAGCTTCTGGTTCTCGCTGCCCATCAGGGCGGTCAGCTCCTCGTTGACGATCTTGACGACCATCTGCGCGGGGTTCAGACCCTCCATCACGTCCTTGCCGACGCAGCGCTCAGAGACCTTCTTGACAAAGTCCTTGACGACCTTATAGCTGACGTCAGCCTCCAGCAGGGCAAGACGGATCTCCCGCATGGCGTCCTTGATGTCGGATTCGGTCAGACGTCCCTTGCTCCGCAGCCGACGAAACGCGGCGGAGAGCTTATCGGTTAAGCCTTCAAATGCCATTGGAGAGCTCCTTTCGTAAAACGTTGAAACAGCAGCGGCTACAGCGTCGCCGCAGCCGACGCAAGCCGGTCGGCCAGGTCCGGCAATTCCGCAGGCGAGGCTGTGCGAACCGCCTCGGCCAGCGACCGGATCGCCTGCGCCGTCTCCGCGATCCGGCGCTCGCGGGCCAGACAGCCCGTGACCGCCTCCAGACGGAGCAGCTGCTCCTCGGAGCGGCGGACCGCGTCGTAGACGCCCTGCCGGGAGATCCCGAGCAGCTCGGCGATCTCAGCCAGCGTGTCGTCCTCGTTGCAGTAGAGGTCGAAGCATTCGCGCTGCTTGGCCGTGAGGAGATCCCCGTAGTAGTCAAAAAGCTGTGAAAGCGTCGGCTTATCCACCTTCATGGCCGGGGTCCCTCCTGTCTGTCAAGCAGATTCCTTTGACAACGTACCAGAGTATAGCATACGCGCCCCGGTTTGTCAAGGAAAATATTTTGACAAGCTCCGTCCTCCCGACTTTTCCGCTTCTCGCAGATTTGTCTTGCATTCCGTCCGGTTTCCGTGTAAAATAAAAGCTGGAATACAGTACAATGATTCTGAAAAGGAGAACTGTTTATGATCATTTCCAACGATATCCGCTACGTCGGCGTGAACGACCATCAGGTCGACCTCTTTGAGGGACATTTTGACGTTCCGCTGGGCATGGCCTACAACTCCTACGTGATCCTGGACCGGAAGGTCGCGGTCATGGACTCCGTGGATCAGAATTTCGGCAAGCAGTGGCTTTCGAATCTGGCCGCGGTGCTGGGCGGGCGCGAGCCCGACTATCTGGTGGTCCAGCACATGGAGCCCGATCACAGCGCCAATATCCAGCTCTTTATGCAGACCTATCCCAAGGCGACCCTGGTCAGCTCCGCGAAGGCCTTCCCCATGATGAAGAACTTCTTCGGCACCGACTTTGCCGAGCGTCGGATCGAGGTCAAGGAGGGCGACACCCTGGAGCTGGGCGAGCACGTGCTGCACTTCGTTCAGGCCCCGATGGTCCACTGGCCCGAGGTCATTATGACCTATGACGCCAAGGACAAGGTCCTCTTCTCCGCCGACGGCTTCGGCAAGTTCGGCGCGAACGACGTGGAAGACCCCGAGGGTTGGGACTGCGAGGCACGCCGATACTACTTCGGCATCGTGGGCAAGTACGGCGCGCAGGTACAGGCCGTTCTCAAGAAGGCCGCCAACCTGGACATCCGGATCATCGCCCCCCTGCACGGCCCTGTGCTCACCGAAAATCTGGGCCACTACATCAGCCAGTACAACATCTGGTCCTCCTACGGCACCGAAACCGAGGGCATCTTCGTTGCCTACACCTCCGTCTACGGCCACACCAAGGCCGCCGTGGAGCTGCTGGTGAAGAAGCTGAAGGAGAAGGGCTGCCCCAAGGTCTCCGTGGCCGACCTGGCCCGCGAGGATATGTACGAGTGCGTCGAGGACGCCTTCCGCTATGGGCGCATCGTCCTGGCAACCACCACCTACAACTCCGAGATCTTCCCCTATATGCGGGAGTTCCTGGGCCATCTGACCGAGCGCAACTGGCAGAACAAGACCGTGGCTCTGATGGAGAACGGCTCCTGGGCGCCGATGGCTGCCAAGGTGATGAAGAACAAGCTGGCCAACTGCAAGAATCTGACCTTCACCGACACCACCGTCCACATCAAGGGCGGCCTGAGCGAAGAGAGCGAGGCCGAGATCGAGAAGCTCGCCGACGAGCTCTGCAAGGACTATCTGGCCCAGCACGACGAGACCGCCAACAAGAGCGATCTGACCGCTCTGTTCAAGATCGGCTACGGTCTGTACGTGGTCACGGCCCGCGACGGCGACAAGGACAACGGCTGCATCGTGAACACCGTCAGCCAGGTCACGAACACGCCCAACCGAATCGCGGTCTGCATCAACAAGCTGAACTACACCTATGAGATGGTGAAGAAGACCGGCATGATGAACGTCAACTGCCTCTCCACCGAGGCCCCGTTCTCTGTCTTCCAGCACTTCGGCTTCCAGTCCGGCCGGGACGTGGACAAGTTTGCCGACTGCACCCCGCTCCGTTCCGACAACGGCCTGATCTTCCTGCCCAAACAGATCAACGCCTTCATGTCCCTGAAGGTAGAGCAGTTTGTCGATCTGGATACCCACGGCATGTTCATCTGCACCGTGACCGAGGCCCGCGTCCTCTCCGACAAGGAGACGATGACCTACAACTACTACCAGGCCAACGTCAAGCCCAAGCCGGATACCGGCGTCAAGAAGGGCTGGGTCTGCAAGATCTGCGGCTACGTCTACGAGGGCGAGAATCTGCCCGAGGACTTCATCTGCCCCCTGTGCAAGCACGGCGCCGCGGACTTTGAACCGCTGAGCTGAGCCTGAAAACGGCCGAGCGCCCCGCGTACCGCATTGCGGTACGCGGGGCGCTGTGTTTATGCAGCCGTTATTTGCCCGAGCCGACAGCCTGGCGGACCAGGGCGCGGTGCAGGCGGGCCTCCGCGATCTTGAGATCGCGTTCGGAGAGATCCGGCTTGGCCAGGAGGTCCCGCGCGCGGGTCTCCGCCTCTTTGGCGCGTTCGACGTCGATCTCCTCGGCCCACTCGAAGGTGGTGGCAACAAGGCGGACCTTGCCCGCGTGGACGGCGATCATGCCGCCGATGCAGGCCGCGCGGCGCTTGCCCTCCGGGGTTGTGACGACGGCCTCGCCCATGCCGACCGGAGCCACGTAGTCAATGTGGCGCGGAAGGATGCCGATGACGCCCTCAACCGTGCGGAGATCCAGCTTCTCGGCCTGTCCGTCAAAGGCAAGGCCGTCCGGCGTGACGATCTGAAGCTCGAAGGTCATTTGGCCTCACGCCCTCTCTGATACTTCTCCACGACCTCGTCAATGGAGCCGGCGAAGAGGAAGTAGGATTCCGGGATGTCGTCATGCTTGCCCTCGATGATCTCCTTGAAGCCGCGGATCGTCTCCTTGAGCGGAACGTACTTGCCGGTGTAGCCGGTGAACTGCTCCGCCACGTGGAAGGGCTGGGAGAGGAAGCGCTGGATCTTGCGGGCGCGGTGGACGGTCATGGTGTCCTCCTCGGAGAGCTCGTCCATGCCCATGATGGCGATGATATCCTGCAGCTCCTTATAGCGCTGGAGGATCTGCTGCACGCCGCGGGCGACCTCATAGTGTTCCCGGCCTACGATCTCCGGGGTCAGGATGCGGGAGGTGGAATCCAGCGGATCAACGGCGGGATAGATGCCCAGGGAAGCAATGCCGCGGTCCAGGACCGTGGTGGCGTCCAGATGGGCGAAGGTGGTGGCCGGGGCAGGGTCGGTCAGGTCGTCGGCGGGAACGTAGACAGCCTGAACGGAGGTGATGGAGCCCTTCTTGGTGGAGGTGATGCGCTCCTGCAGAGCGCCCATCTCGGTGGCCAGCGTGGGCTGGTAGCCGACGGCGGAGGGCATACGGCCCAGCAGGGCCGAGACCTCGGAGCCCGCCTGGGTGAAGCGGAAGATGTTGTCGATGAAGAGCAGAACGTCCTGCTGCTTGACGTCGCGGAAGTATTCCGCCATCGTCAGACCGGCGAGACCGACGCGCATTCTGGCTCCGGGCGGCTCGTTCATCTGACCGTAGACCAGGGCGGTCTTGGACAGAACGCCGGATTCCTTCATCTCATAGTAGAGGTCGTTGCCCTCACGGGTCCGCTCGCCGACGCCGGTGAAGACGGAATAGCCGTTGTGCTCGGTGGCGATGTTGTAGATCAGCTCCTGGATCAGAACGGTCTTGCCGACGCCGGCGCCGCCGAAGAGGCCGATCTTGCCGCCCTTGGCGTAAGGGCAGATCAGGTCCACGACCTTGATGCCGGTCTCCAGGATCTCGGTGGTGCTCTCCTGCTCGTCATAGCTGGGCGCGGGGCGGTGGATGGGCCAGCGCTCGATCGTGACCGGCGCGGGCATATTGTCGATGGGCTTGCCCAGCAGATTGAACATCCGGCCAAGGCATTCCTCGCCGACGGGGACCGTGATCGGTCTGCCGGTGTCGATCGCCTCGATGCCGCGCTGGAGACCGTCGGTGGAGCTCATGGCGACGCAGCGAACCACGTCGTCGCCAATATGCTGGGCGACCTCGGCGGTGATCTTGTTTTCGCCGTTATAGACCTCAATGGCGTTCAGAAGCGACGGCAGATTGCCGTTTTCAAAGCGGATATCCAGGACGGGTCCCATGATCTGGACCACGGTGCCTACGTTCTTGGTTGTCATATTCGTTACTCCTTGTTCAGAGTTCAGCGTTCCGGAAAAGGGACAGGGGAAGCCGGGAGCCGCGGCGCACGGCGCGCCTTACGTCTCCGCGCCGGCGACGATCTCGGTGATCTCCTGAGTGATGGCGCCCTGGCGGGCCCGGTTATACTTGAGGCTCAGGCTGCCGATCATCTCCTCCGCATTCTTCGTGGCGGCATCCATGGCGGTGCGCCGCGCACCCTGCTCGGAGGTGACGCTTTCGCAGACGGCGCCGTAGAGGACGCCGCCCAGATACTCCGGAATAATCGTATCGAAGACCGTGAGGCTGTCCGGCTCGTAGAGGGTCAGCGCGTCGGTCTGGGTATCGCCGGGCTGCGGGGTGTATTCCAGCGGCAGCAGGCGGAGCTGATCGGGCGTCTGGGAGAGCATGGAGATGAAGCGGGTATAGATGATTTCGACGCGGTCGTACTCCCCGTTCAGGAAGCCGCGGCTGATCATCTTGGAGGCCGTGAAGCAGTCGCCCACGTGGAGCTCGGACGCCTCGGCGTAGACGTCGGTGAGGATCTCGGTCCCGCGGCGCTGGAAGAACTCCAGGCATTTCTTGCCGATGGGAACCACGCAGGCGGAGGTGCCTTCGATCTTCTCCCAGGCCAGCTTCAGAACGTTGCCGTTGTAGCCGCCCGCGAGACCGCGGTCGCCCGCGATGACGATGTAGCAGGTCTTCCGCACCGGGCGGGCTTCCAAATAGGGCGAGGCAAAGTCCTCGGTGTTGTTGGCGATGGTATTGAGCGTATCGTAGAGAATTTCAAAGTAGGGGCGGGAGTTCTGGATCCGCGCCTGCGCCCTGCGGAGCTTGGAGGCGGCAACCATTTCCATGGCCTTGGTGATCTGCTTGGTGCTTTCCATGCTCTTGATGCGGAGCTTGATATCCTTCATGGAAACGCCAGCCATGTTTCATGCCTCCTCTCAGTGGGCTTTGAATTCCTTCAGATAGTTTTCCAGCGCGGTCTTGAGTCCGGCTTCGGTCTGCTCGTCGAGCACCTTCGTTTCGGCGATCGCGCGCAGAACCTTGTGGGCGTTGGTATCGAGGTATCGGTACAGGCCCTTCTCAAACTCGCGGACCTGATCGACCGGAACGTCCTTGAGATAGCCGTTGATGACGGCGTAGATGATGCACACCTGCTGCTCCACGGGCACGGGCTCGTTGTTGGGCTGCTTGAGCACCTCCACGATGCGCGCGCCCTGGGCCAGACGGTCCTTGGTGTCCTGATCGAGATCGGAGCCGAACTGAGCGAAGCTCTGCAGCTCGCGGTACTGCGAATAGAGCAGCTTCAGGGAGCCCGCGACCTTCTTGAGGGCCTTGATCTGGGCCGCGCCGCCGACGCGGGAGACGGAGATGCCGGGGTTGATGGCCGGCATGACGCCCGCATGGAAGAGCTCGGTTTCCAGGAAGATCTGACCGTCGGTGATGGAAATGACGTTGGTCGGGATATACGCAGAGACGTCGCCGGCCTGGGTCTCGATGATCGGCAGGGCCGTCAGGGAGCCGCCGCCGTATTCCGGGGCCATCCGGGCCGCGCGCTCCAGCAGACGGGAGTGCAGATAGAAGACGTCGCCGGGGTAGGCCTCGCGTCCGGGCGGACGGCGGATCAGCAGGGAGATGGCGCGGTAGGCCACGGCGTGCTTGCTGAGGTCGTCGTAGACCACTAAGACGTCCTTGCCCTGGGCCATGAAGTATTCGCCCATCGTGCAGCCCGCGTAGGGTGCGATGTACTGCATCGGAGCCAGCTCCGAGGCCGTGGCGGAGACGACGATGGTGTAGTCCATCGCGCCGTTCAGGGTCAGGGTGTTGACGATCTGCGCGACCGTGGAGCGCTTCTGACCGATGGAGACGTAGATACAGATGACGTCCTTGCCCTTCTGGTTGATGATGGTATCGGTGGCGATGGTCGTTTTGCCGGTCTGGCGGTCGCCGATGATGAGCTCGCGCTGGCCGCGGCCGATCGGGATCATGGCGTCGATGGCCTTGATGCCGGTCTGCAGGGGTACAGAGACGCTGCGGCGCTCGATGACGCCGGGCGCGGGCATTTCAATGGGCCGGTACTGCTGGGCCGTCAGCTTGCCCTTGCCGTCGATCGGCTCGCCGAGAGCGTTCACCACGCGGCCGATCAGATTCTCGCCGACCGGGACGGAGACGACCTTGCCGGTCCTGCGGACCGTGTCGCCCTCGCGGATCCCGGCGTCGGAGCCGAGAATGACCAGGGAGACCGAATGCTCCTCCAGATTCTGGGCCATGCCGAAGGCGCCGTTGGGGAACTCCACCAGCTCGTTGACCATGCACTTTTCCAGGCCGGCGGCCCGGGCAATGCCGTCGCCGACGGTGATGACGGTGCCGACCTCGTTCTGTTCGATTTTGGTTTCGTAGTTTTTGATCTGAGATCGAATGATCTTCGTAATTTCGTCCGGTCTAAATTCCATGGCTTACCTGCTTTCTGCTTTCAAAGTGCGGTGTCGGAAAGCGTCTTTTTCAGCCCGTCCAGGCGGGCTCGAACCGTGCCGTCCAATTCCATGCCCTCATATTCGAGCCGGATGCCGCCCAGAACCGTCGGGTCCACGCGGTTTTCCAGATCCACGCGCTTGCCGGTCAGTCCGGCCAGGCGGGCAGTCAGCTTCTCGCGCTGGGCGTCCGTGAGCGGCCTTGCGGTGACGGCGGAGGCCTCCAGAATGCCGTGGTCGGCGTTAAAGCGCTGGCGGAAGCGGCGCGCGCAGTTGGGCAGCTCCCGGATGTGGTGCCGCTCGCAGAGCAGCTTGAGGAAGCTGCACACGTAGGTGTGGACCCGGCCCGAAAAGGCTTCGTCCAGAGCGGCAAGCTGCTCCTCCCGGCGGACGTTGCTGGCGCTGAGCAGGCGAACGTAATCCGGGTTGGCGGCAAACAGGGCGTTGACGCCGGTCAGCTCCTGCATCACCCGCTCGTCCAGGCCCTCGTCGCGGGCAAGCTCATAGAGCGCGTCAGCGTAGTTCTTGGCGGTCTGCGTCATACCGAGTCCCCCATGTCGCGGAGGAAGTCCTCGATCAGCCGATCGTGATCGGCTCCGTTGAGCTCCTTGCCCACCACCTTCTCGGCAATGTCCAGAGCGATCTTCGAGATGTCGTCCTTCGCGTCATTGACGGCCTTTTTCTTTTCCAGGGCGGCGTCGCTTACGGCCTTCGCGCGCAGCGCGTCGGCGTCGGCCTTGGCCTGACGCACGATTTCGTCGCCGCGGCGGGTCGCCTCCTGCTTGGCGGAGGAGATCAGCTCTGCGGAGGTCTGCTCGGCCTGGGCAATCCGCCGGTCATAGTCCGCCTGGATGCGTTTGGCCTCGGCTTGGGCCTGTTCGGCGCCGGCATAGAGGTCGTCGATCTCCTTCTGGCGGTCGTCGATCATCTTGTTCACGGGCTTGAACAGGAATTTTTTCAGGATCAGAAACGTGAGCACCATGTTCAGCAGCGTGAACAGGGCAGTCCAGGGATTAAAACCGATAAAGCTTTCAAACCCCGACATGGGCGAATTCCTCCCTTCCTATTGCGGATCTTGCGGCTTCGGAAGGCTCCATCAGAACACGAACAGGAGCAGCAGCGCAATGACCAGGGAGTAGATGCCGGTGGTCTCGGCAACGGCGCAGCCGACGAGCATGTTGGTACGCAGGTTGCTGGTGGATTCCGGCTGACGGGCCATGCCCTCGAGGGCCTTGCCGACGGCGTTGCCTTCGCCGATGGCGGGGCCGATCGCGCCGATGCCCATGCAGAGGCCGGCGCCGAGCGCGCAGGCTGCCTTGACGATCGCTTGAGTGAGTTCCATTGTGTTTTCCTCCTAATTGTGTGATTGGGTGGTTGTTTCTATCGTTACGGTTGTTACCAAAGCGTCACGGGGTTCATGCCTCCGGCTTGGCGGCCTCCTCGGGCGGCGGGCAGTTGCCGGAGATGTAGATCATGGTGAGCAGGCTGAAGACGAAGGCCTGGATCACGCCGGAGAAGACGTCGAAGTAAAGGGACAAAACGGCAGGCAGACCAAGGGTCAGCAGAGGTACGCCGAGCGGGCCGTCCGAGATCAGGACCAGAGCAGCGAAGCTCAGTCCGGCCAGCAGCCAGCCGAGGGTCTTCCGGCCCTTGCCTCCCCTGCCCAGACCCAGGATCAGGCCGGCGACCAGGAGGATCAGACAGACGAAGAAGAGGACGCCGTAGACGCCGGCAGGGAGCGCGGGGTAGGCTTTTCCGGTCAGACCCCAGAGGAAGCCGACTCCGCTCAGCCCGGCGAGGCCCAGGCAGAGCGCGCCGACAAGAACGGGGAGCTTGCGGCGCTTGCCGCCGTCCTTCCGCCTGGAGAGGACCAGGATCAGGACCAGACCGGCAGCCAGCAGGGCAAGCGTCACGGCGATATGGCTCGATGCGACCAGCTTGACGAGGGCCGCAGACGCGCCGCCCAGGGCCCAATAGATCAGGGCCGTGATGACGCTGCCGCCCGCAATATTGCCGAAGTGACGGAAGGCCAGGGAGACCGGCTGTGCGATCTCGGAGATGAGATTCATCGGCGTCATGACGGCGATGGGCTCGGTGAAGCCCTTGAGCCAGGCCTTGAAGCCGTTGTTCTTGATCGCCTGATACCAGCAGATGAAGCTGACCGCGACGGCCCAGGTCATCGTCGTGCTGATATCCGCGGTGGAGGAACGGAGAATGCCCGTCATGCCCAGGAAGGTGCCGAGCAGAGACGAGAGAAAGATCGTGGCGATGAAGGGCGTCCAGTGGGCGTTATGCGCACCCATGGCCTCGGAGACCATGCCGGTGATGACCGTGACGGCCTTTTCCGTCAGCACCTGCCGCTTACCGGGGCGCTTTTTCAGGTTGCGGCCCAGCAGGACGGCCCCGACGCAGAGGATGACCGTCACCAGGAAGGAGGTCAGAAGGGTCTGCGTGACAGCGATGCCGCCAAACAGTGGGATCGTAAAGAATATTTTCGGGCCGTTAATTTCCATGCGCTCAACCTTCCTTTCTGCGGAACAGCTCGCCGGCGTAGATCAAAATACGGGACAAAAGCAGGGGGACCAGCATGGCGATCACGTCGCAGTACCCGCTCTTGGCACCGATCACCAGAATGGCGATCATGCCGAGATAGCGAAGCGTCTGCGAGGTCGTGATGACCCGCCGGGCGCCGGCGACGTCCCCGGCTTCCGCCTTGTCCGCCGCGCGGAAGACGCCGACGGCTGTCATGGCGTAGTTTCCGACAGCCGTCAGACAGCCCACGGCCCCGCCCAGCAGGACCTTGCCGGTCAGCTTATGCAAGAGGGCGAAGACGCCGAAGGTCAGCCCCAGGCAGACAAGCTGCATGGCGGCATAGATCAGAAGCTCCCTGAGCGTCTGCCGGATATCGTTGGATTTGGATGGTTCCATATCGTTCCTCGTCGCCTCAGTCGTGGTCGTTGTAGCCCGTTGATGCGGGCGGTTCATCCTCACCGGAGAGACGGTGGAGGGTCTTGAAGCCGGAATACAGGCCGCCGACCGCTCCCATCAGACCCAGAAGGATTCCGAGCGGAATCACCCAGCCGCCCCAGCCCCGGCTTCGGTGGAGCCAAACGGCAAGCAGGATGAAGCCCACGAGCGGGCCGGCGACGGTCAGCCCGAGCTGCGTCAGCCAGGCCAGATAGCTCATCACCTTGACAAATCCGCGCATGGCAGCCTCCCGCTGAAAGCCGATTATTTTGTAAGCTCTGATCCCGCAACGGAATCAGGCCCAAATTACCACCAATATATTATATCTGCCTCGCGACAAAAAAGCAAGGGTTTCATGGAAAAAAAGGTTAAAAATCGCGCTGAGGGACGGCGCAAAAAAGAAAGCGCTTCTTCTGCCCGATGACAAAAGAAGCGTTTTGCATGGAGCGGGTGACGAGGCTCGAACTCGCTACCTCGACCTTGGCAAGGTCGCGCTCTACCAGATGAGCTACACCCGCGGAACGGTTGTAATTATAGCATAGAATTTGAATTTGTCAACAGTTATTTTTTGTTTTTTTGCGAAAACAGCCGGGTCGATCTGCTCCGGCGCGTCTGTTGCGCCGGAGCAGATCGACCCAAAAGGCTCAGGGATGGCCGCGGCCGCCGCCCATGTTGCCGCCGAAGCCGCCTCTGCTGCCCATGCCGGCGGCGGAGCCGTAGAGCAGCTCGCTCAGGGTGAGCGTTTCGCTGTAAGTGCCCGCCGTGACGGTATAGGTCCCGCCCTGGAGCAGCGCGGGGCTGGTCAGGTTGACCGCGTTGAAGGCCTTTTCCGCCGTGTAGGTCAGGATCACGCTCCCGCTTTCATCGGTCAGGGTCACGGTGCTGCCGGCGGCCTGCGTGCCGACGGAAAGCAGGATCGCGCCCTGCGTGGCGGAGTTGAAGTTCAGCGCCATGCCGCCGGAGCCGGTGGCGACCAGGCTGCCGCCGATGACGGTTCCGCTGCTGTAGTCCAGCGCGCCGTTGCCGTCGTTGGTCGGACCGGAGACGTAAACCTCGCCGCCCGAGAGGGTGAAGCTGCCGTTGGAGTCGAGGCCGTCGCCGTCCGCGTTGACGCGGAGCACGCCGCCGGAGATCTCAAGGCTGGCGCTGCTGTTCTCGTCGAAGGAGTCGCCGCCCCAGCCGCCGAAGCCGCTGGAATCGGCTCCGCCGCCCGCGTTCAGGCCGTCGTCAGAGGCAGCCAGGTCGATCTCGCCGCCGGAAATGCGGATGACCAGGCCCTCGATGCCCTCATAGCTCTTGTTGATGACGATGCTGCCGCCGGAGATCGTCACAGTCTCGTCGGCGTGGATGCCGTCGTCGCCGGAGGAGAGGTTCAGAGTCCCGTTTGCGATCGTAACGCTGCTATCGCTATGGATCGCGTCGTCCGTGCTGACGACCCAGATCGTGCCGTCCGAGACCGTCAGCGTTCCGCCGGACTTGAGGCCCTTCTGGCTTGCAGAGGAATCGCTGCCGGAGGCGCCGGAGATCACGGTGAACGAGCCGCCCGCCACGGTCAGCGTGCCGGTGGCAG
This sequence comes from uncultured Eubacteriales bacterium, assembly GCA_900315595.1. GTDB lineage: Bacteria > Bacillota > Clostridia > Oscillospirales > Oscillospiraceae > JAFRPC01. Next base: position 10,685 of record OMZQ01000014.1, on the reverse strand, counting down.
AGATTCCGTCGCCGTCGGCTGTCACCTTGAAGGAGCCGCCTGCAAGGTAGATATTGCCGAGGCTGGCGTCGTCGTTCTTCGCCCGCATACCGTTGGTCCCTGCAGTGAGCTGGAAGGCTCCGTCCGCCACGGCGAGGACGTCGTTGGCGGAGATCGCGGTTTTGGCCGCGGTGATCTCGTAGCTGCCGCCGGTGATCGTGACCTCGTCCTTGCCGACGACACCGTGACCGGCGGGCGAATTGACGATCAGGCTGCCCGTTCTGTTGAGGGTCAGATCGTCCTTGGAGAAGATCACCGCGTCCACGTCGTTTTCGTCGATGGCGGTGAAGCTCCCGCCGTTGGTCAGGGTATTGAGCGAGCCGTCTGCGAGGGTGACGAAGACCTTATCCGCCTGCTTAACGTAGATCGGCGCAAAGCCGGAGGAGGTGATCGTCACGCCGTCCAGGACGAGCTGGACCTTCTCGTCCTTGGTCGCGTTGACGACGATGCAGCCGTCGTCCAGCGTGCCGGACAGAACGTAGACGCCCTCGGCGGTGATGGTGACGACGGAGCCGTCGATCTCGACCCCGCTGCCGTCGCAGGCGGCGGAATTGCCATTGAGGGTGATCGAAACGGCCTTGCTCTCGTCCCAGGCGCCGGAACGATCCCGGTCGGAGAAATAGTCGGCCTCATTGACGGTGACAGCAACGGAGTCGTCCGCGCCGGCGGAGGAGGCCGTGCTCCCGGTTCCCTGGGTGCAGGCGGAGAAGGTCAGCAACACCGCCAGAAGCAGGGCGATCATCAGATTCCATTTTTTCATGATACGCATCTCCTTTGATTGATTGAGCACATCTTACGGGACAAACCTTATCCCAGACTTAAGCCTGAAAATGATTTTTTCATTGCCAATCGTCCATGAATCCGTTATAATATAGAAAATGCATCCGGCAGGGCCGGAGGAAAGAAGAAGCTTATGACCTATCATGCGGGCGACTACGACGTCGCCGTCATCGGCGCGGGACACGCGGGCATCGAGGCCGCGCTTGCGTCCGCCCGGCTCGGACTGAAAACCGTCGTCTTTACGATCAATCTGGACGCCGTGGGCAATATGCCCTGCAACCCCGCCATCGGCGGGACCGGAAAGGGGCATCTGGTCCGCGAGCTGGATGCCCTCGGCGGGCAGATGGGCCGGGCCGCAGACGCCTGCTGCATCCAGTACCGGATGCTCAACCGCGGAAAAGGCCCGGCGGTCCACTCCCTGCGCGCCCAGGCGGACCGGCGGAAATACCAGGAGTATATGAAGCACGTCCTTGAGTTGCAGGAGAATCTGGATCTCAAGCAGGCGATGGTGGTCTCCGTGGAGACGCGGGACGGGGCGGTCTGCTCCGTGACGACGCGGCTTGGAGCGGTCTACGGCGTGAAGGCCGTTGTGATCGCCACGGGGACCTATCTGGACAGCACGGTGATCACCGGCGAACAGGTGGAGCGCTCCGGGCCGGACGGCATGCACGCCGCTGAGGGACTCTCCGACTGTCTGCGCTCGCTCGGCCTGACCCTGCGCCGCTTCAAGACCGGGACCCCGCCCCGCGTCAACGCCCGGAGCGTGGATTTCTCCAGGATGGAGCTTCAGCCGGGGGACGAAGCCGTGATCCCCTTCTCCTTCTCTACCCGGACGCCGCCGGAAAACCGCGCGGTCTGTTATCTGACCTGGACGAACGAGGAGACGCACCGGATCATCCGCGAGAATCTGGATCGCAGCCCGCTCTACAGCGGAACGATCTCCGGCGTCGGGCCGCGCTACTGTCCCTCCATTGAAACAAAGATCGTCCGCTTCGCGGACAAGAACCGGCATCAGCTCTTTGTGGAGCCCTGCGGTCTGAACACCGAGGAGCTGTATCTGCAGGGCCTCTCCTCCTCCCTGCCCGAGGACGTCCAGCTTGCCATGCTCCACTCCGTCGCCGGGCTGGAGCACGCCGAGATGATGCGCCCGGCCTATGCCATCGAATATGACTGCGTGGACCCCACCGAGCTTCTGCCCACGCTGGAGTGCAAAAAAATCGCCGGGCTCTACGGCGCGGGCCAGTTCAACGGGTCCTCGGGCTATGAGGAAGCGGCGGTGCAGGGCTTCGTGGCGGGCGTGAACGCAGCCTTGAAGCTCAAGGGCGAGCCGCCGATGATCCTGCGGCGCTCGGACGGCTACGTCGGAACGCTGATCGACGATCTGGTGACGAAGGGGACCGAGGAGCCCTACCGCATCATGACCTCGCGCAGCGAATACCGCCTGCTCCACCGACAGGACAACGCAGACGGGCGGCTGACCGAGATCGGATACCGGATCGGTCTGATCCCGCAGGCGCAGTACGAAGCCGTCCGGGAAAAATACGCCGCCGTGGACCGCGAGGTCAGGCGTTTGGAGCACTGCGGCGCGGCTGCGAGCGATGAACTGAACGCGATGCTGGCGGCCCGGGGCTCCGAGCCCGTGGAGACCTCGGCGCGGCTGGCGGACCTGCTGCGCAGACCCCAGCTCAGCTACGCAGATCTGGCCCCCTTCGACCCGGACCGCCCCGATCTGCCCCCCGCCGTGCAGGAACAGGTGGAGATCACGGTCAAATACGCGGGCTACATTGCCCGCCAGGAAAAGCAGGTGGCTGAGTTCCGCAAAGCCGAGGACACCCGGCTCCCGGCGGACATCGACTACGAGGCGATCCCGGCTCTGAAGGCGGAGGCCCGCGAGAAGCTGGCCCGCATCCGCCCGGTCAGCATCGGTCAGGCGAGCCGCATCTCCGGCGTCAGCCCCGCCGACGTAGCGGTGCTCATGGTCTGGCTGGAGCAGAACAAAAACAGGCAATAGGCAAGAGGCAACAGGCAATAGGAGACGCGGCGGAAAGCTGTCAGAATCTGAAACAGAATTTGTGAAGCGGAACGCCGGATACCCCGTGGTCTTCTATCCCTTTCCAATCGAGAGAACAACGGAACCCGAACCCGTTGACGATACACCCAAAACCTGACAAAAGGAGGCGCACCCAATGATTCCCTTTGAAAACTATGAAAAGAGCGCAGCGTATCTGCGCGAAAAGCTCGAAGGTTTCCAGCCTGAGATCCTCATGATCCTCGGCTCCGGGCTCGGGCAGCTCGGCGACCGGGTCGAGCATCCGATCTTCGTTCCCTACCCCGAGATCCCCTACTTCAAGCACTCCACCGCGCCGGGCCACAAGGGGCGCTTCGTCTTCGGCATCCTCGCCGGGAAGAAGGTCGCCGTGATGCAGGGGCGGATGCACCTCTACGAGGGCTACTCCCCGGAGGATGCTGCCTACGCCGTGCGCGTGATGAAGCTGCTGGGCGTGCGGACGATGATCGTTACGAACGCAGCCGGAGCCGTCAACCTGGATTACAAGCCCGGCCAGATCATGCTGATCTCGGACCACATCCTGCTTTTCCCCATGACGCCCCTGACCGGGGAGAACGACGAGCGCTTCGGCACCCGCTTCCCGGATATGTCCACGGCCTACACCCCTGCCCTGCGCACGCTGGCAAAGCAGGCCGCCGCCGAGACGGGCGTCCATCTGAACGAGGGGGTCTACATGTTCTTCCCCGGCCCGCAGTATGAGACCCCGGCGGAGATCCGCGCCGCCCGTCTGCTCGGCGCGGACGCCGCGGGCATGAGCACGGTGCCGGAGGTCATTGCTGCGCGGCACTGCGGGATGGATATCCTGGGCTTCTCGCTGGCGACGAACATGGCGGCGGGCATCCTCAAGCAGCCGCTCACAGAGGCGGAGGTCCTTGAGACCGGAGAGGCCTGCAAGGAACAGTTCACCGCCCTGATGACGCGGATCCTGGAAAAGCTCTGATCTCTTGCAAAAGAATCCCGGCTCGGATGATCCGAGCCGGGATTCTTTTGCATATGCTCCGTTCGATCAATACTTGGCAGTGCTGACCTTGACGCCGGGGCCCATGGTGGAGGCGATGACGCAGGAGCGGATATACTGACCCTTGGCGGCGGCGGGCTTGGCCTTGATGACGGCAGCCATCAGGGTGTCCATGTTCTCAGCCAGCTTTTCGGGGCCGAAGGAAACCTTGCCGATGGGGCAGTGGATGATGTTGGTCTTGTCCAGACGGTACTCGATCTTACCGGCTTTGATCTCCTTGACGGCGGCAGCGACGTTGGGGGTCACGGTGCCGGCCTTGGGAGAGGGCATCAAGCCCTTGGGGCCGAGGAGCTTGCCGAGACGGCCGACAATGCCCATCATATCGGGGGAAGCGACGACGACGTCGAAGTCGAACCAGTTTTCCTTCTGGATTTTCTCGACCATGTCCATGCCGCCGACGTAGTCGGCGCCGGCTGCCTTGGCCTCGTCAGCCTTGGCGTCCTTGGCGAACACCAGCACGCGGCGGGTCTTGCCGGTGCCGTTGGGCAGAACGATGGCGCCGCGAACCTGCTGGTCCGCATGGCGGGAGTCCACGCCCAGGCGGATGTGGATCTCAACGGTCTCGTCGAACTTGGCGGAAGCGGTCTTGCAGACAAGACCCAGGGCGTCCGCGGGATCATACTGCACGGAGCGGTCGATCTGCTTCGCGCTGTCTTTATACTTTTTACCTCTAAACAATTTAATGTCCTCCTTAAAGTGGTGATGCGGAAAAATCCTCCCACATTTTGAGACGGTGTCTCAGTCAGCAGTTAGTCAACGACGGTGATGCCCATGGAGCGGCAGGTGCCGGCAACCTGGCTCATCGCGGCTTCGATGGTAGCGGCGGTGAGGTCGGGCATTTTGCGCTCAGCGATCTCCTTGACCTGGGCCTTGGTGATGGTGGCAACCTTGGTCTTGTTGGGAACGCCGGAGCCCTTCTCGATCCCGAGGGTCTTGAGAATCAGGGTCGGGGTCGGGGGAGTCTTGGTCACGAAGGTGAAGCTGCGGTCCGCGTAGACGGTGATGACGACGGGGATCTTAAAACCAGCCTGATCCTTGGTGCGCTCGTTGAACTCCTTGATGAACTGGGAAATGTTGACGCCGTGCTGGCCCAGAGCGGGGCCGACCGGAGGGGAAGCGGTTGCCTTTGCAGCCGGAATCTGCAGTTTGATATAACCAGTAACTTTCTGTGCCATTTCAAGCACCTCCTGAAATAATGTGGTAGTTTGGCGGGGACGGAGCCCCTCCCACGTTCTGGCCGCTGCCTGCGGCCGGGTCTCACTCGGAGATGGATTCGACCTGGTCGAGCTCCAGCTCCACCGGCGTTTCGCGTCCGAACATGGAAACTACGACGCGAACGCTGTTCTTTTCGACGTCCAGGGCATCCACGCGCCCGGTGAAGGACGTCAGCGGTCCATCCACGATGCGGACGGTATCGCCCACCTGGAAGGACACGACGATCTCGCGGCGCTCCACGCCCCACTGATAGACCTCCTCCTCGGTCAGGGGAGGCGGGTTCGTGCTCGAGGGTCCTACAAACCCCGTCACGCCGCGCACGTTGCGGACGATGTACCAGGTATCGCTGTTCATCACCATTTTGATGAGCACGTAGCCCGGGAAGCATTTCCGCTCGTAGGTTTTGGGTCCGTTCTCGCCGACCTCGGTGACGGTCTCCATCGGGATGGCGACCTCACAGATCACGTCCTGGAGGGAACGGTTTTCAATGGTCTTCTCGATCGTCGCCTTGACCGTGTTCTCGTAGCCGGAATAGGTCTGTACGACGTACCACTTGGCTTCATCCGCCATGTCCGCTTACCCGATCAGGCCCAGCAGAGCAAGAATGCCCTTATAAGCCAAGGTATCGATCAAGCCGATGACGATTGCGAAGATCACGGAGACAACGATGACCACCAGGGTGTTGTTCAGAACCTGAGACCAGCTGGGCCAGACGACCTTCTTCAGCTCGCTCTTCATACCGCGGAACCACTTTGCAATGCGGCCGCCAGTACGCTTGAACCAGTTTTCCTTCTTGACTTCAGCCATTGTCGTACTCCCTTCGCTTACTTCGACTCGGTGTGAAGCGTGTGCTTTCTGCAGAATCTGCAGTACTTCTTCATCTCAAGCCGATCGGGGTCGTTCTTCTTGTTCTTCATCGTGTTGTAGTTTCTCTGCTTGCACTCGGAACATCTGAGGGTGATTTTGACGCGCATTACGGCACCTCCTTAATTGCCTCCCTGTATCACCGCGGCTATAACAGATTTAGCGGGAGCTGCGCTCCCCTCCGCGGCTGAAAAAACGGCGCACAAAAAAAGCACCCTTTTTCACAGGTGAAGTCATTCTACCACAGCGCAGGCCGCTTGTCAATGAAAAAAATGCATTTTTTTCAGGATTTTTTGGGCATTTCCCGGTTGACTTTTGCCCCGGAAACGGGTAGGATGTAGAAAGCGATCGTCCCAGCCGGAAAGGAGGCAGAACATGAAGACACTTGCAATCGACTACGGCGACGCCCGAACCGGGATCGCGGTCTCCGACCTGACCGGCTCCATCGTCGGCTCGACCGCTGTCATCCACAGCCGAAACCGGGCGCGTGTGATCGAGGAGATCGTCGGCATGGTCCGCCAGGCGCAGGCCGGGGAGGTCGTGATGGGCTTCCCGCGCAACATGGACGGCTCCGAGGGCCCGCGCGCGGAGCTCTACCGGAGCTTTGCGGACGACCTGAGCAAAGCGCTGGGGATGGAGGTCCATCTCTGGGATGAGCGGCGCACGACCGTAGAGGCCCACAACATCCTCTCGGCCCACAATTATCACGGTCAGAAGCGGAAAAACACCGTGGACGCCGTGGCCGCCAGTCTGATTCTGGAGGGCTATCTGGCCTTCCGGCGGAACCGCGCGTCCGCCCAATTATAATAATGTATTCGATTCAGGTATTTGCCTGAACAAAAACAGATGGGAGACTGATCTTATGAATTCCGAACCCTTATCCGCGCTCTCCGGCTACGGCTTTGCCCAGAACGGCAGCGTAAGCTACGGCACCTGGAAGAACTACGCCGTCTGCGTCCGGAAGTACTCCGGACGCACCTACTACGTCACCGTGGCGATCCGGCTGGAGAAGGTCAATGGGGCGACCAAAAAAGCGATCAAGCAGAGCCTCAAGCAGGCCACCCGCGACGCTGCGATTTCGCAGCTCAACAAAAATGTCGCCGTATTCCTCGTGACCGCCCGCGGGGATGCAGGCCAGACGATGCTCGCCTCGCTGGAAGCCATCACGAACACACTGCTTGCCGCCGGGATCGCACCGGCCAACACCAGCGTCATTTCCGGCGCCCCCAATCCCGACAGCCTCTGCCTGACAAGCGCAGGCGGAATGCTCACCTATCAGCCGGTTCGGGCCACCGAGGTACAGAATCAGAACGCCCAGGTCCGGGAGAAGATCGAGGACAACGAGAACAACGGCAATTATCTGCTCGGCGTCATCGGTGCGATCCTCGGCATGCTGGTCGGCGTCGCCGTCAACGTCCTGGTGGCGGAATTGAGCAACCGCATCTTCGCCCTGCTCTTTGCCCTGATTCCGGTCGCTGCAATGTTCGGCTACAAGCTCTTCAAGGGCAAGATGAACAAGGCCGCCGTCGTGATCGTGATCCTGGTTTGCATCATCGGCTTAGGCGTGATGATCTATTCGCAGACCGTCATTGACACCAAGTCCGTCCTCAAGGAGGAATTCGGCTACGACGCAGACCTCAAGGAATCCATTGAGTTTGCGAACGACGTCATTACGGATTCGGATTATCTCAAGGAGATTTCCGTTGACATTCTGAAGTACGTCCTCTTCATGGTCCTGGGCATCTTCATTGCCTGGCGAACCATCAGCGGCCAGATCAACTCCAACGTGGGCGGCGCTTCCAGCGCCATGGTCGAAAGCCTGCGGCCCAATCCGCTGGCTGCCCCCGCCCAGCAGACGGCGCAGACGAATCCGTACGTTTACAACCCCGTCCCGCCGACCGGCGGATCCACCCCGCCCACGACCGGTCAATTCTGACCGCCGCTGAAAACGAACGCCCGGCGGACGATGGATGGAATCCAGCGATTCCTCCACCGCCCGCCGGGCGGTTTTTCTGTTTTGGAGAACGGCTCAGTCTTCTTCTCCCCGGTCGATCAGGAGCTCGGCGATCTGGACGGCGTTGGTAGCGGCGCCCTTGCGGATCTGGTCGCCGCAGCACCAGAGGCAGAGGCCGCGCTCGTCGGTCAGATCCTCGCGGATGCGGCCGACGAAGACCAGATCCTGGTCGGAGGTATCCAGCGGCATCGGGTAGAGATTCTTCGCCAGATCGTCTACCAGCTTGACGCCGGGCGCGTATTGCAGAGCCAGACGGGCCTCGCGGGCGGTGATCCGGCGCTGGAAGCGCATCTGCAGGGAGATGGAATGGCTGCGGGAGACCGGAACGCGGACACAGGTGCAGCTCACCTTCATATTGGGCAGGTGCAGGATCTTGCGGCCTTCATACTGGAGCTTCATCTCCTCGGAGGTGTAGCCCGCCTCCTGCTCGCCGCCGATCTGGGGGATCAGGTTGAAGGCGATCTGATAGGGGAAGACCTTCGGCTCGACGGGTTCTCCCTTGTACAGAGACGCGATCTCGGCGTTGAGCTCGATCGGCCCGCCCGCGCCTGCGCCGGAGACCGCCTGATAGGTGGAGGCGATCATGGTCTCGATGGGCGAGATCCGGCGCAGGGCGTTGATTGCCGTGACGGCGATGATCGTGGAGCAATTCGGATTGGAAATAATGCCCTTGTGACCCTTTACGTCCTCGGGATTGATCTCCGGAACGACCAGGGGGACGTCGTCATGCAGACGGAAGGCGGAGGAATTGTCCACAAAAACCGCCCCGGCCTTGACGATATCGGGTGCAAACTGCTTTGCGACCTCGCTGGAGGCCGCGCCGAGCACGATATCCAGACCCTCAAACGCGCCTTCCTCTGCCAGCTCGATCTGGATCGGGCCGCTGTTCCAGGCCACGACCTTTCCCGCGCTGCGCTCGCTGGCGTAGAGATGGAGCTCGCTGATCGGGAAATCTCGTTCGAGCAAAACTTTCATCATTTCGCGGCCCACCGCGCCGGTGGCGCCGAGAATGCCGACCTTGTACTGCTTCATAATAGTGCCTCCTTACCTGACAAAGCTGTTATACAACACGCGCACTGCGGCGTTGAAGTCCCGGCTGTCCACGCCGACGATGATATTGACCTCCTGCGGCCCCTGAGAGATGAGGCGGATGTTGATGCCCTCGTCTCCGAGCGCGGAGAAGATCTGGCCCGCGATGCCGGGGCGTCGGGCCATCTTGCGCCCGACGGCAGCTACGATGGCGATCCCGTCGGCAATCTCGATCCGGTCCGGCTTCAGCGCCTCCTGCAGGCCGGCGACAATGGCGGCGGAGCGTTTTTGAAGCTGCTTGGCCGAAACGACCAGGCAGACCGTGTCGATGCCGTTCGGGGTATACTCTACCGCAAGGCCGTGGGTCTCAAAGACTTCAAACACCTTGCGCATCGTGCCCACCTCGGAGGACAGTCCCTTTTTGCTGATGCTGACCACGGCGAAATCCTTCTTGCCGGCGATGCCGGTGATGAAGCGCCGGTCCGTGTCGGGGTCGTCGTCGAAGCGCTCCATAATGATGGTGCCGGGGTGTGTGGGATCGTTGGTATTGCGGATATTGAGCGGGATGTTCTTTTCGGCCACCGGGAAGATCGTGTCCTCATGCAGGACCTGCGCGCCGAGATAGCTGAGCTCGCGGAGCTCGGCATAGGTCACGCGGGGGATCGGTTCGGGGTTTTCCACGATCCGGGGGTCCGCCATCAGAATGCCGGAGACGTCGGTCCAGTTCTCATAGATCTCCGCGTCCAGAGCCGCAGCAGCCAGAGCGCCGGTGATATCGGAGCCTCCGCGGGAGAAGGTGCGGATGTTGCCGTCCGCTCCGAGACCGTAGAAGCCGGGAATTACGATTTTTCGACCCTCCGCAAGCCGCTGCAGCGCAGCATAGGAAAACTCCTGATCGACGGTGCCGTCCATGCGGAACCGCAGCCATTCGGTGGCGTCCACAAAATCGAAGCCCAGATAATCGGCCATCAGCCGGGCGGAGAGATACTCGCCGCGCGAGGCCAGAGCGTCCTCGGAAATATCGTCCTCCAAGCCGTCCCGGATCCGCGCAAGCTCCGATTCCAGATCGGTAGAAAGGCCCAGATCGTCCCGGATCTCCAGATAGCGGGCGCTGATCATCGAGAATACGGAGTCGCAGGAGACCCCGTAGCGCATATGGGCATGGCAGAGGTAGAGCAGATCGGTGACTTTGTGGTCCTCCGGCGTCCGCTTGCCGGCGGCGGAGACGACGACGACGGTACGCGCCGGGTCTGCCTCCACGATGGACTTGACCTTTGCATACTGCGCGGCGCTCGCCATGGAGCTGCCGCCAAATTTCAAAACCTTACGCATGTGGGTGACTCCTTCATCCGGAAATGTCCGGAACGGCGGCGCGGCCGCCGGAGCGGGACGATTCCCGCCGCTTTATCTTATGTGACACGCTTCGCCCCGGTTCGTCAAAAGCAGTTCCGGGCGCGCCGCGAAAAGCATCAGAGGTTTCATTGTATTATACCATTCCGGGAATGAAAATGCAAGGTCTGTGACAGAAAAAACCCGGTTTCCGATTCAACGGCAGCGTACAAGCAAAAAGGAATGGCCCGAGGGCCATTCCTTTTTGCTTGGTTTTGCTTTCTGCTTACTTGTTCTTCAGCAGGACCTCGGCGGCGTCGCCGTAGTTG
>OMZQ01000005.1 GCA_900315595.1 uncultured Eubacteriales bacterium | reverse complement strand
TTGTACACGTTGTCGGCCAGCACCGGGAAGGGCACGACGAGCACGCAGACCGGACGGTCTGCGGCTTCGTCGTCCAGCGGCAGATCGGACACGGAGCGCAGGCTGCGGATTGCGGAGGAGCAAAACCGGAGGTACAGCGCGCCGGCGGCGAACCGGCGGGCTGCCCTGCAGAGGAAGACGGAATCCTTTATGGAGGCGACCACCGAGGCAGAGCCGGAGGCACGGGCGGCAATCGACCGATACAAGGCCGCCGAGGACGCGAAATACTACGCCGCCATGAATCAGCGCGGCGCAACCATCGGGGACGACGCCATGCTGGAACGGGGCCGGAGCGGTTACGAGAGGTCCTCCGATCAGTGGAGAGCGAGCTACGACAAGGGGCCGCAGGCGTCGCAGCCGGTTGCGGCGGAAACGCCGGAGCGGGCGGCCCGCAATCGGAACTACTGGGCCGAGGCCGCGAAGCAGGCCGCGCAGTTCGGGGATCAGGCAAGGTACGGCAAGGCGATGGAAAACGTGGCCGCGGCGGACCGGGACGCGAGAAACGCTTCGGCGCTCCGGCAGAAGGAGTACGAGCGCCAGCTCGAAGCCCTGCGGCAATCCAATCCGGCGGAATACTACGCCCTGACGAAGAGCGACGACGAGATCGACAAGCTGATCGCATATTACGACTACGGCAACCGGAACGAGGCGGGCCGTGCTGCCTACGTGAACCGGACCCCGGAGGAGGAGGCGGAGTACCTGAACAACCTGCGCCGGGCGAGGTTCGCCGGAGAGTCGGACGCTGAGCGCGCAGCTTATATCCGGGCCGAGCAGGAACGGTACGAAAACGCAGCGAAGTCCTACGAAAACCGCAGGACGGTGATGGACAACGTAGCAGGCAGAACCATGCGTAACGTCACAAACGATCCCAACTGGAACGCTTACTTCGAGCGGACCCCGGAGGAGGAGGCGGAGTACCTGAACAACCTGCGCCGGGCGAGGTTCGCCGGAGAGTCGGACGCCGAGCGTGCAGCCTATATCCAGGGCGAGAAGGACCGGTACGCGGAGCAGTTCCGAAATTATCAAAATGGTCCGGAGTATTCCGACCGCATGGAAGGCGCGCGCATTGAAGCCGGAATCCAGATCGAAGCGCTGGAACGGGCCAAGGCGATCCACGAGCTGGAGCGGGCGAACAAATCGCCCGCGAGCATCGAGGCCGGCAGAAAGGCACTCCGCGAGCAGCAGGACCAGCTGCTCGCGGAGAACGGCTACAAGAACACCAAGACGGTCCGGTCCTACGGGAGCCACCGTCAGGTCAAGGAGCGAGAGATCCGGATTGACAACACGCCGACGGACAGCGTGGGCATCCAGGAGATGATGGACAAGGGCTGGGTGCTCTCATCCAGCTTCTACGCCCTGCCGGAGGAGCTGCGGAACAACGTCTACGCGGTCGCCGCAAAGGACACGGGAAAGGCCGTGGAGCTTGCACAATACTACCTCAAGCTCGCGGAAGACGAGGCCTATCAGAAGATTTACGACTGGGTCAACAAGGACAGCGGCTGGCAGTTCGGACGGCGCGCGGTCGGCATGGTGGGCGGCGCTGCGCTGAAGCTGGCCTCCGGTCTGGATCCCTACGGAGCCGTCGGCCAGGGCATGAGCAAGACGGGAAACGCGCTGACTTCCGGCGGCGCAGCCTCCGCAGCGAGAAACGGCCTGTTCGGGATCGAGGCGCTGGGCGGCGACGAGAGCGGGATCTCCTCCGACGTGCCGTTTATCGGCAGGGGACAGGCGGGGATCACCTATCAGGTGGGCGCGTCCGTCCTGCAGAGCGCGGCCATTGCCGCACCTGCAATGCTCCTGGGGAACTATAGCGAGGCTGCCGCGAAGGTGGCCGAGGTCCTCGGCACCACGCTGATGGGTTCCTCCGCCGCAGCAGACGACTACACCCAGTGCATTCAGAACGGAATGACGGTCGATCAGGCCAGAATGCACGCAACGGCGGCCGGCATTGCCGAAGCTGCCTTTGAATACATCTCTCTGGACAAGCTGGTCGACCCGGATCTGACGACCAGCGCGCTGAAACGCTGGCTGCAGCAGGCGGGAATCGAGGCCTCCGAGGAGGTCGTCACGTCGATCGCAAACCGGATCAGCGACGAGCTGCTCGCAGATATCCACGGCATCGAGAGCGCCGTCGAGCGGCGGACGCGGGAGCTGATGGCGGAAGGCCTTGCATATAACGCTGCTCGCGGGAAAGCGGAAAATGAATGGCTCGCCGAGATCACACAGGACGGTATGAGCGGATTCCTCTCCGGCCTGATCATGGGCGGCGGCTCAGAGATCATGCGCGGCGTGGAGACGTTCCGACTGAACAGAGCCAACCGGAACACCCAGACGCCCACGACGCTCCTGCAACAAGAGGCGGCGACCGATTCCGCGGAGCTCCCGGGCGGAACAGAACAGGCGACAGTCGGCGTCGGCTCGGTGCAGCAGAACGCAGCCAAGGCGCAGAATCAGCAGTCCACCGAGATGGAACAGGGCCGCAGCGACGCGCAGTACATGGAGCCCGACGAGCTCGACAGCGCCATTGAATACTGGAGCGGCCTCCTGGAAAGCGCAAGAGGCGAAAACAATCAGGAGATCGTCAACCGGTACGCCGAGTACGTGGCCGGGCTTAAGCAGGTACAGCAGGAGCGGGCAGACCTGAATCAAAGACGGCTCGAAGCCGGGGACGATCTGGGGCTGGCCGAGGGCCTGGGCAGAGTCGGCGTGGAACAGGTCAATCAGAGACAGGCGGTTACCGGTTCACAGGCAGATTACGGCGGACAACGGATGCCCGCCACAGCTGAACAGAATGGAGGAATGAATCATGAGCGAATTCAAGGAGGATCTCAGATCGGAGGAGACAGCAGACAGATTGCTCGCGCAGCAGACGACGGGCAACTCGCAGCGCGGGCAGCGGGTCCTGCGGACAGCGGCCAACGGGATGCAGGTCTGGGTACCGACCGACAGGCTGGAGGACTGGGAGAAGGCACAGGCAGATCAGTCGCCGGAGGCGCAGCGGCGCAGGAGCTCTATCAGCTCCGCAATCAAGTCCGAGCTCTTGAAGCTGAGAGACGAAGCGCGGCACAGATCGGAGTAGCCTACGGCACGAAAAACGAAAGCCTCCGGGTGGTCCCGGAGGAGTTGTACACTTCCGCCATGCGGGCCGAGCAGGCCAGAGCAGAGGAGAACGGCGTCCGGCTGACTTACGTCACAGGCGGCGCCATCGAGATTCGAGGCAAGGGCGGAAGGATCCTCAAGGCCGACGGTCTGCACCAGGTGGACGCGGACGGGGCCTCCCACATCTTTGCCCGAGCCGACAGCAAACGATTCACGCCGGAACAGCTGACGCGTCACGAGGACTTCCACGACATGGTCGCCAACAACCGGGGTTTGCTCCTGGACATGGTGGAGGCCCTTTACGAGACCCAGGGCGAGGAGGGCGTGGCCAGACTGGTGGACGCCTACGTCACGGCCCTGGACGGCTGCTACGGGGTCTACACCGAGGGCATGACCGAGGACGACCAGCGGGCGCTTGCCATGCTGTACCTGGAGGAGATCTTCGCGGATCAGTACGCCAGCATGAACCGCAGCAGCGGCGAGGCCCGCCGGGCCGCGGAGCTCGCCGGCGGCGTCGCCCAGCGCTTTGCCGGGGATATTGAAAATGCCCGGCAGAATCGGGCGGGCATTGATCGGCGGAACGGGCCGGGGACGAGGCTGACCTATGCCGGGCAGAATGCCGAGACTGCGGATGTGGCCACGCTGGACGAGGCGCGGCAGCGGATCGCTGATGGCGAGGACAGCGAGACCGTCCGGAAGGAAACGGGCTGGTTCCGTGGAATGGACGGAAAGTGGCGGTTTGAGATCGACGACAGCAGCATGGAATATCGCCGCCAAGGCGACATGCAGTCAATGCGGGACCCGGAATACAGGGAGTACCTTGAGCTCTGGGACAAGGTCGTGGCCAGGCTGGAAGGCACCGAAGAAGAGATGGAGCGGCTGCGCGAGCTGGACAAACGCTTTAGCGGGGTGGGCCGCGTCGCTGCCTATAAGCTCAATAACGGATCGGCGACCCTGCAGGACATCATTCAGCACGATGCACTGTTTGAGGCTTATCCGATGCTGAAGGACGTGCACGTACAGTTTGCAGACCTTAAGCCAGGGGTCAACGCGTCCTACGATCAGAAGAACAACACAATCCGCATTTCCTACGAGTTGCAGGGGAAGCCGGAGGAGACTCTGATCCATGAGATCCAGCACGCAATCCAGGAGATTGAAGGATTTGCGAAGGGCGCCAATGCGGGATACTGGGCCGGAAGGATCCAGGAAGACAGGGCAAGGGAAATCTCTGAGGCGGAAGAAGAAGTGCGCAGGCTGTTCGATGCGCTGCCGGACGAGGTCAAAGACAGGGTCCGAGCGTACAATCGAGCAAGTTTGAACAGAGATTATGACCACGCGCAGCAGGTCGAAGACCAACTGTATGCAGACGGTTACGGAGACATGTTCTCTGAATACATGGACGCGGTGACTTTCCTGGACCTCGAGAGAAGGAGGCAACAGAACAACCCCATTTCTGAGGACAGCGCAGATCTGTATTTCAGGACCGCCGGCGAGGTGGAGGCCAGGGACGCGGCAAGCCGCAGAGAGCTGCCGTCCGAACAAAGAAAAGACACCCGCCCGGACATTGACCGGAAGGATGTTGTATTTGCAAGGCCGGGAACAAAGAGCTTTGATATGGCAAATGCCCCCCAAAAAAGGTCCTATATTCCCTATAAGGATAGAGCCGCATCAGATAAAATAGAGAAAGAAACGGCGATGTCGCTTATTGCAAAAGGCAAATTCACAGAGATTAGCTTGGCGGATTATTCTGATTTGAAAAAAGGCGTAGATTGGTCTGACGATAAAAAGGACGGAAAAGAAGCAGTCAAAGATATCTTGAAGCCTTTTATCGGACAGGACCTTTATTTCAGAGATGGCAGCTCAACAGTAGTTGCATATCTGACCAGAAAAGGCGTAAATCATTCTGGGGCCGGAGGAAGAAGTTTAATCAAAGGCGCCTTGTACTCAAAATTCCTTGAATTGGTTTCAAAAGCGGAATATGCTTACAGCACGCAGCACGACCCGCACGCAAAACAGAACCCCAATTTAACCCCCATCGCATGGGACAGTTACGTTGCTACTGCATACGTTGACGTAAAACAAGAAGATGGCACCATAACGAAGGAACGATATGATGTGGTCTTCAAATTGGAATCCGTTGCAGAAGATGTTCGATCACGCCTTAACGCCATGTGGACAAAAAAAGAGGCTGCAGTCTCCCACGACATCGACACTTCAGAAGAATCTGACAGTGCCCTGCCGAATTACGAAGCTACAACAACCTCTGTAAGCAATATAGCAGAATATGACTCGGATGTCAAGACGGAAGATCAAGGAATTGATTGGAACGGCAACTGGGAGGAGCCGGAGGCCAGATTGTCGGCGGCTGATGCCGACGACGATTCGCTCGGCGTGGACTGGATCGGGAGCAGGGAAGAAGGGGAGACGAAGACGCAGGCTGTTACAGCGACGGACGCCCCTCATCCGTCGCCTGCGGCGACACATTCCCCCGAGGGGGAAGGATCTGAGACGGGTGGTCAGGCTGCCCGCGTTACGGAGAACGCCCAGGCGATGGCCAGGGAGAAGAAGGTCTCGATTGCGGAGAAGGCTTCCATCGAGGGCTTGAAGTCCAGGATCGAGAGCGCGGAGAAGCGGCTGGGAGCCTATCAGATCCTGCAGCAGGAGGGCATGATGACCGATGAAATCCGGGCCCAGATGCGTGACGTGCAGGAGAGCCTGGAGATCTTCCGGAACGCCCTCGACGATAAGAAGGCCAAGCGCAAGGCGGCCAAGGAAGCCGAGAAGAACAACAAGGAACTGAGGGCCCAGCGAAAGCAAGCTCGGGCCGCAGAGAAGAAGGCGCTGGCCAAGGAGGCCGAGCTGCAGGCTGACAAGCCCCGGCAGGCCCGGAAGGAGTTCCGTCAGGACGCGCTGAATCTCTTCTCCGTGCCCGCGGCAAAACGCCAGACGCTAGGGAATTTGCTCAACCGATTTGCCGACACAGTGACGGAAAAGGGAAGCGTCAGCGAAGCGGACCGGCGGGATCTGTTCCGGCAGCTTTACGAGGCCGGCGTGGAGGTCGCGCAGCCGGAGGACTACTACAGGGACATCCGGGACTTCGTGAAGTCCGGGCGGGTCTACGTGCCGGAGGACGTGCGGGCGGAGTTCGGCGACGACTGGGACGCCTTCCGCAAGCGGGCCTGGGGGAACGGGATCTATCTCACCAACGACCAGAACGACCGCGGAGCCGACGCCTGGAACGCGGAGCTGGCAGAGGTCTTCCCCGGCTCTTTCGACGCGAGCGAGACCGACGCCCGCAACATGCTGGAGAACATCGTGGATCTGGCAGAGGAGGGAAAGGCGGAGTTCGTTTCCATCGAGGAGATGATGCGCAGAAATCAGGATCAGTACGGCGTCACCGTGGACCAGCAGATGGACGAGCTGGAGCAGAAGGTAGATCACCTGATCGACACCTTCGCCCAGAAGGCAGAGCTGGAGCAGAAGGTCAAGAAGGCCGGCGTCATGCAGTTGGTCAAGGAGCGGCAGAAGAACCGGGAGATCGCGGCCCAGCAGACCCAGCGGAAGCGGGAGAACGAAACCCGCAGCCAGGTGATGAAGCAGCTCCAGCAGCTGAACAAGATGCGGAAAAAGTCCGCGCCGGAGATCCAGAAGCAGATCGATTCCATCATCGGCAATCTGGACACCATGGCTCGGTCCATCTCGCCGGCGGGTCTGGAGGATTTGCAGGCGCTCTCCAGAAAGTATATGGAGGCCGCAGAGGATCCAAACTTCCTGGGAAACCCCTACGTGGAAGCTCGGCTTGCCCGGCTGAATCAGGTGCAGCTGGACGATCTGGAAATCTCCGACGTGATCGAGCTGGGACGGACGATCTCCGCCCTCGTCAAGACCGTCACAGATGACAAGAAGCTCCTGACTGACGCCAGAAACAAGGAGGTATCCGAGGCGGCGAGCATGGCCGCAAAAGAAATCCAAAGCAGCGAAGGCAGCAAGGGCGGCAAGCTCCGGGACTTCCTGGGGAACGAGCACCTTTCGCCCACCCGAGAGATCCAGCGCCTCGGCGGCTGGGTCCGGGGCGGCCAGATGGAGCAGCTTTCTCGGTCGCTGGAGGACGGCGGCACCCGGCGCATGGACTATCAGCGGCAGGCCACACGAATTTTTGATAAGTTCCTTGCGGACAAGGCGAATCAGAAATGGCTGCAGACCGCCCAGGGCAAGGACGCGCAGTGGATCAAGCTCACTGTGCCGGCCGGGATCACCGGGAAAGACGGCGCGCTGAAGATCGAGAACGTGAGCTTTGAGATTACGCCCATGATGCGCGTGGGACTCCTGATGCACTCCCGCAACGTGGACAACCTGCGGCACATCGAGACCGGCGGCATCGTGATCCCCAACAAGGAGTACTACCGCAAGGGAGACCTGGCAAACGCCGACGCCAAGGGGACCAGAGTAAAGCTTAGACCGGAAACCGTCCGGGCGATCGTCCGGGAATGCACGGCTCAGGAGCGAGCCTTCGCCGGGCTGCTGGAGCAGTATTACGACGGGCTTTCCAAGGAGAAGATCAACGAGGTTTCAATGCAGATTGACGGCTTCGAGCGGGCCGGTGGCGACCACTACTATGGGATCAAGGTCAGCCGGAAGTTCCTGGCTGCACAGCCGGAGCAGATTCAGAGAAATCTCGCGCTGGATTCCATCGGGTCCATTGTGAACGAGCGCGTTCATGCAGGCACTCCCATCATTCTGGAGGACGCCTCCAAGGCGTTGGAGGATCACATTGATCTGATCTCCAAATACTACGGATACACGGCGGCCATTCGGGACTTTAACGCCGTAATGAACTACACCTTCCACGAGAGCGCCAAGGACGGCGGAACGGCCAACGCTTACGCGGGCTCCGTCAAGGAGATCCTGCAGGACAAGTGGGGCAGCGGCGCTCAGAAGTACCTCGACAAGCTGCTCGGCGACCTGCAGCAGAGCAGCGGGATCAACGAGACCGCGGCTCAGTTCCTGGCAAAGCTCCGGGGCAATCTGGCCGGCGCGTCCCTAATGTTCAACCCGGCGGTGGCGGTGAGCCAGACGGCTTCTTTGCCCGGCGCGATGCAGACCCTGGGGCTGGACGGAATCGTCGCGGCGCTGAAGCCGGAGAAGGTGGATATGGGACTGATCGAGAAATACAGCCCGGTCCTGTGGTACCGCAACCAGGGCAACAGCACCCAGGAGCTGGGCGACTACATGAAGGAGCAGGGCCTGGAAGGGAAGCTGCCGTTCTTCTTCAACTGGATTCAGAAGATGGACTCCTGGACGATCAGACGGATTTGGACCGGAGCGGAGTACCGAGTCAGCAAGGACACGGACCTCTCTCCGGGCAGCAAGGCGGAGATTGACGCAGGGACGGACCCGTATTATCAGGAAGTGGCCCGAGTATTCCAGCGGGCGGTCTACGATACGCAGCCAAACTATTCCGAGATGCAGCGCCCGGAAATCCTGCGGTCGGAGTCTGACCTGACAAAGATGCTGACCATGTATAAGACGGTACCGCTGCAGTACTACAACATGATGTACGAGGCGGTAGGCCGGCTCCGGGCGGACAAGGCGCGCCTCAAGCAGGACGCCTCCGCAGAGAACAAGGCCAATTACGAGCAGAGCAAGAGCTTTGCGGCGAAGACCTTTGTGGGCGTGCTGTCGGCAAACGTGGTCTACGTGGTCATGAAGGCGCTGATCAAGGGAACCATCGGCGGTAAAAAGAAGAAGTACCTGGACGACGAGGGAGACTTGGACGCCGGGAAGATTTTCGGCGGACTCGGAAAGGATCTGATTGAAACCTATGCCGGATCCATCATCGGAGGCTCTGATTTACTGACGTCGGCGGAGAAGCTTTTTGACGCAGCAACCACGGGCTCTTATTCGAGATATGGCGGCACGGAGATCTCCGCACTGTCGGCCATCGAGGACACGCTGGGGGGCCTTTACAACCTTGCGAAGGAAATCCACGACCAGGATCTGACCGGCGGCCTCGGCGCGGTGAAGGAACTGGCAAAGCAGCTCTCGATGGACACCGGCATCCCGGCAAACAACATCGAGACCTATCTGCTCGGAACAATGAAGTGGATCGCGCCGGAGTGGGTGGACCGTTATGAGAACTTCTTCGACGAGTTCGAGCGGGCCGACCTGAAGGGCGAACATGGCCGCGACCTGCGGGCTGCGATCCGGGTCCTGATGGACAATCGGACCGACGGGCTCAAGGACGAGACCATCGACGAAATCATGCGGCTTTGGGAGAACGGACAGAACGCAGCGATTCCTTCGGCGATCCCCAGTAAGGTTTCGATCGAAGGCGAGGACGTGGAAATCAAGGGGGCGGATAGGTCCGCCTTCCGGGAGCGCTGGGGGCAGGTGATAGGCGAGAGCCTGGAAAAGCTGCTTGCCTCTGACGCCTACGAGGCCGCGGACGACAAGGGCAAGGCAAAGCTGATCGCCAAGCTCTACGAGTACGCCCGGCAGCAGGCCGCGGCAGCGGTCACGGAGCGGAAGCTCGACGCATGGGTGGAGTTTGGCAAGGCCTGCGAGGCCGCAGGGATCCCACTGACGGACTATTTGACCGTCGCTTCCGTGGACAAGGGAAAGCTCAAGGACATGGACGGGGAGGCCCTAGACAGCGCAATCCGCAGCCGGATGGAATTCCGGGTGGGCGACCTGGACGAGAAGACCCTGGACGAGCTGGGGCGGCTCTTCGCGAACGGCGCCAGCGGAGCAATTCCGTCTGACGTCCCCACTTCCGTCAGCGTCAGCGGCGAGGAGCGGAATCTGACGCCCGAGGAGCGGGTGGCGTGGCTCCATGCCTGGAAGCGCATAGCAGGGGAGGGGCTGGAAGGGCTGATTAGCTCCGGCGCCTACAAGACCGCAGACGATGCGGGCAAGGCTAAGATGCTATCTGCTTTGTACGACATGGCCCGGGCGTCGGCGTCCTCTGAGGTTGTCAACGGTTATGCGCCGGACAAGTGGGTTTCCGTCGGCATGGAGGCCGCAGAACGGGGTGTGCCGATCGACGAATACGCAGCTTTCCACGTGGGCATGTCCGGGCTCAAGACCGCCGAAAAGCTGGCCTTAATCAAGGGACAGAGTTGGAGCGACAATCAGAAAGAGTTTATCTGGACAGAACTCATGGCGACGGACACGCAGTATGCCAAGTATCAGAACCTGAAAAACGCCGGAATGAAATGGGCCGACGCTATGGAACAGCTCGGGATCGGCGCTGCGTCAACGACACCTTCCGGCTTGACAGACGCCCAACAGGCGCAGTATGATAAATACTGGAACGAGATCAGCGGACCGGCAACGCAGCAGCTCCTGCAAAACGCGGACTATAAAAAAGCCGACAAGGCAGGCCAGGCAGCTTTTCTTGACAGGCTGAACGATTACGCGGCCCGGGTCGCGAAGGCGAAGGTCCTCAGCGGCTACGATAAAGGGAAGTGGGTTGAGTGCGGCGAGCGCTTGGTCTCCGCCGGCGTGTCGCTCGACGACTATATCGTTTACTATGAAGGGACCTCCGACGCGAACAACCGGGCAAAGTATGAAGCTCTGGCGAAGACCGGCTGGACAGAAAAGCAAAAGCTCATTGCCATGGAGAACATCAGCGAATCCGTCTACAATACCGGGAAGATCGGAAGGGATTACCAAGTGCCGTTGACGGAGTTCCTGGGGGGACTCGCGAACGCCGATGCGGATCAGAGCGGAAACATCAACCAGGACGAGGCTGAGGCATGGCTTGACCGGACCAGCCTTGGATGGGAGGACAAGGCGTACCTCTGGCAGATGCTTTGCTACAGCTCGAAGTGGAAGAACAATCCTTACTCGGCAAAGCTGGGCGAGGAAATCTGGCACAGCCTGCACCCGGATAAATAAAGGCAATCCCCCGGGCGATCCCGGGGGATTATTTATAGGCTATTGATGTATGGGCCACCGTACTGGCTGATGATGATGGAAGCCAGCTTCGGATTGGTTGCAGCGATTTTCACCGGGTACTGCAGCTTCTTCTCATAGACAAACATTTCTCAGCCCTCCCCGTTTGCGGCGATCTCCCAGGGCCAGGGGCCCTGAGTCCAGGTATAAGTCCCATCCACGACGCTTCCCGTCTGGCGCAGAGCGCCGCACTGTTCGGCGTAGCGCTTCATTCCGGCCTTGTAAAGGTCCGCGTAGCGCTCGTAGAGCTCTGCTGCCTCCGCGTCGTCGGCGTGGGTATCCAGATACAGCCCCAGCTCCTGGACCGCGAAACCGAGGGCCTGAAGGTCGTGCATGGGCGTATCTGATTTTTCCTCCGTGTTGACCATTCCCAGGAAGGGGAGGTCCAGGCAGGGGAACAGCGTGCCTCGGATCAGGCCGGCTTTTGCCTCGTAACGGTTCGGGTCATTTGGCTGGAACGGAACGAAGGGCTCCGCCAGCGGGGCAGCAGACGGCAGCATGCCGCGGCAAGACGATTGAACGGAATGATCCATATAAGCTTCCTCCTTGAAACCGTCATTTTCGACGTTTTCAAACTTATCCTATGCAAATGCCCCGAAACGTGCTATAATAAGCACGGAATAAATCCCCCGGCGGACGGCGTATGCTTGGCCGGAGGGATGGAAATGTGGTTTATCAAACGCTACGCCTGGGTCTATCTGCTGGCCGTCTTAGGCGCCTGGGCCTTTTCGTCGCTGCTCTCGGGCGGGGTCAGGCTGGCCGCGCAGGTCGCTGCAATGACCGAGTCGAAGCCAATGACCATCGTGCTCGACCCCGGCCATGGCGGAGCGGACGGCGGAGCCGTGTCCTGCTCCGGTGCCTTGGAGAGCGGGCTGAACCTGGAGATCTCCCTGCGGCTGAACGATCTGCTGCATCTGGCCGGCTACCGCACGCGGATGACGCGATCCACTGACGTCTCCATCCACAGTCCGGAGGCGCAGACCGTCTCTGAACGGAAAATCTCCGACCTGCGCAACCGCGTGGCTCTGGTCAACGAAACGGATCACGCCCTGCTCATCAGCATCCATCAGAACTTTTTTGAACAACCGAAATACCACGGCGCCCAGGTCTTCTACGCACCGGAGCGAAGCTCCGAGGAGCTGGCCGAGGCGATGCAGGCTGCGCTCTCTTCCTGTCTGGATCCGGATAATCACCGGGCTGCAAAGCCGGATCGAACGGTCTATCTGCTCCAGAACGTCCATTGTCCCGCCGCCCTGATCGAGTGCGGCTTCCTGTCCAACCCGCCCGAGGAGCAGCGCCTTCACACAGCGCAATATCAAAAACAGATCGCCTGTGCCGTCTTGTCCGGACTGTGCGACTATCTGGCGGAAAGGACAGACCTGAGCTGAATACGGAGGCCAACGAATGAAAACGAAAACCGTCTATTTCTGCACAAACTGCGGCGGTGAGTTCCCGCAGTGGCTTGGTAAATGCCCCGCCTGCGGAGCCTGGAACACCCTGACCGAGCACGTGGAAGCGCCAGCCAGATCAGCATCCTCCGCGATCCGCCGGGACCGCGCCGAGCGCAGGCCAAAGCGCCTTTCGCAAATTGCCAGCGGAAACGAGCAGCGCTTTTCTACCGGCATGGGCGAGCTCGACCGCGTTCTGGGCGGCGGGGCCGTGCAGGGCTCCCTGGTTCTGGTCGGCGGCGCGCCGGGCATCGGCAAATCGACGCTTCTGCTTCAGATCTGCAATGCGCTCTGCCGGAACGGGACCGTATTATACGTCTCCGGCGAGGAGAGCGAGAGTCAATTAAAAATGCGGGCCGAACGCCTCGGCGTTCTGCCGGAAAACCTTCTGTTCTTTGCCGAGACTGAGATGGACACGATCCTGACAGCCGTAAAGGAGACGAAGCCCGATATTCTGATCGTAGACTCCATTCAGACCATGTCTGGCTCTGATCACGATTCCTCGCCCGGCTCGATCACTCAGGTCAAGGACTGCACGATGGCTCTGATGCAGCTTTCCAAAACCACTGGGATCACAGTCTTCGTCGTCGGTCACGTCAACAAGGACGGGGCGATAGCAGGTCCGAAGGTCCTGGAGCATATGGTGGACTGCGTACTGTATTTCGAGGGAGAACGAAGCGGCGCTTACCGGCTTTTACGGGCTGCGAAAAACCGCTTCGGCTCCACCAATGAAATCGGCGTCTTTGAAATGTATGACAAGGGTCTGCGGGAAATCCCGAATCCCTCGGAGGTGCTGCTGGCCGGACGGCCTAAGAGTGCCTCCGGCACCTGCGTCGCCTGTGCAATGGAGGGAAGCAGACCGCTTTTGGCGGAGGTTCAGGCCCTTGTGACCCGCAGCTATTTGAACGTACCCAGGCGGACGACGGACGGTTTTGATTACAACCGCGCAGCGCTGCTTGTGGCTGTGCTGGAAAAGCGGGGCGGACTCCGGCTTTCGGACTGCGACCTGTTTTTGAACGTCATCGGCGGTCTTCACATCGACGAGCCCGGCTCCGATCTGCCGGTGGCCATTGCAATTGCCTCCAGCTTTCGGGATCAACCCGTGGCGGACGATCTGACCGCCATCGGGGAAATCGGTCTGACCGGAGAGACTCGCATGGTCTCGAATCTGGGGCAGAGGCTGACCGAAATCGCCCGTCTGGGCTTTACAAAATGCATAATCCCGCGGCACGGAAGCGAAACGATCACCGTACCCAAGGGCCTGCAGCTTCTCCGGGTCCGCAATATCCGGGAAGCCATTGAGATTGCGCTCGATGATCCCAAACAACCATAAAAGGAGGAACACGCTATGGAACGTACATTTGTTTTTCAAACGCTGCCCAAAACCGTCGAGGAGCTCCGCGCTCTCCCGGAATTTGCCCTTTCCGATCCCTTTATGACCGCTGCGCTGACCGTGGCTGCGCTCTGCCGTTATGAGGCCGATCCGAATGCGACGGTCGAAATGCTCAACGAGCTGCGTGGGCCGAGACCGCTTTCCACATTCGAAATCCAATTCCTGCGGGATCGGCTGGCAGGGAAGGGGTACAAGCCCTATTCCTTCTTTGAAGGGGCAACGCCTGCGAACAATTACACCCCAAATCAGCCCTGTATCATTACCGTGCGGGACGATCCCTACAGCTATCAAAACGAAGGCTACGCCCGGCTCCAGCTTCAGTCCTTCGGCGCGGACAGCCTCCGCCCCGTCACGCTTCGCCGGAAGGGTGAGCAATGGATGCTCTGGGATCAGATGCTCCTGGCGGATATCCGCACACCCGCCAAGGACGACCCCTGGGCCTGAAGAAGTCAAAGACAGCCGGACGGTTTTCAGCATCGACCGTCCGGCTGTCTGATCCTCTATCAAATTGAAAACGTCTCAGCAGGGAAGGGCTCCTATAACTGGATCTTCGAGATCGGATTTGCCTCGGAGGCGATCTGCAGCTCGGTGTTTTCGATATGGGTATAGATCTGGGTGGTATTTAGATTTTCATGACCCAAAACCTCCTGCACCGTCTTTACGTCTACGCCGTTCTGAAGCATAAGGGTCGCTGCTGTATGCCGAAGTTTGTGGGCGGAGAGCTTAGTGGGGTCCAGGCCGGTCTCCAATACGTGCTTTTTAACCAGCCGATGGACCGCAGAGGCGGAGATCCGGTTCTTATCGCGGGAACCGAAGAGGGCACGGTTGTCCGAAAGGACAATTTGATTGCGTTCAATTAAATAGGCGTCAATCGCTTTTCTGCAGGAGGAACCCATATAGACGATCCGTTCCTTGTTGCCCTTGCCGACGACGCGGATCCGATCCTCATAGATATCGCTTAAGTTCAGGTTGACCAATTCAGAACGACGAATACCGCAATTCAGGAAGATCATCAGGATGGCGAAATCCCGCGTTTTGTTTGGCCCATCCACAGAACGAAGCAGCGCTGTTGATTGCTCCAGCGTCAGATAGCGCGGCAGAGATTTGCGGAGCTTGGGATATTCCATATCCTGAACAGGGTTTTGCGCAAGCTGCTTGGTGCGAACGGTAAGATATTTGTAAAAGGATTTGATCGCGGACAACTTGCGGGCACGACTGGAGGAGGCGATCCCTTTGGATTCCGAGAAGGAGTCTTCATGGATGACCCTGTCATTGGCCAGGTAAGACAGAAAGTCAAAAATGTCCGTCACGGAGATTGAACGGATGAAGTCCAGATCAACGCCTCGAATCGAGATCGTCTCCAGATCCGTATCGTAGGGCATTTCGTTTTTGATCAACACCATAAAACGCAGAAACATCCGCAGATCCAGATAGTATTCGGAAATCGTTCTGGCAGATTGTCCCTTGATGGTTTCGTGATAGGAAAGAAACTCGCGCAGAATGATCGGACAGTCAGCAAATCGCTCCATAGATAAGCCTCCGACGTGAAATGAACGCAGCAGGGCAGAATCGCACCGAAAAGGGGCCGATCCTTGCTGCAGTATGATCGTACCACAAAAGCGCATGGAAATCAAGTCCCAACGCAACAAAATTTTTATTTTGTTGCGTTCGTTGGATCCAATCAGATGCGATTGCCTCAGATCGCTTAACCTGCGCTTTACCCTTCCCTGTTTCTTTCCTGCCTTCTTTCAGTTTCATTAAAAATTTGTAAAAAACACTTGATTTTTTGAAAAATATGAGTAAAATATAGACCATGTTCATCGTCCTGCGACGATGTTCTGCATAACCGCTTCCGGCCGGTGCTGGGGGCGGCTTTTATATGTTTGCTTGCATTTTTGAGTCCATTCCTTCTGAACTGTTTCGTTTGCTCTTCTAAATGACCCGCCTGTAAAACCGATTCTTTCGGTTCTGCAGGCGGGTCTCATTGATCGTGCTATGCCTATTTGGTCTCTGCGCGGTAAAGGAAGGTCACGATCTGAGCACGGTTGCATTCCTTCGCCGGTGAGAACTTGGTCTTGCTCGTGCCGTTTGTGATTTGTTTCTCTACAGCCCACAGGATGGCCTTGTAGGCGTAGCTTGTGGATTTGACGTCCTGGAAGGGATTGGTCGTGGTCTCAGGCTCCGGACAGTCGTAGGCGCGCCAGAGGAACGTCACGACCTGTTCGCGGGTACAGACGCTGCTTGGGGCAAAATGCGTTTTATCCTTACCCTTCGTAATCCCCTTTTCTACAGCCCAGAGCACGGCGTCATAGTAATAGCTGCCGGGCTTCACATCCTTGAAGGGATTCGTTGTATCCTCAGGCTCCGGGCATCCTAAGGCGCGCCAGAGGAAGGTCACGGCCTCAGCCCGTGTGCAGACATTGTACGGGGCAAAATGTGTCTTATCCTTGCCCTTGGTCACATTATTCTGCACAGCCCAGTCCACGGCCTCGTCAAACCAGTCGGTCTCCTTCACGTCCACGAAACGACATTTGGCTTCGGCATACAGCGTGACAGTCCAGGTTCCGTCACTGTTCCGGACGACAGGGCGCTCCGGGAGCACCTTGAACCCGTCCGGGACGGTAACGGTTCCCACATAGTTCACCTTGCCGTCGGTCTCGTAGCGAAGCGGCGCGAATCCGGATTTCAGGACAAAGGTCATTGTGTAGAGATAGGTCTGTCCGACCTGATACTTTCCGGCCGTTCCAATCTCGGGATCTGCGTTCTCGACCTTAATCATAAAGCGGTCAATCGCGGACGGGCTGGAGCTGACGCTGGCGGTCAGATTCACCGCCTGCTCCGGAACCGGCAAGGACAGATCTCGGACAGCAAAATCCGTCACGACCTTATCACTATAGACGGCAGTCAAAGTCAGCTCCGTGCCGGTCAGATCCAATGCGGGAATCAGACCGCCGGCCTGAACGGTCTTGACCGCACTCCCCTTCCGGTAGCTCCAATGATCGAAGCTCCTGCCGGTCGGAGGCGTATAGGTCGATTCCGGGGCGAAAGCCTCGGAAGCGTTATGGAGCGAAATCGGATCCATCTTGCCGCTTCCCTCGCCGGCGCTAAAGCGGAGCGTATAGAGGCCAACGACCTCCGGTTTCAGCTCGATCCACATGGCTGCCTCAGAGCCGCCGGTACCGCTGGCCCAGTCGACCTCCGCACCGTCTACGTTCAGATCGCCGTCATAAGCAAACTCCGGGTCTGCAGCGTAGTAGCCCTCCTTGAAATAGAGATGCAGCGCCGCCCGGTAGACGCCGGCTTCCAAAGGCGTGTTCGGATCTACGTAGCTGGAATCCCGATACCAGTCCACCGTAGCTTCGCGGATGACGTCCGCAGGTTCCGTGACAACGCTGTACTCGACGTCAGGCAGCGCGCCGACCTCTCCCCTGCTCAGATCCTGCACGCGGATCGAAGTCACCTTGACGTCGTCGGTCACTTGATAGGGCAAAGAACTCACGTTCAGATAGGCCCGCCCGTCTTCGTCAGTTTCAAGCTTCATAACGCTTTTGTTCCAGCCGTAAAAGTCCACTTCTCCATCGAAGTAGTTGCCGGAACGCCGGAAGGAGAAGCCCGGCGCAAGCGTTATGCGGATCGAAGCATAGACGCGGTGGCCAAGGGTGAAGGTCTCCCCTTCCGCCATCTCGGTACCGGTAAAGGAAAACTCATCTGCAATGTCATACCAGGTGATCTTCGTCTCGTACAGAGCGTTTTCTGCGTCCAGAGAGACGTCGGCCGTCAAATCCTGCGCACCGCCCGGCTGGGGATGGTCAATGCCGGAGATGCTGATCGCGGTGACAGGTATGTCGGCGGCGGCTGCGGGCACGGCGGGAAGGAGCGCAAAGGTCAAGCATAAGATCAGCAGAAGTGAAAGCAATTTTTTCATTGTGAAGTCCTCCTTATTGCTTGTTGAGACGCAGGCGGATGCGTCAGCCTGCCGTCAGAGTCATAGAGTTCAGAACGTTCATAACAAGGTCGCCGAGCAGCAAATCCTGGGTGGAGGTACAGACGTCAAAGTTCACGCCGTAGAGGCCGCCATCGCCATTGAGGTCAAGCAGGAGCTTGGCATTATAGCCGGTGAAAGGTTCGTAGTAGGTGTAGACCAGAGCCGGATAGCCCGCGACCGTCATCTCGGTTACCGTATACTCCGTGCTGGCCTCAGCGTAACCGGCCCATTCGTCACGTTTTGCCTGAGCATTGTCCGCAGAATCAGTCGCGTAGACACCCAGCTTCACGCTCGCGTCCACGGAAACGAGATTATAGAGGAAACTGTCGGGGTCCTCCGCAAGGAAGTCGGAAGGATAGGTCAGCGTCAGCTTGTCGTAGTAATTGAAAACCGCCGTCTCGCCGCTGAGCTCAATGGGCTCGTGCGTCTCCACGATCTCCACTCCCCCCACGGCCTCCATCGGAGGCAGGTCCATGGCGGACAGCTCGACCGGGGCGAGCTCCTCGATGGCGACGTCGAACTCATAGCTGTCGTCGTCATTGAACATATCCGAAAGTCTGACGTGAACCGGCTTCTTGAGATCGGCAAGCGTGCTGTGAACGTAGAAGGGGCAGCTCCCGCCCGGTAAGACCTCGATCATGGAATAATCCATCAAGGTCGATCCTGAGGCATCCGGGAGCGAAAGATCCGCGAAAGAATTCAGAGTCCGTCCGTCCTGCGAAAGAATGCTGCTCACGGTCCAATACGGAGTATGCTTTTCCTGAGAACGGTTTTCCAGTTCAAAGCCAAGCACGAACTGCGTATCCCCGAAGCTGTCCGGAACAAGCCAGGTCCCGGTCACACGAAGCTCGCAGCCGCCAAGCTGATAGGGTCCGTCGTAGGATACGAGGTTCTGATCTGCACTTGTTTGTGGAGCAGACTGCGGACGCTCCGTTTCATCCGTGGACTTCTTCTCTCCCCCACAGGCAGCCAGTGTAATCAACAGGATCAGAGCCATAAGAATACAGAACAAATGTTTCATGCAAACGCCTCCCAGTCATGATAGTTTGATTTTATCACATCTCCTCGGATTTTTCATCCCCTAAACAATATATTTTGAAAAAAAATTCAGCGGATCTCTCAGAGATGAAAAAAGCTCCCCTTTTCAGGGAGCTTTCTTCACGTTTGCACAAATCAGGAATGGACCGGTTCACCGCTGCGCTTGGGGTGATAGGTGGGAACGATCTCAGCAACGAGGTCCACGATCCGGTCGCTGTTTTCGAGGCAGGCCTGCTTTAAGCTGCTTAGCTGCCGGTCAAAGAGCGCCTCGTCGATCTCCAGAGGTTTGCCGATGTGGATCAGCTCGTTTTCCGTGGTCTGCAAGCCCTCCTCGTCCATCAGCATTTCTTCATAGAGCTTTTCACCGGGACGAAGGCCGGTATACTTGACGGCGATATCCACGTCCGGAGTGAAACCGGAAAGGCGGATCATATTGCGGGCCAAATCGTCGATGCGGACGGGCTCGCCCATATCCAGAACAAAGATCTGACCGTGGATGGCATATGCGCCGGCCTGGAGAACCAGAGAGACCGCCTCGGGGATCGTCATGAAGTAGCGGATAATGTCCTTATGTGTCACGGTCACGGGGCCGCCGGCTTCGATCTGCTTTTTGAACAGGGGGATAACGCTGCCGTTGCTTCCGAGTACGTTGCCGAAACGAACGGCGGCAAAGCAGGTCTCGCTGCGGTTGGCAAAAACCTGTACGATCATCTCGCACAGACGCTTGGAGGCGCCCATGATGTTGGTCGGATTCACCGCCTTGTCAGTGGAGATGAGAACGAATTTTTTGGCATGGAAGCGATCAGCGGCAGAGGCCACGTTCAGCGTGCCAAAGACGTTATTCTTGATCGCCTCGTTCGGGCTGACCTCCATCAAAGGCACGTGCTTGTGCGCCGCGGCATGGAACACGACGTCAGGCCGATACTGTCGGAAGATCATATCCACGCGGTCTTTGTCGCGGACGGAGCCGATCACAACGGACAGGTGAAGGTCAGGATAATTCCGCAGTAGCTCCTGCTGGATATCATAGGCGTTATTCTCATAGATCTCAAAGATCACAAGCTCCTTCGGCTCGTTCTTCGCGATCTGCCGGCAGAGCTCGCTGCCGATGGAGCCTCCGCCGCCCGTGACCAGGATCGTTTTGCCGCGCAGGAAAGCGGAGATGTCGGACAGATCGACCTTGACGCTGTCACGCCCCAGAAGGTCGAGGACAGAGACGTCCCGGATCTTCTGAATTGCGACCTCGCCGTTGGCAAGCTGGAAGATGCCGGGCAGAGTCTTGAGGTGGCAGTCGGTCTTCTGGCAAATCTTCAGGATATCGCGGCGATCCTGATTGTCCGCCGTCGGAATGGCAAGAACAATCTCCTCGATACGGTACTTCTCCACAATGGCGGGGATGTCGTTGCGGTTGCCCGCGACCTTGACTCCGCGCAGATAGCTGCCGCGCTTGTTGAAGTCGTCGTCCACGATACAGACGACGTTGTTGACCGACTTCACGCTGGTCTGAAACTCGCGCAGAGCCATAGAGCCGGCGTTGCCGGCGCCGATCAGGAGGGTCCTGCGCTTCACAGGAGCGTTAGACGGGCGAATCAGCATGCGCAGGGCGCGGTAGCCGATCCTGGAGATGCCGACCAGAGCGATCAGGAGCAGACCGCTGATGATGGGGTAACTGATCGGAAAGAAATCCAGACCGTCAATGGAGTTGACGATGAATTTGAGCAGGCTGACGATCGCACCGGCCACGGAGACGTGCATCAGTTCATCGATACCGGCAAACTCCCAAAGGCTGTTATATAGCTTGAAGGGAAAGAAGATCAGGATCGTCACGACGGAGCTGACGACGGAGTAGACAACGATGTGCCCCATATAGTCCCGGCCCATCATGCGGTCCCAGTTGAAGTTTTCCAAGATCAGGAGGGCCAGAATCGAGGCGACGTTGATCAGCAGGATATCCAGCGACACCAAAAACGCGACTCTAAGAGGCTTGGAGCCGTGAAGCAGCGATTTTTGATTCATTCGGAGGTTCACTTCCAGACACCGCCGTTTCGGCGGTATTTTTTTCGACGGAACAGACGGAGAAGCAGCGACCAGAGCCTCAGGCATTGACGGCGCAGCGGAAGCATCCAAATCCAGAACCTGACCCAGAGCCGATAGCGCAGGGCTGTGACAGGGATCTCCTTCCCTTTTCGGTTCAGGGTGGTGACAAGACCTACGATCTGGTCGTGCCGGATGCCGGGCTCGCGGATATACTGGTGGTCGCCGCACATGGTGTAGGTCCCGTCGGATCGGACAGAGACGACGCGGTGCAAAACGGCGCTGCCGTTGACGCGGCAGTAGAGCGGAAGGTCTCCGCGGCGCAAAACGGACGGAGCGGCGGTCAGCGTCACCCAGTCTCGGTGCGGATACATCGTCGGCTGCATGCTGGAGCCCGCCACCGGAAGGCGGACGCTCCCGCCGCGTGCGATCGTGTCACGCACGGCGGGAAGCATGTCCTTGAGATCCAGCTTGTACACCGGAACGTCTGACGGAGCGTTAAGCAAGGCAGTCGGCTGCGCGGAGCTGCTCCACGAACTCGCGGACGCAGGTGCGGGCGTAATCCTCGCCGGTCTCGGGGTAGTTAGACACGACGGCGGCGACGAGCTCATCCTCGGTGCGCTCGGTCTCAAGCTGCTTCCAGAGAAAAGCGCCGGTATCGTTGAGCGTGATCATGCCGTTGAACTCGGCTGCCTTTGGTCCGGTGGGGATCACAAGATGCTTGCCGGAAACCGTGCTGAACAGGAAATCGGATTTGATTTTCATGCAAATAACCAGCTTTCTTTTTGTATTTAATTTAATATACCACAAGCCAAACAGAAAAGCAAATCAAACTTTTGGATTTGCCGTGATTTAACAAATTCTACATCTGCCGAATCAGACAAAAACGCCGCCTCACAGAACGATGAGGCGGCGCGCTCCGAGCCAAAGCCCCGGCGCGCGTCAGGACTTCGGATGGAATTTCTGATAGACCGATTTCAGGTTTTGTTGAATGACCTGCGTGTAAATCTGTGTAGAGGAAATGTCGCTGTGGCCGAGCATCTCCTGAATGGATTTGAGATCCGCGCCGTTTTCCAACAAATGCGCCGCAAAGCTGTGCCGGAGTGTGTGAGGCGTAATATCCTTTTGAATCCCGGCGGTCTTTTGATAGTGCTTGATGATCTTCCAGAAGCCCTGGCGGGTCATACGCTCACCGCTGAGATTCACGAACAAAGCCTGCTCAAGCGGATCGGCAATCATGCCGGGACGAACCTGGTGGACGTACTGCTGAAGAGCGCGTACCGCTGCGGGATAGAGCGGGATCATCCGGCTCTTGGCCCCGGAGCTGCACCGAATCAGTCCGGCGGACAGATTGGCGTCCTCCAGATCAAGAGAGATCAGCTCGCTGACGCGAATGCCGGTGGCGTAGAGCAGCTCCAGCATAGCCTTGTCGCGGAAGCCCTTGGCGTCGGTGAGCCGGGGCTGTTCCAGCAAGGTCTCGACCTCCTTGCCCGTGAGGATCTGAGGCAGCTTCTTCTCAACCTTTGCAAGATGGATGGTCTTCGCAGGGTTGACCGAAACCACGTGAACCGAAATCAGATAGGTGAAAAGGCCCTTGATGGACGCAAGGCTGCGGGAGACCGTGGCGGAGGATTTGCCGCTGTTCGTCATCCAGGCGAAATAGAGGGAAAGCTGATCGGACGTGACCTCCTCGATCGGGATCTCCCAAGTAACGGTGATGTACTGATCCAACTGCCGGATATCCCGAAGGTAGGAGGACACTGTATTGGCCGAAGCCTTTTTTTCGTTGAGGAGATAGCCCTCATACATGGAGATACAGTCAATCATACACAGTCGTTCTTTCTCAATCAGAAAATAAAATCCGCCGCAAAGGCCGCAAGCAGCTCCGATGCAAGGTTCCACGCGAGAAGCCGGCAGATGGGCGGATGGGCGTCGAGCAGGAGGCAAACACCGGTCTGAAACAAAACCGGCAGCGAGATCAACGCGCGAAGCGCTAAACCGGCGCGCAAGTCGGGGAGTATACAGAGGCAAAAGCAAAAGCAAAACCCACGGACGAAAAAAAGAAGCGGCACATGCCTGCGCTGACCGACCAGGCCGCCAAGAAGCATAAGAAGCGGAACAGCCATCCGAACAGGAAGACAGCGAAGCACAGAGACCGGCTGCAGACCGGAAACGATACCGAATCGGAGCGTCTCAGGCTTGGAAACGGCGGCACAAAGGCCCAGCGCCGCACCCGCACAAAAGGCAAAAAGCAGAAAAAAACTGTACCGCGAGCTGCGGCAGTCACGGATCGAATCCTTTGGCATCGAAACGGGAACCCCCTTTTGAACTACATATGGTGGTTTCCCGGGGACAGGGACACAACAGAATGGGAAATCGTTATTGTCACCCTGTATTCGCTCCGTCCGCTTCTATAATATAACCGAAAAACCCCTACATTTCAAGTGATTTCAAAAAAAACGCAAAATTTTGTTGATTATTGACATATCTTATGTAAACGGCTTTATGTAAACTAAGAAACCGGAACAACAGATTGTTGTTCGCTCAATGTCAAGGCCACCATATCTGGTTTTTTCCGGGACGAAAGGCCGTGGTCAAAACCTACAAACGCAATTTACGCATACCCGCCCCGCCCCGCCTTCTGCCGCGGGATGCCATCAGCAGTGCAAGTAGCCAACCGCCAGCGCAGACCGCGAACGGGATCCAGCGCTCTCCGGCTCTGCCGCGCAGAATGAACGATCCAAGCAGCCATAGCGCGGCGACGGAGACTGCCGTGATTCCTGAAGCCGTTCCGTGTCCCCCGCCGGACAGTCTCCCGGCCAGCCAGCACCCAAGTACAATCCCGGGCAGAGGCAGAAGCGGCGCGATGGACATGCCGACGTTCAGCGCGAGCTTTTCCCGGTCCACCGCCAGAGACAGTGCGCAGACGAGCAGAGCCGTCAAGCCCAGTGCAGCAGCCAGACCGAAGACGACCCCCCGCATCCCACGGCGACCGCTCCCCTTCCCCGCCCGGAAGCCTTTCATATGATTGAAGCTTTTCATTGGATGCATCTCCCTTCGCTTCAGTCTATGTCCGGGCCCGCCGGGTATGCGAAATAATAAAAGAAAGAAACCGGATTTATCTGGCAGAATAATCCGATTTCTTTCATGTGAAAGAGCGCGTATATTAGAAATAATCAAGGGAAGTACGCCAAAAAGCTGCGCGGTCACCTCGGCAGACTGGATTTTACACGTGTGCTTGTGATATATACTTTTCGACGACGGAACGGATTGGTGGAGAGATTTCGGAAAGAACGATTTCACTGACTGACAGAAAACGCAAATCTTCCATTTCACCATCTTGAGATTTCGGTTCGCCATGCCATTTTCTGCAAATATAGACGATTTCAAAATTTGAAACTTCGTCTCCATTTGGATAGATATAATGGGCTTCCGGTCCCGAATTCACGCAAAAGAATTCAAGTTCTTCTGCAACCAGCCCCATTTCTTCGAACAATTCTCTTTTTGCACACTCTTCGACATATTCGTCAATTTCTATTGCACCGCCTGAATATCCCCACATGTGATTGTCCGAACGTTTCCCCAGCAAAACTCGTCCGTTTTCATCAACACAAATAATGCTGGCGGCACACTGAATAATCGTTTTGTGTCCAACCAGCTTACGCATTTCTGCCATATATCCTGTCATATTTTTCCTCCACAAATTCCGATTTGATAAGATGATTATACTATTTTCAATTCTATGAAGCAACAAGAAAAAACCTCTCCTGTCCCGGTAGACAAAAGAGGTTTCTTTGATGGTGGAGACTGCTGGACTCGAACCAGTGACCTCATGCGTGTGAAGCATGCGCTCTAACCAGCTGAGCTAAGCCTCCATACGCACGGTATTATACCATATATTTTTCAAAAATCAAGCAAAATTTTTGCGGATTTCTAATTTGGTCCGCTCTTTGCGCTTTTCGGTCGGGGCGCGGGAAGCCGGCTCCTGTTGCAGCCGCTTCCCGCGCCTCTGATTTCCCGGCCTATTTGCTTCAGCGCATCATGATCTCCAGGATCTCCTCGTCGGTGCTGCGCATGCCGATCCGGGCCAGCGCGCTGACGGCGTCAATGGTGTTCTCCACGCCCTTGATCACAATGCCGTCTCCGCCGACAAACTCGCTGTCATGGAAGTTCATCTGCAAGCCGAGCAGACCGGCCTCCACGGCGGAGGCGATCTTGGCCGCGCAGGAGGACTTTGCGCCGTCACAGATCATGCCGGAGTTGATGGCAAGGGCATTGACGACGGTATGGGCGACCTCGTCCTCTCCGCCGCCGTAAAGATAGGCGATGCCTGCGCCTGCGCCTGCGCCCGCGCTGGTTGCGCCGCAATAGGCCGAAAGGCTGCCGATTCCGGTCTTGAGCCGGATCGTGACCAGATTGGAGACGACCAGGGAGCGGTAGAGCTGTTCCTCGCTGACGCCGGTCTCACGGGCGTAGATGATGACGGGGATCGAGGCCGTCATGCCCTGATTTCCGCTGCCGGAATTGATGACCACAGGAAGCTCGCAGCCGTTCATCCGTGCGTCGGAGCCTGCTGCTGCCCACGCCTTCGCCCGGTTCTGGACGCTGTTGCCATAGGAGCGGAGCAGAATCTTTCCGATCCCCGCGCCGTAGCGGTCGGACAGGCCGCGGCGGGCGATCGCCATATTGTAGTCGATCTGACGCTGGAGAACGTCGCAGACGTCCTCGATCCTGACCTCGTTTGCAAAGTCCACGATGTCGTGGATGGTCAGGGAAAGATAATCCTCGGAGGGCGGCTGGACGGTGTCCTCGAAGGGCTTGGAAAACAAAGTCTCGCCGTTCTTCCGGATCAGGACCACGTTGGTATGCGACCCGATGATGCGGACGCAGGCGGACTCCTCCCCTGCCGTGAGCGTCACCTGGAGATCAAAGGGCGACTGGGCGTCAGACTTTCCGACCTTCACGTCGGCGGTCTCCAGATAGCGGCTCAGGGTCAAAAGCTCCTCCTCCCCCACGGCGGAGAGCACCTCCAGCTTCTGATCGGCGTTGCCGACGGCAATACCGGCGCAGACAGCGGTCCGAAGGCCCTTGCGGCCGCCGGTATGCGGGACGATAACGCTCTTGACGTTTTTAATGATATTGCCGCTGACGATAAGCTCGACGTGTTCGGGCATTTTACCAAGCGTCTGCCGGGCCAGCGCTCCGGCATAGGCAATGGCGATCGGCTCGGTGCAGCCCATGGCGGGAACAAGCTCTCGCTTGAGGATAGAAACGTAACAGTCGTACAGCTTCTGATTCATATGTGGTCCTCCATCTGTATATAATATGTGGAATCCGGTTCAGAACACCGGCAGGAGCATCCCGACGCGATAGATGACAAGCGCGGCCAGCCATGCAACGGCGCATTGCCAGAGGACGACGGCGACAGCCCAGCGCCAACCCATTTCCCGCTTGACCGAAGCAACGGCTGCAACGCAGGGCGTATAGAGCAGGGAGAAAACGAGCATGCTGGCGGCGGAAAGCGGGGTCAGGACGGCGGTCAGCTTGTCTGCAAACAGGATCTCCATCGTGGCGACGACGCTCTCCTTTGCCGTGAAGCCGGTGATGAGCGATGTGCAGATCCGCCAGTCGGCCAGACCGATCGGCCGCAGGATCGGAGCCATCCAGCCCGCGACCAGGGCAAGAATGCTGGCGGAGGAATCCTCAACCAGGTTCAAACGCAGGTCGAAGCTCTGCAGGAACCAGATCACGATCGTCGCCAGCAGGATGATCGTAAAGGCGCGGGTCAGGAAGTCCTTGGCCTTTTCCCAGAGCAGACGCAGAACGTTCTTTGCCCCGGGCAGGCGGTAATTGGGCAGCTCCATCACGAAGGGAACGTCATCCCCTTTAAAAATCGTTCCGCGATAGAGCAGCGCCGCAAGAATGCCGATCACGATACCCATCACGTAAAGGCCGATCATCACAAGGGCTGCATAATCGGGGAAGAAGACCTTAGAGAAGAAGGCGTAGATCGGCACCTTCGCAGAGCAGCTCATAAAGGGCGTGAGCAGGATGGTCATTTTGCGGTCTCGTTCCGAGGGCAGGGTCCGCGTTGCCATGACGGCGGGAACCGTACATCCAAAGCCGATCAGCATCGGAACGATGCTGCGCCCGGACAGGCCGAGCTTGCGCAGGAGCTTGTCCATCACAAAGGCGACGCGGGCGATATAGCCGCTGTCTTCGAGGATGGAAAGGAAGAAAAACAGGGTGACGATGATGGGCAGGAAGCTCAAAACGGAGCCGACGCCCGTAAAGATGCCGTCGATCACCAGACTTCGCAGCGCAGCGTTTACGTTGGCGGAGATCAGCGCCCGCTCTACCACGCCGGAAAGCGCGGTGATGCCTGCGTCAAGGCTGTTTTGCAGGAACAACCCGATCACGTGGAAGGTCAGGAAAAAGACCAGGGCCATGATCGCTATGAATGCGGGAATAGCGGTGTATTTTCCGGTCAGAATACGGTCGAGCCGCTCACTGCGGATGCGTTCCCGGCTCTCGCGAGGCTTGCGGACGGTCTGCGCGCAGACGCGGTTGATGAAGGAAAAACGCATATCGGCAATGGCGGCGCTGCGGTCGAGCTTGCGCTCCTTTTCCATTTGCAGGATGATATGCTCCACCATCTCGCGCTCGTTCTGATCCAGCTTGAGCTGTTCGGCGATCAGACGGTCGCCCTCGATCAGCTTGCTCGCGGCAAAACGGGGCGGAACGCCGGCTGCCGCGGCGTGATCCTCGATCAGATGGGAAATGCCGTGCAGACAGCGGTGCACGGCGCCGCCGTTGGCGCTCTGGTCGCAGAAGTCCTGACGCAGGGGGCGCTCCTGGTATTTGGCGACGTGGATCACGTGATCGATCAGCTCGTCCACGCCGGAATTCTTGGCGGCGGAAATCGCGACGACGGGAACGCCAAGCTCCGCCTCCATGCGGTTAATGTCCACGCTGCCGCCGTTGGCCGTGACCTCATCCATCATATTCAGGGCTACGACCATCGGAACGTTCATCTCCAAAAGCTGCATGGTCAGATAGAGGTTGCGTTCAATGTTCGTGGCGTCCACAATGTTGATGATCGCCTTCGGCTTATCCTGCAGGACGAAGTTCCGGGAGACGATCTCCTCGCTCGAATAGGGCGACATCGAATAGATACCGGGCAGATCGGTGACGAGGGTATCGGGGTGCTTGCGGATCGCTCCGTCCTTTCGGTCCACTGTAACGCCGGGGAAATTGCCGACGTGTTGGTTGGAGCCGGTGAGCTGGTTGAACAGGGTGGTCTTGCCGCTGTTCTGATTGCCCACGAGGGCAAAGGTCAGGGTCGTCCCCTCCGGGAGCGGGTCGCCGCTTCCCTTGGGATGAAAGCGTCCGCCCTCGCCGAGACCCGGATGCTCAGCGGGCCGGTGGCGGTCGTAGATCCGCTCATCCTTGAGCGGCTTGCTGGGTCGGATTTGGATTTTGTCTGCGTCATCCAGGCGCAGTGTGAGCTCGTACCCGTGAAGCATCAGCTCCATCGGGTCTCCCATCGGGGCATACTTGACCACCGTGACCGGAACGCCGGGGATCAGGCCCATGTCCAGAAAATGCTGGCGCAGGGCTCCTTCTCCGCCGACCTCCGTGACCACGGCAGTCTGACCGATCTCAAGTTGCTTGAGTGTCATGCTTCCAATTCTCTCCTCTTGGAATAATGATTGATTCGGCTGGATATTCAGTTTTGAATCGATCCTTGGTTGGGAGCTAAGCCAGCTCCGCAATCGTCACGCCGTCTTCGCCTTCTCCATAGACGCCGAGGCGGTATTTTTTCACGTGTTTATTCTTTTTCAGTTCGTCGTGCACCGTCTTGCGCAGGACTCCGGTGCCCTTTCCGTGGATGATACGAACCTGGGTCAGGTTTGCCATATAGGCGTTATCCAGGAAGATCGTCAGAACGGCGCCTGCCTCGAGCGCGTCCATGCCGCGCAGATCCAGCTCCGGTGACTGCGCCTGATTCTTGAACTCACGGCGGGTCTTTTCAATGTACTTTTTGACCTCCTGCGGTTCGTTTTCCAGCAGATAGACCTCGTCCGGCTTGACGTTGACCTTCAAAATGCCGGCCTGGAGCTGATAGGTTCCGTCCTTATTGAGCGCAAGTACCGTGGCGTGCGTGCCGAGCTTCAACAGCTCCACGGTGTCGCCCACGCGAATTTCGCGGCTGGGCTTCGGCCGTTCGGGCCGATCCTGCTTGGGCGCAAGCTTTTCCTCCGCCTCGTTGAGCTGGCGGCGAAGCTCCGCCTGGCGGGCGTTGACGCCCTGGGCGTCTGCGGCGTCCTTCATCTGCTTCCGCAGCGCCTTGAGCTCCTCGTAGACGGAATTTGCCGTGCGGCGCGCCTCGTCAAGGATTCGCTGGGCCTCCTTCCTGGCCTGCGCCTCGGCGCGTTCTTTCTGCTTCTTCATCTCGGCGTAATATTCATCGGACTTCTGCTTCGTCTGTTCCGTCTCCTTGCGTAAACGCTCGGCCTCCTCGCGGGCGGCCTCCATTTGCTGGCGCTGCTGCTCCAACTGGTCGAGGACGTCTTCAAAGTTCGTGTCGTTCTCGCTGACTGTGGACCGGGCGGACTCGATGATCTCCTCGGGCAGGCCGAGACGGCGGGAAATAGCAAAGGCGTTCGATTTGCCGGGCACGCCGATCAACAGCTTATAGGTGGGCTTCAAGGTCTCAACGTCAAATTCGCAGGCAGCGTTCGTGACGCCCTTGTTGCGCATGGCGTAGACCTTCAGCTCAGCATAGTGCGTGGTGGCGGCGACGCGGCTCCCCTGCTGGCGGCAGTGCTCGATCAGGGCGATTGCCAGAGCAGCGCCCTCTGCAGGGTCGGTGCCCGCGCCAAGCTCATCAAAGAGGACGAGAGAGCGTTCGTCGCACTGGTTCACGACCTGAACGATGTTCCGCATGTGGGCCGAGAAGGTGGACAGGCTCTGCTCGATGCTCTGCTCGTCGCCGATATCGGCAAGAACCTGATCGAAGGTAGAAATGAAGCTGCCGCTCCGGGCAGGAATGTGCAGGCCGCATTCCGCCATCAGCGTCAGAAGGCCGACGGTTTTCAGCGTGACGGTCTTGCCGCCGGTGTTCGGGCCGGTAATGATCAAAGTATCATAGTCCACGCCGAGGGCAACCGAGATCGGAACGACGGCCTTGGCGTCGATCAGCGGGTGGCGGGCCTGATCCAGGCGCAGAGCGCCGTCGTCACGGATTTCCGGCGCGGTGGCGTTCATACGGAAGGACAGTTTGGCGCGGGCAAAGATCACGTCCAGCTCTACCAGCATCGTATAGTTCTGAGAAATCGTCTCCCGGTGGGCCGCCGCCTCTGCGGAAAGCTCGGCCAGAATGCGTTCGATCTCCTTTTTCTCACGCAGCAGAAGCTCGCGAAGGGCATTATTTGCGTTGACCGAGGACATGGGCTCAATAAAGAAGGTGGAGCCGGTGGAGCTGACGTCGTGGATCAAGCCGGGGATCTCGTTTTTGAACTCAGCCTTGACCGGTACCACGTAGCGATCCTGGCGCAGCGTGATGATCGGGTCGCGGAGGAATTTTGCATAGGAAGGAGAGGTGATGAGCTTTTGCAGGCTCTCCTTGATCTTTGCGCTCTGAATGCGCATGTGACGGCGAATGTCGGAAAGCTCGGAGCTGGCGGCGTCCGCGATCTCCTCCTCGCTCAGGATCGCGCCGGTGATCCGTTCTTCTAAGTAGCGGTTCGGGGTCAGGGAAGCAAACATCCAGTCCAGAGAGGTATTCGCGGCAGCCCCGTCATAGTAGTCCTTGGCGCTCCGCGCAGCGCGCAGGACGCCGGCAATGGCAAGCAGCTCCTTCGGGGTCAGACTGCCGCCGCGGTCCGCGCGGTCCAGAGAGGCGCGGACGTCCTTCACGTCCTGAAAGGCAGGGCTGGAGCGGAGGTTGATCAGATGGCAGGCGTCGGAGGTCTGAAGCTGCAGGCCGATCACGTCCTCCCGGTCGGAATTCGGAACCAGAGCCATACAGCGGTCCTTTGCCTCGCCGCTGACTGCACAGTCGCGGAGCAGCTCCAGCACGCGGTCGAGCTCCAGCTTGCGCAGGGATTTTTCATATAGTTCAGTCATATTATATCTCCATATTGCAGAAGCGATTTATAAAAATCAAGGGTGGAAAAGCTGTGCTCGAGCTGCATCATCAGATAGGCCTCGGTCACGGAGCTGAGCGTATTCAGATTCTCCCCCTCCAGGCGGAAGGAAAACAGCTTTTTCCCGTCGCACCAACAGATATAGCGCATGGCGTCGAGTACGCCGGGCGTGATGGGCAGACGCAGGCCCGCGTCGTCCGGGTGACAACCGGCGCAGACAGCAGCGCCGCGGGAGAGGTCGAAGCGGTCTGGGCTCGCAGACCCGCAAATCGGACAGGCCTCCAGCTCCGGCTCGAAGCCGGCCAGGCAGGCAAGCCGCAGCTCATAGGCCGCTTTCACGAGCGTCTGCGGCTTGCGCAGCTTTGCCAGCGCGTATAGGGCGTTGAGGATCAGAGAGAGAAGCTCCGGGTTCGGAGCATCCTCCTGGGCCACCAGCGAAACGGTCTGAGACAGATAGGAGCCGAGGGCAAAGAGCTCCAGCTCGTCGCGGAGCTCACGGAACTGCTCGATCGGCTCCGCCTCCTGGACGGTCAGCTTGTCCCGGTACTCAAACAGATTCAATTCAGAGTAGGCCAGAAGCTGGCAGGCGCTCTTGATGGGCGAGCGGCTGCGACAGACGCCTCTGGCCTTCGCCGTGACCAGCCCGTGATCCCGGGTCAGGATATCCAGAAGCTTGTCGGCTTCGTTGATCTCGACCTCCCGGAGGACGAGACCGGCGGTTTTGATAAACATGGGACGCTCCGTTCGTTCAGATTCACCGCGCTGCGATAGCGCAGCCAGGTTTCGGGGTCGCCGGTTTGCAGAAACAGATTCCAGAGCTTTGTCGGTTCTTCCATACGCTTGCCTCCCGATGATAGGATACCATTAGGATACGCAGGCGAACGCCGGATATACCGACAGAGCGTTAATCGTCGTTCCGGTAACCGAAATTACGGATCAGGAAATCACTGTCGCGCCAATTCTCCTTGACCTTGATCCAGGTTTGCAGATAGACCTTTGCGCCCATGAAGCGCTCGCAGTCGGCTCGGGCCTGAGAGCTGATCTTTTTCAGCATCTGCCCGCCCTTGCCGATGATAATGCCCTTGTGGCTGGCCTTTTCGCAGTAGATCGTCGCCTCCACGTCGATCACACCGGTATCGCGCTCAGAGAAGCGGGTGATCTCGACGGCGGTGCCGTGCGGGATCTCCTTGTCTAAATTCCAGAGCATCTTTTCGCGGATAATCTCTGCGATCACCTGGCGCTCCGGCTGGTCAGAGGTCATGCCATCCGGGAAGAACCAGGGGCTTTCGACGGCGTAGTGCTCGCAGAGGTCCAGCAGCTCGTCCACACCGTCGTTCGTTTTGGCGGAGATGGGAACGGTTGCCGCAAACGGAAAAGCGTGGTTATAGCGGGCGATCACGGGCAGGAGGCTTTCCTTGTCCTCCACCGTATCGGTCTTGTTGATGACCAGGATCGCAGGCACGTCCCGCTGACGAAACTGCTCAATCAGCGCCTCCTCCTGAGGGCCGAGGTTGTCGATCGGCTCAACCAGCAGCAGAGCCAGATCCACGTTCGCCACGGACTGCTCCACGACGTTCACCATGTAGTCGCCCAGCTTGGTGCGCGGACGGTGAAAGCCGGGGGTATCCAGAAAGACGAGCTGGGTATCGCCCCGATCCCGGATCCCGCAGATGCGGTTGCGCGTAGTCTGAGGCTTGTTGGAAACGATAGCCACCTTCTCCCCGACGACGGTGTTGGTCAGAGTGGACTTGCCCACGTTGGGCCGTCCGCAAATGGCGATCATAACGGATTTGGTATTCATAGGCTTCTCCTTTTTTATCTCTGCAGGTCGATCATCGCGCAGATCGCGTCCTCGCGCCCGCGCATCTGCTTCTTCATCGGGCCCTCGTCCACGTGGTCGTAGCCAAGCAGATGCAGAACGGAGTGGATGGTCAGATAGCCCAGCTCCCGCTTGGTCGAATGGCCGAATTCCTTGGCCTGCTCTTCGGCCCGCTCATAGGAGATGGCCAT
The DNA here is from genome assembly GCA_900315595.1 of uncultured Eubacteriales bacterium. GTDB lineage: Bacteria > Bacillota > Clostridia > Oscillospirales > Oscillospiraceae > JAFRPC01. The sequence continues at coordinate 67,999 of OMZQ01000005.1, read as the reverse complement.
ATCTCCCAGCGGCAAAAGCCCGGTCTCCGGGTCAAGATAGGGCGAAAGATCGGCAGGCAGCTTGCCCGGCTCAAAGGAAAAGGCGGGGAAGGAGAGCACGTCGGTGGGCAGGTCAATGCCGCGCGCGGCCCGGTTGAGAGCTTGGATGGTCTTGTCGTCTGTGACCATGACGTTGATCTCGCAGGGAACGCTGACCCGTTCGGCGGAAAGGGTAGCCTCGATGCACTTTTTCAGATGCATCATCACGGGGATCTTGCGGAACGATTCTTTCGTGCGGCAGGAGATGACGATACGGTGTTTCATGGGTGCTTACTTCCTCCTGTAGTTCCGATTCGGCATGGGTTTCGTCGGCTGAGGGTTTTTCTTCTGTTCGTACTTTTCATAGGCCGCAACGATGCTCTGAACCAAGGCGTGACGCACGACGTCGGAGGCCGTCAGCTTGCAGATCTCAATGTCCTTGACGTCCTCCAGAACGTGCAGCGCCTCCTTGAGACCGCTGGTCTTGTCGGCGGGCAGGTCGATCTGCGTCACGTCGCCGGTAATGACGATCTTTGAGCCGAAGCCCAGGCGGGTGAGGAACATTTTCATCTGTTCGCGGGTTGTGTTCTGAGCCTCGTCCAGAATAATGAAGCTGTCGTCCAGCGTCCGGCCGCGCATATAGGCCAGAGGAGCCACCTCGATGTTGCCGCGCTCCAAATACTTCTGGTAGGTCTCCGGGCCGAGCATATCGAACAGCGCGTCATAGAGCGGGCGCAAATAGGGATCGACCTTGTTTTGCAGGTCGCCGGGCAGGAAGCCCAGCCGCTCTCCGGCCTCCACAGCCGGACGGGTCAGGATGATGCGGTTGACGGTTTTCTCCCGGAAGGCGGCCACGGCTGCAGCAACGGCCAGATAGGTCTTGCCCGTGCCGGCGGGACCGACGCCGATCGTGATGGTGTTGTTTTGAATGGCCTTCATATAGCGCTGCTGACCGATGGTCTTTGCCTTGATGGGCTTTCCCTTGGCCGTGATGCAGACCACGTCCTTCGCCATCTCGCCGATCTTATCGTCGTTGCCGGAGCGAACAAGGTCGATCAGATAACGAACCTTCTGTTCGTCGATGGTCTCCCCCTTCGCGGCAAGCAGAAGCAGACCGTCTACAGCCCTGCCAGCCTGCTCCACCTTCTCGGGCTCGCCGGAAACTTTGAGCTCGGTGTCGCGATTGGTGACGCGGACGTCGAAGGTCTGCTCGATGCGTTTGATGTTTTCATCGAAGGAACCGAACACGCTGATGATCTGCTCCATGCGCTCGGCGTTGATGATTCTGTCCATGTGATGCTTCCTCTCCGAACGGATCGATGGGATCGGCGCGGGAGATGATCTCCCGGCAGCCGAAGTCTGCCCCGGCCTCGTAGCAGGTATCCGTTCGCGTGATCGTTAAAGTACGGGACGTGACCGTGCCGGCTGTCAGCTCGGCGCAGACCAGGTCTTCCGCCGTGGGGCCGAGAACCGCTGCAGCCGCCTGCTCCGAGATCTCCGCCGGGGTAAGGCGGTACTCGCGCAGGGTGACGGTCTCAAGCGCCAGCGGCAGCGACCAACCTCCCGGCAGGGTCAAATCCTCCGTTTCTATCATTTTATCACAAGTCATACCAAAAATGCTACTGTTTCCTGAAATATTTCTTCGATATTTCTGAAAAATCAGTGTTCTGACGGTCTCCGTCCGGCCCGTATAGACCTTTTTCGAGGCAGTGAGCGGCATTTTTAGCTGAAATTGGTGCTCCGTCAGAGCTTCCACGTCCGCCGCTGCCCGCGTGATCTGCGTGTGAGTCGGGCAGTCGATCATCCCGGAAACCAACAGCTCGCCTGCGCGGACCGCCGTGCCGGGCTCTACGACGGCAAGACCGCTGTGGACCGAAAGCGACGTCACGATCCCGTCACGGGCTGCGACCACGTTTGCAGGCTCCGTCAGAGGCGTTCCCTGCCGGATCGGTTCGTCGCGGACGGAGTAGTCCACCACGGCGATCCCGCCCTCGGTATGTACGCCAAGCCAGCGCAGCTCCGGGATGCGGTTAAGCATCCGGTTTTTGAACCATTGGGTATCAAGTCCAGGTCCCCAGGCGCCGAAGCGGACGCCTTCCTCGGAAAGCGCCTGACGGATCCGCTCGGCGGAGATCTGATCGGAGGGTTCAACGCGGACGAACCAGACGAAATACTGTGCAAGAAAGGCCAGGGCCCAGGCAAGTCCGACGCCGATGATGAGAACCGGTCTGCGGCGCAGACCCGAAAGGGCGTAAACCAGGCCGCCGCGCTTCAATACCTTGCCGGCACACAGGGCAGCCGTGATCTCCCGCTCAGCGCGAGGCCAGTCTGCGGCAAGCAATCGGCAGGTCAGACGGAAGGGGCCGTCCACGTTCAAGGCCCAGAAGCCCACGTCCTTCCGGGAAAAGCGGTTCAGGCAACGCTCCGGGCTTGCGCCGGTGATTTCAACCTCGATCCAGGCGCGAAGCTTCATCCGCATACGCCCTCCCCCACCGTCACAGCGCGGACGGTGCCGTGGAGCAAAATTCGCTCCCGGTTCATGCGGTAAACCGTCAGCTCCGCGCCGGAGACGGCGACAGGGCCGAGGGCGGAGGCGATCACGACCCGATCGGGCGAATAGGAGACGATTCCCCTATGTCCGATGACGAGGGCCTCGGTCTCTCCGTGGATCTCCACGACGGGGACGCCGCTTATAATCTCCGCCGGAAAGTCGGCGGCGTTCAGAAGGGCCTGGATCTTACTGCGCATGCCTGGCATTTGCTCCACCTCACAGTTTTTTCTGGCTAAGCATATGCAAGCGGGGCGGGAAATTTGCATAGACTTGAATCCGGAGGTGGGCGCATGAAGCGAAGACGGATGGGACTGTGGAGCATTTTTATCCTGATTGGGGTTCTGATTCTTCGGAGCAGAACCGTGCAGGCCGGGGTTCGGAGCGGACTTGCGATCTGCGGACGGGTGCTGATCCCGGCGCTGTTCCCGTTCAGCGTGCTGTCCGGTCTGCTGCTGCGCTCCGGCGGGGCGGCGGCCCTGGGCGCAAAGGCGGACGGCTGGATGCGACGGCGCTTTCATCTGCCGGGACAGGCGGCAGCGCCTCTGCTCATGGGTCTGATGGGCGGCTACCCGTTGGGCGCGCAAAGCCTTGCCGCGCTATACAAGGCGGACGGTTTGACAAAGTCGGATGCCGTTGCCCTCTCGGCCTTCTGCAACCAACCCGGGCCAGCGTTTCTCGTCGGCGCGGTGGGAGCGTCCGTCTTCGGAGCACCGAGGCTTGGGCTCTGGCTCTGGGGCGTTACGGTCTGCTCCGCCCTGCTGAACGGGATCCTGTTTTCCCCCGAACGAGCATTTCCGGCAAACAGGAAGCAGCCTCCGGCGCAGGAGCAGGCATGCTTCCGACAGCTTCCAGCAGCCATACTGGACGGTGCGATGGCAATGCTTCGCGTCTGTGGCACCGTCGTCCTCTTTTCCGGGCTGCAGGCGGCGGTTTTCCCGTCCGGCCTCTCTCTCCCGGATTGGGCCGCTTCCCTGCTGACGGGAGTAATGGAGCTCACGAGCGGCGTGGTTCGGCTCGGCGCGCTGCCCCGTCCGACCGGCTTTCTGCTGGCGGCTGTTCTGACCGGCTGGGGCGGCTTGTGCGTCCATATGCAGGCCGCGGACGCCCTGCTTGACGCCGGCCTCCCAATCGGGACTTATTTTGCCGGAAAGGCAGCGCAGGCAATTCTGTCCGGCTTGATTGCCTTTTCGATTCTGCCGATCCTCTTTCCGGAAGAGGCGGCTGCATTGCGGACCTGCGCGATCTGCGTGAGCGTGCTGACGGCGTCCTGTATTTTTTTGCCGGAAGCAAAAAAAGGCATTGGCAAACATCAAGCTCTGTGCTATAATAAGAAAAAATCCCGAATCGAGGAACACTGAAATGCTGTTTCGGAAAACCATCCAGAAAGACTGCGCCTGCTGTAAGTATGCAGGCGTCGTATCCGACGGAAAGCTGCTCTGCCCCAAGAAGGGCTTCGTCCGCGCCGACGGAAGCTGCTGGCGCTGGCGCTACGACCCGCTGAAGCGGATCCCCAAGCGGGTCGGTAAGCGGGTCTCCCCCGCCGACAAGGATCAGAATACCTGAGAACAAGCCGCGCCGCTGCCCGAAAAAACCGCCTGAGCTGTGCATGCAGCCCGGCGGTTTTCGTATTGCGGTCAGTCTTTCTTCTGCTTGAAAATAAACAGCTTACTGAAAACGTAATTCAAAATCACGACCAGGACGGAGATCAGCAGCTTGGCGATCATCAGTCCGCCGATGACAAGGCCGAGCACCGTGACGGAAAAGCGGCTGACCTGAATGACGTCCTTGGAGATCCAGAGCAGCAGCTCCTCCAGACCGAAGGAAAACAGTCTTGCGCCGACAAAGGCGGGAATCTCCTTGCGAAGGATCTGCGCAGACCAGCTTCTGCTCTCAAAAACGAAGATTTTGTTCGTAACGTAGGCGAAGGTCACGGCGACCACGAAGGCGACCGCATTGTTGACCAGGGCCAGATCCTCGCCGAGGACCCGGTTCATGAGCCAGAAGACCGCGAGATTGACTAAGGTGGTCAGGACCCCGAAAACGAGATAGAGGATCGTCTCCCGGTTCACCAGCTTTTGTATGAGTTTTTTCAAGGTATTACCCGCTTTCTTTAAACTGTCTTTACTATAGCATACGCCGGAAAAACTGTCAAGAAATCCGGAAAAGATTTTGGTTGATATTGGGGGATGATTATGTTATAGTAACCATGTATGGCTACGTATGTCAGCAGTCACATTCTGCATTATACCGAAGAAGGAGTGTATTACATGGAACATCCACAGTCCATTCAGCTCGTTGAGCTTGACGGCAAGCATCTGACGCTGGAATCGTTCGTCGCGGTTGCGCGTTACGGGGCAAAGGTCGCTCTGACCGATGCGGCAAAGGCGGCGATGGCAAAGTCCCGCGCCCTTGCAGATAAGATCTCCGCCGAGCACAGGGTCGCCTACGGCATTACCACCGGCTTCGGCGACTTCGCCACCGTGGCGGTCCCCGAGGAGATGAGTGCCCAGCTTTCCACCAACCTGATTTTGAGCCACGCCGTCGGCACCGGCGATCCCTACCAGATCGAAGAAGTCCGCGGCATGATGCTTTTACGCGCCAACGCCCTTTGCGTCGGCGTCAGCGGCGTCCGGCCCGTACTGGTCGAGATGCTGGTCGAAATGCTCAACCGGGGCGTCATCCCCGTCGTCCCGCAGAAGGGCTCGCTGGGCGCTTCCGGCGACCTGGCTCCTCTGAGCCACATGGGTCTGGTTCTGCTCGGAAAGGGCAAGGCTGTTTATCAGGGCGAAACGCTGGATGGTCAGGAAGCCATGGACCGTGCCGGGATCGCTACCCTGCCGACTCTTGTCTCCAAAGAGGGTCTCGGCATCACGAACGGCACCTGCGCCATGACGAGCGTCGGCGCGCTCCATCTTTATGATACCATCCGCGCAGCACGACTGGCCGACGTGGTGGCCGCCCTGACCTTTACCGCGCTTGGCGGTCAGCGCAACGCCTTCCAGGAACGGATGCACACCGTCCGCGGCCAGAAGGGTCAGATCCGCGTGGCGAAAAACATGCGGATGCTCACCGAGGACTCCGAGATCCTGGAGAACTCCCATGGCGCAAGAGTGCAGGACGCCTACGCCCTTCGCTGCATTCCCCAGGTTCACGGCGCGGTCCGCGACGCCCTGGCCTACGTGAAGGAGAAGGTCGATATCGAGCTCAACGCCGTCACCGACAATCCCCTGCTCTTTACCGAGGACGAGGCCGTCATCTCCGGCGGCAACTTCCACGGCGAGCCGATGGCCCTACCCTTTGACTTCCTGGGAATCGCCTGCTCCGAGATCGGCTCCATGTCCGAACGCCGCATTGAGCGCATGGTCAACGCAGCCCTGTCCAACGGTCTGACCCCCTTCCTGACCACCAAGGGCGGCGTGAATAGCGGCTATATGATCGTCCAGTATACGGCGGCCTCCATGGCCTCCGAGAACAAGGTCTTTGCCCATCCCGCCAGCGTGGACACCATCCCCTCCTCCGCCAACCAGGAGGACTTCGTCTCGATGGGCACGACGGCCGCGCGGAAATCCGGCCTGATCCTTGAAAACACCCGCTCCATCCTGGCCTATGAGCTGCTCACTGCCTGCCAGGCCATCGACATCCGCCGCATGGTCGGTCCCTGGGGCGAGGGTCTTTCCCCGGTTCTGGACAAGGTTTACGCCAGGGTCCGCGAGATGATCCCCTTCTGCCCCGAGGACCGCGAGCTGCGTCTGGATATTGAGAAGATCGAGCCGCTGGTCCGCGGCACCGAGATCGACGAGATCGTGGAAAATCAGCTTCCTGATTTTGAATAAAGATTTGAAAATAGGAGGAACGACAATGCTTTTTGATCCGGAACAGGCAACCGTCATTCGGCTTGACGACGAGCTGCCCGAGTATCCCACCTTTGACCCGCAGTATCGGCGGGCGCCCCGCAGAGAGTCCAAGCTGACCGAGGCCGACAAGGCCCTTGCCATCAAGAACGCCCTGCGCTATATCCCCAAGCAGCATCACGCGCAGATGGCCATCGAATTTGCACAGGAGCTCAAGGAGCACGGCAGAATCTACGGCTACCGCTTCCGTCCGCAGGGCAAGCTCTACGGCAAGCCCATCGACGAGTACGAAGGCAAGTGCATCGAAGGCCGCGCGATCCAGGTCATGATCGACAACAATCTGGATTTCGACGTTGCCCTCTATCCCTATGAGCTGGTCACCTACGGCGAAACCGGTCAGGTCTGCCAGAACTGGATGCAGTACCGCCTGATCAAGAAATACCTCCAGGCCCTGACCGACGAGCAGACGCTCGTTGTGATGTCCGGCCATCCTCTGGGCCTGTTCCACTCCCATAAGCTGGCCCCCCGCGTCATCATCTCGAACGGTCTGATGATCGGCAACTTTGACGATCAGGAGAACTTCAACCGCGCCGCCGCGCTCGGCGTTGCGAACTACGGTCAGATGACTGCCGGCGGCTGGATGTATATCGGGCCGCAGGGCATCGTCCACGGCACCTTCAACACCCTGCTCAACGCGGGTCGTCTGAAGCTCGGCATTCCCAACGACGGGAATCTGTCCGGCCGTCTGTTCATTTCCGCCGGTCTGGGCGGCATGAGCGGCGCGCAGGGCAAGGCCGCGGAGATCGCCGGCGCTGCCGCCATCATTGCCGAGGTGGACGATTCCAGAATTGACACCCGCTACACCCAGGGATGGGTCAGTCACCGCACTGCCAGCCTGGAGGAGGCCGTCCGGATCGCCCGAGAGCATCAGACCGCCGGAACGCCCTGCGCGGTCGCCTACAACGGCAACATCGTGGATCTGCTGGAATACCTCTATGAGAAGAAGATCCACGTTGATCTGATGTCCGACCAGACCTCCTGCCACGTGCCCTACGATGGCGGTTACTGCCCGCAGGGTCTGACCTTCGCCCAGCGTACCGAGATGCTGGACAAGGACCCAGAAGGCTTCCGCAAGCTGGTGGACAAGACCCTTCGCCACCACTACGAGATGATCTGCAAGTTCCACGAGCAGGGCACCTACTTCTTCGACTACGGCAACTCCTTCCTCAAGGCTGTTTATGACGCGGGCGTCAAGTCTGTCTGCCGCAACGGCGAAAACGACCTCGACGGCTTCGTCTTCCCGTCCTACGTGGAAGACATTCTCGGTCCCTGCCTGTTTGACTTCGGCTACGGTCCGTTCCGCTGGTGCTGCCTGAGCCGCAACCCCGAGGATCTGGACAAGACCGACAAGGCCGCCGCAGATTACATTCTGGCCCACAACCGCCGCTATCAGGACTACGACAACTACGTATGGGTCCGTGACGCAAAGAAGAACAAGCTCGTGGTCGGTACCCAGTGCCGCATCCTCTATCAGGACGCGATGGGCCGTATGAGCATCGCTCTCAAGTTCAACGAGATGGTCCGCAACGGCGAGATCGGCCCCGTCATCCTGGGCCGTGACCACCACGACACCGGCGGCACCGACGCCCCGTTCCGCGAGACCTCCAACATCAAGGACGGCTCCAACATCATGGCTGAGATGGCGACCCAGTGCTACGCCGGCAACGCGGCCAGAGGCATGAGCTATATCGCCCTGCACAACGGCGGCGGCACCGGCATCGGCCGTGCGATCAACGGCGGCTTCGGCATGGTGCTCGACGGCTCTGAGCGTGTGGATACCATCCTGCGGATGGCAATGCCCTGGGATACCATGGTCGGCGTAGCCCGCCGCGCATGGGCCCGCAACGAAAACGCCCTGACCACGGCTGCCGAATACAACCAGAACGCAAATGGCATGGACCACATCACCCTTCCCTACGTGGCCGAGGACGAAGTGATCGAAAAGGCTATGGAGGCTGTGAAATGAATCGGACGCTGATCCGGAACATCGGTCAGCTTGCCACGCCCACGGGTCGGGCCGCCAAGCGCGGCCCCGACCAGGGGGAGATCGTCCTGCTGGAAAACGCCTGGGTCCTGACGGAAAAGGGCATGATCACTGCCGTCGGCACCGGTGAGGCTCCGACCGCAGACCGCGTGATCGACGCGGGCGGTCAGCTTGTCACCCCCGGTCTGGTGGACGCCCACACCCATCTGATCTTCGGCGGATGGCGGCAGAACGAGCTGGCAATGAAGATCCGCAACGTTCCCTATCTGGAGATTCTGGCAGCCGGCGGCGGCATTCACTCCACCGTGAAGGCCACCCATGCGGCCACGGAGGAAGCGCTGATCGAAAAAGCCGCCGCAGCGCTGGATGAAATGCTTTCCTTCGGCACGACGACCTGCGAGGCTAAGAGCGGATACGGTCTGCAAACCGACGAGGAGCTGAAGCAGCTCCGCGCCATCCGGGCGCTGAACGAGCGCCACCCGATCGACCTTGTTCCCACCTTCCTCGGTGCGCATGCCCTTCCTCCCGCCTACAAAGAGCGTCGTGAAGACTTCATCCGCCTGCTCTGCGACGAGATGATCCCCGCCGTGGCCGAAGAAAAGCTGGCCCGGTTCTGCGACGTCTTCTGCGAGACCGGCGTGTTTACGGCGGCAGAGGCCGAGGAGATCCTGAAGGCCGGCAAGCGTTACGGCCTGATCCCGAAGATCCACGCGGACGAGATCGACCCGATCGGCGGCTCGCAGTTGGCCGGGCGCATCGGCGCGATCTCCGCCGAGCATCTGATCGTCTGCCCCGAAGAAGGAATCGAGAGCATGGCAAAGGGCGGAACCATCGCCTGCTGTCTGCCTGCCACTTCCTTCTATCTGAACGCGACCTACGCCCCCGCCCGGAAGATGATCGAAGCGGGCGTCCCCGTTGCCCTTGCCTCGGACTTCAATCCCGGCTCCTGCCCATGTCTCAATTTGCAGCTTGTGATGAACCTGGGCTGTCTGAAGTATCGCATGACCCCCGAGGAGGTTTTGACCGGCGTGACCCTGAACGCCGCCGCCGCGATCGGCATGGCTGAGCGCGTAGGCAGCGCAGAGGTCGGCAAGCAGGCCGATCTCGTGATCTGGAAAGCCCCCGATCTGAATTATTTATGTTACCGCCTGGGCTCGAACCTGGCCGGAACCGTTATCAAAAAAGGAGAAATCTGTCATGGCTAAAATCATTGAGTGCATCCCCAATTTCAGCGTCAGCAAGGAAGTCGATCCCGTCGTCTTCGATCAGCTCGTGGACGTGGCAAAGGCCGCCCCGGGCGTGACCCTGATGAACGTTCAGACCGACGGCAGCCACAACCGCTGCGTGTTCACGATGGTCGGCTCCCCCGAGGGCATCGAGGAGGTTTCCTTCCAGCTCTGCAAGAAGGCCTCTGAGCTGATCGACATGAACAAGCACGTGGGTCAGCATCCCCGCATGGGCGCGACCGACGTCATCCCCTTCGTCCCCACGATGGACGTGACCCTGCAGGAGTGCATCGATCTGTCCAAGCGCGTTGCCCAGCGCATCTGGGACGAGCTGAAGATTCCCTCCTTCCTCTACGAGGATTCCGCAACCCGGCCCGAGCGCCGCAACCTGGCCAAGTGCCGCAAGGGTCAGTTTGAAGGCATGCCCGAGAAGCTGCTTGAGCCCGATTGGGCCCCCGACTACGGCGAGCGCAAGATCCATCCGACTGCCGGCATCACCGCCATCGGCGCGAGAATGCCCCTGGTCGCCTTTAACGTGAACCTCGACACCAACAACCTTGAGATCGCCAAGGCGATTGCCAAGGCCATCCGCGGCTCCTCCGGCGGCTTCCAGTACTGCAAGGCTCTGGGCATCATGCTCGAGGACCGCAACATCGCTCAGGTCTCCATGAACATGGTCAACTACGAGGGCACGCCTCTGTTCTACGCCTATGAGATGATTCGCGCCCTGGCTGACCGCTACGGCGTTCGCATCATCGGCTCCGAGCTCGTGGGCATCACGCCGGCCAAGGCTCTGATCGACTGCGCCGAATACTACCTCAAGCTTGAAAACTTCAACTGCCGCGAGCAGGTCATGGAATACAGCCTGCTGGACATGGAATAAGGAGGACGTTATGGAACTTTCCGAACTGACCGTCTCCTCCTTTGCCAACCTGCTCGGCTCTGACGCTCCCGCCCCCGGCGGCGGCTCCACGGCCGCTCTGGAAGGCGCCCTCGGGGCAGCCCTCTCCGCGATGGTCTCCGCCCTGACCCTGGGCCGGAAGAAGTATGCGGACTACCAGGAGCTTGCTGAATCCGCCAACGCTGCCGCCTCCGCGCTCAAGGAGCAGTTCCTGGTTGCGATGGACCATGACACCGCCGTCTTCAACAAGTTCGGCGACGCGATGGCTTTGCCCAAGAACACCGACGAGGAAAAGGCCATCCGCAGCCAGAAGATGCAGGAAGCCCTGGTCGAATGCACCGAGTCTCCCTATCACATGATGAAGCTCTGCGTGGAGGCTCTGGAGCTCTGCGAGACTCTGGTCGGCAAGACCAACGCCAACGCCATAAGCGATCTCGGCGTCTCCGCGCTCTCCCTGGGCGCTGCGATCCGAGGCGCGTGGCTGAACGTGCTCATCAACGTGGGCGGGATCAAGGACGAGGCTATGGCCAACCACTACCGTGCCGACGGAAAAGCCCTGCTTGAAAAGGGTATGGCGCTCAGCGAAGCGATTTACCAGAAGATCGAGACCGCCCTGTAACAGGCGCATTCCTCCGAGAAAAGCGTTTCCCCGGCTCCGAACGAACGGAGCCGGGGATTTCTATACGCATGGGAATATCATTCAAGCAGAATCAGACCTGCACCTCACAGCCGGCGAGATAGACGGACTTGCGATTGAGAGCGTCATCGCAGATCACGAAGTCGGCCAGCTTTCCGTTTGCGATGGAGCCAACGAGATTCAGCTTGCCGATCTGATGGGCCGGATTCCAGGTGGCGGCACGAACGGCATCCTCTTTGGAAATGCCGAACCGGATCGCGTTCAGCATGCAGTCGTAAAGATTGGTAGCGGAGCCGGCGATCGTGCCGTCGGCCAGCCTGGCAATATGATCCTTGAGCCAGACGCGCTGACCTCCCAGCTCATACTCCCCTTCCGGCATACCGCAGCATCGCAGCGCGTCGGAAATCAGGACCATTCGGGAAGCGCCGAAGAGCTTGAAGGCCATACGGACAGAAGACGGATGGACGTGGATGCCGTCACAAATCAGCTCCGCGTAGACAGTGTCGGCCTCCGAGGCCGCGCCGATCACGCCGGGCTTGCGGTGATGGATGGGCGGCATGGCGTTATAGAGATGGGTCAGATGCGTAACACCGGCCTCGATGGCTGCCTTTGCATCCTCATAGGCAGAATCCGTGTGCGCAATGGAAACCGTGCAAAGCTCCTTCGCCCGGCGAACAAAATCCACAGAGCCGGGGAGCTCAGGCGCGAGGTCTACGATCCGGATCAGCCCTTCGCTGTCTTCAAACAGCTTGCGGAAGGCTTCAAAATCAGGCAGGCGGAGATAGTCCCCGTTCTGCGCTCCCTTTTTCTTTTCGGAGAAGAAGGGTCCCTCCATCTGGACGCCCAAAAGACGGGCGCAGTTCGGCAGCGGATCCTTGTGCAGACGCAGGCCGGCCTCCAGGGCGCGGGCAATGGTCTCGTAGGGCAGGGTCATCGTGGCTGGCGCGAAAGAGGTCACGCCGCGGCTGGCAAGATACCGACCCATCGTCACGTCTCCGGCGTAGCTTCCGTCAGAGAAGTCCTTGCTGGAATTGCCGTGATTGTGTACGTCGATCAGGCCGGGAATCACAAAGGCCCCTTCGAGGTCGATCGCGTTGGCCTTTTCCATGCCGACGTCGGCAAACTTGCCGTCCACAACGGAAAAACCGGTCTTTTCGAAGCGGAAATTCTCGGTGAAAACGTAAGCGTTACGATAATTCATAGAAGCCTCCGAGTGATAGGATCAGGGAAGGGACGCGGCGGCCACGGACTGACCGACGCGGCGGGTCTTTTCATCCGGGAGCATGACGTGCATCTTCGAGGCAAGCTCAGGATATTCCTCGGCCATGATCCGCTTGCATTCAGCTAAGATGCAGTCTCCGCCCTTGCCGGACATAACGCGGCCCAGGACGATCATGTGCTCCACATCATAGAACATGCTGTAAAGCTGCATCGTGTGCGCCAGATAGCAGCCGATGGACCGGAAAATCCGGACGGCGCGGGGATCGTCTCGCTCCATCAGCTCCTGGACGAACTTGAGCTTTTCCGCAGGGGTCAGACTCTCGTCCAGCTCGATCCCGGCGGCGGGCGCCAGCTTGATTACGGCGTCCTGAGAAAAATACTTGCAGCCGACGCCGATGTCAAAGGACCATTCGTCCATCATGGCGTTCTCTGACAGATCCACCGGGGCAAATGCCAGCTCGTTGAACCAGCCCAGGACATTGCCCTTGCGGTCCACGTAGCCGACAGCCTCGCTGGTACCCATAGCCATCCCCATCACGGCGGTCGCACTCAGACCCATCGCACCGGCCAGAGCGGTCACGTCGCCGTCGTTGGCGACCACGATGGGCACGCTGCCGTCCCCGATTTCCGCCGCAGCGCGGTCAAAGATCGTGTGGACGAGCTTTCGGACCTCCTTCTCGCGGGGAACCTTGATGAACAGGGAGCTGACCATCGGAGCGTTGCCGATGAAGACACCTGCGGAGGAAACGCCGATTCCGTCCACACGGGGCATCTTGGAGGCCGCAGTGCGGAAGGCTGCAACGATCTCATCAAAGTGGTACTGAGGATCAGAGACGGTCTTCGGATGCCATACGACCTCCTCGGAATAGACGGTCTTGCCGTCGATCACAGCGGAGACCTTTCGGTCTGAGCCGCCGGCGTCAAAGCCGATGCGACAGCCATCCAGATGACCGCCGACGGAAACGGAGGCGTCGTTTTCTTCGGGGAAGTCGCGATCGGTGCAGTCCACGATCTCAAAGCCGTTTTCAAAGACGTCGGACATGAACTGGACGTCGAACCAGCGCTTTCCGTTTTCGCCTTCTCCGTTTTCGAAGTAGACGTATTCCCCGGCCAAACGCCTGGCGATCTCGCTTGCCCCGCGGATATAGACGCGGAAGCCGCCGATGGACCAGAGCAGGAATTTGACGTAACGATCCACGAAGCGATAGTCGGCCTCGGCCATTTCCGGCGTGCCGTAGATCGCCGCATGGCGAACCGTGATCTTGCCCTTGTCGCGCTCAACCGCGATAGAAATGGGCTTGGTCGCGCCGCGCAGGTAGGCGGCCATCCAGGGGCCGAGGGGAATGTAGCCGGGGTCTAATTCCGGACGATTGCGAACCTCAAAGGGGATCCCAAGATATTCCATGATTTAATTCTCCATGTATTTTTTCACGATTTTCTGCATCCGGTACCACTTGCTCTCCATGTCCTCCACGAGCTTGAGCTGGGCACGGGTGCGGACGAGATTGTGGTCGGGATACTGGGTCTTGAAGTAGTGGTCGCTTTCGAGGTAGTCCGTCAGGAAGCGGACCGCAAGCTCCAGCGTGATGGTCTTCGCGCCGAGCGGCAGCAGCTCGATCTCCTTCCGGGTCAGGCTGTGACAGCCGTCAAGAAAGCCCTTGGTGTAGACGTCAAAGAGGTGAAGATCCAGCGACATCCGGCTGAGCTCCTGCACATCCTCTGGGGCCGTGGCCGCGCCGAAGCGGATGGAGTCGCCGAAGTCAAAGAGACTGGAGCCGGGCATGACGGTGTCAAGATCGAGGACGCAGAGCGCCTTGCGGGTCTTCGGATCGAGCAGGACGTTGTTGAGCTTGGTATCGTTGTGCGTCACGCGCAGGGGCAGCTCGCCGGATTCCAGCATCCGCTGGATGGTTCCGGCCTCCTCCTCCCGCTCCATGATGAAGTCGATCTCCTTCTGCACGAACTGAAGCCGGTCACAGGCGTCCTCATCCATTGCAATGCGGAGCTTGCGGTAACGGTCGGGCGTGTTGTGGAAGTTCGGAATCGTCGCGTGCAGGGTCTCGGCGGGGAAGTCGGAGAGCTGATCCTGGAAGCGTCCGAAGGCCAGAGCGCTCTCGTAGAAATCGGCGTCAGATTCCGGGGCCTCCAGGCAGAAGCCGCCAACGAATTCGTAGCATCGCCAGAAACGACGGCGCTCGTCGCGGTAGTAATACTTTCCATCCAGAGCCGGCACGAATCGAAGTGAATGGCTGTCATCGCTCACCTTCTTCTGAATGTGTTCGGTGACAGCGATCACGTTCTCCATGAGCTGAACGGGCTTCTTAAATACGTGGGTGTTGATGCGCTGCAGAATATATTGCTTACCGGAATCTGTGCCGATCTGGAACGTATAGTTGATCTGACCGTGCCCAAAGGTTTTGCACGTGACCGGCTGGCTCATGATCTGAAAATGATGAATGGCCTGCTGCATGGTTTCCTCCAAAGGTACAAATATAGTATACTCTTGGTATTATATCAATTCTGAATTGGAAAATCAACTGCGAATTCTGCCGAAACCGGATGCATCGATCTGCTCACGCAAGCACGCTGCCCGGATTCTGCGTCTTGTAGAGGCGGGCAAAAATCCCGTCCTTTGCAAGCAGCTCGCTCTGTGTTCCTTCTTCGCGGATCTCGCCGTCGGCAATCACCACGACGCGGTCCGCCGCGTGGATCGTAGAGAGACGGTGGGCAATGATCAGAGTCGTACGGCCCTTGGCAAGATTGTCAAAGGCGCGTTGGATCTTCGCCTCGGTCAGACTGTCAAGAGCGGAGGTCGCCTCGTCCAGGATCAGAATCGGCGGATTTTTGAGGAAAATGCGGGCGATCGAAATGCGCTGCTTCTGACCGCCGGAAAGCAGGGTCCCACGCTCGCCGACGTAGGTGTTGAAGCCCTCCGGCATCTGCATGATATCGTCGTAGATTTCGGCCTGTTTGGCTGCGGCAACGACCTCCTCCATGGTTGCGTCCGGTCTGCCGTAGCGGATATTCTCCAGGATCGTATTCGCAAAGAGGAACACGTCCTGCTGGACGATACCGATGTTGGCGTGCAGAGAGCGCTGCGTGACGTCGCGGACGTCATGACCGTCCACGGTAATGCTGCCGCCGTCCACGTCATAGAAGCGCGGAATAAGCTGGCAAAGGGTGGTCTTGCCGCCGCCGGAGGGACCGACCACAGCTACAGTCTCCCCTGCCCGAATGTTCAGGCTGACGCCGTGCAGGACCGGCAGATCGGTCTGATAGGAGAAATCCACGTGTTCCAGGCGGATCTCCCCGCGAACCCGCTCAAGCGGGCAGGCGTCCGGCTTATCCTGAATCCCCGGCTCGGTGCGCATGATCTCCACAAAGCGCTTGAGACCTGCGAAGCCGTTCGCCAGCGTCTCGGAAAGGGTCGCCATCTTGCGGATGGGCGTGACGAAGGAGGCGATATAGAGCGAGAAGGTGATGATATCACGGTAGTCCATCTGCCCGCGCATGATGAGCCATCCGCCCACGGCGATCACGGTCACGTGCAGGATAGACGTGAAGAATTCCATCGTGGCGTGGAAAATGCCCATCTCCCGGTGGAACTCGCGCTTGGAGATCTTGAACCGGTCGTTGGAGACCTCGAACTTGTGCAGCTCCATATCCTCGTTCGTAAATGCCTTGGAGGTACGGAAGCCGGAGAGGGACGATTCGATGTCGGCGTTGATGGCTGCGGTGCGCTGCTTGACCATCTTGGAGGCACGGCCCATTCTGCGCCGCCGCAGGATCACCACGGAAAGGCAGATCGGAAAGGTCATTGCAACGACGAGGGCCAGCTTCCACTGGACCGTGAACATAATGATCATTGCGCCGATGACCGTCAGGATGGAGGTCACCAGATCCTCCGGGCCGTGGTGGGCCAGCTCCGTGATTTCAAACAGGTCGGAGGTCAGGCGGCTCATCATCTGGCCGGTACGGTTGCGATCGTAGTATTCAAAGCTCAAATACTGCATGTGCGAGAACAGGTCCTCGCGGATATCGGCCTCCACGCGAATGCCGAAGGTGTGTCCCCAATAGGCGATCACGAACTGCAAAAACGAGCGCAGAAGATAGCACAGGAGCATGACGCCCATCAACAGGAAGAAAGGGCGGTAACTCGCGTTCGGAAGCAGCTTATACAGAGCGTGGCGCGTGACCAGCGGAAAGGCAAGGTCGATGGCGGCGACCAGAATCGCGCAGGACAGATCCACGGCAAAGAGCTTCTTGTGGGGCTTGAAATAGCTCAGGAAGACGCGAAGCAGGTTGTGGCTGCGGTAATAGGCGGTGTCACGGTTTGTCATGGTTTAATTATCCTTTACGATATTTTGGATCCAGACTCCGCTGCGGATCATGAAATAGCCGATGAGGCACTTCACCAGCTCCACGCCCTGACAGCAGAGGAACAGCGGCACGATGGGAAGACTTGTGAACCTGGAAAGACAGTAGGCCGTCGGCGCGACCACGACGCACGAAAAGAAACTGTCAAAGAGGAAGGTCACGTAGGTCTTTCCGCCGGAGCGGAGGGTAAAATAGGCGGCGTTGGAATAAGCATGTACCGGCATCAGACAGGCGTTGATCAGAATAAAGCTGGACGCCAGAGTGCGAACGCCGGGTTCGGTGTTGTAGATATTCGGAAAGAAACGGCTTGCAGCAGCCATCATGCAGCCGAAGACGGCGCTGATGGCAAGCGAGAAGGCGATCAGCCTGCTGTCCGTCTCCTTCGCACGCTCGATCTCGCCCGCGCCGAGTTGCTGTCCGACCAGAATGCCGATTGCATTGCCCATTGCCATGAAGGAGACGCTGAACACGTTTCCGAGGGTAAAGGCAATGTTCGTGGCGGAGACGACTTCATAGCCGCGAATGGAATAGCTCTGCACCAAAAGGGTCTGGCCCAGGGCCCAGAGAGTCTCATTGAAGATCAGAGGCATGCCCTTCTTCGTGATCTCCCCTGCCAGCTTGCGGGGGATGCGCAGGCTCCGCCACGCGCCGCGGATGAAGGGATATCGGTCCGCTCGGCGGTGGGTGGCGATCATCACGATGCCGGCCTCCACGTAGCGGGAGAGAACGGTCGCGATCGCAGCGCCGTCAGAGCCCAGACGCGGAAAGCCGAGCTTGCCGAAGATCAGCAGCCAGTTGAAGACGAAATTGACGCCAACGGAAGCAAGACCCGCAGCCATCGGCAGGACGGTCTGGCCGGTCTCGCGCAGGGAGCCGGCGTAGCACTGAACCAGCACGAAGGCCGGCAAGCCGATGAGCATAATCTTTACGTAGCGCCAGCCGAAGTGCAAGCTGCCCTCGATGTCGGTCACGTCGCCCTCGCCCTGCAAAAACAGCCGGATCAGCGGTCTGCCGAAGCCGAGGAAAATACCGCAGCCCAAGGCAAGCAGAAGAATACCCTCCAAAACCTTGTACCGGAAGGCATAGCGGACGCCGTCCGTATCGCCCTTGCCGAAAAACTGCGCACCGAAGATACCGGCGCCGGAGACGGCTCCGAAAACGGCAAGGTTGAAAACGAAAATCAGGCTGTTGCCAATGGAAACGCCGGTCATCTCGACCGTGCCGAGCCGGCCGACCATGATGTTGTCGAGCATGCTCACGAAATTCGTGATGCCGTTCTGAATCATGATCGGCACGGCAACGGCCAGTGCCAGACGGTAGAACCGACGATCTCCTATATAGCGGGATCGATTCATGTCGGTATCAGAATGGGACAAACGGGCTTACAGCTGCTCGAGGACAGCCAGAAGATAGTCCCAGGTGCGTGCGGCGGAAGCCACGTTCAACTGCTCGCGGGTGGTGTGGATATCCTTCATATCGGGGCCGAAGGAAACGCAGTCCAGACCCTTGATCTTGTCGGAGAAAAGGCCGCACTCCAAACCGGCGTGAATGGCCTCCACGACCGGCTCGCGTCCGTACATGCGTTCGAAGGTGCGGACCATGACGTCGCGCAGGTGGGATTCCTTCTGGTACTCCCAGGCGGGGTAAGCGCCGCTCTCGGTGTAGGAGGCGCCGTACTTCTCGCCGGTCTGCTTCAGGGTCTCGATCAGGGCGAGCTTCTCGGTATTGACGGAGCTGCGGACGGAGAAGGTCATGCTGACCTCGCCGCCCTCGGTCTTGAGAATGCCGAGATTCAGAGAGGTCTGAACCAGGCCGTCGATATCCTTGCTCATGGCCTGGACGCCGTTGGGAACGTCCGTCAGCAGACCGATCGCAGCGCGTGTGGAGGCGATGGTCATTGCGTGACCGCGGCAGACGCAGCTTTCACAGTAGATCTTCGCGCCGGTTTCCTGCGCAGGCAGGGTCCCGAGCAGGTCGTCGCCGATCTTCTTGATCGCAGCCAGGGCGTCGTCCAGACGGTTCTCGGCCACAATGACCTTTGCCATCGTATAACGCGGAATCGCGTTGTCCTTCTGGCCGCCGCGGACGTATACAAGGCGGTAAGGCAGGGTGCGGAGCAGGCGCTGCAGAAGCTCACCCATCACCTTATTGGAGTTTGCACGGCCCTTGTTGATCTCCGCGCCGCTGTGACCGCCCTGAAGGCCATCCACGTAGATATGAATTCCCTTGCCCTCGACCTTGTCGGACTTGACCGGCAGGTGCAGGCCGGAGGTCGCGCCGCCGGCGCAGCTCACGGTCAGAATGCCCTCGTCCTCGGAGTCGCAGTTGATCAGGATCTTGCCCTGGAGCACGGAGGTATCGAGCGCGGCAGCTCCAAGCATGCCGATCTCCTCATCCACGGTGAACACACACTCCAGCGGCGGGTGGGGGATCGAGTCGGATTCGAGGATCGCCAGGGCGTATGCCACGGCAATGCCGTCGTCGCCGCCCAGAGTGGTGCCGTTGGCCCAGATGTTTTCGCCGTCGGTGCGGAGATCAAGACCGTCCTTCGTGAAATCAATGGGACTGTCCTTGGTCTTTTCAGCGACCATATCCATGTGGCCCTGGAGAATAACGGAGGGATGATGCTCGTAACCGACGGAGCCGTCCTTGTAAATGACGACGTTGTTGGCCTCGTCCTGATAATACCGCAGGCCGTGGTCCTTGGCGAAGCTGACCAGCCAGTCGCTGACCTGCTTCGTGTTGGTGGAGCCGTGCGGGATGGCGCAGAGCTCTTCAAAATAATACATCGCCCGTTCGGGCTGGATTCCTTCCAAAACACGCTTTTCCATGAAATGCCTCCTGTAATTTGGTATTTTTGTCATTATATCAGATTCTTCCTGAAATGTCCACACTCACGCTGAGAAAAAAGGTTGAATAATTGAAAAAATATGATAGAATTACAGGCAGAAACGAGGTGTTTGTCCGTGACGCCAACCCATTCCTTCTTCTTACAAATCCTGCGGGATTATCTTCACCAGACCGAGACTGCCGTTCCGGATCACGTGGACTGGAATGAGCTCCTGCAAATAGCTCAGCATCACAAGCTGACCGGCATCGTCTACGCCCAGGTGCAGAACCAGATGCTTGCATCTGCCGAAGGAGCAGCAGTCTATCCCCAGTTTCTTCAGGTCTTCGGCTCAACCGTTCAGAATTCCATGAACCGCGTCGTCTCCTATCTCCGGTTCTCCCAGGCGGTCGATTCACTTGGGCTGCCCTATCTCCCCTTCAAGGGGCTGACCATCGCGGAGGCCTACCCGGAGCCGCTGCTTCGAACGATGTCCGATCTCGACGTGATCATCCGTGCGGAGGATCGCGAGGCAATTCGCAGCGCCCTGTGTGAAATCGGTTTCGTCGTCAAGCAGTGGTCCGCCGACGAGTGGAAGTATTCCGATCATGGCATCCTCTACGAATTACAGCAGTATCTGCTTCGTCCGAATGAGGATGAGAACGAGGCCCGTGTCGCCTACTTTGAAGAACTGTGGGAACGCTCTTCGGGCCGGGAAGGAACCTGTGAGCGTCTGCTGGACCCGAACTTCTGCTTTCTCTATCTGATCGTCCACATCTCCAAACATTTTCGCGGAAGAGGCGTCGGGTTCCGGCAGTTTTACGATCTGGCAATGCTGATGCACCGCTTCCCTGATCGGTTCGACTGGGGGCGTATCCGCACGGATGCGGAGCGAATCGGCCTTCTGCGCTTCACGCAGAGCTGCCTGTCTCTTTGCGAGACCTGGTTCGGTGTGTCCGCTCCCCTGGTCAAGCCCCCGCTGCGGCAGGAGCTCTATGAGACGGTCACGGCAAACATATTCGACTACGGTGTTTTCGGTCTGGAAAACTCCTCCAGCAAGGTTAACGAGCTTGAGCGCGTCCAGCGCGGGGCGGATGAGTCTCTGACCCGCTCAAAGCTTAAGGTGGGGCGCACCCTGCTTTTCCCCTCCTATCGTCACCTGTCCTCTCTTGAGCGCTACCGCTATCTTCGCGGAAGGCCATGGCTCCTCCCCTACGCGTGGATTGCCCGTCTGGTCAAGACCAAAAACAAGCAGTTCAAGCTCAACGTCGTCAACAGCTTGTTCACTGCCTCTCAGAAAAACGTGGATGCAGTCCACGCCCAGCTCGATGAGCTTGGCCTGTAGCAAAGAAAGCTGTCCCGCACGGAATCAAAGAACCGTGCGGGGCAGCTTTCTTATGCGTGTTTCCGGCAGAGGCGTCGCTCCCGGAGCAGATACAGACCGAAGCCGATACAAAGACCGATCACGTTTTCCACGAAATCCGCGATCTCAAAATACCCGATGCGCAGAAGGAGCTGGGACGACTCGATCCCAAGCGAAAGCAGCGTACCAAAGACGAACAGCATCCAAAACGGCTTCTGCAAGGACGGACGCCAGAGTCGTCCGACCGGAAGAAGGAGCAGAAGATTCAGCGCAAATTCCATGCGCGTGTCGATATTATAGGTGAGCTTATCCCCCCATGAGGAAAAGACCCGCAGATCGATCCGCTCCGCAAGCGGAGCGTCCGCACCAAAGAGGACGCGCCGGGAGAAGACGGTTTGGATCAGGATAAACGCAAGGTAAAACCAGAGCATCCATTGGCAAAGAGCTCTGCGCTGCAAGACCAGTCCGCGCCCGACCCGCCGCCGAAGCAGGAGACCGAGCGATGATCCGAACGCGGCAAGAATCAGGAGCCAGCGCGGTCCGATCTGCACGCAGAACAGATACAGGCGGTAAACGACCCGAATAACGGCGTTAATCACAGTCTTTGAGGATGCGGCAGGTCCTCTGCACCGCCGCTTCGAGGCCGTACATGGGGCGCCAGCCTAAGCTTCGGAGCTTCGCCCCGTCCAGTCTCGCCTTGGTTGCGCGGCTGAAGCCTGCGGCCTCAACCGTGTCGGGAAGCTCAAAGCGGAGCTTTGTTCCGGCTGCATCGGCAAACATCTGCGCGAGGCTGCGCAAGCGAACGTCGCAGGAGGTGTCAGCCACGTTGTAGGCCTCTCCGTTGACGCCGAGCAGCAGAACGGTGAGCAGGCCGGAAACCGCGTCGGGCGCGTAGGTGTAGGAATAATACTGGGTCCCCTCGGATTTCAGCACGACGTCCTCCCCTGCCAGGGCCTTTTTCATAAATTGGCTGGCCGCCTTGCTGTCATCCATCCGAATCGTCGGTCCGAAAGAACGGGTCAGTCGGGCAATCACGACCCCAAGCCCGTATTCGGAACGGTAGGCCTGGCAGAGGGCTTCGGTGCAGCGTTTGCTTTCCGCATATCCGGCACGCAGGGTGTTGCAGTCAAGATAGCCGCAATCGTCCTCGGCAAACAAGTCCCGATCGCTGCGGTTCTCGCCGTAGATCTCATTCGAGGAGGCAAACAGAAACCGTTTCGCGGAAACGTCCCTTGCATAGTCCAGAAGACGCATCGCACCAAGCAGATTGGTCGTGATCGTCGAAACCGGCAGAGTCGCGTACTGGCGGGGATGGGTATTCGAGGCAAGATGCAGCACGTAGTCTGCGCGGAGCGTGGACGGCAGCGCAAGAGGCCGATTCACGTCACACGCGAGCAGACGAAGGCCGTATTCGGCCGCATCGGCCGGAAACAGCGCCACGGCAGAATCCGGATCGCGGGTCAGGCAATAGAGGACGCATCCGAGACCTTCTCGGTTCTTCAACAAAAGGACGTCCGTCAGAAGCCGTCCGATCAGGCCGGTTGCACCGCTGATCAGAAGGCTGCGATCCCGCAGCGTCTCCCACGGAAGCGGAAGCGCGGCAACGGCGGAAACGTCCGCGCGGTAGAGCGGATGATCGTAGAGCTTCATATTCATTCCCTTTATTTCAGCCAGTTGGACCTGTCAGAGTCCAGATAGGCCTTGAACAGCTCCAGGTCGGCAGGTGTGGTCAGCTTGATGTTCCTGTCGGAGCCGGCGGCAAAGTACAGCCGAACGCCGAGCTCGACCATCATCGTGTTGGTATAGGACGAGCCGTAGATGCCGATCTCCTTTTCAAAGGCCTCGTGATACTTTTCGTCAAGCAGATCAAAGCGATAAGCCTGGGGGGTGGAGACGCGGCGCAAGGTCTCGCGGGGAATGTAGCGGACGGTGGAGTATTCATCGTCCACGATAAAGATCTGCTCATTATAGGGCAGAGAGGTAACGGCATTGCCGTGCAGCCTGCATTTTTCGATCACGTCTGTGAGAACGGATTCGTCAATCAGGGGACGGATGCCGTCGTGGATCACAACGGTGTCTTCCGGGGCGGCGATCCCTTCCAGATGGTAAACGCCGTTGCGGATGGACTCCTGACAGGTGCTGCCGCCGGGAACGACCCATTGCAGCTTCGTGACGTTGAACTGCTTGGCATAGGCCCAGACCATGTTCTCCCAGCCGCTGAGACAGACGACCTCAATCGCGTCGATCAGAGGATGCTTCTGAAAGCCCTCCATGGTGTAGAACAGGACGGGCTTGTCATAGACGTGGATAAACTGCTTCGGAATATCCTGCCGCATTCTGGAGCCGGAACCGGCTGCGATGATGATTGCAATGTTCATTCTGTATGATCCTTTCTCCAATAGGCGGTGAAATCATGGTGCGTCACCTGTTTTTCCGCGGGCGGAAGCTTCATATAGTCTCCGTACATACGCGACAAAACGCTGTGATACCCGATCGGGGCGGAATAAAGCTTGCCCTCAAAGGGCAATTCAGCCGCTTCTTTATAGTCGGTACCGGGGAACACCTCCCGTTTGCCATAGGTAAAAGCGCAGATACACGCCAATCGGCTGCAGTGCGGCTTGCCGTTGCAGGAGCGGGAGCGGCGATCAATCCGGCGGAGCAGAAATCGCGTCGGGATCGGACGGAGCAGGAGCTGAGACGCCCGGAGCACCGCGTTCTTCAACGCAGACCGGGAACTGCTGCGAAGCGTATTCTTGAGCAGCAGCAGATTCCGGGGTACGATCAGGCTGAGATTCAGCCGGTTGAGACCGGCCTCAGAATCCGGGATCGCATCAAGCGGAAACAGATCCACAAAAACCCCAAGGGGAATCGGATCCACAACCTGTTCGATCAATACCGTCCGTTCGGAGATAACCTTTGCAGAAGCCAGATAGTAGCCGGGCGTGTTGCCGGCGTGTACGACCCGGAAGGGGCCGGTTTGCGGAAACTCAGCCAGGAAGCGTTCAAAATCCGCGCGAGGCATTCCGAGATCAATATCGTCATCCCAGGGGATATAGCCATGATGGCGAACCGCTCCGATCAGCGTCCCGGCATGGAGAAAATAGCGCAAATTGTGTTCCCGGCAAAAGGCGTCGATCGTGTCGAGAATCATCAACTGCTCGGCGCGGAGCTCCTGGGTAGAAAGCTGCTTCAAGACTGAACCCTCCATTTGTAATATGAAACCAACGAACCTGAACTCCGACGCTCAGCTTCGCTTTCTGCGAATATGAATCTCCCGGAGGGTCCGGATGGCGATCTGCAGAGCCGGATCCCGCAGCAGAAGCATCATCACGATCCAGAGCAGGATCCCAATGCCGATCTGCGCAGCGGTCGTGCGGATACTTGCCGGCCAGGTGCGGCTGACCGTCCATAGGATCCCGCCGAATTCGACGGAAGCGGATAGCTTGCGAAGCAGATCGATTCCAAGAGGCCGCAGCCGGATCTGCCGGGAAAGCGTTCGATACTGTACCACGGCGGAAATCGCAGCGGACAGCACGGTCGCAATCGCAGCGCCGAGATAGCCGAAGCGCGGGATCAGCAGCGCATTGACGACCACGTTGATCAGAGCAGCCGCGCCATAGGCCTTGAACAGGACGGAGATCTGATCCGTCGCCGTGAAATACTGGCTGCCGGAAATGCCGGTCATGGAATTCAGCACCACGATCGGACTGAGCACCATCATTGCGGTCGCCGTAGGAAGAAAGGCGGGGCCGAGATACCACGGGACAAACTGACGGGCAACAACGAAGAGGCCTACCATCATCGGGCAGGCCAGAAAGAGGGCAAATCGTCCTGCCCGGAGGAGAAGGCGTTCGATCTCATCGCGGTTTCCCTTCTGGAATTCGTTTGCGATCCGGGGCATCATGACCGTGCTGATGACGGTGACAGCCGTCAACGGGATCATGATGATTTTTTCTGCCTGATCGTAATAGGAGACCTGAGCCGTGGCGCCGGTCAGCCATTTGAGCATGACCTTATCGACCTGCAGATAGAACATATAGGCGGCCTGCGGGAAAAAGAGCCGCAGAGAGCCGCGAATATGGACGGGAAAGCTATGAAGCTCCGGGCGGGAAAAGCCGACGTATTTGGGAAGCTGGAAATAGACCAGCACGTTCCCGAGCAGGGTTGCGCCTGCGATCAGCAGAATATAGATCCAGAGATCGCCCGGTCCTTTGACCAGGAGAAAGATCCCAGCCACGGTCAGCAGCTTGACCAAGATATTCTTTATCACTGCCGGAAGCATATCCTCCAGCCCGACGTAGACCCAGTTGCAGTCCAGGAAGTTTGCAAGCAGATATGGATAATAGAGCAGCAGGAACCGCGCGGTATCCCGGTTCAGAAGGATGAAGACCGCATAGATCGCGGTGCCGAGAACCGTCAGCAGGAGGCGGGCCGCCATGATCTCCCAGAAGGTCTGCGTCAAGAGCTGCTTCTGATCGCGCACATAGGCGGTCTGGCGGCAGCCGTAAGAATAGATCCCGAGCAGAGACAGCGTAATGATGATGTTCCCGGAGGAGCTGACAAAGCTGTAGATGCCAAGCCTCTCCGCGCCGACCACTCTGGCGAGGTAAGGAGCAGTCACGATCGGCGCAAGGAGGACGATGATCTGATATGCAAGATTGTAGACGTAGTTTTTGCCGATTCGGCCCATCATTATCCTCGATTCTGAATATGCTTCTGATCCCTGAGCTCCGCAAGAATGACAGCCAAACGATCCTCATAAGCCGACCAGGTATAGCAGGAGGCAGTCTCCATCGCAGCAGCGCTGAACCGCGGATACTCCTCGGGATGGTCCCGGAAATAACAGACGTGACGCCGCAGAGCATCTGAGTCGGCCGGCGCGAAGGTGAAGCCGTTCTCCCCTTCCCGGATCAGGTCGCATACGCCTGCCTGCGTCGAGGCGATCACAGGCAGACCGCGCGACATCGCCTCCAGGCAGGAGAGCGGAAAGCTGTCGGAAAGGGAGTTGAAAACCATGACCTGCGACCGGTCCAGAAGCTCCTGCACCCGCTCGCGCGGCAGATGACCGTGGAAATGGATGTTGGGACAGTCCCTGTAATCGTTCGGAAGATCCTGGCTGAAGGTCTGGCCGATCAGGTCCAGCTCCGCCCAGGGAAGCTCCCGGAACAGGCGGAGCAGATGGTGGACGCCCTTTCGATAGCTGATCTGGCCTACGTAGATAAAGCGAATGGAATCCGGCACTCCGCGCTGCATGTCACAGAGCGGAAAGTTTGAGCCATAGGGCAGGAGTTGGATTTTCTCTCGGCGGACGCCGCAAAAGGAGAGACTCTCGGCGGCAAAGCGGGATGGCGCTAAAAAAACGTCTGTGAGATCCAACTCCCTCTGCTCCTTTTGCAGGGTCGCCGGTTCAAAAAAGCTCGGAACCTCGCGGCGAAGTCCGGGATTCCCGGTCAGCTCCATATCCGATTCATAGAGCCGCGCCATATAGCGCACCGTCGCGCTCGATGCGTCCATGACGCGGGTGATCTGCGGCGCATGCCGCTGTAAATATTTAAAACAGGACTCTGCATTATTGAGAAAGCAGATCACCGCGTCCGCATGCAGACGGATCGCTCGTTTGGCGACCTTCCTGCCGAATCTGTTGGCAATCCAGCGATCCAGTCGGTAGGACAAGGGCTTTGTTTTGAGCGAGCGGGAGAGAATGATGACGGCAAGCGAGGGCAGGGTGTAATATAGCTCCACTTCCCCATCGTCCAGCTCCGGGCAGCGGCGGTTGGAGAGCTTGGAGCTGTCTCTGCCGCGGACCAGGAGCCGCGCCGCAGACATGCCGACGCTCCCAGTTTTATCATAGATCGCCGTGAGATACCGAAGCAGCATACCCTGCTTCTTGACGCCGGCAGCCAGATGATAGGAGTGCTGCTGCGCAGGGTGCGAAACGATGATCTGATAATCGCTCATTTCTCGGTTAGTACCTCCGCATGCTTTTTGAAGTATTTGGCAGTCAGCCAGAACGGAATGGACAGAGTGACCACAAGGTAGAAATTACTTGGCGTATAGCCGCGGATCAGCAACTGGAGCATGGAACCGAGAATGACCGCGTAATAAGCGAGATCGGCAACGCAGCGGCTCCGAAACCTGTAGGTGGCGGAGAGCCGCGCGAGCCATGCTCCGAAGACCGCCATGAAAAAGACGACGCCGAAGATACCGAAGCCGTAATAGAATTCTCCAAGGCAGGGATAGGCAAAGCCGCCTCTCACGGCGTTGTAGTTCAGACCGTATAGCTGCGGGAGGGTGCCGGGATTTTCAGGCTTGCCCGGCCAGACGGCACGGGGAATCGCCATGATGAGGGTGTAGACAACGATCTGATCAAAGTAGATATACGGAAGGATCCGTGGAACGACCTTGATCACCGCATAATAGGACTTGTAAATTCTGAAATTATTGAGAATGGCATCAATGACAAACTGGAGCGTAATGCCGGAGGTGTCAGCGCCTCCGCCGCTTCGGACGGAATCTCTCGTATACCCGACCACTCCTATGATCATAACCAGTGCGACAAGCCCGATGGTTGCATGCGCGAGCTTCAGCTTTTTCCCCGAAATCAGATAATTGACGTAGAACATGGCAACCAGCAGAATGACGATCATATACCGGAACCCGTTGGAGACCTCAATCAGAGCGGTCAAAATGAGGACCACGTATTTGAGCGGGGCATTCTTGGAATAGAAATAGAACAGAACGGCGATCGTCACGATGCAGCGCGTGAATTGTATGACAAAACTGAGGGGAGTCGAAGAGCTCGGACCGCTGCCGGCGGAACCAAAAAGACCGAAGGAGAGAATATAGGTGATACTGAATCCGGTCGTGAATGCAGTGAGGCCAATCGCGAGAACAGCGACGGCCGCCCAGGCGATCAGAAGCCGCTGGGTCAGAATTTCCCGATCCGCATCCGAGAGCTTGAGCTTCTTGATCGGCGGAAGCTTCTTCAGCAAGCGGGAGTGACGATACTGGAAGGTCAGGCAGAAGGAGAGAAATCCGACCAGCGCGATCAGAGTGCTTTCCCTGCCGTACAGAAAGAGATCCGTGACGCCGAAGCATTCCGTCTCACCGGTCAAAATGTCATAGATCGGCGTAACAAAGAACATGACCAGATAGATCAGGGACACGAAGACAACCGGACTGAAAAAATCCATGTGGTACTTCATATAAAAGTGCAGAAGAACCATCAGGGAGATTGCCAGCGAAAAGGTGCAGGCAAGCCAGGTGTCCGCAAATTCTTCTTCGATCTCGGTCGGCATCAGAATCAGCAGCACGATCGTCAGTATGAAAATCAGGCTGATGGAAATCAGACCGACAGAGGCTCTGTCAAGACGGCGTGTATTCATGCGTTAGGATCTCCCAGAATTAATAGAGCAACAGATAGGCTTGAAGTGCCGAGGCGGCGTCCAGGCAGGAAGGCTTCGCCCCATCCGACGGCTCGTAGGAACGGCGCAGGGCATCCAGAAGGGCGCTCATATCGCCCTTCTGCACGGACGCACCATAGAGAACGGCGCTTTCCGGGCTGCCGCCGGTGGCATAGGTGATGACCGGCGTTCCGCAGGCGATCGCTTCCAGATTCGTGGTGGGATAGTTGTCCTCATAGGTCGGATTGGCGTAAACGTCAGCCATCGCATAAAGAGCGGCCAGCTCCTGTGCAGAATTCGTGCGGGGAAGCCCGAGAATGGCGGGCGGAAGCGCCTGAATCTGCCGCTCAGACAGACCGACCAGAACGATGCGTTCCCGGTCGGAGAGCATCTCGGACAGGGTGACGAAGTCATCGAGCCCCTTTCGTTTTTCCCAGAGAGCGGCAACACCGAGGATCACGCGCTTGCCCGTCAGACCGAGGCTTGCGCGAAGCGCCGTCCCATCGCAGGGGCGGAAAACATCCGTATTGATCCCGTTGTGGATGACGGTGACGGGATATTCCTTCAAAAACGACTCCGCGCACAGGTCGGCCAGCCACTGCGAGGGCGTGACCAGCTCCAGATTCGGGATCCCGGTAAAAAGTGCCTTCTTCCGCGCATAGTTTCGACGGGCGTGATCGGAGAGGCTCTTGGGATAGTCCCAGTCCTTGGGGCAATGCGAGCAGCCGTTCTTCCATTTTTCGCAGTTTGCCTGCTCGCAGTAGGCCGCGTGGCCGGTAAAAGCCCAGCAGTCGTGCAGCGTCCACAGAATGCGCTTGCCGCAGGTGCGGAGATAGTCAAAGAGCAGACCGACGTGGAGATAATAACCGTGAACGTTATGCAGATGGATCACGTCCGGATCATATTTGCGTACCCAGTCGAGAAACCGGAGGGTGGCAAAACGGCTGCCGAAGCCGGAGGCGTCAAAGGCGCGGGCCTTGAGCGCATGGAGCTTCACGCCGCAGTCGCTGCCGATGCGGACGGCATAGCGGGAAAAACGCTCCGGCACGGTCTCCCGGCCGTAGGCAATCCGGACGGTATGGCCCTGCGCTTCCAAAGCCTGCGCAAGATCCGTACAGATCCGTCCGGTGCTGCGAATGCCGCAGACGGAATTGATCATCAAAACCTTCATGGGTCAAATCCTCTCACCCGAAACCAGATTGGAGATTTCCCGATCCAGTTCTGTCAGAAAATGCGTTCTGGTAAAGTGCGCGTCATAGTAGGTGCGGGCATTTTGTCCGAGGCGTTCCGGCGAGTCGCAAGCCAGGAAGCGGCGAATCTCCGCAGTCAGGGCTTCGGGATCCTCCGACGGAGCACAGAAGCCGCAGTCGGCCTCCGCGATCACGCGGGCAGTCTCTCCGCCGATGGAACCGATCAAAGGCCGGGCGGAGGCCATATAGGACTGGACCTTGCCGGGCAGGGTCAGGCTCAGGATCGGGTCGTTTTTCATCGTCACGAGCATAGCGTCAGCCTCGGCGTAAAGCGAAGGCATTTCCTCCAACGGTCTGCGTCCGTGGAAGCAAACGTTTTGCAGGTCCTCGTCCTTTGCTCTTTTTTTCAGTTTCTCGAGCTCGCTGCCGTCGCCCACGACGTGGAAGACGACGGGCTCCTGGCGAAGCAGCTTTGCTGCGTCGAGCAGAATCCCGGCATTTTGCAAATTGCCGACGTTCCCGGCAAACATGAGATTAACAGTCCCGTCTCTTTTTCGGGGCGGTGAGGGCCGAAAAAGGTCTTCCGCATACTGGGGCAGATGTCGTATCCGCGCAGCAGGGATGTCGAATTCTCGGATCAGATATGGCGCAAATCGAGCGCTGGTCACGAGGATTCGATCCATGGAACGGTAAATTCGGGCCGAAACCCGGTGATAAAACCGAAACACAAAAGAATCCCTGGAAACGCCCCCTGCCAACAGACTTTCCGGCCAGAGATCAAGGCAGTACATCAGGACGGGGACGGGGTGCAGTCTTCGGTAGAGCAGGGCTGGCTTTGCCATCATCACGGGGCTGAGCTGATAGACCAGCACCAGATCGAAGGGGCGGCCATCAGCCGCTGCACAGTGCGAGGAAGAAGTATATCGCCCTGCCTGTCGGGTGAAAGAATAGTAATTCCACAGCCGATGCAGGGCTCCATGCTTTCTGGGATGGATGGGACATCTGTGAATGCGCACTCCATCCAGGACCTCGTCGCGGGCCTTGTTGTCCGCAAAGCCCGGATATAAGTCTCCGGCAGGATAGTTGGGCATGCCAGTCACAACCTGCACGGAATGACCCAACTGAACCAATCCGGCACAGAGGTCGTGGATCCGAAAGGGCTCCGGGTCGTAGTATTGGCAAATCACTAAGAGGTTCATATTTGCGTTCCATTCTTCTTGCGTCTGCTTTGCAGATACGCATGGATCTCTCCCCGTACGCCCTCCTGGAAGGATACGGGGTCATACCCGAAATCAGCAGAGGCAGCCTCGTGGGGATAGGCTCTGTCCTCGCACAGCCGCTGAACCTTCTCCCGGAGATCAATCCGTCCCAGACTCAAGGCGCGGAGCAGGAAAGCACCGGTATAGGCCAACGCAAAGGGGCAGTTTATAAAACAGACCCGCTTCTTTCCGAGCTGTGTGCCGATCTCGCTTAGCATATCCCGCAACAGGATCGGCGCACCGCCGGAGAGATCATAGTTCTTCCCGGCTGTGGCAGACTCCCGGGTCAATGCCAGATAATAGGCACGGCCCAAATCTTCAAACCAGACCGGTTGCAGCCAATACCTTGCGCCTCGAATGACAGGCATCAAGGGAAGACGATCCACCATGCGAATGAATTGCGATACATTCCGATCCGACAGCGTGCCATAGATCATGGTCGGACGCAGGATCGTAAGGGAGATATTATGATCCCGGCAAATTCGGGCGACGTCGGCGTCAATCTCTCGATAGCCCTCCCCTGCCTGCTTGTATTTAGAATAGATTCCTGTGGTGTGAACCAGAATCGCCCGACGGACATGGCAGCGTGCCGCAGCCTCCACGATGGGAAGCGACGTCTGAATTCCGGCAATATGAACCACCGTGTCGGCGCCTGCCAATGCCTGATTCAAAAGCTCCGAACGCACAAATTCCCCGACGAAGATTTCGACGTCGGGGAGCATTTGCTTCAGATAATCTGTGCAGGAGGAGGGCCGTACGAGAGCACGGATCCCCCCGGGAAAAGCAGCTCGAATATCCGTCCTGTGCGCGTGAAGCTGTCTGACAAAGGCGGCTCCGGATTTCTCTCCGGTCACGCCGGTGATCACCAGCCTACGATTCAATTCAATCACCTCCGACATTGGAGTGAGAGTCTTCTCCAGCCCGATGAGGGGCTTCCCTGCCCTCCAATACGCCGTTGGCAGTACAGACCGGACGGAAGGTACCGAAAAAGCATCGCAGATCCATCGCAAAGGCCTTCCAGCCGCCCGCTCGGAGCGCGGCGGTGTAAGCTCCGTCCAGACGGGACTTTTCCTCGATGGAAAGCTCGTCGCGTCCGTTGATCTGTGCCAGCCCGGTCAGGCCGGGACGAACGTCGTTCGCGCCGTAGCGCTCACGCGCTTCGACCAGATCGGTCTGATTCCAGAGCGCAGGTCGAGGGCCGACGATGCTCATATGTCCGACGAAAATATCCCAGACCTGGGGGAGCTCATCCAGACTGTAGCGACGCAGGATGCGTCCGACGCGGGTGATATAGGTATTTGGATTCTCCAGCAGATGCGTGGGTACGTCATGCGGCGCATTGCGCTTCATGCTGCGGAATTTATGCAGACGGAAATACTTTTTATGTTTGCCGACGCGCTTCTGGCTGAACAGGATCGGACCGGGATCGTCGATCATAATAACGATCGCCAGAAGCAGAAGCAGCCAGCTCAGGAATATCATGGCAAGCAGGGACAGGACGATATCCAGAAGCCGTTTGAAACAGTGCTCATACATAACAGAGAAGGCCCTCCAGCGAAAGGATCTGTGTGCGAGGATGAAATCGCAGGATTCACAACTCTGATTATTATAACAAGAACGCTGTTCTTTGTCAACAAATCCAACTGCAGCGGATTGCGGATTTCCTGTGAAGATTCACGAAAGTTTTTGTGTCAAAAAACATTTTTCGTGTGCTTTTCTGCAGAGAATTATGCGCTTTCTGTGACGAGGCGGCGGACGATAGAACAGGCGGGCACCGGTCGCGGAAGCTGCATCCGGAAGACCATCTGCGGCGTCCGGACCTCGGAAAGCGAAGCGCCGTCCGGCGTGGAAAAGGTCGGAGCAGTCACGGAAAACGGCTTGAGATCCGGCCCGACCACCTCGATCTCGTCGCCTGCGGCGAACTTGTTGCGCAGGCTCAGCGTGGCAAGACCGGTCTCGTCGCATGCGGTGACGATGGCGGCGACCTGCCAATCGCGGATATAGCGGGCATCCTCGTAGAATTGCCCCGGTTGGCCGTAGAAGAAGCCGGTGGAATAGTGGCGATGGGAAATCTTTTCCACCTCATCGCGCCAGACCTTGTCCACCGGCCTGCCGGCGGCCAGATCGTCGAGCACGTGGCGGTAGGCGCCGGTCACGATGGCAGCATAGTAGGCAGACTTTGCACGGCCTTCGATTTTCAGACAGTCAACGCCGACGGACATCAGATCGTCCAGATGGTCGATCATGCACATATCCCGGGAGTTCATGATATAGGTGCCCTTCTCGTCCTCAAAGACCGGGAAGTATTCGCCGGGTCGCTTCTCCTCCATGAGGGCGTATTGGTAGCGGCAGGGCTGCGCGCAGGCGCCCCGCTGGGAATCCCGTCCCGTCATGTAGTTGGAGAGCAGGCAGCGCCCGGACCAGGAGACGCACATTGCCCCGTGCGCAAAGACCTCAAGCTCCAGAGCGGGGTCCGTCCGGCGGCGGATCTCCGCGATCTCATCCAGAGAAAGCTCACGGGCGAGGACGACGCGTTTCGCGCCGAGGTCGAACCAGGCGCTGGCGGTATTGTAGTTCGTGACCGAGACCTGGGTGGAAACGTGGCGCTCGCAGCGTGGAGCGTACCGCTCCGCAAGGCGGAACGCCCCGAGGTCAGCAAGGATCAGGGCGTCCACGCCGCAGTCGTTGAGCAGCTCCAGATGGGCGGGCAGGGCGGGCAGCTCGTCGTTCCGGGCAAGCGTGTTGACCGTCACGTGGGTTTTGACGCCGTGGGCATGGGAGAAGGCAACGGCCTGACGCAGCTCGTCGGGCGTGAAGTTCCCGGCAAAGGAGCGCATGCCGAAGCTCGTCCCGGCCAGATAGACGGCGTCGGCTCCGTAGCGAACGGCCATATTCAGCTTTTCCATGTCCCCTGCCGGGGCGAGCAGCTCTGGTTTTTTCATTTCTCTGTCCTTATCTTCCCGGAATGATGTCCTCATATTGGTCGCTGTTGATGAAAGCGTTGAACTCGGCCTCGGTTTCAAAGAAGTGGTTCAATCCGTCCACGCCGGTGGCGAAATAATAATAATTCGTCTTTTCAGGGTGCAGGACCGCGCGGATGGAGTTCAGGCCGGGGTTGCAGATCGGTCCCTTGGGCAGACCGGGATACTTGTAGGTGTTATAGGGGCTGTCGAGATTGATGGTAAAGCCCTCGCCCTGAAGCATCGCGCCGTAGTAGACCGTGGAGTCCATGCCGAGCAGCGGATTCTCCCAGTTCTCTAAGCGATTGTACATGACGGAGGCGATCTTGGCGCGCTCGTCGTCGTGACCGGCCTCAGCCTCGACGATGGATGCCATAATCAGGATCTCGTGCATCGAGTAGTCGCTTCGCTCGATCTCATTCAAATCCTTGTCGTTCAGACGGGCGTTGAAGTTGCGGAGCAGTCTGCCGATCACGTTCTGGGGCTCATCCTTCAGATAGAATTCGTAGGTATCCGGGAAAAGATAGCCCTCGAGACGGTTGCTCTCGCCATAGGGCAGGCGCTTGAGGAAATCGTAGTCAAACTCGTATTCCGCCGCCGCCTGCTCGAGCATCTCGCGGGAGCAGACCCCGTTCTTTTCGAGCAGGTCGAATATCTCGTAGGTGTTCTCACCCTCGGCAATCATCAGCGTGATCGTCTTGCGGTTGCCCGCGCTGGCCATCAGATAGTTGACCAGGGCGTGATAGTCGTAGGACAGCTTGATGCTGTAGACGCCGGGATCGAAGAAATCCTCCTGCTTTCTGACCTTGCAGTAGAGCTTGAAGAGCCATTCGTATTTGACGGCTCCGGCCTTCTTCAGCTTGGCAGTCACGCTGTCAAGGGTGTCGTTCTCGGAAATGGTGATCTCGATGGATTCGTCGGGCCGGGTCAGACCGAGGGCGTCGTCGGCCAGCTTCCATCCGATCTTCGCAGCCAGCAGTCCGACGACGACGACAAGGGCAAAATAGACGGCAAGGATCAAGAGCTTCGGAATTCGCACCTTTTTGATCAGGCTGGGCTTCCGGATGCGCCGCACGACGGGCTGCGGCTTTGGCTCCTCATATTCGCCGTAGTCGTCAAAGGTGTGGCCGAAATCCGGCTCGAAGCCCTGAGGGTCGCCGGAATTCGGAGCGATCTCGTATGCCTCCTTCGCCGAGGCGATCAGTTCGTCCACGGTAGGGCGGTTTTCATTGGGTTGCAGATCGGACATGCTCGGTCCCTCCTCTCGCGAATCAGTCAGGCGCGGGTATAGACGACGCCGTCCGCCACACGCTGCGCGGCGTCCGGCCCAAACAGGGCTTCCACCAGCGCCAGGCCGAAGGCCATGGAGCTGCCGGCAGCCCGGCCCGTGATCAGTCTGCCGTCTGTGACGACAGGCAAATGCTTCAGTTCTGCGTTCCCCATCCGGGGTTCCATACCGGGATAGCAGACGGCGCTGCGTCCGTCCGTGACGCCAAGATGGGCCAGGATCGTCGGCGCAGCGCAAATCGCAGCGACGTACTTCCCTGCCGCCCAGGCGCGGCGGACCAGATCCAGCGCAGCCTCGGAGGCCAGCAGATTATCGACCCCGCGCCGTCCGCCGGGCAGAACCAGCAGATCGGGCAGATCGCCGGTATGCGCCTCCAGCACGGCGTCCGCAGTCACGGTGATCTGATGGGAGCTGACGATCCGGATCCCGTTCACGCCGATCAGCCTGACTTTCGCTCCGGCGCGGCGCAGTAAGTCGCAGGGTACGACGGCTTCGGTTTCCTCGAACCCGTCAGCCAATAATATATCAACCAACATTTGATCGCTCCTGTTCGTTCAGACAGCTTTGGACAAGCCGATAGATTTCCTCGTGAATATCCTCGATGGGGCGCATTTCTCCGTTCCGCTCGCAGTGAACGACGGTCCAGCCGTAGTATGCCGCAGCCTCCAATCCGGTCCTGCGGCAGAGCCGCAGGTAGTCCAGGTCCTTTTCGTGGATATCCGCGTGCGTGTGGGTGTCAGCCTCGCGGTGACGCATCAGGCGCTCGGTCAGCTCGGTCGGCACGTCCAAGTATATGACGAGGTCCGGTCTGGGAAGTTCCATGTGGTCGTACTCCAGCTCATAGAGCCAGCGGAAGAAATCGCCGCGGCGCTCCGGCGGCTCCTTGGACGCCTGATGGACGGCGTTGGAGGTCGTGTAGCGGTCGGAAATGACCAGACCGCCGCCGCGGTAGTATTCCCCCCAAACCTTTTGGAAGGAGGCGTACCGGTCCACCGCGTAAAAGGTGGAGGCAGCGTAGGCGTTGACGTCTGCAGGCGATTTGCCGAACTCGCCGCCCAGATACATCCGGATCAGCGCCGAGGACGGCTCGGAATACTGGGGAAAAACAATGGTGCGGAAATCGGTTTGTTCCCGGCGCAAGCGCTCAGTGAGCAGGGAAAACTGCGTGGACTTGCCGGAACCGTCGGTTCCCTCGAATACGATCAGCTTACCCATAGGATCATCCCTTTCTCCGCGCGCGGAAGGCCAGAAGAATATATTTCGGCAGACGCATCATCCGTCCGAGACGCTTCGGCTCCTTGACCAGCCGGTAGAGCCATTCGAGCTGGAGGCGGATCATCCACTTCGGCGCGCGCTTGACGTTGCCGGCAAAACCGTCCAGGCTGCCGCCGAGACCTGCCATCAGACGCACCGTGGCAAGCTCGCCACGGTGAGCGAACATGAATTTCTCCTGCTTCGGCGCGCCAAGACATACGAACAGCGCGTCCGGGGCGGCGTCGTTCACGGCGGAGATCGCCGCATCGTCGGTTTGAAAGTAGCCGTCGTGCGTTCCGCAGACGATCAGGCCGGGCGCGAGGACCTTCATTTTTTCCGCGGCAGCCTCGGCAACGCCGGGCTTGGAGCCAAGCAGATACAGCCTCGTACCGCGCCGGGCAAAAATAGGAAGCAGATTCGCGGCAAAGTCGATCCCCGCGACCTTCGACCGGAGCGGGGTGCGGAGGATCTTTGCCGCCAGAACCACGCCCGCTCCGTCAGGCAGAAGGAGATCGGCCTGATTGAGCAAATCGCGGAAATCGGCGTCCTTGGACGCCTCATAGGCAATTTCAGCGTTCGGCGTGACCACGATGCCGGGGCGGTCCCCATCGAGCAGGCGTTCGCCGGCGGCAAGCGCTTCCTCCATCGTTACGTTATCAAATTGAAGACCAAGCACGTCGAGCTTCATATCCGCTCCCGCCTTTCCGTTTTGTATTACTTCATAATAATCTACCATACTTTTCCCGATTTGTCCAGAAAAAGCAGGCTGCTGTGAAAAAAATTTGTGAATCCGCAGAAAAAAATCAGAATATCGGTTTACAAAAGCAAAAAAAGATGTTATGATGGGTAGGCAAAAAATTGGACGAATGTCCTTTTGATTAGGAGGTATTTCCCTTGCAAAGAAAATTCAAAACCATGGACGGCAATACCGCTGCCGCTCATGTCAGCTATGCCTTCACGGAAGTAGCTGGTATCTACCCGATCACTCCGTCCAGCCCCATGGCTGACTACGTCGACCAGTGGTCTGCGCAGGGTCGGGAAAACATCTTCGGCAACCGCGTGAAGGTCGTTGAGATGCAGTCCGAAGCCGGTGCCTCCGGTACCGTTCACGGCTCTCTGGCTGCCGGCGCTCTGACGACGACCTACACCGCCTCCCAGGGCCTGCTGCTGATGATCCCCAATATGTACAAGATCGCGGGCGAGCTGCTTCCCGGCGTGTTCCACGTCTCCGCCAGAACGGTTGCCACCCACGCTCTGAACATCTTCGGCGATCATTCCGACGTCTACGCCTGCCGTCAGACCGGCTTTGCAATGCTCTGCGAGACCAACCCGCAGGAGGTCATGGATCTCGGCGCCGTTGCGCACCTCGCCGCCATCAAGGGCCGCGTTCCCTTCATCAACTTCTTTGACGGTTTCCGTACCTCCCACGAGATCCAGAAGATCGCGATTTGGGATTACGAGGATCTCAAGGAAATGGTCGATATGGACGCAGTCAAGGCCTTCCGCGAGCACAGCCTGAATCCCGAGCGTCCCTCCATGCGCGGCTCTCACGAAAACGGCGACGTTTTCTTCCAGCACCGCGAGGCCTGCAATAAGTTCTATACCGCCCTTCCCGCCATCGTGGAAGAGTACATGGACAAGGTCAATGCCAAGCTCGGCACCGACTACAAGCTGTTCAACTACTACGGCGCGCCCGACGCTGACCGCGTCATCGTTGCGATGGGCTCCATCAACGACGTGGCCGAGGAAGTCATCGACTACCTGAACGCCAACGGCGAAAAGGTCGGCCTGATCAAGGTCCGTCTCTACCGTCCCTTCTGCCCGGACAAGCTGATCGCCGCCATCCCCGCGACCTGCAAGAAGATCGCTGTTCTCGACCGCACCAAGGAGCCCGGCTCCCAGGGCGAACCCCTCTACATTGACGTCGTGACCGCTCTGGCCAACGCCGGACGCAATGACATCACCGTGATCGGCGGCCGTTACGGCCTCGGCTCCAAGGACACGCCTCCCGCCTCCGTCTTCTCCGTCTACGACGAGCTGAAGAAGGATCAGCCCAAGCGTGAGTTCACCATCGGCATCGTGGACGACGTGACCAACCTGAGCCTCGACGTCCGCGAGGAAGTCCCCGCCACCGCCGCGGAAGGCACCATCGAGTGCAAGTTCTGGGGTCTGGGCGGCGACGGCACCGTCGGCGCGAACAAGAACTCCATCAAGATCATCGGCGACCACACCGATAAGTACGTCCAGGCCTACTTCCAGTACGACTCCAAGAAGACCGGTGGCGTGACCGTTTCCCACCTCCGCTTCGGCGACAAGCCCATCAAGAGCCCGTACTACATCAACAAGGCCGACTTCGTGGCCTGCCACAACCCCTCCTACATCACCAAGCACTTCCCCATCGTCCGTGACGTCAAGCCCGGCGGCGTGTTCATGATCAACTGCCAGTGGGATATGGAGGAGCTGTCTCACCATCTCGACGCTGCTTCCAAGCGCTACATCGCCAAGAACAACATCCAGCTCTACACGATCAACGCCATCGATCTGGCGATCAAGGTCGGCATGGGCAAGCGCACCAACACCATCCTCCAGTCCGCTTTCTTCACCCTGGCCAACGTCATGCCGCAGGCTGACGCGATCCGGTATATGAAGGACGCCGCCACGAAGTCCTACCTCAAGAAGGGCCAGGACGTTGTGGACTGCAACCACCGCGCGATCGACGCCGGCGCCACCGCCTTCGTCAAGATCGACGTTCCCGCCGACTGGGCCAACGCGGTTGACGCGGACGACGACGTTCAGCTCGCGGGCAAGCCCGAGCTGGTCAAGATGGTCAAGAATGTCCTCGTTCCCATCGACAAGATGGACGGCGATTCCCTGCCCGTCTCCGCCTTCACCGATTACGTGGACGGCCAGTTCGAGCTGGGCGCTTCCGCCTATGAGAAGCGCGGCGTTGCCGTGACGGTTCCCGAATGGGATCAGACCAAGTGCATCCAGTGCAACAACTGCGCGTTCGTCTGCCCGCACGCCACCATCCGTCCCTTCGCTCTGACCGAGGCCGAGGCCGCCAAGGCTCCCGCCGCCTCCAAGCTCGTGGACATCAAGGCCGGTAAGGGCAAGGGCGTCTACAAGTACACGATGGCCGTTTCCCCGCTCGACTGTATGGGCTGCGGCGTCTGCGTTGGCGTCTGCCCGGTCAAGGCCATTGCCATGCGTCCGCAGGAGAGCCAGCTGGATCAGCAGGACGTCTTCAACTACTGCGTGAACGAGGTCTCCGAGAAGAAGGATATGCAGGATCTGACCGTCAAGGGCTCCCAGTTCAAGAAGCCTCTGCTTGAGTTCTCCGGCTCCTGCGCCGGCTGCGCCGAGACGAGCTACGCCCGTCTGGTGACCCAGCTCTTCGGCGACCGTATGTATATCTCCAACGCCACCGGCTGTTCCTCCATCTGGGGCGGCCCCGGCGCTACCTCCCCCTACACCACCAACAAGGAAGGCCGCGGTCCCGCTTGGTCCAACTCCCTGTTTGAGGACAACGCCGAGCACGGCCTGGGCATGTACATCGCCCAGAA
Source organism: uncultured Eubacteriales bacterium (assembly GCA_900315595.1). Classification (GTDB taxonomy): domain Bacteria; phylum Bacillota; class Clostridia; order Oscillospirales; family Oscillospiraceae; genus JAFRPC01. Next base: position 28,066 of record OMZQ01000005.1, on the reverse strand, counting down.
GACCATCCGCGAGTCCCTGGCGGAGAAGACCCGCAAGATCGTTGCGAACACCAAGAACGAAGAAGTCCGGATCGCCGGTGAAGAATGGCTCGACACCTTCAATGACGGCGAAGCCAACAAGGCCTGCACCAAGCGCTACATCGAAGCCCTCGAGAAGTGCGGCTGCGAATGCGGCAAGGAAATCCTGGACAAGAAGGAATACCTGGGCAAGAAGTCCGTTTGGATCTTTGGCGGCGACGGCTGGGCTTATGACATCGGCTTCGGCGGCGTGGACCATGTGCTTGCCTCCGGCGAGGACGTCAACGTCTTCGTGTTCGACACCGAGGTTTATTCCAACACCGGCGGACAGGCCTCCAAGGCTTCCAACATCGGCCAGGTCGCGCAGTTCGCTGCTGCCGGCAAGGAGATGAAGAAGAAGAGCCTGGCGGAGATCGCCATGTCCTACGGCTACGTCTACGTGGCGCAGGTCGCCATGGGCGCCGATCGCGCACAGACCATCCGCGCCATCTCCGAGGCCGAGGCTTACCACGGCCCGTCCCTGATCATTGGTTACGCCCCCTGTGAGATGCACTCCATCAAGGGCGGCATGATCCACTGCCAGGAGGAGATGAAGAAGGCTGTTGACTGCGGTTACTGGAACATGTTCCGCTTCAACCCCGCCGCCGACAAGAAGTTCACCCTCGACTCCAAGGATCCGAAGGACGGCTACCGCGACTTCCTGATGAACGAAGCCCGCTACAGCCGCCTGACCCGCGAGTTCCCGGAGCGCGCCGAAGTCCTGTTCGAGCGCAACGAGAAGAGCGCCATGGAGCGTTACGAGCACCTGAAGAAGCTGCTCGACCTGTACAACAACTAATCAAACAGCCCTATAAACGCAGCACCCCATCCGGTACGCCGGATGGGGTGCTTTTCAGGTTCGGCCCGCTAAGACGGGCTCAGAAATTGACCTTCTTCTGTGCGGCCTTTTCCAGAAAGCGCTTGGCGTCCACAACGAAGCGCTCGTGGGTGCCTCTGCCGATCTCTCCGAAATCGTCGCGGGCGACGACTTCAAAAACAAGCCTGCGGCGGTCAATCTCGACCAGCTTGCTCTCGCAGGTGATCGTACAGCCAAGGGGCGAGGCGGAGCTGTGGGCAATATTCAGCGAGATGCCGACGGTGGACATGCCTTCGTCCAGGTGATCTGCGACGGAACGCAGAGCCGTCTTCTCCATCAGAGCGACCATAGCAGGGGTGGCATAGACCTCCAGGAAGCCGCTGCCGAGGGCGGCAGCCGTCTTTTCCGGGGTGACGACCTCGGTCTGTTTTCCGGTGATTCCGATTTCAAGCATATTGGTTCCTCCATTCGTTGTAGATAAGCCGCCGTGCGGCGGGGCGGAAAAATACTCTGTCCAAATTGCTCCGGACAGAGTATTGTTTCGATCAGTTGTCCTCGTCCTCGTCTTTGTCGGAGTCTCCCTCCCAGTCGATGGCGTCAGGTTCCTTGACGCGCTCGTTGACCTTGACAAGCAGGCGGGTGACGCGGAGATTTTGGATCTGCTTCACCGTGATGGTAAGATGCTCAAAGTCAAAGCTCTGACCCTTGGCGGGATAACCGCCAAGCTGTTCGATGGCAAAGCCGCCGACGGTGGCGTTGTCGTCGTCAAAATCGCGGTCGTCGATCTCGAACTCGTCCAGGAAATCTTCCAGACGCATATCGCCGTCCACCTCATAGAGGTCGTCGCCGAGCTCAACGAGCTCGTTTTCGATCTCGTCGGTTTCGTCCCAGATATCGCCGACCAACTGCTCCAGGATATCCTCCATCGTGACAAGGCCCATCGTGCCGCCGTATTCGTCGGTGACGATGGCAAGGTGGAGCTTCTTTTCGCGAAGCTCGCGCAGCGCCTGGGGCAGGATCGTGGTCTTGTGCAGATAGACGACAGGGAGCAGATACTTGCGGAGATTCATCTCCTCGCCCTCGCACTGTCCCTTGAGGAAGTTGTTCAGATGGAGGACGCCGATGATATTGTCAATGCTGTCCTCATAGACGGGAATGCGGGAATAGGGCGAATGCTCGACGGTTTCCATGATCTCCTCGGGGGAATCGTCCACGTCAATTGCGATCATGTCCACACGGGGTGTGATGATCTCATAGACGCAGATATCCGGGAAGTCCAGCGCGGACTGCAGCAGCTCGCTGGTATCCTCGTCAATAACGCCCTCATCCTCGACCGTATCGATCATCTCGGAGAGATCGTCCTCGGTGACGGCTTCCTCGTCCTCCGGTCGTTTCCAGGAGCGGGAGATCCGCCCCAGCAGCTTCAAAACGAGGCTGACGATCGGGTGCAGGATCAGCATGATCCCGCGCAGCAGGAAGGAGACGCGCATGGCGAAGCGCTCGGCGTCGGCAGTGGCCGTGATCTTTGGCATGATCTCACCGAAGATCAGGACAAAAACCGTGATCGCGGCGGTGGAGATCGCAGCGGCGGTATTCTCGCTCACGTGGCCGGTCTCAGCCAGCAGAATGATAAATAACTGCGTTGCGATCGTGGACGAGGCCAGATTGACCAGGTTGTTGCCAATCAGGATTCCCGTCAGCGCATGGTCAAAATGATCGGAGATATACAGGGCGCGGCGGGCGCGCTGGTTCCCGGTCTCCGTATAGATGCGGCGCAGACGAAGCGGGCTGACCGCAGAATACGCGATCTCTGAGCCGGAGAAAAAGGCGGAGAAAACAACCAGCACCAGAAGGGCAAGCACATAAGGGATCCAGATCACTGCGCTTCCCCCCTCTCCGCTGCGGCGGCTTCCTCGGCGTCGGTCTCGTCGAAGATCTCACCGACAAGCTCTTCCAGGATGTCTTCCACCGTGATGATGCCCCGGACCTGTCCCTGGTGGGAGACGAAGCCCAGATGCACCTTGCTGTAGCTCATTTCGCTGAGCAGCTCATCCACCGGAATCTCAGGTCGGACGAACATCGGCGTGTCGATCAGCTCCAGCATATCCAGATCCTCGCCGCTTTCGCGGTAGGCCTTGAGGAAGGAACGGATGTTCATCACGCCGATGATCCGGCCTCTGGTATTGAGCATCGGAAAACGGGAGTGGTTGGTGGCCTGCACGCGCCGGTAGATTTCGCTGATCTCCATCGAGGTATCCAGCTTCTCCACCTTGTCCCAGGGCGTCATAGCCTCCAGCGCCGTCTTGGCGCCGAAGCGCAGGGCGCGTTCCATGAGCTTTGAGGTCTCCTCCTCGGTCTCGTCGTCCTCCTCTCGCTCGTCCTTAAACGAGTGGATGACGTCGCGCAGGTCGTCCTCGGTCACGTTCGGCGCGTCCGAATCCCCGACGAACAGCTTGGAAAGGCCCTTGCTGATCCAGGTGAACACAGCAGCCAGCGGCGTGAGGAACTTCATGAGAACGTACAGGGACCTGCCGCAGCGGAGCGCAAACTGCTCGCTGAAAGCCTTGGCGCGGTACTTGGGCAGCATTTCCGCCAGGAAGAAGACAAGCAGGGTGACGATCAGCGTGGAGAGCGTCAGCATCAAATCCAGCCGCGGACTGCCGCCAAACAACTGGCGGGTCAGCAGCGTAGCAATGGACGCGCAGGCAATGTGCATGATATTCGTGCCAATCAGGATGGTCGTCAGGGCCCGGTCAAAGTTGTTGAGAATATACATCACGTACTGAGCCCGTTTGTTGCCATCCTCGGCATAGGATTTCATGCGGATCTTGTTGACGCTGGCCAAAGCGGTCTCACAGCTTGCGAAATACGCGCCGCCCGCGATCAACAGCACAATGAGAATGAGATAGACAGTGACGCTGCCGGGCCGGACCTGACCGACCTGAGCAGCCGCAGCCGGGGCAACGGCTTCCAAGAATTGTCGCCCCGTACTTCCATCGTCCATGAGAACAACCAACTCCTTTGAAGGTTCAAAATAAATCTATTGTATTATATCACAGATTTCGCGATTATGCAATCATAAAAAACAGTTTTTTCAAAAAACGATGCTTGTATGCGCCGTCACCGGAACGAGCAGTCCTCGCAGTGGTCGTTGATCACGCCGATGCCCTGCAGATACGAGTAGACGATCACCGGCCCGACGAATCGGAAGCCCCGGCGTTTCAGGTCGGCGCTGACCTGCTCGGAAAGCGCGTTCTTTGCAGGCATTTCCTGCCCGCTCGTCAGGTGATGGTCAATCACGTTTCCGTCCGTGAAGCTCCAGATATAGCGGTCGAAGGAACCAAACTCCTTCTGCACCTTCAGAAAGGCCTCCGCGTTCGTAATGGCGGCCCGGATTTTATTCCGGTTGCGGATGATCCCGGCGTTTTGCATCAGCTCCTCGACCTTGGTCTCGTCGTACGCAGCGACAAGCTCCGGGTCAAAGCCGTCGAAGGCCTTACGGAAGGCCGCCTCCTTGTTCAGGATCAGTCCCCAACTGACGCCTGCCTGCATGCCCTCAAGAATGAGCATGGAGAAAAGCTCCCGATCCCGATGCTCCGGCTTACACCAGCGCGTATCGTGGTACGCGATCATCCTTTCCGAACTGCGGAGCTGTGCCGGAGCGAAGCACCAGTCGCAACGCCTCTTTTCCATCCTGCCGTTACCGAACGAAGTTCGTTGCGATCCTCGTTTCCAGAGGCGGAAGGCCGTACCGTTCCTTGCCGAGGGCAATGGATTTCATCAGGAAGCTCATATTTCGCGCAAGCGTTCGCATGATCTGCAAGCCTTCCCCATCCTGTTCCGCCTCTCCGGATGCAGCGCCGTGGACGCCGTTCCAATATTGGCTGGACGCCACCGGCATGCCGGCGATCGTAAAATACTTGTTCAGCTCATCGAAGGTTGCGGTCAAGCCGCCGCGTCTGGCACAGGCAACGGCGGCTCCCACCTTCATCCGCTTGTCGAACGGAGTGGAATAGAACAGCCGGTCCAGGAAGGAAACGAGCGTTCCGTTGGCGGAAGCATAGTAAACCGGCGTACCGACCACAAGGCCGTCAGCCTCCCGGAACAGCCCGGCGGCCGTATTCACAGCGTCGTCAAAGACGCATTTTTCGTTTTTCATGCAGGAATTACAGGCAATGCATCCGTGAATGGCCTGATTGCCGACGTGAAGAACCTCGGTTTCTATTCCTTCCTCCGCGAACACCTTCTGCATTTCGCCGAGGGCGATCGCTGTATTTCCCTTCGCGTGCGGCGATCCGTTGATCATCAATACCTTCATGTTGATTCCTCCCGTTTCGATTATGAATTGTCCGTTTCGTTCTCCGGCTTCTCCGGATAAATGACCTCGAATTCCTCGCAGATCAGCTCCATTCTTTCGTCAAAGGCCCGTCCGACCGTTTTGAGCTCGTCCGTGAAAAAGCGCTTGTGTACCTGTCTCCAGTATTCCAGGGAACGGTCTCCCTCGCCCTCTTTCCAGGCATGCTGCTCCGAAACCAGGTCGAACGGCAATACGGAAACCTTCGTCGTCCGGATGATACAAACAGCATTCCCGGTCGAGTCGAGAATCACGCTGTAATCTCCTTCTTTCGGATATTCCTCCTGCTCCAGCTCGTAGAGCAACGCTGCGGAGCAGGTTGCGGTTTTCACGCCGCGTCTGACCAATTCGGCAAGCTGATCGGGCGCATCGCCAAAGGCCCATGCCTCATATTCGCCCTGAAGCCCCGATGCCTGCCACAGTTCTTCCGGTTTCACGCGCTTTCACCTCATTCGTTCCGTTTTATAAGCGTATCGGATTTGAAGCCGCTTTGGTTCTGTCTATATTCCGGTCGCCGGGAGCAAGGAATCCTGTGCCTCCTTTGCAATCCGGCGGACTGCCGTGATGCCTGTGCCGGTCAGGCGTGAGATCTGACGCAGGGAGAGATTCTGTTCCCGCAGTCTCCGGATCGCCTTGCTGCGATTGGCGGGCGACAGCCTTTGAAAGGCCGCCGCGCTGGAGCAGCGTGTGATCGCTTTCATGATCGTGATCGCCTGCTCGTCGCTCACCCTGGACTTCGAAGGGTCTGAAACGTCCAGGTATCGTTCCATGCCGTATGCCTTGTGGAAGGTGTTCAGAACGTCGCGTCCGATCAGGGCATCTGTAAAAGCAACGTCCGTCAGCCACGGCATGCAGGTGTATTCCGACCAACTCGAAAACTGGTAATCCTCCAAACGAGAACAGAGTCCGGCCCGGATCGGGCTCTGGTGGATGAAGCGCATCATCGGCAACAGATCGGACTCATCCTCCACCGGTTCGCTCTTGAATCTGCCCCGGAACAGGGAGCCGACTCTCCGGTGCTTGGTGTTGTACCAATGCACGAAGCGGGCAAGGATTCGCTTGACGATCTGCTCCACAGGCTCTTTGCCCTCCTTGAGCAGAAAATGCACGTGGTTCGGCATCATGCAATAGGCAAGCACCGTGAACTCACTGATTCGCTTGCAGTCCCTGACGGTCAGGAGAAATTTCCGCGTGTTGTCGTCGTCCTCGAACATCCGCTCCTGCTCTGCGCCGACCAGCAAAATGTGGTAATAACCGCTTTCCGCCCGTTTTCTTGCGCTGCTCGCCATCATAATCACCCTGTTAGAGCATAGCATGTGTCAAGATATTTGTCAATCCGAAAGTTGGTATGACGCTTCGCGTGCGAATGAACAGAACCGCATGATACAAGGTTCGTCGTGCGGGAATGAAAGCCTGAACGGAGGTACGCTTCCGCTCATAACGGCTGTTCGGTCAGGATTCTTTCGACCTGATCCCGCTTTTCAAAGAGGACGCAGCCGCCCACATGCTCGCCGCTCAGGACGCCCTCAGATTGAAGCCGACGGAAGAGCGGAGAGGCGATCGCCTCCCGCAGAGAGGTATCCCGAACGTTAACGTCGGAATAGGGCGAGAAGGGGCAGGGCTCCGCGCCGCCGTGGGAGTTGATGTGGAAGAATTCCCGGCCGGCCGCCATGCAGCCGCCCATCGCAAGCTCGTCCCCCGGGAAGGAGAGCAGCACGGCCTCATTGTACCTCTGCCGCAAGGTCTCCATCGCCTCAGCCAGATACGCCCGCTCAGCCGCCCCGGGAGCCAGATGGACGGCCTCCTCGGTAACGGGAACGAATTCCACGAAGATCACCAGCTTGCAGCCCTGTTCCATCAGCGTATCCAGAAAAGCCGGGGAGCTGACCGCACGGACGTTTTCGGTGGTGACGGTAATGGAGGCTCCGAAGATCAGGCCCTTTTCCTTGAATTTGCGCATATTGTCGGTCACGAGCCGATAAATGCCGGATCCGCGCCGGGCGTCCGTGATCTCCGGCCCGCCCTCGATGCTCAGGACCGGGATCAGGTTCCGGCAATCGTCCAGGAGCTTGAAATAGCGCTCGTCCATGAAGGTGCCGTTGGTGAAAACCGGGAAAATGATGTTTCGCATTTTTCCCGCCGCCTCCACGATGTCCCGCCGGATCATGGACTCCCCGCCGGCCAGCATGATGAAGCTGACCCCCAGCTCCTCTGCTTCCCGGAAGATCCGCAGCCACTCCTCATTGGAGAGCTGATCCACGGGCGGCGCGTCGTTGGTTGCGTTGCTGCAGCGGGAATAGCAGCCCGCGCAGTGCAGATTGCAGCTTGAGGTGATGCTGGCGATCAGAAAGCCGGGCACGTGCAGTCCCCTCTCCTCCAGCTTCAGTCTGGTCTTGGAGGCCTTGCGGCTGGCAACGGCGAACTTTGCCATGAAGGCGCTCTCCTTGGGATTTTTCAGCGTGGCTTTCAGCGTTTCGGCAACGATCGCCTCCACGCCCTGCTCAATGTGCTTTTGCAGGTCAAACGAGTTACGGTTTTCCATCGATCCTATCCTCCAGCTCTATCAGCGTCTCCAGAAAATGCAAGTGGAACAAGGCCGGCGTTCAACGCGCCGGCCTTGTTCCATAACGTGATTACTTGTTAGCAGGCTCCCATTTGCAGCGCACGGGAGAGACGATCGCGCCTTCCTTTTTCAGCTCGGTGAAGGCCTTATCCACCACCTTGCGGTCCAAGCCGGTGAGCTCGGCCACCTTGCCCGCGTTCAGCGGAGTTCCTGCCTTGCGCATGGCTTCCAGAATCAGTTCCTTTTCGTTCACGTTCCTTCCTCCTTTCACTTATTTGTTCTTCCTGCAAATAATCATACTATATCATTCTGCAAAAATCAAGAAAAACCTCATTCGCCTGCAGGATCGAACGGAGAGGAAATAAAGCAGAGAGTCGCTGCGAAAGCTCCTTCAACGGTCATTCGTTCCGGTATCCTGTACCATACTCGGTATCAGAAAAAATCGTACTTGCATATCATCCTCAACAGTCGTATAATAATACCGGTTCAAAGAAACGACTAAGGAGGATCTGATCATGAGCAATGCGGCAAAAATCCACGAATTTCTGAACAAGGCGCAAACCTTTTATTTCCTGACCACAGACGGCGACCAGCCCAAGGGCCGGCCCTTCGGTTTTCAGATGCTGGTAGAAGACAAGGTTTATTTCGGATGCGGCACCTTCAAGAATGTGTTCCGGCAGTTGACCGCAAATCCGAAGGTCGAGGTTCTGGCGGTCAACGGCGGCGATTTTCTGCGCTATGACGGAACGGCAAAAGTCGTAAAGGACGAGGGTCTGCTGGAGAAGGTGCGGGAAATCATGCCGCAGATCATGGCACTCTACGATCAGAACGGCTGGGAGATGGGGCTGTTCTATCTGGAAAACGGCCATGCCGAGATCCGCGGTATGCTGGATCTGAAAGAGGAGTTCGACGTTTGATGGCAACGCAAAGCACAATGGAGGAACGGTTCGGCAAATGCCCCTATGCCACGGCCCAAAGCCTGATTTCCGGCAAATGGGCCGTGCTGATCCTCCTCTATCTGGAGGACGGGCCAACCCGTTTCAATGAACTGCTGCGTAAGATGCCGAAGATGACCCACGCTACGCTGTCCGTTCAGTTAAAAACTTTGGAGGACTACGGTCTTGTAAAGCGCGTGCAGTATAAGGCGATCCCGCCCCGCGTGGAGTATTCGCTGACCGAGATCGGCGAGCAGTTTCATCCGGTCATCGCCGCTATGGAAACCTGGGGGAACGCATACATTGCCCGGATGAACGGAGGCGACGGAAGATGAATATGACCGGGATGGTTTACCGCCCTCCCTACGAAGCGAACTCCTTGCTTCTGCAGGTGACGCTTGGGTGCAGCCATAACAAATGCACGTTCTGTTCTATGTACCCGGACGTGAAATTCACGGTTTGCCCGATGGAACAGATCGAAGCGGATCTCGAAGAAGCTGCGCAGGTATGCCCGGACGTCGAGCGGGTGTTTCTTGAGCACGGCGACGCGTTCGTGCTTTCGGCAGATAAACTTACGCAAATCGCAGCCGCAATACACAATAAGCTGCCGAAGGTGAAAACCATCGCCATGTACGCTTCCATCCAGAACATCAAGCATAAGACAGACGCGGAGCTGCGCCGCCTTAACGATCTCGGCATCGGCGGGCTGGACGTCGGCGTGGAGAGCGGGCTGGACGCGGCGCTTACCTATATGAATAAGGGCCATACGGCGGCGGAAGCGAAGGAACAACTGCTTCGTCTCACCAAAGCCGGAATCACGTACAGCTTCAATGCGATACTCGGCTGCGGCGGGGCCGACCTCTGGCAGGAGAATGCTGACGCGACCGCCGAGCTGATCAACGCCGTACAGCCTCATCTGCTGTTCATCGGCTCGCTGCACGCACAGCCCGGATGCAAGCTGTACGACGATATGAAGACCGGGGTATTCAAGGAATGCACGATCGGTCAGCTCCTGGATGAACAGGAACGACTGATTTCCCGACTGGAGCTGAAGGACACGATCTATTTCGGCTCACATCCGTCGAATATCGTTCCGATGCAGGCACTTCTTCCGAAGCATAAGGATGAGATGCTTTCCATTGTGCGGCAAAGACGGGAACAACTCCGTGAAAAGCTGGAGGATTATCCGGTTCGCGGCGGAGAGGGCTCGATTCTGAGCCGGTAATACCATCATGATGAAGGAGAATTGAAAATGGAAACTTTAACTGTTCTGAAAACCCGCCGAAGCTGCCGGGCCTATCTGCCCGACCCCGTGGAAGATGAAAAGCTGAACGCCATCCTGGAGGCCGGCACCTACGCCGCCACCGGTATGGGCAGGCAGTCCCCCATCATCCTGGTGGTCAAGGACCCGGAAGTCCGCGCCAAGCTGCAAAAACTGAATGCAGCCGCAATGGGCATGGACATCGATCCTTTCTACGGTGCGCCGGAGCTGCTTGTGGTGCTGGCCAACAAGGAAATGCCGACCTACGTCTGCGACGGCAGCCTGGTCATGGGCAACATGATGAACGCTGCTGCCGATCTTGGCGTCGCCAGCTGCTGGATCCACCGCGCGAAGGAGGAGTTCGAGAGCGAAGAAGGAAAGGCCATATTGAAGCGTCTCGGCATCGAGGGCGACTACGAGGGCATCGGCAATCTGATCCTCGGCTATGCCGCCAAGCCCGCCAACGCTCCGGCTCCCAGAAAAGCAGACTATATTTACAGAATCTGAGGATTCTGTCCGTAAATGCAAAAAGGAAGACACGTCATCGGTCGTCATACGACCGCTGGCGTGTCTTCCGTTTTGTCCGCACTTTCATTCTGAACGCTGAGAAGACGCAATTACGCCTGTCTCGGTTTTTTTCACATCCATCGGGGCAAGGAAAAGCAAGGCCCTTCCTCCCCAATGATCCCGTATCCGATCTCGCAGGAGCCGTCCTTCTCATCGAAGAAATTGACGATCCCGATGAGACGCCCGGTCTCCTTCCGTCGGATCGCAAACAAGTCCTGCCTTCCCGGGTAGGAAGAAAAATCGAATTCCTCCAACGTCTCCGCATATCTGCAGATAAAGGTCTCCAGCACTTTTTTGTCGTGGGAGATGTTGATAAAGTAGTCCTCTTCGTTTTGCTGTTTATTCTTTTCTTTTCAGACGCATAACACCTTTTCTCAAAGCAGCGATGGACAACGCAAGCACCGCCAGCATGATCTGCGCTCGTAACCGCAGTCAAAGGCAGCATTCGGTTGCTTTCGTCCTTCATATTTACCATGATCAACGTGTTTTGCAGCGTCAGAATCGATACGAGCGCATCAATAAAATTGATCATTCGCAAGAGTCTGACAAGGAAAAAGCGTTAATGATCCTACCTACATTCTTTGATTGCAAGACGACTGGATGCAAAGCCGCACCGCACTCGCTTTGCGGCTGCGGAGGTACAAATGAATCGGTATTTGTCAGCGTACAGTCAAGCGGCTGTTCAGAAGCAGGGCTCCACCGTCCCGCATTCGTTGAATTCGGCGAAGCTGCGGATCGTTTTCTCATAATCCTTTTCGATCACCACGACTTGTTCCCCGGCACGCCGAAAGCCTTCAATCATATTCCGGTTGTCTGCCTTCAGAACGTCCATCGTACAATCAGCAGAAACCAATCTGGATTCTACGTCCGATTCATGTCCGATGATTTCACCGAAATGGTTCTCAATATATCTTTCGCTCATAGCGAGGCAGATGAATCTGATATTCTGCAAATACCGGTCGTTAAAATCCCGCCTCCATTCAAACGGGACGTAACATCCCTCGATGATCAGGTTTTGCCGATTCTCAATCGCAGTCTTTATGATCTCCCGGACGATCGGCCACAGGTATTCCGTCAGTTCATCGTCGTCCTCCGGCGTCAGATCCGTGTTGCCGCTGCGGATCAGGCCCATTTTCAGATGGTCGATGGACAAGTACGGATATTGATTGTTTTCGAGCATCCTTTGCGCCAGGAGCGTTTTCCCTGTGTGGGATGCACCGGTTATTATGATAATCATACGGCCTCCTATCTTCTCGGGCATCGAAACGATTGATACGAATCAATCCAATGATCGGCTTCCTCTCTGGAATGAAAAATCATGATTCGTCGGCGATCCTGATACCGTTCAATCAGTTCATAGATTCCGGGAAGCTGATCCTTTGGGAAATCCAGGATATACTGACGAAACGCCGGATCAAAATCCTGCTCGACCCAAGGCATATCCTCACGAACCGTACCAACCCGTGAAGCAGCCCCCTCCAAGCACAAATGCAAGGGAAAATCCAGAAAGAATACGTCCGTACATGCTTCAAACCGCAGCAGCAGCGTTCGTTGGTAATTTCCATCTATGATCCAGCGATCCGTTTGCAGAATCGTCTGCAGTTTCCGATCGAACTCCTCGCGGGGAACCGTTGTCCGGTCCGGTTTATGAAAGATCCTGTCCAGATAATAAAGCGGCAGGCCGGTCTTTTCTTTCAGTTTTCTGGCAAAAGTGCTCTTGCCCGCTCCCGGGCATCCGATCACGATCGCTCTTTTCATTGCAGCTATTCCTTCATCGTTATCTTTACGGTTACCAAATCAGGACTGGTCAGGATCGAAATCCACAAACGCTGATTTGTTGGGTTGATTATATCAGATGATTCCTTGTCTTTCAATGTAAATGTCTGACGTCTGCAGACAAATCTTTGCTTGCCGGAGCAAACAGAAAACAAGTCGGGCTTTTACAGAAAGCGCCTCTCCCCTGTTTTGAGCCGTTCGCTCTCCTGTATAGCGTCGGGAATGGGCGGAAACATAATCCGTTCGTCAATTTGACTGTGGATAGAATTCGGAGGGCCGTGGAAAAAGATTTCCACAACCCTCCGAACCGGTCGGCTTTGCCGCCAGAATAATGCGACGTTTTGCCCAGTTCAGATTACTCCAGGCATTCCGGGAACACCATTCTCTGACCGTCAGCCCGCCGGCCCGGCAGTCCATGATGCGCTTCTTCCACTCCTCCAAATTGGCAGCGTGTTTCAATTCTGTCGCGTGCATATTGACCCCACCTTCCTGCCTGCTGTATATGTCCCGGGAATTCTCGACTATTCCCGAGAATTTCTGAGAATTCCCGGGACACTGTGCCGCACGCCCAGGACATTATCTCATATCCCGGCAGCTTTTGGCAGGTACGGGTTATTTACCGTTTACCACCTGGACACCACCGCCAAGGACGTGTCCGCCGCCATGAGCCAGGCCCTCAGCCTCCCGGACTGGGGAGGCGGGTACGGGTGGCAGCGAGAGTAAGCGAATCCCCGGAGGGGCTGATCCTCCGGGGATTCATGAAATAAACTCAGTTGTTATAGTCAGTCAAATCCTCGCTGTCTGGAAATGCCGCTCTGAATTGATCGACAATCTCCTTGTGTTTACTTATCACCAGAACTAATGAACTGTCCCAAGGAACGATCTCAACTTCTGCCAAGGGGTGCTGCATCGTCAACGGGTTCTTCCAAAATCCTTTATAGCCATCCGCATAGGGTAACGGCTGTGAAAGGATTTGCTCCAATGCAATGTTTTTCTCAAATCCCGACAATACGGCCCATATCCATTGCGCGTGTCCTTTGTTAACGATATCTTTCAGTTCTTCTCCGGACAGGAAAACATACTCCGGACAAGGAATCCTGACATATTCATTTCCTTTTTTTATATAATACGGCTTCGTGTCGTACTTATCATATTCAGAATCCTGCGAATAAACCTCGCTATCCGTAATCAACCAGTTGTATTTGCTGATCGTATCTCCAATTCCATCAAGCACTTTCGCTAAGTCTGTATACCACTTGGAAGATTTTTGATCTATTGCACCATAAACCATGCAGATAACCTCCTTGCAACGTGAGCTATTTCATAATCTTGATCCTATTCACGCTTCTAAACAAATACAGTCTACTCACATTGGCACTGCCGGCTGTTTCTGCCAAAATTTCTAAATCTGTTTTCACATATTTGGACGGTAATTTCAACTCTCCAGCAAGCTCGTCCATTGCTTCTTCCGCAAGCACATGGTCTGCGTTGATGACTTCACAAAATGCGGTCAGGTCGGGAATAACCGTCAGCCAGCCTTCTTCATGTTCCAGAGAAATCCCCATATCCTTCGCCATGAATCCGGTCGCAGCTTGCGCAGGTTCTTCATCCTCGGGATTGTAAAGGATCAGGCCCAGCACGTCAGAATCAAAGCAGCCAATATCCAGGACACGAAGTTTTTCGGAATGCGAGAGCCACCGACCAAGTGCTTCCCGATCTTGTGGGTCTGCAAAGAAATCCGAATAAACAGAAATCCATGCGGAATCGCCAGCATCTAAAATAGCAAGACTGAGTTCTGCATCCTCTTCTTCGCAAACACCATAGCCAAATTGAGCGTAGTATTCCTGAAGCATTTGAATGACGGCATCTGCATTGGCCTTTGAATGCTTTTGAATATGAAGATTTCCAAACGTCCAGCCCATGTGACAAACGCCTCCTGTCGTAAGATTGTAGAAAAAAGCCGCAAAACATTTCTGCTTTGCGGCTTGCGCGGTCTGATTGCCGCGTTGGCGGAGCGGGTGGGATTCGAACCCACGGTACCATTGCTGGTACACCTGATTTCGAGTGTCGTAAGACTTTGGCAGATTCACGGTTGAAGCAGATCGTTTCAGGCTGCTTTGTTAAGAGGCGGAAACCCAGGCGCCGCAAGGGATTGCGGACGTTTTGACCTGTATCGGCCAGAGCTGATTTGAACCAGCCCAGAGTTCAAATAAAACCGCGTTCTTGCATAAAATGCCTCCGTTCTTGCGCGTTTGCAAGAAGTCAGGCAAGAAAACAGAGACCCCGGCAGTGTCAATGAAGCACCCTTTCGGACCGCAAAAACGGAAAGGAGCTTCGTCATGACATACGATGCAAAGGAACTCGAACAATACCCGGAAATCATGAACAAGGAGCAGATGCGCAAGGTCTGCCATATCAGCAAGCGGACGGCGCACTATCTGCTGCAGTTCAATCTGATCCCCCACATCTGCACCGGGAAGAAAACCCGCTGCTACGCCATCAAAAAAAGCGACGTCGTCGACTTTATGATCAACCGGGAGATCAATCCCAGCCGGTACATCGTACCCACCAGCTGGTACAAGTACGGAAACGAGGACGTGAAACCCTACAAGATCCGCATTCAGCCGCCCCTCCCCAGCGATCAGCAAAAGACGCGGCGCTACTATGAGAGCAAGCTCGCCTCCTGCCCGGACGTGATCGACGTGGCCGCTATCGTGGATTTCACCGGCTACAACCGTCACACGGTCTGCGAGTGGATTCGCTTCGGAAAGCTCCGCGCCCTGGCGCTGCAGCACAAGTACATGATCCCGAAGTGCTATCTGATCGACTGGCTCTCCTCGGACGAGCACAACGCGACCCTCCGCAAGTCCCGCCGCCACATTGACCGGCTCTGGGAGCTGCAGAAATGGAGTGACGGGCAATGAGGGGAAATATCATTGAGGAGCTGTACTACGGCAACATCGACCCGCAGGATCATGGCTATTGCCCCAAGAGCCCAGCGAAAAAGGCGTCCGACTCGCTGAACGACCTGGAGGAAAAACTCTCTGAACAGCTCGCCGGCGAGAACAAGGCACTGTTCCTCCACTTCTGCAACGCCTACGCCGAGTTCATGGGCGAATGCGAGCTGGACACCTTCATCACCGGCTTCCGCCTCGGCGCGCGGTTTATGATGGATACCTTCCTGAGCGACGATGCCCCGCTTGAGAGCTTTCTTGAGAGGTAGCATCAGCTGCAGGATTTGAAAAGTGCGCTTTTGCAGCCTGCTTTTCTATTGAAAAGTGTGATTCACTGCTTCTGCGACTGAAAAATCGCCGAATATTCACCGAAAATTCGCTTTATTCGCTCTTCAAGGGTGAATAAAGCGAATTTTGTAGTGACTGTACCTGCGATAGTTTTTCAATTATCTGCTTCAGGATACAGCTACAATAGAAGTAGTATTATTCTTGCTTCACACCTTACATGAAGAACCTGTAGTCATACAGCGATCCCTCAAATTGTGATAACAACCAACCGATTTGTGCAATTTGGTTGGACGATTCAATAGTACATGGTAACTTCGAGTAAAGGTTAAAGCTGTTCCAATTCATCCTTGAAAGTCCAAGTATCTCATTCGCTATTTGCGCCATATTGCTGGATCCGTAGTAACGTATTACTTTCAATGGGAGTGGAACACTTTTACCCCCTTGAAAATACTTGCGATTCGCTGCTTTAACCGATGGCGCAATACCATGGGTATACAGATACATGGTGTTATTGCTTAATGGAAAGCACAATCCCCGTAATACTGGAAATCCATCTGCATCGGAGTTATTATAGTTCAGTGCAAAGCATTTCAAGTCATCTTCGTAGGTTATTTCTATTAGTTCAATATCTTGAATGCCAGCGCTTGAAAGACTATCTACAAGTCCCTTGATTTCGTCCTTTCGAAACGGTGTGCGTTTGTGAATTACAACTCTTTTAGGCATTTCCGTAAATGACTTGTAAAACAACTCTTTAATGTTTAGCCCTAATCTATACGCCTCATTTTCAGATAGATATGGGTTGCGTTTTTTATCAATTGTCACATCCTGCAACTTCGAAAGCTTATACTTCATACCTAAACCATCGGAAGTATAGACATGACTACAGCCAATAACAATATTGCTATCGCCGGCACTTGGTAGAACGCTATATCCAATCCCCGCAAAAGCTGTATCGGGTTGAATTCCAGATATCGTCCACGGGGTTCTGCCAGCTTTAACATAGATGGCAAGAGACAGGGCCCACATGATCTGACAGTTCAAATCACTTTCTATTGTTTTCTCGCGAATAAACTGCGTTGCAATTTGCTTTTGTGCTGCAAAAGCTTTGACGTGATCATGTAGATCAAATTTTAAATATCCATCAGATAAGGAGGTATAGAACTCATAATCCTTAGGAATATAGATTAGAACAACATCTACACTTGAACTTATTTGATCTATTCTTCGAGTTATTTGATCGCAAAACCGCCGAATTGCTTCAATTTCATTTTGTCCCTTAGTTGCTTCAATATCAGCCCAATTAGTAGAAGCTGGGGTTGGGATGTCAACCCCAGTTTTGAAGGCTTCAAAAAAACCGGGGAAAGAAATTAAATAGTCGGGGTTGTGCCTCGCTTCGGAACGTTGGTTAAGTCCACAAATGAAAGAATAAAACCTCTGCTCAAACCCTTTGGGGCATATTACTCCTAGTTTTATAGATGAACTAAATTGTTTAGCATATAGCGGCATGTCAATCGGCCCATTATTTATCAAGCCGCGCATTGGATGGAAGTCACCAGCTGTTCTACCAGATAAAGGATTATAGAATAAAAGAGTTGGATCTTTGTATTCTCTTCCGGTAAACACTATACGCTTAGGAGAGAAGCCTGGAGAGAGTCTTACAGGATATTTCCCGCCGAAACTAACTCCCAGCATTGCACTTTTACAGCTAATATTGAAGGCAAACGGGGATGTATCCTGTATCGGAAAACAGAGCTTCAGGTTACTATTACCAATAGCACGTACGACCCAACTAGAAATGTAGTCATAAGTGTTTTTGTTCGGTCTTCCGTTATTAACACTAGCACTAAAATAATCAGCAAATGCCTTTTTCTCTTCTTTTGAATATACTGCTTCATCAGCATAAGCGTAGCTTGGCGCAAAGGTCAGATAGCAATACTTCGCGTCGAACCGCAGTGAAAGCTGGACTCCTTGATATCCTGTGATCGTTTTTCCGTTAATTAGATGCTTAATAACTTTTCTGGTATCCCATAGTTTATCTTTTGAAAACCCTAAGCGTCCTTTATTCCCTAAAAGGCTTGCTATAGTTTTGAGAATCAATTCCTGAATAGTGCCATTGCTGACGGCAAAGGATTTGTCAATTGGACACAGTTCTATACTACTTTTCAGCCTGCCACGGCATATATTTTCAATATCATCTTTTCTTCCCCAAGCATAGATCAAGCCCTTATACGGAACTGCCATAATGTTATTTTGATATAAAAACTTACAGTAGTCCCAAGGTTTTTCCTCACTCTTATAATTGACTTCAAATATGTAGCATTGCTTAGGAAAAGTGATCGGATATGCGTTTGTGACAACTGCTTTATTTGCGACCTCGTTTGGAAGAATGAAGCTGTTTGATTGGATGGGAGATACAACAGATAACTGCTTTCGAACGGTGTCTAGATCAGTCAAAAATGTCTTGTCATCGCTCATACAGTGACGAGCAATGGAAAACAAGGTGCTGTCAAATCCTTCTGTAGGAATATAGTACGCCAATCTTCCATTAGTGTTCGCATCATCTATCAGCTTAGATACAGCTGAAGATGGATACGAACCATAGCCACACCAAAATAGCCTGCCAGCTCCTTTTTCTGAATAGACTTTTTCAAGAGCTTGCATCAACGAGTGATCTCTGCCACTATATCCGATTACAATGAGGTCCCTGTTTTGCAATTGGTGTCGCAATGCTTTTTCTAGTTCTCCGTCCTGTGTGTCGAGTTCATTTTCGGTATTTTTTAGTGAACCATATTTATAATCACCATGTAAGGCAATACATAATAATTCTTGATCTATATCATTTCGATAAACACGTTCTGAAGTCTCAGATGTAATCTCTATCGGGACAAGCGGAGTGTATTGATATGCACACTTAGCCATAAGGCCATCGAAATTCGTTGTCCAAACACATTTAATTATGTTTTTCTTGGCCAACATTGAAATGATATGATAACCCAAGCTGGGATCATGTGTGGATACCAAATGCTGGAAATACTTTCGTCTGTCTTCTGCCAATGGATAGGCTTTTTCTGCAAAGAAAGAATACTCTTCATCGCTATTTAGTGCAGGATATCCTTTTTGAGAATCGATCCACTTTTGGATCACTTGTCTGACAATCTCTAGCTTTGAATTGCTATAATTCCCAATCGCACCAGGGTTCTGAGATAGATAAATCTCTTTTTTCCAATCCCAAATACACTCCGTAGCAGACTGTACACCCGATTCAATAGATGCACCCGCCCCAAGTAGGAGAGAATGCGGCATGTCAATATTTTGTTTTAGTGAGCGTAAAAACTCATCCAACTGCAGCTGTTGCATTCTGTAACCTCCTACATATAATTATCGTGTTTCTAAAAGCTCTCCGGCACCAACGCCAGTTTATTGATCGACTCGTGGGCACGGGCAAGGGAATCGTAAACGGCGAGGACATCATCGGAATTCCAGGTGCGGAGAGACTTCTCGTCGATGACGCCAGCGCTTTCACGGATGATCTTTGCAAGCTGTTCCTCGTCGGCCACAGCGACGACGGCCTGAACTGCGGCGTTGCTCTGTGCCTTTTTGAGATTCAGGATCAGGCTGTCAATGGAGCCCTTGGACTGGACCTCAAAGACATAGATCGCCTTGCCCATGTTGCCAATCTTGGCCTCCCACACAGCATCAACAACTGCTCCGGTGGTAATCTTTACCTCAGAGCGGCTTTCGAAGCCCAAAAGCTCTCCGATAGCAACCAGCTTTTCTTTGATCTCATCGTGCAGCGACTTGGAATCGCTGGCCGTTTTGGGGGTGACCGTTACAGGAGCCTGATTGCCGGGCTCCTTCTTTTCGGCCAGCGGCAGCACTTCGTCCCACAGGAAGTAGTCAACCGCCAACAGGTCATAGTCCTCGGCACCCGCAGCCTTAAGCGCAGCGGAGATTTCCTTTGCAATCGCACAGACCTCGGCAAACTTCTTGCCCGTGTACTGGTAGTTGTACTTGGGCATGTCCGGCACATCGAGATAAGAATAGCAGAGGATCGTCGTCTTATTGAAAAGGATGTATTCATTGGGATTGGTATAGGTAAGTAACTCGCTGATCGTTGACGGTCCCATACCCTTCACGGATTTTAGAAAAGTGTTCCACCGCTTTTCAAATTGTGCGGTCCCGTACAGCAATTCCGCCAGCTGCTTTTTGAGCGCATCAAAGCCGTTGTCGGCAATCAGCTTGTCCACAACGAATCTTTTGTTGCCCCACATGACCATCGACCAAAGTCTGCTCATGTACTCGAAGAAATCCTCCTCGGTCATCGCCAGCAGCTTGTCCTTGGTGAACGACTGATAATAGGCTTTCCGCTCTTTGCGTTCGGTCCAGTTATCGTCGTAGTAGGCGGCGTTGGCCTTTTTGTTCTTGACGAACGCTGATATGGCAGATTCTAGCTTCGTTCTGTTCATTGTCTCACCTCGAGTCATCTTTATCGTTATTTCAGTACATCATAGATCTTAAACAATTCCAAAATACTTCTCAAAGAACGCCAGCAGCTTATCGATAATCGTCTGCTTCTTCTCAGCTCGGTTGCCGCCTCCAAAGCGTGAAACCGGCGGCATGAGCTTGTCGATATCCGTGCCTGTCGTTTTGATTTCACCGTCACGGAAAGCGTTCTCTACGAACTTGCGAGTTTCCTCCGGCTTGAGGTTTTCCTCTGCCACGATGGACGCAAGTTCTTTTTCTTTCTGCTCGACAACGAAGCTCCGCCATTCGGTGAGCACATCATCCACATCGTTGATCCCGGCAATAAAGGTTTCAATAAGCGCCTTTTTGCTGCGAAGTTCAGGGCTGGCGTCCATTGCCTTGCGAATATCAATGAGAACCTCTTTATCCTCGCAGTGAGAATCATGATACTTTTTGACCAGCAGCAGGATATAGTCGATGTTGATTTCGATCTGCTTTATCAGTTCAATTTCGAAGACGATATCATCGGTAATGTCTTCCTTCTGCTTGTCCTCACGTCTGCGCTTCCACTCATCCCGCAGGTCCTGATAACGGCCAAGATAGTCCTGCAAGTCACGCTCAGAAAGAATCTCTTTTCCGGCAAACTCATCGAAGGACAGAAGGAGATTCCTCATCCGCAGGATAGCACCGAACAGAGCAATAAAGTCTTTCTGACTTTGCTCGCCGATAATCTGAGGCTCAGAGAGCGGGAATTTGGTCGTCAACTCCTCAATCATATCCGCATAACCGGGATGCAGCACATCCTTTGCATCGGTATAACCGTAGTAGTAATCCTTAAAGCTCTTGAGAAGCACGATACCAGACGCATTCTTATCGCCGAACAGCGAGATTGCGTCATCCACACGACGTTGCAGATTGCGGAAGCAGACAATATTGCCAAAGGTTTTGATCGAGTTCAGAATCCGGTTCGTGCGGGAAAACGCCTGAATCAACCCGTGCATTTTCAGGTTCTTATCCACCCACAAGGTATTTAGCGTGGTGGCGTCGAATCCAGTCAGGAACATATTGACCACGATTAGCAGATCAAGTTCCTTATTCTTCATACGAAGGGAGACGTCCTTGTAATAATTCTGGAACTTGTCGCCATCTGTACTGTAGTTGGTGTGGAACATTTCATTGTAGTCCCGAATTGCCGCCTCAAGGAAATCACGAGAACTCTGATCCAGAGCAGAGGTGTCCTCGGGGTTCTCCTCATCAAGAATCCCGTCTGTCTCTTCCTCGTTTGCTCCGTAGCTGTAAATGGTAGCAATTCGCAGTTTTTTGGTCGGATCGGCTTCCATCTGACGCTTGAACTCCGCATAATACAGTTTTGCCATCGGCACAGAAGCCACCGCAAAAATGGAGTTGAAACCGCTGACACGCTGCTTCTGCTTGATTTCTTCAACCGCTCCGTTTTTAGCAGAGGCAACTTCGGAGATATTGGTCAGCACATTGAAGGCGTAAGATTTATCACCCCGATAAGTTTTCTGATCGAAGTGTTCAAGTATATACTTTGTCACAAGTTCAATGCGCTCGGGAGCCATAAATGCTTTTTCACGGTCGATATCCCATACGGCTTTGTCGTCGATATCCGGCTCCACATCCATGGTTTTAATGTAGTCCACACGGAAGGGCAGCACGTTTTTGTCGTTGATGGCATCGACGATAGTATAGGTATGCAGTTGGTCTCCGAAGGTTTGTTCAGTCGTAAACATCTTTGGATTTCGCACTGCGCCTGTATTGGCCGCAAAAATAGGTGTACCCGTAAAGCCAAAGATATGATACTTCCTAAAGTTTTTGACGATAGCGGTGTGCATATCACCAAACTGACTGCGATGGCACTCGTCGAAGATGATCACGATATGCTTTTGATAAACCTCGTGCCCCTTATTCTTGTTTACGAAGGTGGAGAGCTTTTGAATGGTGGTAATGATAATCCGGCAGTTATCGTCCTCAAGCTGGCGCTTTAACACCGCTGTTGATGTGTTGCTGTTGGCAGCACCCTTTTCAAAGCGGTCATATTCCTTCATGGTCTGATAGTCGAGGTCCTTGCGGTCGACCACGAAAAGCACTTTGTCGATATAGGATAAATTGGACGCCAGCCGGGCGGTTTTAAAGCTGGTCAGTGTTTTACCGGAACCAGTAGTATGCCAGATATACCCGCCTCCGGCGATGGAACCGTATTTCTTGTAATTGTTAGCGATCTCAATACGGTTGAGGATCCGCTCCGTGGCCGTGATCTGATAAGGACGCATGACCATGAGCATGCTTTCCGAAGTGAAGACACAATACTTCGTCAGGATATTCAGGATCGTATGCTTGGCAAAGAACGTTTTGGTAAAGTCGATCAGGTCTGGGATCACCCGGTTGTTGGAGTCCGCCCAGAAAGAGGTAAACTCAAAGCTGTTGCTGGTCTTTTCCTTTTTGACTTTTCCGGAAGATGCGTCCTTGATGGCGTTATAGCGGGTGGAGTTGGAGTAATACTTGGTATTCGTGCCGTTGGAGATCACAAAGATCTGCACGTACTCATACAGTCCGCTCCCTGCCCAGAAACTGTCCCTTTGATACCGGTTGATCTGATTGAACGCCTCACGGATCGCAACGCCCCGGCGCTTCAGCTCAATATGCACGAGGGGAAGACCGTTCACCAGCACCGTCACGTCATAGCGGTTATCATGCTTCGCTCCGGCATCCTGTCCTATGACGTACTGATTGATCACCTGCACGCTGTTGTTATGGACGTTCTTCTTATCGATGAGGGAGATGTTCTTTGTCGTACCATTGTCACGATGAAGGACCTGCACGTAATCCTCCTGGATCTTGCGGGTCTTCTCTGCGATGCCTTCATTTTTGTTGGCAACACAGTCCGAAAAGAACTGTTTCCACTCACTGTCCGAGAAAACATAGTTGTTGAGCTTTTCCAGCTGCCGGCGCAGATTGAGTACCAAGTCCTCCTCGCTGTGGATAGGAAGATATTCATATCCCTGTTCTGTAAGCAGACGGATAAACTCCGCCTCCAAAGCCGCCTCGCTCTGATAGGCATCGGAACGTTTGGTTACAGGTGTATACTCCGTAACAACTGTATTCTCGTTTGTTTCAGCAACAATGTTAAAATACGACATGGTCAAGGCCTCCATATTGCAATATGGCTATTGTAATTTGAACCATTCAGGGTAATTCTCGGCAGCTTTTTCAAACGGTGATTTATTTCCCCAATCCGGAAGGGAACCTTCTCCGGAATTGACTGAATAGGCAGTATACTTACTTCTAAAATAAACTGGCGGTAGGTTGTACGCCATGGCTAACGAACCAAAAAGAAGGTACATCAAATATAGATTCAAAATATAAAGCGTTGCAACAGACAAGAAAGCATTTTCCAACGTCGCTTTCCTATATGAATCAGTCTCATTATGCTTGAGCGAATTGTATGCTTTCCACCAATCCAAGCCAACCACCTTGTCTTCTTCCACACGCCAATCCTGCAGAGGTGTTGCTGTGCAGAATGGTGTCATGATTTCAGTCTTTGGTAAATTAGGGAAGTGTTTTAGAAGGATATTTGTAATGCTTTTGATATTCCTCGCCTTTTCCCCTTTGGCTTGGCAAATTGCTTTGGCTATGATTTCAAATTCAGACGCAGATAGAATGATAATCTGCTTAAAAATATCAGAATAAACATCACCATGAATCATTAGAGACCTACCGTCTTCGTTTTGACAAAATCCATGGTACAAATAGTCCTTGGTTCCATCAAACCTTGCGGCTAATGAGCAATAATAATTCCAATGCTGAATGTATTCCTGGGGGTCCACTATACTGCCTCCTTAAATGTTAACAACCTATCTCTGTAGTATTCATATTGCCTCTGTCGAGCTTCGATTTCGGCGGGAAGTCCTTCTTTGAGATCATTGCAGAGGGTGTCAAAGCGACTTAGCAAAAGAACAATCCTTTTTTGCTCATCTATTGACGGAACAGGAATTAATAGTTTCCGCATTTCTGCCATTGGAATGCTCTTGACGGTTCCTCCAGCCACTTTTTTCATGTAGGCGGTTTTCATCTGTTCCGACGTCAAGAGATACCTCAAAAACTGAGGAACTATTCTGGTCTGATCCGGCTTGATGGTGTAAACACCCTCCTTGATATTCCAGTTTGAAGGTTCTTCCGTAATAACAGCGGTTTCCCCAATAGTTCCTGTCCCAGAAAAAAGGACATCGCCAACTTCCAAATTGGAACGATTATTACAAAGACAAAGCGCTTCATCGTTAATCCTATCAGTTTTCTCGGATGGCACGATTCTACCGCCATGGATCTCACGAATCGTGATGTAATAGTTCTCAGCAGTCCAGTATTGAGAGAAAGGATCACATCATTCAGCGTCAGCCATCTGACCGCCCGGCTCCGCCTCTCTCTCTCTCTCTCTCTCTCTCTCTCTCTCTCTCTCTCTCTCTCTCTCTCTCTACATGAACATTCTGTGAATTATCCACATCGGAGAAGGTCAAGAGGAGATCTCGATAATATTCATACTGTTTTTGCCTCGCTGTAAGCTCCGCTGTAAGCTCCGCTGTAAGCTCCGTGAAATTGTCAAGAATCTTGACAATTTCAGCCTGTACCTCTATGGGCGGTACAGGGATTTTAAACTCTTCAGTGACTGGAAGGGATATTTGAGGAAGTGAGCCCATCCCTGATGCTGCTTCTCTAAACTTATTAATGTTATTCTTTAAGACATAGTAAAGAAACTTGACAGACACCAGATTGCTTGATGTATATGCCCACATTTCATTTTTAAATGTAAAGGGCTTATCATAATAAACTACATCTATAACTCCACGAGACTGTACTAAAACAGCGGGGACCCGTGTAATATTTGCATTTGGAATATCAGATTCACATGCGTTGATTACCGTCTTTCCGCCAGCAAACACTCTAATCTCACCGTCAGGGTTTTCTATCTCTTTCATTTTTCCTGCTGTAATAGGCGTTCCCTTAATTCTAGTAAAGATATCTTTGACTTTTTTATATTCCACTCCGTCAGGGCACAAATCAGAGATTAATCTTTCGAGTTTGCTCATACTACAGTTTCCTCCATTCTCCATCCAAGAGCATTTATGGCCTCGGTCAGTTCTTGCGTGTCTTTAACCTTATCAAGAACGCCGACAACCAAACGTCGTAATGCGTCATATTTCTTAATCCCAAGCGCCTCATCGTTTTCACCATGTACGATACCACTCAGTTCTCCAAATAAGCGATATCCATCAGCAGAAAACTCAGGTGGGATAATATGGACAGCTGCTTCTACGCTTTCAAGAATCTCCTTAAAAGGTTTCCGTTTGCCGTTACTTTTTAAGATGTTTATTCCTTGCCGCTGGGCTACTTGAATTGTAGCGGTTTCAAGAATCTGCCTAAGATATACAATAGCGCCAGCGCCCAGCTCATCATGATATGCTCTGTCTGCTTTTTCGAGCCACGTCGAATACTCTCCATAACGTTCGGTTCCCAGCAGGACCTTGTCTGATAGTTTTTCTGTGCGTTTTAGGATCCGAACCTCTGGAACTCTAGAGTATATCTCGTTTCGAGATTCAACCAGAAACCAAATCGGAACAGTCTGCCCACAGCGAGAGCAACTTACCACACAATCAATGCTAACAAGATGATCGTTGATGCCGATGCAGTGCAATTCTTCACCGGAAAGAAACGTTATATTTGCATTGCAATTCTTACAGTAAAATGTAAGAAAAACAGCGCCAATATCAATTTTCTTCTGCTTCCCGGTCTTTAGTCGTGTGTTATTCAGAAAACCATCCACTTGCTCAAATTGGGAAGCAATCGGATTTGACAAAACCTCTGACAATCTCATACCTTATACCCCAATTTCCGCAATAACACGATCAATGGCCTCCCGCAGTTCGTTTTCTTTCTCCACGATCTCGGCAATTTCAGCGTTGAGTTTTTCGATATCCACCTTTTCACGGGTATCTTCCGCCTCAACGTAAGTAGATACAGAAAGGTTGTACTCATTCTCCACCACTTCGCCGTACTCTGCCAGGTGGGCAAAGTGGGGCTTTTCTTCCCGGGAAGCAAACTCGTCCACGATGGCGGCAATGTTTTCCTCCGTCAGCCGGTTATTATTCGTTACCTTCACACATTCGCCGGAGGCGTCGATGAACAGCACCTTGTTGTCAGCCTTGTTCTTTTTCAGTACCATGATGCAGGTGGCGATAGACGTTCCATAGAACAGGTTAGAGGGCAGTTGGATGATGCAATCGATAAAGTTGTTGTCCACCAGATACTTACGGATCTTCTTTTCGGCTCCGCCACGATACATGATGCCGGGGAAGCAAACAATGGCCGCAGTGCCGTTGGTAGCGAGCCATGAAAGGCTGTGCATGATAAAGGCAAGGTCTGCCTTGGATTTCGGCGCCAGAACACCCGCCGGTGAAAAACGGGGATCGTTGATCAGCAGCGGATTCTCGTCTCCCGCCCATTTGATTGAGTATGGCGGATTGGAGACGATGACTTCAAAGGGCTCATCGTCCCAGTGCTGGGGGCTGATGAGCGTGTCCTCATTGGCAATATTGAACTTGTCGTAGCCAATATCATGGAGGAACATATTGATGCGGCAGAGGTTATAGGTGGTCAGGTTAATCTCCTGCCCAAAGAAGCCCTGCCGAATGTTCTCTTTGCCGAGGATCTTCGCTGCTTTGAGGAGCAACGAACCCGAACCGCAGGCAGGATCGTAAACCTTGTTCACTTCTGTTTTCCCAACAACAGCGATCCGGGTCAAAAGCTCAGACACTTCCTGCGGTGTGAAGAACTCGCCGCCGGATTTCCCGGCGTTGGAGGCATACATGCTCATGAGGTATTCATAAGCATCTCCGAAAGCATCGATGGTGTTATCTTTATAGCGCAGCTTCATATCGGCGACGCCGTTGAGAAGCTTAACCAGCTTTTCATTGCGTTTGGCAACGGTGGCGCCCAGTTTGTTGGAATTCACGTCAAGATCATCGAACAGACCGGCAAAATCATCCTCGCTCTCGCTTCCTTTGGCAGAATCCTCGATGTTGTTGAAAACCCGCTCCAGCGTTTCGTTGAGGTTTTCATCATCCGTTGCTCTCGCCCGAACGTTGCAAAAAAGCTCAGACGGCAAAATGAAGAAACCCTTTTCCTGCACCAAACCGGCACGGGCTCCTTCGGCGTCTGAGTCTTTCATTTTGGCATAATCAAACTGAGCATCGCCGGCGGCATGCTCACCTTCATTGATATAGTTGGTAAGGTTTTCGGATATGTAACGGTAGAACATAACGCCAAGCACATACTGCTTGAAGTCCCAGCCGTCCACACTGCCACGAAGATCGTCAGCAATGCTCCATATTGCTTTGTGGAGTTCTTCACGCTCCCGGTCATTTCTGATATCCGCCATCTATGTTTCCTCCGTTTACAGACAGAAGCAACAATTTCCTCCTAAGAAAATGTTGTCCGTTCGATTTCAATATGGTTTACGGGTTCTCCTTTGGTGGTTTGCCTTGATTTTGAACAATTCTGCTGACCCCATCCAGGGCATTGAAATATGCCTGTTGCATATTTTTCTGGGCCTCTATTTGTCTTGCCATTCCGTCGGGCATATAGGGATTCTGAATTGTCTCCCATGTAATCTTGTTTTTGTAACCCAGCGCATTTGCGATTGCATCGAGCAATTTGTACTGTGCAAGTTCAATTTTCTTCAGCTGTTGCTGGTCCGGATTGGTAACATGGTATTTTTCGTTGAGGTCTTTCCATGCTGCCCTAACTTTTTTGTCATCGGAAAACACAACGTCAATGATGTTGAGCGCGTTTACGCTGTCAGGAGTCCATCCATATATTCTTGAGGTCATTAGCACTTTAAATATTTGCATCTTATCTGAGTCATCACTACAAAGTGTGGGTTAGCTAACGGCCTGGGAGAACGAGAGGGAGATTGCCGCAGCGGAGGAATATGGTTGAGATCAGATTGTCAATAT